>NZ_CP020330.1:4063181-4671477 GCF_002043005.1 Martelella mediterranea DSM 17316 | reverse complement strand
CGTTGCCGCCTTTCAAACGTCATCACCCTGGCGCGCGCTTGTTTTTATATCGCCCGCTGCCTGTTTTCGCCCTGCTGCCGGTGTCTTCCCGGCATGCGTTTAAGTCCGGCTCTCCGCCGGAATTGGGACTTTCCGCCGCTTGCCTGCCATCCGATCCTCGTATCGGAAAATGCAGGCTGCAAAATGTCCGGAGTTTCTGTGTTTTGAAGTTCTGCTTCCCCTCCCTGCTCTCGTAGGTCATTTGCAAAAGACACACAGGAACGAACCCGGAATTCTGGCGAATACCGGATAACAACCTGTGATTGTTGGAAAAACGGCGCCCAAAAAGCCGCCGCTCCCAGCGTCGGGAAGACAACGTATCCTGTGTCGAACACGCCCCTCCCGAAAAATCCGGGAGCTCATTCCGTCTGCTGTCGGAGGTCATTTAGGCAAGAACGACCGACAATTTCAACAAGGATTTTTTGCCGATTCGGCGCTTCCAGCATTGACTCTTACCCGTGAGTTTGGGTCCCCGCGGAAGGGCTCGGAAGAATCGCTTTTGAATCAATTAGATTCACATATGTCTGAAACCGGTCGGACGAAAATGCCGGAAAAAATAAATTTTTCAGATGTCATTATTACATGGACCGCGGCGGCCCAAAAATGGTGAAAATGCGGCAAACCTCGCGTAAGCCATTGAGAAGGTTCGATGTTCTTGGTCATTTTAGTGACATCTGTTCGTAATGTTTGCATCACAATAGCCAAGTGTATGAACTCAAAACGAAAAACCCGGCACAAGGCCGGGTTCTTCAAAAAGTCTGCAATTCTAATTCGGATCAGGCCGAAATTGCCTTCACGCGCTGCGCCAGACGCGAGACCTTGCGCGAGGCGGTGTTGCGGTGAAGCACGCCCTTGCTGGCGGCGCGCGCCAGTTCCGGCTCGGCTGCGGCCAGAGCGGCCTTGGCCTGCTCCGGATCGCCGGCGAGGATCGCTTCTTCAACCTTGCGAACGTAACCGCGAACGCGGGTGCGGCGGGACTTGTTGACGGCTGTACGGCGGGCCATCTTGCGCGTCGCCTTTTTCGCCGAAGTTGTATTGGCCATATAAGTCTCTCTTCGAATTCTGACGCAAGCTCCGTCAGTCGCGGTTGCCGTGACCGGCCTGGATCGCTTTTGTGACGGGAGCAATTGATGAAGCTCATTGAGCTTTCAAATACTGTGGCCGGGCATATAAAGCCAATCCGGCTGCCCGTCAATGCTTAAATCCCGCAAAGTCGGGGGTAAAGCAGATACAGCGTCCGATTTGCCGCCGCCGACGGCCATTGCCATTGCCGCAAAGGCCCTTACACTTGTCGAGGCCGGGATCAAGCCACAGGAGCCGCCATGCGCGTCACCGTCTTTTCTGCCAAGCCCTATGACGAGGAATTTCTGAAAGCGGCCAATGAGGGCCGGCACGAACTGATCTTCACCGAGGCCGGGCTTCACGCCCCGACCGCGAAGCTTGCCGCCGGCTCGAAGGCGATCTGCGCCTTCGTCAACGATGATCTCGGGGCATCGGCGCTTTCGGTCCTGAAGGATGTGGGCGTCGAATTGGTGGCGCTCCGGTGCGCCGGCTTCAACCGGCTCGATCTCGCCGCTGCCGACCGGCTCGGTATCGCCGCCGCCCGGGTGCCGTCCTATTCACCCTATGCGATCGCCGAACACACGCTGGCGCTGGTGCTGACGCTGAACCGCAAGATCCACCGCGCCTATAACCGGGTGCGGGAGGGCAATTTCGCGCTCAACGGCCTGCTCGGCTTCGACCTTCACGGCAAGACGATCGGCGTGGTCGGCACGGGCGGCATCGGCCGCAATGTCATCCGCGCCTTTTCAGGCTTCGGTTGCGAAATCCTGGCCTTCGATCCGTTTCCCAATGACGAGGCGATGGCGCTCGGCGCGCGTTATGTGGACAAGCAGGAGCTTCTCGAAAAATCGGAAATCCTCACGCTGCACTGCCCGCTGACGCCGGAAACCCGCCATTTCATCGATGAGGACGCAATCGCTTCGATGAGGCGCTGCCGCATGCTGGTCAACACCAGCCGTGGCGGGGTGGTGGATACGCTCGCTGTGATCGAAGGTCTGAAATCGGGGCGAATCGGCGCGCTCGCCCTCGATGTCTATGAGGAGGAAGACGACCTGTTCTTCCGCGACCTGTCCTCCACGGTCATCCGCGACGATATCTTCGCCCGCCTTCTGACCTTCCCCAATGTCTTGATTACGGGCCATCAGGGCTTCTTCACCCAGGAGGCGCTTTTCAATATCGCCCGCACCACGATCGGCAATATCTCCGCGTTCGAGGAGAATGGCGCGGCGCTGCATCCGATCGGTAAAAGGTGAGGAGGCCGCCTGCGGCCGCTCCGCAGGCGAGGGGGCGACAAAGACGCGCATACGGCTTTTTTCCGGGCTCATTTTCGCCAGCGGTGCGTTTACCCTTAGACGCCGTCTGACGGCGTTCGCGCAGAAAAACGGGAGAAAACCGCGAAAGGAGCGCTCACATGTCCAAAACCGTAGCAGAGATTGTCGTCGACACGCTGGAAAAAGCGGGCGCCAGGCGCATTTACGGCATACCCGGCGATACCATCAACCATTTCACCGACGCCGTGTCCCGGTCCGATCTTCGGTGGGTCCACGTCCGGCATGAGGAGGCGGGCGCCTTTGCCGCGGGCGGCGAGGCATACATGACGGGCGAACTCGCGGTCTGCGCCGGCACCTGTGGCCCCGGTTCGCTGCATTTCGTCAACGGCATCTATGAAAGCCATCGCAACGGCGCGCCGGTGCTGCTGATCGCCTCGGAGGTCGACCGTCCGCAAAAGGGCTTCGATTTTCCGCAGGATGTCGATCAGAAGAAGATCTACGAGCAGCATTCGGTTTTCTGCGAGCATATCTCGCATCCCGCCCAGGCGCGGCGGATCGTCGCGATGGCGGCGCAGGCGGCGCTTACCAAGGGCGGCGTGGCGGTGGTTATCGTCAGCGGCGATATGTTTCAGGAAAGCGATGCCGATTCGGCTGACTGGCGGGTCCACCGGCCCCGGCCCGTAGCGCGCCCGAATGATGAGGAACTGGCCGAGCTCGCGGAACTGGTCGATCAGGCGAAACGCGTAACAATCTATGCCGGCATCGGCGCGCGCGATGCCCGCGAGGCGGTAGTGGCGCTCTGCCGCAAGGTCAAGGCGCCGATGGTCCACACCACCCGCGCCAAGGAATGGCTGGAGCCCGGCAACCCCTTCAACGTCGGCGTCAACGGCATTCTCGGCAACCGCGCCGGGTTGAACGCGCTGGAAAAGGCGGATCTGGTGATCTCGGTCGGCTGTGATTTCGCCTATACCCAGTTCTATCCCGATCGCAAGATCGTGCAGATCGATATCGATCCCACGCATCTTGGCCGGCGCGCGCCGATCCATCTGGGCCTTGTCGGCGATGCCCGCACGACGCTGGAGGCGTTGTTGTCCAAGGTGCGGGAAAAATCCGACGAGAAGCATCTCAACCACCATCTCAAGGAATGGCAGGAGGACCTGGCCGACTATGAGGAGGCGGGCGATGAACCCGACCCGAGCCTGATCCATCCGCAATTCGTCGCCAATATTCTGAACGCCAAGGCGGCCAGCGATGCAATCTTCATCTCCGATGTCGGCACGCCGATGGTGTGGATGCTGCGGCATCTCAAGGCCAATGGCAGCCGCCGGTTTCTCAACAGCCTGCTGCACGGCACGATGGCAAGCGCGATGCCGCAGGCGATCGGCGCCAAGCTCGCCTATCCCGACCGGCAGGTGATCGCCATGTGCGGCGATGGCGGACTGTCGATGCTGATGGGCGATCTCCTGACGCTGGTTCAGGAAGACGTGCCGATAAAACTCCTGGTGTTCAACAATTCCTCGCTCGGCTTTGTCGAGATGGAGCAGCGCGTCGAGGGACTAGTCGACCATTTCACCACGCTTGAAAATCCGGATTTCTCAAGGGTTGCCGAGGCCTGCGGCATTACCGGCTTCCACGCGGACAATGCGGAGCAGCTCGGATCGGCGATGGACGCCTGGCTTGCCGCCCCCGGCCCGGCGTTGCTCGACGTCAAGGTCAACCGCATGGAACTGGTCATGCCGCCCAAGGTCGAGGTCTCCCAGGTCGCCTCCACCGCGATGTTCGGCGTCAAGGCGGTGTTCGATGGCCGGATGAAGGAAGTGGTGTCCCTGCTCAGAAGCAATTTCCTGAAGTAGGCGGGACGGCTAACCCTTTTGGCAGGCCGGGCAATAGAAGGTGGAGCGGCCGGTCTGGACGGCGCGGGCGATGGTGCCGTCGCAACCTTCGTGCCGGCAGGGCGCGCCGGTGCGGTCGTAGACGGAGAAGGAATGCTGGAAATAGCCGAGCGTGCCGTCGGTCTTGCGATGGTCCCGAAGCGTCGAGCCGCCGGCCTCGATGGCCTCGGCGATCACATCGCGGATCGCCGGCACGAGCCGTCTCAGCCCGTCGCGCGGCTTTCCCGCGGGCGTCACCAGATGGCCGGCGGCGCGGAACGGCGACAGCCGCGCCCGCCACAGCGCCTCGCAGACATAGATATTGCCGAGGCCTGCGATATTGCGCTGGTCGAGCAGGGCGGCCTTCAGGCTCTGGGTCTTGCCGGCAAAGCGGGTTGCCAGATAATCGGCGTCCAGGCTGTTGCCGGTCGGCTCCGGGCCGAGGCCCTTGAAGCTCGCATCCGCCTCGAGCCCGGCGCGCGCGACGAGCTTCATGAAGCCGAAGCGGCGCGGGTCGTTGTAGATCACGCGGGCCCGGCCATCGCTCAGATGGAAGACGACATGGTCGTGGATGGCGGCGGCGTTGCGCGGCAGGTGAAAGTCGCCGGGCGTTGCGGATGCGCTTCCGTCTTCCACCCGGTAGGACCCGGACATGCCGAGATGGGCGACGATGGTCATGCCGTCATCGAGGTCGATCAGCAGATATTTCGCCCGCCGGCCGAGCGCGACAATTCGTCTGCCCTTGACGGCTTCGGCGAAATCCTGCGGGAACGGAAACCGGAGATCGGCCCGGCGCAGTTCCAGCTTCTCGATGATCCGGCCTTCCATGGCGGGGGCCAGCCCGCGGCGCACGGTTTCGACTTCCGGCAGTTCCGGCATGATGTTTTTAAGCCTTTGGCGTTTCGCTTTTGCGGGTTTCGGTTTATAGCCGCAACGGTGTCTGTTGTGTATCGCTGCAGCAGAGCCAATATTGGGTCTGATATAGCGATTCAGCGCGTGCTGACAAAGCCGAAACGGGCAGACGGAAGATTTTCAAGCGTGAGGTGCGTAAGATGACGGATAGCCGGACCACCGCCAATGGCGGCATGGAGACCTCCTTCGGCTTCAAGAATGTCGCCGATGGCGACAAGCAGCCTCTGGTCAACGATGTCTTCCACAAGGTCGCCAAGCGCTACGACATCATGAACGATGTGATGTCGGCGGGCCTCCACCGGGCCTGGAAGGCCGGCATGGTCGGCGCGCTGAACCCGCCCGCCGATCCCGATTATCACGTGCTCGACGTCGCCGGCGGCACGGGCGATATCGCCTTCCGCATCGTCGATGCGTCGAAGGGGCTCGCCCGCGCCACGGTGCTCGACATCAACGGCTCGATGCTTGCCGTCGGCGAAGAGCGGGCCCAGAAGAAGGGCATTGCCGAAAACCTCACCTTCGTCGAGGCCAATGCCGAGGACCTGCCGTTTCCGGACAAGACGTTTGACGCCTATACGATCGCCTTCGGCATCCGCAATGTGCCGCATATCGACAAGGCGCTTTCGGAAGCCTACCGGGTGCTGAAGCGCGGCGGCCGGCTGCTGGTGCTGGAATTTTCCGAGGTCGAGGCCCCGATCCTCGACAAGGTCTATGATCTGTGGTCGTTCCACGCCATTCCGCGCGTCGGCAAGGCGATCGCGGGCGATGGCGAACCCTACCGCTATCTGGTCGAATCGATCCGCAAATTTCCGAACCAGAAGGATTTTGCCAAGATGATCGAGCGCGCCGGCTTCTCGCGGGTCAAGTTCACCAATTATTCCGGCGGTATTGCTGCCCTTCATTCCGGCTGGAAACTTTAGGCATTCATCATGGGCGCGCTTCGATCCTACTTCAATCTTCTCGGCGTCGGCTGGGTGCTGGCCCGCGAGGGCGTGATCAACGCGCTGCCATCGGAAGGCCTGCCGCCCTATGCCCGGTTGGTGAAGGCCTTGCTGGTGCCCTTCGCCCGGCCCGGCGCGCGCAAGAAGGCGCGCTCCGACAGGCTCGGCAAGGCGATCTCGCGGCTCGGCCCCTCCTATGTGAAGATGGGCCAGTTCCTGGCAACCCGGCCGGATGTCGTCGGTGCCGGATTTGCCGAGGATCTGGCGCAGTTGCAGGACCGGATGCCGTTCTTCCCGGTCGAAGCCTCCAAGGCGACCATTCGCGGCTCGCTCGGCCGTTCTGTCGATGAGCTCTACACCGAATTCGGCGATCCGATCGCCGCGGCCTCGATCGCGCAGGTGCATCCGGCGAGGATCGCGACGCCCGAGGGCGAGAAAAAGGTCGCCGTCAAGGTGATCCGCCCCGGTATCCGCCACCGGTTCAACGAGGATCTCGGCGCGATGTATCTGGTCGCGCGCATGCAGGAGCGGTTCATCCGCTCCAGCCGGCGGCTCAGGCCCGTCGATGTCACCCGCACGCTGGAACAGACCACCAAGATCGAGATGGATCTGCGGCTGGAAGCGGCCGCGATCTCGGAGATGACGGAAAACACCGCCCATGACGAGGGCTTCCGCCTGCCTGCGGTCGACTGGGAGCGCACCGGCCGCGACGTTGTCACCATGGAATGGATCGACGGCGTCAAGATGTCGGATGTCGCGGGGCTGAAGGCCGCGGGCCATGACCTCGAGAAGCTGGCGGTAACGCTGATCCAGTCCTTCCTGCGCCACACGCTGCGCGATGGCTTCTTCCACGCCGACATGCATCCCGGCAATCTGTTCGTCGACAAGGATGGCCTGATCGTCGCCGTCGACATGGGCATTGTCGGGCGACTCGGAAAGAAGGAGCGGCGGGTGCTCGCCGAAATCCTCTACGGCTTCATCACCCGCGATTACATGCGCGTGGCCGAGGCCCATTTCGAGGCGGGATACGTGCCGTCGCACCACAACAAGGCCTCGTTCGCGCAGGCGATCCGCGCCATCGGCGAACCGATCCATGGCCAGTCGGCGGAGACCATCTCGATGGGCAAGCTTCTGACGCTGTTGTTCGAGATCACCGAAATCTTCGACATGACCACGCAGACGCAGCTCATCAACCTGCAGAAGACCATGGTCGTGGTCGAGGGCGTGTCGCGCATGCTCGATCCGCATTTCAACATGTGGAAGGCGTCCGAGCCGGTCGTGTCGAAATGGATCGAACACAATCTCGGCCCCCGCCGGGTGCTGACCGATATGCGCGAGGGCATGCAGGCGGTGCTGAAGATCGCCGAGGCCATCCCGGACATCGCCGACAAGACCGAGAAATTCCACAACGAGGTCGTCGCCATGAGCGAAAACGGCCTGCGTTTCGACGAGCGCACCTCCGAGGCCATCGGCCGCGCCGAAGCGCGCCACACCCGCTCGGGCCGCGTGGCGCTGTGGCTGATTGCGGCGGTGCTGGTGTACCTCGCCGTGGTGGCTTCGGTGGCGGTGTTTTGATGGCTGTTGGTGTTGAGGGCGCGTTGGCAGGTGAAAGCCAGCGAGCGCCGCATAGCCCCCTTCAATCTCTCCCCTTGAGGGAGAGATGTCGCGAAGCGACAGAGAGGGGTATGGGGCGGAACAACGGACTCGGAGTTCAGCGGCTTGCGGTTCACCCCTCTCTGCCCCTTTCGGGGCATCTCCCCCTCAAGGGGGGAGATTGGAGGGCGCGTGGTCTACGCCTTCACCAAACCTCATCCAAGGGAGCATAACACATGCGCATTGGCGGACGCCTTCAGGGCGCGATCGAGGTTCTTTCCGAGGTGGAGGAGCGCAAGCGTCCCATCGCCAACGCGCTGAAGGACTGGGGCACGGCGCATCGCTTTGCAGGCTCCGGCGACCGGGCGGCGATCGGCAATATCGTCTATGACGCGCTCCGGCTGAAGCTGTCGCACGCCTTTCTGATGGATGATGACAGCCCGGCGGCGCTCGCCCATGCGGTGTTGTTCCGCCAATGGGGTTTTACCCCCGAAAGCCTTGCCGAAAGGCTCGACGGCGACAAGTTCGCGCCGGAGCCTCTTTCCGAGAGCGCGCTCGCCGCCTTTGCCAGCGGCAACCTTGCGGATGCCCCGGATCATGTCCGCGCCGACCTCCCGGAATGGATTCTCCCGGCCTTCAAGGAAAATTTCGGCGATGACTGGCTGGCCGAGGCCGAGGCGTTGAACCTCCGGCCATCGCTCGATCTGCGCGTCAACACGCTGAAGGCGGACCGCGAGAAGGTGAAGAAAGCGCTGTCGCGGGCAGGGGCCGATCTGACCGCGATCGCGCCGCAGGGCCTGCGCATTCCGCCCGGAAGCGGCGGCGACCGGCTGCCGAACGTCACCGCCGAACTCGCCTTCCAGAAAGGCTGGTTCGAGGTGCAGGACGAAGGCTCGCAGATCGTGGCCCGGCTCGTGGACGCCCATGCCGGCCAGCAGGTGCTGGATTATTGCGCCGGCGGCGGCGGCAAGACACTGGCGCTTGCAGCCGACATGGACAATGCCGGCCAGGTGCACGCCTATGATGCCGACCGTACAAGGCTTGCGCCGATCATCGAGCGTCTGCGTCGCGCCGGCACCCGCAATGTCCAGGTCCATGACGATGCCGCCGCGCTGGAGGGACTGAGCTTCGATCGCGTGCTGATCGATGCGCCCTGCACGGGTACCGGCACGTGGCGGCGCCGGCCCGATATCAAATGGCGGCTGTCGGAAAAGAACCTCGAGGAGCGCATGGCGCAGCAGGACGCGGTGCTGGCCGCGGCCTCCCGTTTCGTCAAGCCCGGCGGATTGCTGGTCTATGTCACCTGCTCGCTGCTTCCGGCCGAAAACCAGGCCCGGATTGCTGCCTTCCTCGAAGGACGGGCCGATTTCGAAGCTCTCGATATCGCGGCGCTCTGGCAGGAACGCTTCCCGTCATCGCCAAAGCAGCCGCATTTCACCGATGGACGGTTCGCGACGCTGACGCCGGCCTCGACCGGGACCGACGGTTTCTTCTGCGCGGTGCTGCGCAAACAGGGCTGGACAGGCTGAAAATTGACGATGCGCAAGCCAGTACGCAGCGCGCGGGCGGCGCGCGATTTTCTATAACTGGATTATTTGACACAAGTTTCTTTTTCCTTCATGTAGGCAGCACTCACAGTGTCATTGAAGGAGAGGGACCCCATGATGCACACGATCCGTACGCGCGCCCTTCTGGCGGGCTTTGCCGCCTCGACCATGCTCGCAGCCCCGGCTTTTGCCGCTGACGTCACGCCCGAGGCGGTGGTCAAGCACTATGCCGATGTCGCGCTTGCGAAATACCAGGATTCGCTGACGACGGCGAAGGCGCTGGACGAGGCCATTCAGGCGTTCGTCGCAAACCCGAGCGAAGAGACCCAGAACGCCGCCAAGGAAGCCTGGATCGCGGCGCGCATCCCCTACCAGCAGACCGAGGTCTATCGTTTCGGCAACCCGACCGTCGATGACTGGGAAGGCAAGGTCAATGCATGGCCGCTGGATGAAGGTCTGATCGACTATGTCGATGCCTCCTACGGCATGGAAAGCGACGAAAACTCGCTCTACACCGCCAATGTCATCGCCAATCCCGAGATCAAGATCAACGGCGAGACGGTCGACGCCACCGAGATCACGCCCGATCTGCTCGCCAACACGCTGCATGAAGCCGGCGAGATCGAGGCCAATGTCGCGACCGGCTACCACGCCATCGAATTCCTGCTCTGGGGCCAGGACCTGAACGGCACGGATGCCGGTGCGGGCCAGCGCTCCTACACCGATTATCTTTCCGGCGATGATTGCACCAACGGCAATTGCGATCGCCGCGCGGCCTATCTGACGGCGGCCTCCGAACTTCTGATTTCCGACCTTGAAGACATTGTCGCGGCCTGGGAACAGGGCGGCGAGGCTTACGCCTATGTCACCGAAAACCCGACCACCGGCATCGCCGCGATCCTGACGGGCATGGGCTCGCTCTCCTACGGCGAGCTTGCCGGCGAGCGCATGAAGCTCGGCCTGCTTTTGCACGATCCGGAAGAAGAGCATGATTGCTTCTCCGACAACACCCATGCCTCGCATCTGAACGACGCGATCGGCATTCTTCAGGCCTATACCGGCGACTACACGCGGGTCGACGGCACGGAAATGACTGGCGCATCGGTCTCCGACCTGGTGGCTGAGAAGGACCCGGCGCTGGACGAGGAGCTGAAGGCGAAGCTGCTTGCGACCGTCGAGGCGATGGAAGCGATGGCCACCCGCGCGGAAACCGTCGAGGCCTACGACCAGATGATCGGCGAAGGCAATGACGAGGGCAACGCCGTGGTTCAGGCCGCAATCGACGGCCTGATCGACCAGACGCCGTCCATCGAACGCGCGATCGCCGCGCTCGATCTCGGCCAGATCGAGCTCGAAGGCTCCGACAGCCTTGACGCGCCGGAAGCCGTGTTCCAGTAGGAGCGGAAATGGGTGCGGCTTCATATCGCTTGGCGGTGAACGCCGCGCCTGCACCCTATGCTGCGTCATCCTCGGGCTTGACCCGAGGATCTAATCACGTTGGACGCGAGCAGCGTTTCGGGTAGCAGAATAGGGACGCCACACGAATTTCCGTTCGCGCCAGTCGCGCGGATGGGTGCTTGGATCCTCGGGTCAAGCCCGAGGATGACGCCGAGAGAAAAGGTGGGGCGGGTGCTGAAGCGCGAGCGCCGGTCCGACGAAGGCGAGGATGTTCGCCCTGAAACAACAAAAAAGGACGGCCGGAACGACCGTGATGGCATGATGAAACGGCATATTCCTGCAATGACGACAGCGGCTCTGGCCGCTTCTTTGTGTTTTACGACGACCTTCGCCGCCGACTGGACCCCGCCCGCCGAACGCGCCGATCTTGACGCGAAGGACAAGGCCCGGGTCGAGAAGGTCACGCAGCCGACAGACGACTTTTCCAAGCCGGAAGCCTTCGAGATCATGCAGGGCGGCGCCGCGACCAGCACGGCGAACGTCAACCGCGACAGCTTCTCGCACTCCTCCGCCAACATCACCTTCGCCGAGGAGGAAACCTTCAAGCTCGGCAATGCGCTGTTCCGCAAGTTCTGGGTGTCGTCACCGTCCTCCACCCAGGCGTCCGACGGGCTCGGGCCGCTGTTCAACGCCCGCTCCTGCCAGAGCTGTCATCTGAAGGATGGCCGCGGCCATCCGCCGGAAGGTGACAGCGATGCGACCTCGATGTTCCTGCGCCTTGCGCGGGTCGCCCGCACGCCGGAGGAGCAGGCGCGCATCGACAATTACGAGACCATCAATTTCCCCGACGCGGTCTATGGCGGCCAGCTTCAGGATTTCGCCGTGCCGGGCCTTTCCGCCGAAGGGCGGATGACGATCGATTACCGGGAAGAAGACGTCACGCTCGGCGATGGCTGCACGGTTTCGCTGCGCCACCCCACCTATGGCGTGGCGGACCTCGCCTACGGCCCGCTTGGCGAGGACACCACGCTCTCGCCACGCATTGCCAACCCGATGATCGGCCTTGGTCTGGTGCAGGCGATCGAGCCCGCCGATATTCTCGGCCTGGCAGACCCGGACGATGCCGATGGCGACGGGGTTTCGGGCCGCCCCAACATCGTCAGCGATACCGTGACCGGCGAGGTCAAGCTTGGCCGTTTCGGCTGGAAGGCGCAGAACGCGACGATCCACGATCAGTCCGTCGGTGCGATGAGCGGCGATATCGGCGTCTCCTCGCCGCATGCGCCGAACCCTTATGGTGATTGCTCCGAGGCGGAAGCCGCGTGCCTCGCCATGCCCACCGGCGTGCAGCCGCGCCTCGGCGATACCGAAGCGCCCGATCCGGTGATGGAACTGATCACCTTCTATGCCGAAAATCTCGCCGTTCCCGCACGCCGCGATGTCGATGACGTGGACGTGCTGCGCGGCAAGCAGGTGTTCTACGAGGCCGGCTGCACCGCCTGCCACAACCCCAAATTCGTCACCAGCCGCAATGCGGAAAACCCGGCCCATCGCTTCCAGCTGATCTGGCCCTATTCCGATTTCCTGCTGCATGACATGGGCGAGGGGCTTGCCGACGGCCAGCAGGTGGCGATGGCGAACGGCCGCGAATGGCGCACCGCGCCACTCTGGGGCAACGGGCTGACGGAAGTGGTCAACGACCATTCCTTCTTCCTGCATGACGGACGCGCCCGCAACCGCACCGAGGCGATCCTGTGGCATGGCGGAGAAGCCGAGACCGCGCGCGACAATTTCGCCAATGCGTCGCAAGAGGATCGCGACGCGCTGATCAAATTCCTGGAGTCGCTGTGAAACAGTTTCTTGCCGCAACCCTCGTCATTCTTTCCGCCGGCAGCGCCGCTGCCATGAACCGCGACGCCGTGCCCGGCGTGCTGGAACAGGCGGTGGATGGTTTCATCCGCCCCGGCTACCAGAATTTCGCGGCCGCCACCGGGACATTGTCGGAAGCTGTCGAGGCCTTTTGCGCCGCACCGGACGAGACCAGCTATCAGGCTGCAACGGCGGCCTTCGACGAAACGGTCGCGGCATGGTCCGCGATCGAGATCGTGCGCACCGGCCCGGTGCTGGAGGATCATCGTTTCGAGCGCATCCTCTATTACCCGGACCGCAAGAGCATCGGCCTGAAACAGGTGCAGGCGGCGATCATCGAGAAAGATGAAAGCGTGCTCGATCCCGACTATCTGCCGCAGAAGAGCGTGGCGATGCAGGGGCTGCTGGCGCTCGAATTCGTGCTTTATGGCACGCAATATGAAACCATGTTCGAAGCACCCGACAGCTATCGCTGCCGCTATGGCGAGGCGATTGCCACCAACATGGATCGCGTCGCCGGCGAACTGACGGCCGCCTGGGAGGCGGAGGATGGCGTCGCCGATGCCTGGAAGCATCCCGGCCCCGACAATCCGCTGTTTCGCACCGATGACGAGGCGCTGACGGCGCTGCTCGGCATTCTGGTCCACGGCGCGGAGACGGTGCGCGACCAGCGCATCGAATATTTCTACCGAGGCGAGGACGGGCCGAATTTCGCCACCCGCGCGATCTACTGGCGCTCCGAGAATACATGGCCCTCGGTGCTCGCCAATCTCGATGCACTGCAAGCGCTGATGAACGATGCCGGCATGGCGGACCTGCTGGACGAGGACGTCCGCTCGATCGTGTCCTCGATCAACTTCCTGTTTTCCTCGCTCGATGGCGTGGTGGAAAGCATGAACCCCGATATCGAGGTTGTCCTCAACGACCCCGATCAGCGCGCCAAACTCGATTACATCATCCTGAACCTCAAGGACGTGATCCTGCGGCTGAATGACAATTACGGCGGGGCGATCGGTCTCGGCGCCGGTTTCTCCTTCTCCGACGGAGACTGACATGTCCGCCCGTTCGGCCCTGATCGACCGCCGCAGTTTCGTCAAGGCCGCCGGCAGCTTGTTTCTGGCCGGGCTTTCCGCGCCCGCCGTCTTCGCTTTGGAGCGCGCCGATGCGGTCTATGCAACGGGCATCAAAATGCCGGACGGCCGGTTCGCGCTGGCGCTGATGGCGGAAGACGGCGCGTTCATTTCGCGGATCGCGCTGCCGGACCGGATCCACGGTCTCACCGTTTCGCCCGCCACGGGCGCAGTGGCGGCATTCGCCCGCAGGCCCGGAACCTTCATTCTGGTGTTGCCGCCCTCGGGCGCGGAGACCATCATCAACGCGATCCCCGACCGGCATTTCTACGGGCATGGCGCATTCTCTCCGGATGGCCGGTTTCTCTATGCCAGCGAGAATGATTTCGACAACCGGCGCGGCGTGATCGGCATCTATGATGCCCGCCAGAACTATATCCGCATCGGCGAATATCCGACCTATGGCATCGGCCCGCACGATCTCTCCGTGACCCCCGATGGCCGTTTTCTGATCGCCGCCAATGGCGGGATCGAAACCCATCCCGATTTCGGCCGCACCAAGCTGAACCTCGATCACATGGAACCGTCGCTGGCGCTTATCGATGCGGAAAGCGGCGCGCTTGTCGAAAAACACGCGCTGCCCGCAGCCCTCAGCCAGCTTTCGACGCGGCATCTGGCACTGGGGGGAGAAGGCCGCATCTGGTTTGCCTGCCAGTTCGAGGGCCCGCGCAACGAGACGCCGCCGCTTGTGGGCCATATCGCCCCCGGTGAGGCGCTGTCTTTCAAGCCGCTGCCGGAGGATGTCACGATCAGTCTCGGCAATTATGTCGGCGCGATCGCCGCCAACCCCCGCGACGGGCTGATCGGCCTGACCTCGCCCAGGGGGCTGGTGGTGACGCTGGAGGAGGCGACCGGCCGGCTGGTCTCGACCGGAAAACTCGAAAACGCCGCCGGCATAGCCGACGCCGCGCATGGTTTCGCCGTCGGCACCTATGACGGCCTGTTCGCCGGCGCGCGCCATGATGTCGCATTCGATCAGCATGCGGTGCGCCTCATTGGCAATTCGGTCTAGCAACGCTATCTATCCGCTCATGAAAAACAGCAAAGCCATTCACGCGCTCTTCATCATCGGCGTTCTTGCCGCCGGTCTCTTGGCCGGCTTCCTCAACATGCCGGGCGAATGGTATGCGTCGCTCGCCAAACCGCCCTTCAACCCGCCGGACTGGCTGTTCGGGCCCGTCTGGACGGTGCTTTATGTCTTCATCGGCTGGGCCGGCGCCCGCAGTTTTCTGCGCCGCGAAGAGTATCCCAGAGCATTTGGCCTCTGGGTCGTGCAGTTCGTGCTGAACATCGCCTGGATGCCGGTCTTCTTCGGCCTGCAGATGATGGTCCCGGCGCTGATCATCATATTGGTGCTGCTGCTCGCCATCCTCGCCTTCATCGGCGCCACGCGCCATACCGATCGCCTCTCGGCCGCCCTGTTCGCCCCCTACGCCCTCTGGGTCGCCTTCGCCACGCTGCTCAACGCCGCGCTTATTTACCTCAACTGAGCTTGCCGCTTGTCGGAAACGCTGCGGCGTGGCAGGTTTGCCCCATTGGCAAGGCGGTTTCCGGTAAAGGCAAAGCATTGGCAGAATTCGAACATGGCGATTTTCACGCGCGGATCGTGAACAGTTTTGCGAGCCAGGGCGCGATGGAAATGCTCGGCGCGGAGTTGACCCGCATCAGCCACGGCGTCGTCGAGATCGAGCTGCCCTTCGATGCCAAGCTCACCCAGCAGCATGGCATCCTCCATGCCGGCGTGATCGCGACCGGGCTCGAGACCGCCTGCACCTATGCCGCCTATACCATGATCGATACCGACGCCTCGCTGCTCACCATCGAGTTCAAGGTCAATCTGATGTCGCCGGGCAGGGGCGGCCGGTTCCTGTTTCGCGGCGAGGTCACCAAGCCCGGCACCAACATCATTGTCACCGATGGCAGGGGCTATGCGATCGGCGACGGCCCCGCCAAGCTGATCGCCTCGATGTCCGGCACATGCATGGTTCTGCGCGACCGGGAAGGCTTTGAAGGCTGATGCGGGTCGAACTGATCGCCGGCAAAAACGTGCTGTTCGTCATGGCCGCATCGGCCGAATATGGCGCGCGTCTCAAGGCCCGGATCGCGCCGCTGATGACCGGCATCGGCCCGGTGGAGGCGGCGGTGCGACTGACCAGGACGCTTGCCATGCTGGAACACGCCGACGCCGCGCCCGATCTGGTGGTTTCGCTCGGCTCGGCTGGCTCGGCCACGCTGGAGCAGACCCAAATCTATCAGGCCTCCTCGGTCTCCTATCGCGACATGGATGCCTCGCCGCTCGGTTTCGAAAAAGGCCGCACGCCGTTCCTCGACCTGCCGGCGGAGGTTACGCTGCCCTTCACCATTCCCGGCCTGCCCCAGGCGCGGCTTTCCACCGGCGGCAATATCGTGTCGGGCGCCGCCTATGATGCCATCGACGCCGATATGGTGGACATGGAAACCTTCGCGCTGCTGCGCGCCTGCCATGTTTTCAACCTGCCGCTCGTCGCCCTGCGCGGGATTTCCGATGGCAAGGCCGAACTGAAGCATGTCGATGACTGGACGCAATATCTGCACATAATCGATGAAAAACTGGCTGCCGCCATCGATCGGCTGGAAACCGCCATTGAAACGGGCGCGATTCCCCTATAAGGCCGGTTTTTAGCTTTCACCGACAGGAAGGCCCCAGCCGTGACCCCAGAAATTTCCCATCCCGATTCCGTCCTGATCATCGATTTCGGCAGCCAGGTGACGCAGCTGATCGCGCGGCGTGTGCGCGAGACCGGCGTCTATTGCGAGATCGTTCCGTTCCAGAAGGCGGAGGAAGGGTTCGAACGGCTGCAGCCGAAGGGCGTGATCTTCTCCGGCGGTCCGGATTCGGTCACCCGCGAGGGCTCGCCCCGCGCGCCGCAGGCCGTGTTCGACAGCGGCGTGCCGATCCTTGCGATCTGCTACGGCCAGCAGACCCTATGCGTGCAGCTTGGCGGGGCGGTCGAGGGTGGTCACGCGGCTGAATTCGGCCGGGCGGATGTCGAGATCCTGAAGGCCTCGCCGTTGTTCGAGGGCATCTGGGAGGTCGGCAAGAAATATCCGGTGTGGATGAGCCATGGCGACCGCGTTACCGTGGCCCCGGAGGGCTTCGAGATCATCGGCGTCTCTCCGAATGCGCCGTTCGCGATCTGCGTCAACGAGGACAAGCGCTATTACACCACTATGTTCCACCCGGAAGTGGTGCATACGCCCGATGGCGGCAGGCTGCTTGCCAACTTCGTGCACAAGATCGTCGGGCTGAAATCCGACTGGTCGATGGCGGCCTACCGCGCCGAGATGGTGCAGAAGATCCGCGATCAGGTCGGCGACAGCAAGGTGATCTGCGCCCTTTCGGGCGGCGTCGATAGCTCCGTGGCCGCGCTCCTGATCCACGAGGCGGTCGGCGACCAGCTCACCTGCATCCTCGTCGACCACGGCCTGATGCGCAAGAACGAGGCAAATGAAGTGGTCGCGATGTTCCGCGAGCACTACAATCTTCACCTCATTCATGTCGATGCGGTCGACAAGTTCGTCGGCGAGCTCGAAGGCGTCGCCGATCCGGAAACCAAGCGCAAGATCATCGGGCGCCTGTTCATCGAGACCTTCGAGGAAGAGGCCAAAAAACTCGGCGGCGCCGATTTCCTGGGGCAGGGAACGCTCTATCCGGATGTCATCGAAAGCGTGTCGTTTTCCGGCGGTCCCTCGGTCACCATCAAGTCGCACCACAATGTCGGCGGACTGCCCGAGCGCATGAATATGCAGCTTGTGGAGCCGCTGCGCGAACTGTTCAAGGACGAGGTCCGCGTGCTCGGCAAGGAACTCGGCCTGCCGGACTCATTCATCGGCCGTCACCCCTTCCCGGGGCCAGGCCTTGCGATCCGCTGCCCCGGCGGCGTGACGAAGGAAAAGCTCGACATCCTGCGCGAGGCCGATGCCATCTATCTCGATGAAATCCGGAAAAACGGACTCTACGACGTGATCTGGCAGGCCTTCGCCGTGCTGCTGCCGGTGCAGACCGTGGGCGTGATGGGCGATGGCCGCACCTATGAATATGTCTGCGCGCTGCGCGCCGTGACCTCGGTCGATGGCATGACCGCCGATTTCTACCACTACGACATGAACTTCCTCGGCAAGGCCGCCACCCGCATCATCAACGAGGTCCGCGGCATCAACCGCGTCGTCTACGATGTGACAAGCAAGCCGCCGGGCACAATCGAGTGGGAATGATTCAGGCCCATCCGAGGGAATTGGGGATGACGCCCCAATGCGCTTTGTGCTGTTGAGACAATAAAACGGCTTGCGCTGATCCACCCGGCGGTGGCGGCAGGCGGGACTGGCGTTGACAGCCGGCCCGCATTGGAATGCCGCGCCACATGCGGGCGCGGGCATCGGCTTGGTCCCCCGGTTCAGTCGAAACCGGGCCTTTCCTCCATCACCGCGTAGGTCTGAAGGTCGCCTTTCATCCGGTCGCCCCAGGTCTTCAGGAATGCAAGCGTTTCCGCCCTTGCGAGATGGGCCGTCAGCGCTGCCTCATCCCGCCAGCGCTCTGCCACCAGGAAGCGTCCCGTTGGCCTGTCATCCAGGGTGATGCCGTAGAACAGGCAGCCCTCTTCGGCCTTCGTGCTGAGACTGATCGCCTGAACGTCGCGGACGAATGCGTCGATGTCCGGCGGATCGATGTGGATGTAACCCATGAGCATGAGCATGTCGGTCTCCTCCCGTTCACAGGCCGACGGTCAGCACGATCTTTCCCTGGATATGGCCCTCGGCGGCCCGTTCATGCGCCTGGCGCGCCTCGGCAAGCGGATAGGTGCTGTCGATGACGGCGCGGATTGTCCCGTCATCGAGCAGGCGGGCGAGTTCCGCCAGTTGCGCTCCGCTGGAACGGACCTGGGTTGCGGACACGGTGATGCCCCGTTTTTCGGCCTCTTCGGTATCCGCAAACCCAAGCGGGTAGACCGGAAACAGGGCGCCTCCGCGCTTCAGGGTCTTGAGAAAACGGCCCGTTGTCGGACCACCCACCGCATCGACGACGAGATCGAGGTCGCGGGCCACGTCCTCGGCAGGCGTTTTGGTGTAGTCGATGAATTCGTCGGCGCCGAGGACGCGCAAAATGGCCTCATGTCCGCCTGAGGCAACCGCAGTCACATGTGCGCCCTTCAGCTTCGCCACCTGTACCGCGAAATGCCCGACGCCGCCCGCGGCCCCGTTCACCAGCACGGTCTTGCCCTCGAGCGGAACCGGCTGATGCGGGCCTGGCTGCAGCGGGTTCGGTTCGCTGTGGCCAAGCGCCACCATGAACTGCCAGGCGGTGAGCAGCGACATGGGTGCGGCGGCGGCATGAATGTGATCGATGCCGGCGGGCTTCTTCGCAAGCTCGGACGCCGGCACGCTGACATATTCCGCATAGGCCTTGCTTTCCCCGACGCTGAAAAACCGCACCATGGAATAGACTTCATCGCCGGCGGAAAAGCCTTCGACATCATCGGCGACCGCCTCGACCACCCCTGAGATGTCGGTGCCCAGAATGAGCGGAAAGTCGACCTGCGGCCGCCATTCCGGCGGAAGCGCCCTGTAGCCGTCACGCAGGTACCAGTCGGGAGGATTGATCCCGATGGCGTGGACGCGCACCAGGACTTCGCCCGGCTGAAGCGCGGGTTTCGGCGCATCTTCGTATTGCAGAACATCCGGGCCGCCGAAGGCGTGGATCCGGACGGCTTTCATTGTTTCATTCGACATGGTTTTGTCCTTTCAAGGCAAATGCGCTGCAGATGGAGCACTGCCCCGCATTATGTGGAGCGTTGCCCCGTTTAAACGGGGCGGCGCTCCATTTGTCAAGCGTTATTGTGAAATCAGACGGCCGCAAGAACGACGACCGCGTCCTCGCTGTCCCCCGCGATCCTGTTTCCGGGGAGTGTGTCGACACGCCTCGCGCCGCATCTACAACGACGTGGCGCTAGGCGAGGAAACGCGCGGCGCCATTCTGTCCCGACGAACGCGCGTGATGGCGGGGCGTCGTGCCCGTCACGCGTTTGAAGGCGGTTCTGAACGCGCTTTCCGATTCATAGCCGAGGGCATGGGCAATCGCGCCGATGGCTTCGCCATGCTCCAGACGGCGTCCGGCGAGGAGCATCCGCCAGCGCGTGAGATATTCGATCGGGCTTTCGCCGACCAACTGCCGGAACCGCGCCGCAAAGCTGGCGCGCGACATGCCGGCCTCAGTGGCAAGCGTTTCCACCGTCCAGCGCCGCGACGGTTCCCGATGGATCGCCTTGATGGCCGCCCCCACGCGCTGGTCCGATAACGCGAACAGCCAGCCGGTCCCCTTGTTCTCGTTGAGGTAGAGACGGAGCGCCTGGATGAAGATCATCGAGGCGAGTTGCTGTGCGATGAGGATGCCACCCGGTTTGAGATCGGTCAGTTCCTGCCGCATCCGCTCGAAGGCCCAGCGCAGCGTTTCAGCCTCGCCGCGCAGATGGACGATTGGCGGCAGCATGCCGAGTAAAATCTCGGCCTGCGGGCCCGCAAGCGCAAAATGGCCGCCGAGCACCGTCACGTCTGATCCGTCGTTGAGTTTCACCAGCGTGCCTTCTTCAGCGCCGAGAAAGTAGCGCCGCCAGTCCTCGGGCGGCAGGCTCAGGTCACTGGCGATCTGAAACGGCTGGCCGCGTGGCAACATGAAGCAATCGCCCTTCTGCAGAAGCACAGGCTCGCCCCCGCCTTCCACAGCAATCCAGCACGCGCCGGCGGTGACGGCATAGCATTTGACGGCCTCATGGGCGTCAAAGCCGATCGACCAACTCCCGCCGGCCTCGAAGCCGCCCACGAGATAGCTTCGCAGTCGCAGGAAGGAGATGATATCGGACAGCGGATCCATTCTGGATGATCTCCAACAAAAGCAGGATTTTGGCGCATAGTTCGTCTGAAGTCGACGGCCTATGATGCTTTTGCGGTTCAGCGAACACTTGCGCAGGGAGATCGGCTTTGACCTTTGGGATATTGGCGCTCGTGATGATGTTCGCCTGTTGCGCTCTCGGTATCCGATTTGTCTTTTTCGGCGGGAGCGTGCTCAAGGAGTGGGGGCTCGAAAGCACGGCCGGAGCGCTCATTCTGTTTCGCCGGATGGGCCTGATGTATCTTGGCCTCGCCCTGATATTTTTCCTCGGGCGAACAGCCGGCCCTTCGGAAATCCGCTCAGCGGTGTGTCTGGTCATCGGCGGAACGGCCCTGCTGTTGGCAGGTCTGGGATTATTCGAATTCCTGGCTCGGCGCGTCAGTGCGGGCATCTTTCGTTCGGTCATCGCGGAAGCGGTGCTTGGGGCGGCCTTTATCTGGGTTTGGTGGGCGGGCTGATGATGGGTTTCACGCTGCGAACTGATATGAGCGCTGAGCAAACCGACGGGTACCAGTCATGAAGCGCATCCAGTATTTCAGGTATGGCAAGCCGGAAGAGCTTACGCTCGCCGATGTGGATCAGCCGAAACCCGGACGCGGCCAGATTCTGGTTCAGGTCAGGGCCGCGTCCGTCAACCCGATGGACTGGAAGATCCGGCGCGGAGAAATGAAAATTTTGTCCGGTTCACACTTTCCGCGCGGCCTGGGTCATGACTTTTCCGGTGTGGTCGAAGCCGTGGGCCCCGGCGTCGATCAATTCAGGCAAGGCGACGAAGTCTTTGGCGCAACGACCATCCGGCAAGCCGGCGCTTTCGCGGATTATGTCGTGGCGGACGCAAAAGCGGTTACGCTGAAGCCATTGAATCTAACGTTCGAGCAGGCGGCGACCCTGACGGTCGTCGGTTCAGCAGCCTGGATCGCACTGATCGCAAAGGCTAAACTGAGAGCCGGTCAGTCCGTCCTGATCACCGGGTGTCTGGGCGGTGTGGGACGGTCGGCGGTGCAGATCGCACGCATGCAAGGGGCAATCGTCACTGGCAGTTGTCGTGCGTCCGGGCGCGAGGAGGCTCAGGCGCTGGGCGTAAGCGAGGTGATCGACTACAACGCCTTCGATATCGGGGCCTATAAACGCCGGTTCGATGTCATCTTCGATACTGCTGGCGCGCTGTCGCTGCGCCAGTGCGGCGCGATGCTCAAGAAGAGCGGCCTATCGCTGCACATCGTCCCGACGCCCGCCAAGATGGTCGGCTGCCTGTTTTCACCGCGTCATCACATCGTGTTCGCCAATCCAACCCCCGAAAGCTTCGCGGGCATTTCCGAAGCGGCCGGGCAAGGCAAGTTGGCGCCGGTGATCGGTCGCGTCGTGCCGCTGTCGGAAGCGATCCCGGCCATTATTGCGCTCGAAAAGACCGGCAACCCCAAGGGAAAGCTGGTGATTGCTCCCATGGGGTAGGACCGGAGAGCCGCCATTCCGGTGGAAGCGTTCTACAGCCATTCGGCACCGCTTTGTTCTCGCAAGGCAAGCGTGCTACAGCTGGAGCATTGCCCCGTTTAGGCGGGGTGGAGCTCCACCTGTTAAGTGACATCATGAGATCAGACGCCCGAAAGAATTACGATCACATCCTCGCTGTCGCCCGCGACCTTCTTTCCGGGGACGGCGCGGATGCGTCGCTGCGTGACATTGCCCGCAAGGCTGGCGTTGGCGATGGAACGCTGCACCGCCACTTTCCCACGCGCGAGGCCCTGCTGGAGGCCTTGCTCCGCACAAGCTTCGATGCGTTGAGCGTGCGGGCGGGCGAGCTGGCACAGTGCGAAGAGGCCGACGAAGCGCTGTTGATATGGGTGCGCGAGGCGATTGCGGTGACGCACAACTACAAGGGCGTCATCGCGCCGATGGTGGCCGCGATCGCTGACGAAAATTCCGCCCTGCATTCCTCATGTGTCGATCTGCGCCAGGCGGGGGCGGGGCTTCTGAAGCGGGCGCAGGCGAGCGGGCTGGCGCGGCTGGACATGGATGGCAATGATCTCTTCGCCCTGATCAGCGCTCTGGCGTGGCTTGCCGACCAGCCTCCGCTCGTCCCGCGGGCGGATCATCTGTTCGACATCATATCGGACGCCATTCTCTTGCGGCGGCCCGGCGGGGTTCCGGGAAACCAGCGCGCCTAGGCTGCCTGAGAAGATTTGCCCGGCGACTAGTCGGGCTCGTGTGAGGGACCAGCAGCGCCCTGCTGACCGGCCGCGCGATAACGCAGCCCGTCCACCAACAGCGCGACCAGCCGGCGCGCGGCTGCTGGATTGCCGTCGCTTGACGGCATGCACAGGCTCGCGACCGCGCGCAGGAGATCATACGGGTCTGCGTCGGGACGTATTTCTCCGGCGGCGACGGCGGCATCGAGCAATCTTTGCAGCGCAGGCTCGAACCGGCTGTCGAAATAGGCCGGCAACGCTTCGAACGCCGGGTCGCCCGAATGGAGCGCGGCGGCCAGTCCGCGCTTGGCGACAATGAAGTCGACATAGCGCTGCATCCAGCGTTCGAGCGCTTCTGCGGGAGGATAGGCTTCCGCGAGAGAGGCCGCGGCGTCCGCGCAGGCGTCGACCTCACTGCGAAAAACCGCTGCAATCAGATCGGAACGCTGCGGAAAGTTGCGGTAGATGGTCCCGACACCGACACCCGCCTTTTCCGCGATCTCGCGCATCGGCGCCTCGACCCCCGACGTGGCGAACACGTCGCGTGCGGTGCGCACCAGTGTCTCGATATTGCGCTGCGCATCTGCGCGCACGCTCCGTTCCGACGATCTGCCAGCCATGGATTCCAGAAAATCTCCAATAGACGCTTGTTAAACGGAACAATGTTCCGTATATAGACGGAAGACTGTTCCGCTTAATACGCCGTCGGGCTTCAAAAAGCCAGCAGAGAAACCAGGGGACTTATTTGAGGGATATGAAATGCGCATTTTTCTAACCGGCGCGACCGGGTTCATCGGTTCGGCGATCGTGGCCAACCTGCTCGACGAGGGACACCAAGTCTTGGGACTGGCGCGGTCGGAACCGTCTGCCGAAGTCTTGCGGCAAGCGGGTTGTGATGTCCTGAAAGGCGATCTGCGTGATCTGGAGAGCCTGCGCCGGGGCGCGGAGCAGGCGGACGCTGTCATCCACACGGCCTTCGATCATGATTTCTCACGCATGGCGGACAACTGCGAGATGGACCGCATCGCGATCGAGGCGATGGGCGGCGCCCTTGCCGGATCGGGCAAAAGGTTCATCGTCACATCAGGCCTGCCGCCCTTGATGGGACGGGTTTCGACCGAGACCGACATCCTGCCGGCCGGTGCCCATGGCATGCCACGCGTGTCGGAGCAGGTGGCGATGGCGCTGACAGACAGCGGCGTCAGCGTGTCGGTGATCAGGATGCCGCAGGTCCACGACCGCAATCGGCAGGGATTTGCCTCCTATCTGATGGATCATGCGCGCAATCACGGCGTCTCGGCCTATGTCGGCGACGGACAAAACCGCTGGCCGGCGGTTCACCGGCTCGATGCCGCCCGGCTTTACGGTCTTGTCCTCGACAATGGTGTGAGTGGCGAGCGCTATCATGCTGTGAGCGAAGAAGGCGTGACAGTCCGCGACGTCGCCGAAGCGATCGGCAAACGGCTGGATGTGCCGGTGAGGTCGCTTTCCGAAGAAGACTCGGCTGGCCACTTCGGCTGGCTCGACCGGATCGCGCGCATGGACGTTCCCGCATCCAGTCACCTGACAAGGCAGAACCTGCAATGGCAACCCCTGCAGAAGGCCGGACTCATCCAGGACATACTGGACTCGGTCTGAACGAAGGCCTGCCCCCTGAAACATCATCCCGCGAATGGAGACCAAGATCATGTCCGAACCAACCGTAAAACCGGACAGGCCACCGGTACCGATGGCGACACCCATCCTTTCCTTCAGTCCGGTGACGTTCGAGGTCCCGGGTCGACAGGCGCCGCTCGAAATGCGGGTCGTTGTCCCGGCGACGGGCGACAAACTGCCGGTGCTCCTGCTGTCTCACGGCCACGGCTCGTCCAATTTCATCGCCTCGATGCGAGGCTATGGCCCGCTGGTCGACTTTTATGCCTCCCACGGCTTTGTGGTGATCATTCCAACGCACCAGAATTCCAAGACACTCGGCCTCGATACGAGCGGTCCCGAGGGGCCGTTGTTCTGGAAATCGCGCCCGAGGGATATGAGCTTCATCATCGATCATCTCGATGAGATCGAAACCGCCGTCCCCGGCCTTGCGGGACGTATCGACAGGAACCGCATCGCCGCGGTGGGGCATTCCCTGGGCGGTCACACCGTCGCCATGCTGGCCGGCATGCGCGTGAAGGATCCCGCAAATGGTGAAGACGTGGACCTCTCCGAGCCACGAATAAAGGCGGCCGTCCTGTTCTCGCCGCCGGGCAGCGGAAGCGATGCGTCCGCGACAATAGCCGAACGCTATCCGGCCCTGGTCAACAGCGACTTCAGCTTCATGACGACGCCTTGCCTGGTCGTGACGGGCGACAAGGACATCAACCCGATGTTCTCCGAGCGCGCGGACTGGCGGGCCGACGCCTACCGGCTTGCTCCGGCCCCCAAGTCGCTGCTGACCGTGCGGGATGCCGGACACATTTTCGGCGGCATATCGGGCTATGACGCGGCGGAAACATCGGACGAAAGCCCTGAACGCGTTGCCGCCATCCAGCGCATCACCTGGGCCTATCTCAGAACCGCGCTCTATCCGGATGATCCGGCCTGGAGCACGATAAAGAGCGAGACTGAAACCGGCTCTCAGGCACGGATCGACAGCAAATAGACAGAGGCTTAAAAGCCGATTTCCGGGGGCGGACGATTGCGCCGCCGGAATGATTTGTCCGCCATGGACCTGTCGTCCGGTCCCAGCGTTCGGCCAAGGCTTGCCCCCCGAAGCGTTCAACCCTTGTATCCCCGTAATGCTGTTGCAATCTTGGTAGGAAAGACTGCTGCCTGCAGAAAACACGGAGAAGCGATGAGGCTCCTGCTGATTGAAGATGAACGGGAGTTGGCAACTGCGCTGTCGGCTGCGCTGAGCAGACACGGCATTGTCATCGACCATACCGTGTATCTTGCGGATGCATTTGAGCTTACACGTCAAAACACATACGACGCCATTCTGCTGGACCGGCGCTTGCCGGATGGCGAGGGCCTGACATTCATTCCGAAGCTGAGGCGGGCCGGGGTTGATACGCCCGTCATCGTGCTGACCGCCAGAAATGAGCCGATGGAGCGTGTCGAGGGGCTGGACCTCGGCGCGGACGATTATCTTGGAAAGCCGTTTCTCATCGAAGAACTGATGGCGCGGGTGCGCGCCCTGCTGCGACGTCCGCCAACCCTGGAGGAACAGACTATCCGGGTGGGGCGATTGCAGATCGATCCGCTGAATCTCGATGTCACGTCTGGCACCGTGCCGCTCGATCTTCCCAGGCGTGAACTTCTGGTCCTTCAGGCGCTTGCCAGGCGGAAGGGAAAGACCGTCCTCCGTTCCACGCTCGAGGTCGCGGTCTATAACTACGAGGAGGAAATACAATCCAACGCTCTTGATGCCCATATTTCGAGGCTGCGAAAGCGGCTGGCGGACGCCGAGGCGGGGGTAACGATCCACAATATCCGCGGTGTCGGCTATCTTCTGAGGGAGGAATGATGCGCCCCGGACGCCAATCCAATCCCTCGCTCCGGTGGCGATTGAGCTGGCAGCTCAGTCTCGTGATTTCGGTCGTCATTGCTGGGGTCATCCTCGGGCTTTGCGTCTATGGCACGATGGTTCTTTCGCCCAATGTCGCCATGGAGCAGGAGGTCAAATCCGCCGTGGCGGGAGCGATTGAGCGCGATCGTCATGGCACGCTCGCACTCAGAGAAACGCCGGCGCTTCGATTGTTGATGGAACGGAACGACAGGCTTTGGTTCGTGGCCGCCACAACCGACGGGGCCTCTCTCTCCCGCGGAACTGTTCCCGCAAACTATGCCGCCATTTCTCCGCTGGTGAGCCTGTTTCATTCGGCCGATATTCGCGGAGCAAGCGGTGTGCGTGAAATCGCTTCGATCGAGGACGTCGAGACGCCGATCGGGGAAGTCAGGATTCTCTTCGGCGGCATCGCCGGCAAAGGGTGGCCTGTTTTCACGATCTTCAAAGAGGCCTATCCGATCTACCTCTCGTTGCTCGCAATTGCGCTGCCGGCCATCTTTCTCGCGGTTCCCCGCATCGTCGGGCATGCAATCGCGCGCGTCAGCGACGTTGCTGACATGGCGTCGCAAATTGAACCCCACCGGCATGGGGACCGTCTTCCCGTGGCTGGCATCCCCAAAGAGGTTGCTCCTCTGGTCATAGCATTCAACGGCGCGCTCGACCGGATCGAGAATGAGTTCCGAAAACGCCAGCGCTTTTTGATCGACGCGGCGCATGAACTAAGGACGCCGATCGCGATCGTGCAGACGCGCATCGAGGGTCTGTCCGAAGGGCCGGAGCGCCGGCGATTGCTGGATGATGTCGCGCGCCTGGCGGATATGGCGGAACAACTCCTCGATTTCGAACGCGGCAACCAGACGATCGATCTCGACGAAACGGTGGATCTCGTCGATATCGCGCGCACGGCGGTGGCGGATCTCGCGCCGCTTGCAATCGCGGCAGGTTACGAGATGTCGTTTCATGGCGAGGCAGAGTGCGTCGAGCGCAAAGGCGATAGCTCGGCCCTGCGTCGCGCGATCGGCAACCTCATCCGCAACGCCATCGAGCACGCCGGCGGCTATGGGACGATCACGGTTTCCGCTTTGGCGGACGGCGAAATCAGCGTGAGCGACGAAGGGCTGGGCATCCCGGCAGATCAGCAGGACCTGGTGTTCGAGCCGTTCTACCGCGTGGTCCCGAACAGCCGCGGGGCAGGCCTTGGATTGAGCCTGGTAAAGCAAATCGTCGAAAAACATGGCGGGCATGCCAGTATCGAAAGCGGCTCCTACGGCACCAAGGTGACAATGCGGCTTTGAGCACGAAGGGCATTCGCGGCGCGGCGTGTAATGTCCACGCAATTCTTGCGTTCCATTGTTGCTCGCGAGCGACCGTTGCAGCCTGCGGCGGTGTTGAAACGAGAGCAAGCTTTATGACAAACGACAATCGCACATCGTGGGCGAGCGGCTGGCGGGCTTCATTGCCAGCCGAGGTCCTCGCGCGCATCTCAATCGCAGTTTTTATCGCCCGTTCCCGGAGGCTGTGTCCATGACCTGGGATCCGAGCGCGGAATGGACGGGCTATGCCGCACCAACATCGTTCGATGACTATGCGAAGCGCTACGAGCGCTTCTTCAGGATGCGACGCGAGGGCGGCATCATCGAGTTGCGCATGCACACCGACGACGGCCCCTACAGACATACCCACGCCGCCCACAACGCCTGGGCCCGCGTCTGGCAGGATGTCGGCAATGATCCCGAGAACCAGGTGCTGATCCTGACCGGCACGGGCGACCAATGGATGATGGGCGATCCGAAAGGGCTCAACCCGAAACCGGCGTCGGAACTGGATCCGGATCACATCTTTCAACGGATGATGGACGGGTGGAAGCACATCGAAAACTTCATCTACAGCATCGACATGCCCACCATCGCGGCCGTCAACGGCCCCGGCGTCCATACGGAGTTCGCGCTTTTGTCCGACGTCACCTTTTCAGCGCCGGATGCAGACTTCATGGATCCACACTTCTGGTTGGGAAGTCCTCCGGGCGACGGGCAGGGCATGGCGCTGCAAGCCCTGATGGGGCCAAAGCGCGCCGCGTATTATATCTACGCAGCGAAATCCATTCCGGCGCCAATGGCCCTCGAACGCGGTCTCGTCAACGAGATATTTCCCCGGGACGAGCTTCTCGAAAGGGCCTGGGACCTCGCCCGCTACATGATGAAACGGCCGCGCTACACGCGCTGGGCGACCCACAACATCCTGTCGCGACACTGGAAGAAGGCGATCTCCGAAGACTTCGGTTTCCACATGGCGCACCAGATGCTGGCCAACGTCGCGAGCCAATCGGTTGTACCGGATCCGGCGCTGTTGGCCGAGCCCCGCAATCCCTTTTGACCAGTCATCGGGTTGTTCTGCCAAGTAGTCGAAGCTGCCCGCTTTGTCTGCTCGGCAGGGCACATTTTTCCCGGAGTGAGCATGATTGACGATCACCAATATCCCATCGCCGTGCAAAGACACGGACAATTCCCATTGACGCGCCGCGCACTGCTCGCCGCCTCGTTGGCGACCATTGCCGCCGCCCCGGTCTCGAAAGCCTTTGGTGGTAGCTTGCAACCCGCGAGGGCGCAAAGCAACCCCGAATGCGCCTTCGCCTATGCCTACGTCTATGTCCTGGGGTAGGCCGGAATGAGCATCATTGGGCGCTGCCGGTCCCCGATGCGCGGAATGGCGCCGGCCATCCAATCGCATGCAATTCTTCCTCTCGCGGACGGGGAGACGCGTCATACCAACCAGCCTCTCGACAAAGGAACCGCAGCCGGCATCAGAGCGCATCGACTTACCAAGAGATACGGGAAAAAGCTGGTGGTGAAGGATCTGTCATTCACCGCGGAACCGGGCGTCATTACCGGCTTCCTCGGTCCCAACGGAGCGGGCAAGAGCACAACCTTGCGGCGGCAACTTTCGCGCTTGGGATTGCCAGCATCCTGGCATTCGTCTTGCGAGAGGCCTGACTGGCCTTAGAGCATCATTCGGTGGAGACCGCATCCCGAAGCAAAGGGTGCCTTGAGCTTCCGTACATTCATGCCAACGGCAAAATCGTCCTTCCTTAGAGCAGTCTGTAATGTTGCGGCAATCCCAAGCTCGCACCGTCCCTCCAACATCGGTGACGGAGGCTATAAAGCGTGACCAACAATCCATCAATTTTCGCGTTCCGGGGATTTGCCGCTCCTCCGCGACGATTCCCATTGAGAGTTCTCAGCCTGGCCTTGCCGGTGATTGTTGCGATATCCGGATGTGCCTCGGTGCCTCTGAAGGACGCTGGAACACTGACCTCCTACAGCAATCTCGGTGCTCCCAAGGGAAAGCTGTCAAAGAAGCGAATTTACGTGGATGGCAAAGGTCTAGCAGCGGCGAAGACGGCCAGCATCGTGCCGACCACATACGCATTCGGCGCTGCATCCCGTGTCAAAGCGCGGGCCGACCGTTCAATGGTGTCCAATGCACTGGATCGGGCACTCTGCGTCGCGCTGAGCGAAAAATATCAGATGGTTCCAGCCGGCCAGCCGGCGGATATCACGATCCGGTCCGTCATCACCAACGTTGTTCCGACAAACAAGACGGCGGCGGGAATTGCAACCGTCGTGACCGTGGGCGGCGGATTCGCCATACCTAGCGATGTTCCCTTCGTCGGCGTGCCACGCCTGCCCATCGGCCTGGGTGGGCTGGCAGTTGAATCGGAGGCGGTTGACAGCGGCGGCGTCCAGCGCGCGGCGATCGTCTGGGCGCGCGGGGCAAACGCGATCCAGGACAATCCTCGCGTTTCGGAGGTGGGCGACGCCTATGGCCTCGCATCAAAGTTCGCGAGTGACTTTTCCGAAATGCTCATCGCTGGCAAGGAGCCAAAGATGTGGGACATTTCCCTTCCAACGAGGCACGGCGTGCAATCCTGGCTGGGCGGAAAACCCAAATACCCCGCTTGTGACGCCTTTGGCCGAGCGCCCGGGGTGTTGGGCGCCATCGCGGCCAATTACGGGCTGCCACCGGAATGGACCGAAAAGAAACCCAAACCGCTCGCGACGCACTGATGCCTTCCAGCCGCCGCGCGAACGGAGCCTTGCTCTTGCTGTTCGAGGCCAGTTGCCGAGGCAAACGAACTCTTCAGCTTCGACGACCTGCAATACGACGGCAATCCATCCTCTTCGGTCCGTGCGAATTCCCGATCGACGCCTTCAGGATAACCAGGAGATTGACCCCCATGAGCCAACACGAAGGGCGGTTCCAACCAAACATCAGCTTTAAGCAGAATGCGACAACTGCGCCAATTGCAGGCCGTCGTTTTACTTGGAGCCTAGCGTTCATCACGGCCTTGAGCGTGCTCATCTCGCTACAGGCCGCCATGGCCGCCGCGCCCTCGGCTGCGGTCAAACAAGCGTGCGGAGCGGAAATCCGCTCCGTTTGTCTACGGCCGTGGCGGCTTACGCCTGATGCCATATCGGCCTGTGTCGAGGAGAACAGTTCGAAACTGTCTCCCGTTTGCCAGGCTTTTTGGGTCACCGCCAGTATGTGCCAGTCAGAAATGAGAGACGTATGCGGCGGGTTGAACCCATTCACAATCAAGAGCTGCCTGAAAAACAAGAAACACGCGTTTTCGCAAGTATGCCAGGAAACCCTGAGCGCAGAATAGTGTTCTTTCAGCATCCGGTCCCTTGGAGCGTTGTGCGTCCTATGGGACGCAGAAAGGACGCTCTAACTCATTGAACAGGTTCATATCCGGCGCCTTCGAAGTAATTCTTGCATCCAGACGAGGAGAGCGTTTGGATTGCTTCGCCGATCCTTTCCCAGGGGATGGCGACGGTCCGACAGGCAACGGCCTGAAGGCAGCCCTGAGTTTGGAAAAGGCCATTTCGCTTGAGTTGAGGTCGGGGGAATAGGGCGGAAGGAAACGCAAACTTGCCCCCTGCCTCCTCAATGGCTTCGCGCACGACCGCGACTTAAGGGCAGGCAGATTGTCCAGAACGACGCTATCGCCGGGCATGGGCGTCGGGACGAGAACCTGTTCGAACGCCGTAAGCTGGCCAAGAGTACAGGCCGCGCCGTTGCCGCGCTCGCCCTCAGAACCGGCTTCCCGTCAATCTTTACTGTAATTCAAAAGTATCACGTTGTGTTACAGGCTGGATTGAAACTTCGTTATGCATGATGCGGCACGCGTGAATACAGTACGGGTTTTCGCGGGGAATGCGCATCGGAATGAAGAACAGACATAAATCGGCCTGCTGGGCGCGGGCCTTCACGGGTTTTCTTTCATGCCGCGCCGGCGGCATCGTCATCATGATGGTTCTGTCCGGCCTTGCCGGATGCCAGGCCGTCAACCCTGGGCCGGCGCCGCGGGAGCAAAGCGAGGCGGACGCCTTTCGCCGTCGCCTGGTGCAAGAATCCGGCGGGCTGTACAGTAACCCCGAGGTTTCGCGGGAACTGGCTGAAATCGGTAAGAGACTATCTGAGGCCGCCGGCGGAAGGCCGATGACCATCCTTGTGCTGAACTCGCCGATACCCGATGCCTATATCGCGCCGGGCGGATATATCTATCTGACGCGGGGGCTACTCGCGCTGACCGATGATGAGAGCGAGATCGCGGCCGTCGTCGCGCACGAGATGGCCCATATCCTGTCCGGTCACGCGGAAGCCCGCGCCCGCCTTGGGAGGCAGGCGGCCATCTCCAGCGCGGACATTGCCGCGGCCCTGCCGGACAGTGATCGCGTGCGTGCGCTTCTCGCCGACGCCAGCGCGCAAGTCGCGGACCTTTCCCGGCAACAGGAACTGGAAGCCGACGCGATGGCCATCCAATTGCTGGCCGAGGCTGAATACGACCCCGCGGCGCTGGTGCGTTTCCTGAAAACCATGCAGTCCATGGACGCGCCGCCTGGCGCAAGGCGTTCTTACAACACTTCCCATCCCTTGCCCTCGGACCGTATTGAGCGGGCCGAGGCGCTGACGGCCAGCTATCAGCCCGAAGTTGCGGAATGAAAAGTCAAAATGACGGGTTCCGGCGTTATCGAAGATGGCCAGGACGTAAGTCAACGCTAAGTTTCCATTGAGTTTTAGAAGGAAGGACGGCCGTCCGAATGGACACGGCAGCGCTCGCCGCTTGCGCAGCGATAGCTGTCGTCCGGCCGTTTTATGATTCACAACCTAAGGACGAATAAGAAAAAGAGAAAACTTGTGGAAAACTATCGCATGCAACCATAAAATGCGCTTGCCCTGGCTGGTTTCAAGCTCGCCCTGATTGTCATGTTTCTGTAATATTGGATTCAATCATCTGATTGGATTTACAGTGGGAATCGGCCGCGCTTCGAGCTATTTCACATCCCGTGACCTCAAGATCGCGCGATTATATATGTAAAAACATTACTTTATGAAAAATACGAAAATTCATCTCCGGTTCAGAAAAAATGACTTACACGGCTTGCAGACGACGCAAGTATGCGCTACTGACCTCCGTTAAAGTGGTAGTTAACAATCCACTACACGGGTCCCCAACATAGCGAAGCAGTGCGCCGATGAGCAAGCGTCTTTGCACCGTGAGAGTGTGGTAGCGCTGTCATTCAATGAGTTTTTTGAGGAGTACTCCCATGGATGCAATCATTATCGACAAGAGCGACGGCTCCCAGCATCGTCAGCCCGTAACCGGTCTGCAGCTTGACGAGGCGTCTGTAGTCAAGCTTCCCATCGCGCCGGAAAGCGTTGTTTCGTTCGAACAGAACGGCAACGATCTCCTGATCGTCACGGCCGCCGGGGAGACAATCGTTATCGGCGACTTCTTCATCGATTTCGATGACGAGCGCAGTGAACTGATCCTTGTCGACGATGACGGCATTGCATGGTGGGGGCAGTATTCCGGTCCGTGGAGCGACTTCGCCTTCGCCGAGATCGGCGCTGATGGTGTGGCGCCATTCCCGTTCGCGGCGCTGGGCGGACTTGCCGCCGCCGGGGCCGGCGGCCTGGCCTTTGCCGGGGGCGGAGACGACGACGATGCCGCGCCCGTATTCCCGGTGGTCGACGTACAGGATATCACTGACGACCCGGCCGGCGACCGCGTGACGGTCAGCGGTAGCAGCACGGGCGACTACATTGTCGTTTCCTACCCGGACGAAAACGGCAACATTGTCACGTCCGAGCCCATTCCGGTCGATGAGAACGGAAACTGGTCGTATGAAATTCCGCGCGACAACATTGCCGAGGGTGATGTTGAGGTGATTGGAACTGTTACTGACGAGAATGGCAACCCGGTCGAGGACGAAAACGGCAACCCGATTTCCGATTCAGACACCACAAATCTGGACCTGACAGACCCCTCGGTCGTTGTGGATATCGAAAACAACGGCCAGACTGGCAATGTGACCTTCACCTTCTCGGAAGCGGTCACCGGTTTCGATGCGTCCGATGTCAGCGTTGGCAATGGCACGCTCTCGAACCTCACCAAGGTCAACGACACCACCTGGACAGCGACGGTCGCCCCGACCGCCACCGGCGATGTCACGGTTGCCGTCGGCGACGGCTCCTATACCGACCTTGCCGGCAACCCCGGTACGCAGGGCTCCGACGCCGAAGCCTTCGACCGCACCGCGCCGACGGTCGGCGTCGAGATCACCGATAACGGCCAGGACGGCACGCTGGTGCTGACCTTCTCGCCGGATACCGATCGCGACAGCTTCGATCCGGCAGCCGATCTTGAGCTGGAAAATGCCGATCTCGGCACGGATGGCACGTGGTCGACCGATGGCGACGGCAACCAGGTCTGGACCGCAACCATCACGCCCACCGGCAATGGCGAAGTCACGGCCACCGTCACCGACGGTTCCTACACCGACACGGCCGGTAATGAGGGCTCGGAAGGCACCGACACCGAGACCTTCGACGTCGACGGCCCGTCCGTCGTGGTCGATATCGAGAACAACGGCCAAACCGGCAATGTGACCTTCACCTTCTCGGAAGCGGTCACCGGCTTCGATGGCAGCGACGTGACCGTTGGCAACGGCACGCTCTCCAACCTCACCAAGGTCAACGACACCACCTGGACGGCAACGGTCACCCCGACCGCCACCGGCGATGTCACTGTTGCCGTCGGCAACGGCTCCTATACCGACCTTGCCGGCAACCCCGGTACGCAGGGCTCCGACAGCGAAGCCTTCGACCGCACCGCGCCGACGGTCGGCGTCGAGATCACCGATAACGGCCAGGACGGCACGCTGGTGCTGACCTTCTCGCCGGATACCGATCGCGACAGCTTCGATCCGGCAGCCGATCTTGAGCTGGAAAATGCCGATCTCGGCACGGACGGCACGTGGTCGACCGATGCCGACGGCAACCAGGTCTGGACGGCGACCATCACGCCCACCGGCAATGGCGAAGTCACGGCCACCGTCACCGACGGTTCCTACACCGACACGGCTGGTAATGTTGGCTCGGAAGGCACCGACACCGAGACCTTCGACGTCGACGGCCCGTCCGTCGTGGTCGATATCGAGAACAACGGCCAAACCGGCAATGTGACCTTCACCTTCTCGGAAGCGGTCACCGGCTTCGATGGCAGCGATGTCAGCGTTGGCAACGGCACGCTCTCCAACCTCACCAAGGTCAACGACACCACCTGGACGGCAACGGTCACCCCGACCGCCACCGGCGATGTCACTGTTGCCGTCGGCAACGGCTCCTATACCGACCTTGCCGGCAACCCCGGTACGCAGGGCTCCGACAGCGAAGCCTTCGACCGCACCGCGCCGACGGTCGGCGTCGAGATCACCGATAACGGCCAGGACGGCACGCTGGTGCTGACCTTCTCGCCGGATACCGATCGCGACAGCTTCGATCCGGCAGCCGATCTTGAGCTGGAAAATGCCGATCTCGGCACGGACGGCACGTGGTCGACCGATGCCGACGGCAACCAGGTCTGGACGGCGACCATCACGCCCACCGGCAATGGCGAAGTCACGGCCACCGTCACCGACGGTTCCTACACCGACACGGCTGGTAATGTTGGCTCGGAAGGCACCGACACCGAGACCTTCGACGTCGACGGCCCGTCCGTCGTGGTCGATATCGAGAACAACGGCCAAACCGGCAATGTGACCTTCACCTTCTCGGAAGCGGTCACCGGCTTCGATGGCAGCGATGTCAGCGTTGGCAACGGCACGCTCTCCAACCTCACCAAGGTCAACGACACCACCTGGACGGCAACGGTCACCCCGACCGCCACCGGCGATGTCACTGTTGCCGTCGGCAACGGCTCCTATACCGACCTTGCCGGCAACCCCGGTACGCAGGGCTCCGACAGCGAAGCCTTCGACCGCACCGCGCCGACGGTCGGCGTCGAGATCACCGATAACGGCCAGGACGGCACGCTGGTGCTGACCTTCTCGCCGGATACCGATCGCGACAGCTTCGATCCGGCAGCCGATCTTGAGCTGGAAAATGCCGATCTCGGCACGGATGGCACGTGGTCGACCGATGGCGACGGCAACCAGGTCTGGACCGCAACCATCACGCCCACCGGCAATGGCGAAGTCACGGCCACCGTCACCGACGGTTCCTACACCGACACGGCCGGTAATGAGGGCTCGGAAGGCGCCGACACCGAGACCTTCGACGTCGACGGCCCCTCCGTCGTGGTCGATATCGATATCGACGATAACGGTCTGGGCGGTGACGTCACCTTTACTTTCTCCGAAGACGTCGACGGTTTCGACGCCTCCGACATCAGCGTCAACAACGGTACGCTGTCGAACCTGCAGCAAGTTGACGGTCATACCTGGACCGCTAGGGTGACGCCTGAAAAGGCCGGGGGTGACCTGACCGTCACGGTTGCCGACGAGAGCTATACCGACAAGGTCGGCAATCTCGGCTCTGAGGGTACGGATACCCAGGCATTTGAGCGCAATGCTCCGCTCGCATACGAGGACGATATCAGCCTGCAGCTTGCCGGCGATGACTTCATCAGCGACGAGAACTTCAACATCGCCTTCGTTCTCGATTTCAGCGGGAGTGTGGACAACACCGAAGCCCACCAAATGCTGGAGGCCGTCAAAGCTGCCGGTCAGGCCTTCTTCGAAGGCACGACGGGCGATGTACAGATCCAGCTCGTGGCGTTTTCTTCGGACGCCAGTTCGACGGTATCCTTCAGCAGCTATGCCGAATTCGCGGCGCAGGTCGATGCCTGGGATTCACAGCGTCCCTATAGCGGCCAGACCAACTACACGGCGGCCGTCAACGAGACGATGGAGTCCTATCAGCCTATCGACGGTTACAATAATCGCGTCTACTTCATGAGCGATGGCGAGCCGACCCGTCAGTATGAAACCGACGGCAACGGCAATATCGAGCATTCGTTGCAGAGCGCTACCCAGACTGCATGGAACGATTTCGTTGCAAACAACCAAATCGACGTCCAGACGGTCGGCATCGGCCAGGGCGTCACGGTGCCCCGGCTGCAGGATGTCGATGAGGCCGATGGCGACAACCATGTCGTCCAGGTGGGCAACTTCGACGACCTCGTGGACGAATTGCTCGATGTCCTCAAGGAAGTGGATGTCTCCGGCAATGTGCTGAACGGCGCCGATGGCATCGCCGGTACCGCGGATGACGATCTTCTCGGCATCGATGGCGGCCGCATCCTCTCGATCGATGTCGATGGCGAGACCTACACCTATGATCTGAACGGGATCTCCGACAGTCATGGCGATGCGGTAGGCAACGGCTCGATCCTCAACGTGGAAACCGATCAGGGCGGCAGGCTCGTCTTCGACTTCGAAACCGGCGACTGGACCTATACGGCCGGGCCCGACACGGGCATGGGCGAGGAAAACTTCCGCTACGTGCTCACCGATGACAGCGGTGACACCAGCGAAGCCTCGCTGAAGATCGACGTGCATGAGGAGAACGCCGGCGCCACATCATCTGCCGCGCGCATGGCGATCGAGACCGACAGTGCGGAAGACAGCGGCGAGGCAGCGGGTCAAGGCGCGTTCCACGCGGAAACGCTGGGCCTTGCATCGATCGACGAAGCCTCGGCCGAGGACGATGACGCCAGCGGCGATCATCCGGCCGTCGATGACGATATCAACGTGGCCGACCTTGTCTATGAGGACAATGTCGAAAGCCTCGAGGCCTATCTGCCCGAGGAAAAGCACGCGGATAGCGCGGCGGCAAATGATCCGCAGGACTTCAGCGATCCGGGCACACCCAACATCGATCTCAACGAGCTGGAAGATCACGCCATGATGGTGGGCTGAGCCCCCCATCTGTGCCCATGAAGCACGATTGACAGCCGGGGCTCTGCCCCGGCTGCTGGACCCCTTTTTGCAATAAGTCTGGCGCAGCCATGAATATCCACATCAACAGAAATCGCGAGAGCGGCGAAGAGATCGAGCTTTCGACCGGTACCGTTTCGGCCCGCTGGATCGAGGCCCTGCTGACGGTTGCCGGCCATTACCGGATCGACTGCTCGCCCGAGCAGCTTCGGCTCGCCGATGCCTGGGATAACAGCGGCGACCGCAAGAGAAGTTTCGGCAAGCTTGCCCGCCAGGCCGGGCTTGCGATCCGCTTCATCAGCACCGATCTTCGCAAGATCAACGATATGCGGCTGCCGGTCGTGCTGGTTTTGAAGGATGGCGAGGTTGCCGTCGCCACCCGGCGCAATGGCGACCGGCTGACGCTCGGCTTTTCCGGCGATGGCGGGCTGACATCGGATATCAAGATTGCCGGGATCCGGGACAGGGTCGAACTGGTGGCGGTGATCCGGCCGGCCGGCGGCATGCCGGATGGGCGGATCGACAATTATATCGAGCCGTTCCGCAAACACTGGATGAGATCGATCGTCCTTGCCGATCTCAGGCCCTATGTGTTCATCATGCTGGCCTCGCTTGCGGCCAATATCCTCGCGCTCGCCAGCGTCATCTTCTCCATGCAGGTCTATGACCGCGTGGTGCCGGCGCAATCCTATCCGACGCTGTTCGTGCTCGGCGGCGGCGCGCTCATCGCGGTGATATTCGCCTTTGTCATGCGCCAGATGCGCATGAAGATCACCGATGTGATTGGCAAACGGGCCGATCTGCGCATATCCGACAAGGTCTTCGGTCATGCGCTGCGCGTGAAGAACAGCGCCCGCCCGCAGGCGACCGGCACCTTCATCGCGCAGCTTCGCGAACTCGAACACGTGCGCGAGATGATGACCTCGTCGGCCGTCTCGGCGATCGCGGATATCCCGTTCTTTCTGCTGTTCTGCCTCATCTTCTGGTGGGTTGCGGGCAACCTGGTCTGGGTTCCGGCGGTGGCCGTGCTGCTTCTAATCCTGCCTGGCGTTCTGGCTCAGGGCCGGCTCAGGGCGCTGGCCAAGGCCAATATGCGCGAATCCGCGCTGCGCAACGCCATGCTTGTCGAGGCCGTTCAGGGGCTCGACGACATCAAGCTGCTGCAGGCCGAGGATCGGTTCCAGAACCACTGGAACCATTACAACGCCGTCAACGCCGACAGCGGCATGAAGCTGCGCGATCTCGTCGGCACGCTCGGCAACTGGACGCAGACCGTGCAGGGCATGGTCTATATCGCCGTGGTCGCGGCCGGCGCGCCGGCGGTGATGTTCGGCGACATGACGACCGGCGCGCTGGTTGCCGCCGCCATGCTGTCGACCCGCATGCTGGCGCCGCTCGCCGGCGTGGCGCAGATCCTCAACCGTTGGCAGCAGGCCAAGATCGCCGGCGAAAGCCTCGACAAGATCATGACGCTGCCGGTCGATCATCCCGAAAACGCCAAGCGCATCCACAAGCCGGTGATCAAGGGCGAATTTCAGTTCGCGAATGCGGTCTTTGCCTATGAAAAGGAGCCGGTGCTCACCGTCGAGCGTCTGAAGATCGCGGCGGGCTCCAAGGTCGGCATTATCGGCCGCAACGGCGCCGGCAAGTCGACCCTGCTGCAGGGGCTTTCGGGGCTGATGGAAGCGCGCTCGGGCACGGTTCTGGTCGATGGCGTCAACATTACCCATGTCGATCCGGCCGATCTGCGCCGTCATATCGGCCTTGCCGGCCAGAATGCCCGGCTGTTCTACGGCACGATCCGGGAAAATCTCTGCCTCGGCGCGCCCAATGCCCGCGACGAGGAACTGATTGCCGCCCTTGAGCGCACCGGCGCGTGGGAATTCATCCGCGCCATGCCCGAGGGGCTCGACCGGCAGATCCAGGAAGGCGGTATCGGCCTTTCCGGCGGCCAGCGCCAGGCCATCATCCTGTCGCGCCTGCTGTTGCGCGAACCCTCCGTGATCCTGCTCGACGAGCCGACGGCCGCGCTTGATGAGACCGCGGAGCAGAAAGTGCTTTCCGCGCTTTCGGAACTGGCAGGGGAAACCACGCTGGTGGTCGCCACCCACAAGCCGTCGATCCTGGCGCTGGTGGACCGGCTGCTGGTCGTGTCCAACGGCAAGATCATCATGGACGGACCGCGCGACACGATTCTGACGCGCCTGCGCAAGGGCGAGGCTCTGGCCGCCGGGAAGCGCGAGGTAAAGGTCCAATGAGCGCCGCTTCCTATGACAGCCTTATCGAGGGCGACGATATTTCCGCCAGCGGCGCGAACAGGGTCGTGCTGGTGCTATTCCTGATCCTCGCCGCCTTCTTCGTCTGGGCATACTTCTTCTCCGTGGAGGAGGTGTCGTCGGGACCCGGTACGGTGGTGCCGCTCTCGCATGAACAGGTGATCCAGTCCTTCGACGGCGGCATTCTGGCCGAACTCGATGTCAGCGCCGGCGAGATCGTCGACAAGGGTCAGGTGCTGGCGCGGCTCGATCCGACCCGCGCCAAGTCCGAATATGACGAGACGGCGGCGCGCTACCGCGCTTCGCTGGCCCAGGCGGCCCGGCTGCAGGCGGAAGTCACGGGCGCGGAGGCCGTGACCTTTCCGGCGGCGCTCGACGACTATCCCGAGCTCAGAGCCTCGGAGCAGGCGCTGTTTACGGCCCGGACGGAAAGCTACCATGAATCCATCGCCGATATGGAAGCCGACATGGCGCTGCTCGAGGAGCAGCTTCGCCTGACAACGCCGCTGCTCGCGACCGGGGCGGCGAGCAAGGTCGAACTGATCAAGCTCAAGCGCGACCGGGGCGACATCAAGCTCAGAATGGACGACATGCGCTCCAAATACGTCATCGAGACCGGCGAGAAGCTGGCCGAGGCGCAGGCCGAGGTGCAGTCGTTGCTGTCCACGCTCAACGGGCTGGAGGACACGATTTCCCACACCACGATCCGCTCCCCGGTCCATGGCGTGATCAAGGACGTGGCGGTGACGACGATCGGCGGCGTGATTTCGCCGAACGGCGCGGTCATGACGATCGTGCCGCTCAACGATCAGCTCCTGATCGAGGCCCGGGTTTCCCCGCGCGATATCGCCTTCATTCACCCCGGCCAGGACGCGCTGGTGAAAATCACCGCCTATGATTACTCGGTCTACGGCGGACTTGACGGCACGGTCGAGAACATCTCGCCGGACACGATCCGCGACGAGATCAATCCGGAAAACCTCTATTACCGGGTCTATATCCGCACCGCCTCCGATGCGCTGGTGAATGCGGCCGGCAAGCGGTTTCCCATTTCCCCCGGCATGATCGCGACCGTCGATATCAAGACGGGCGAAAAGACCGTCTGGGACTATCTCATCAAGCCGCTCAATCGGGGCCGGGAGGCTCTCAGGGAGCGCTGATCGCATGAAAGGCCCGACAGGGCGAAATGATGTCAATGAAACTGAAGGAGAGAGAAATGCTGAAGACCATATCCATCGCCGTCCTCACGGGCGTTCTGTCCGCCGGTGCCGCCAGCGCGGGCATGCTGAATGTCCATAACCCGAACATGCGGTTTGACAGCGTGTCGCCGGCGCTGACCGAACTCGACGCCTATTTTGTCCGCCCCGGCAAGCCCGTCACCGTCGATCGTGTCCGCGAGATCCAGCTCGGCGCTTCGCGGAACGACGTTGCCTCTCTGCTCGGCCAGCCCGTAAGCATGGCCAAGAATGGCAAGGCGTGGGATTACAATCTCAAATTCGTCACGGCGGAGGACGGCGAGATCGTCTGCCAGTACAAGGTCCTGTTCGGCAATGGCAACGCGGTTGAAGAAACCGTATGGCGTCGCCCGCAATGCCGAGACCTCGTGATCGGTCGCAACTAAGTTGTGGATAACGAATCAATCGGTTATGTTGATTCATAACTGATTCGTTCTTCTCCCGCAGCAATCTGTGCGTGCGTTGTCCGCTCGGGAACAAAGCAGTCCTGGGAGGCCGGTTTTGGGCGCTTTCTCAAGACCGCATAGCATGGAAACGCGGTGACACAATATATTATGCACTGTGCGGCTCCTGCCGCACGGCGTCTGTTGCTCGCACTTTGCGTCGGCGTGGCCGGTGGCGTTGCCGGTTGCTCGACAAGTGGAGCTGGACGACCCTCCGTATCATTCGAAGACAGGACCGGATCGATCCAGCAGGATCGGCCGGAAATCGACAAGCCTGCGGACCTGACGGCGGCCGGCCAGAGCATTGACGGTCTGGTGCAGGTGGCGCTTTACCAGAGCCCGGCGATGATCGAGAGCGCCGCTACGATTCGCGAGGCAACCGGCAATATCGATGTCGCCAAGGGTGGCTACCTGCCGACGGTCAGCGGCGGCGTGACCGGTGGCGTCGGCGATGCCGACGATCCGTCCTTCGTGCTTTCAGCCAACCAGTTGCTGTTCGATTTCGGCAGAACAGACCGCGAGGTGGCGCGCGCCGACCTTTCCGCACAGGAAGCCGTGCTGGAGTTTCAGGCCAATGCCGATCAGGTGCTGATGGACGTGCTGACCGCCTACGCCGAATTCAGCCGCTACCGCAACAATGTCAAAATAGACCAGGAACGGGTCAAGCGGCTCGGCGAGTTGAGCAATCTGATCGGCCAGCGCGCATCGGCGGGCGCTACCACCCAGCCGGATGTGCTGGCGGCGCAAAACAGCCTCGAGAAAGCGCGTCACGATCTGCTCGAAATGCAATCCGAGCGCGACCGGGCCGCCAATCAGCTTCGTGAATATTCGGGGCCCTTCGCCATCGATCTCAATGTGGACTTGGAGAAGGTCCCAGGAGCCTGCACGCCGGCGCCGACGGTGCCCGATACGCTTCCGGACGTGGCGCTGGCGCATCTGGAAATCGCCCAGGCCCAGCTTGAATATGAAGACGCCCAAAAGGCGCGCCTGCCCGGCGTCTCGGCCGAGGCCTATGGCCGCCAGCCGCTTTATGACGAGGGGTTCAGGGTGGGCATCAATTTCAACGTGCTGCCGACGCTGTGGCAGGGGGGCGCGATCGAAGCGGCGAGAAGGGCGGCCGAGGACGCTCTTGCCGCCGCGAAGGCGCGCCTCGACAAGGTGCGCCAGACCGCCTCGCTCGATGCGCTTGACGCCGGAACCGCCATGACCAACGCCCGTCAGTTGATTGCATCCGCGAACACCCAGACGAAATTGCTCGATCAGACCCGGGCGCTTTATCGCAGCCAGTATTTCGATCTCGGCACCCGCAACCTCAATGACCTGCTGGATGCGGAGGAGGATTACTACAACGCCCTGATCGAGCGCAGCGACAGCGAGCGCGACCTCGACATCGCGCTGTTGCAATGCCATCTCACCGGCGGCACGCTCCGCTCCGCTCTCGGCCTCTCCAATGTGACGCTGTACGGCTATCCCATCGACAGTTTCGGCGTCGATGTCGGTGAGGAGGAGGCGGCTCCGTCGGAAAAAGCGGAAGAACCCTCGCAACCCCAGCCGCTTCCGGTAACAAATGCGATCGGAAGTAAGACACTTTTTCCCGAGGCGGGTTAGCGAAAAGGGCCAGGCGTCCATGCCGGGCAACTGTCGTCGGACAGAAAATCCGCAACGATCATATTGAAAATCTCCGGCTTCTCCATGTGCACGTTATGCGCCGCGCCGGGCACGACGGCGAGGCGGCAGCCGGGGATGTTTTTCCAGAGCGTCTCCGGCTGGCTCCAGCCATAGGAGCGGTCGCCATCGCCCCAGACGACGAGCGTCGGCATCGGGAAATGTGGAAGCGCCGCGGTGCCGTCCCAATGCTCCCAGGCGGTGAGGCTGGCGAGTGCCGCCTGAAGGCTGGCGCGCGCCCCTTCGGCGACGCAGATTGCATAACCTTCCGCGTCGGCGCCCTTCATGAACCATGTCGCGGCGATGCGGGCGGCGGTCGCTTCGAGGCCGTCGGATCGTATGCGCCGGCGGGAGGTTTCGATCGTCTCGAAGCGGTTCGGCAGAACGCCCACCGGTCCCGTGCCATAGAGAACGAGCTTTTCGATCCGCTCCGGCGCCATCGCCGCCATCTGCTGGACCACCATGCCGCCCATGGAATGGCCAAGCAGGCGGAAGCGTTCGACGCCGAGAGCATCCAGCGTCTCGAACACCAGCCGGGCGTGGCCATCGATGCTTTCGGGCGCTTCGAGATGGCTGCTCGCGCCGAAGCCGGCAAGGTTTGGCGCGATGCAGCGGAAGCGTCCGGCAAAGGCCGCGAACTGGCCGTCCCACATGCCCGCGCCGCCAAGATAGCCATGGACCAGCACCAGCTCCGGGCCTTCGCCCTCGTCCCGGCAGATGAGCGGCCCCGCCACCTTCACTCGACCGCCGCGAGGTCGAAATTCTCGCCGGGGAAATATTTCGCCAGTCGGATGTCGGCGGTGCGGGCGTGGCCTTCCATGCCCTCAAGCCGCGAAATCCGCGCGGTGGCGAGCGCCACCGGCTTCGAGGCGTCCCGGCTTGAACGCTGCCAGGTCACCACCTTCAGGAACTTGTGCACCGAAAGCCCGCCGGTATAGCGCGCGGCGCCGGAGGTGGGCAGCACATGATTGGTGCCGGCGGCCTTGTCGCCATAGGCCACGGTGGTCTCCTCGCCGAGGAACAGCGAGCCGTAGCATTTCAGCCGGGCAAGCCACCAGTCGAGGTTCTCGGCCTGCACGCTCAGATGTTCCGGCGCGTAGTCATCGGCGGTCGCGGCAACCTCCTCGATTGTGTCGCAGACAATCACCTCGGCATAGTCGCGCCAGGCCGCTTCCGCGCTTGCCCGGTTCGGCTCGGGCAGGCTGTCGATGAGGCCGGGCGCGAGCGCCATCACCTTCTCGGCAAGCGCGCCGCTGTCGGTCACCAGCCAGACAGGGGAATTATAGCCGTGCTCGGCCTGGCCGACGAGATCGGCGGCGACGATTTCGGGATCGGCGCTGGCGTCGGCAATCACCAGACTGTCGGTCGGACCGGCGAACATGTCGATGCCGACGCGGCCGAACAGGATGCGCTTGGCTTCCGCCACGAACTGGTTTCCGGGGCCGACCAGAATATCGGCCTTCGGCTGGCCGAACAGGCCGAAGGCCATCGACGCTACGCCCTGCACGCCGCCCATGGCGAGGATGCTGTCTGCGCCGCAAAGATCGGCGGTGTAGAGAATGGCGGGATGGACGCCGGTTTCCGGCCGGGGCGGCGAGGCGACCGCGATATGCTGGCAGCCTGCGACCCTGGCCGTCGTCACCGTCATGATCGCCGAGGCGACATGGCTGTAGCGCCCGCCCGGCACATAGCAGCCGGCGGCCTGGCATGGGATGATCTTCTGGCCGGCGAAGAAGCCGGGCGCGATCTCGATTTCGGTCTCGCTCAACGTCGCCTTCTGGGCCTCCGCGAACCGGCGGATATTGTCGTGGGCAAAGCGGATATCGTCCTTAAGCTTCTGCGGCAGGCTGGCGGCCGCAGCCTCGATCTCCGCGCGGGTGACGACGATATTGCCGTCATAGCGGTCAAACTTCTCGGCATAGGCTTTTGCCGCTTCCTCGCCGCCCGCCTCGATCTCGTCGAGGATGGTCTGGACGATCCCGGTCACGGCGGCGGCATCGCTTTCAGCGGTCTTGAGCGCCTTCTTCAGATATGTACGCGGCACGAAACACCCCCTTCACATCGGGATATTGCAGGAAACGGAAACAGGGCAGGGGGCTTTAAGCCTTGCCCTTCCATGGCACCAGCCTGCGCTCGAGAAAGCGCATCAGCATGTCGAAGGCATAGGCAATGGCCGCGATCACGATGATGCCCATGATCACCGTCGGGGTCTGCAGGAATTGCGAGGCCGACAGCACCATGTAGCCGATGCCCTTGGTGGCGGCGACCATTTCGGCGGCCACCAGCGTGGTCCAGCCGAAGCCGATGCCGATGCGCATGGCGGTCAGGATTTCCGGCAGGGCGGACGGCAGGATCACGTAGCGCATCACCTTCCAGCGGCTGGCGCCGAAGGAATAGGCGGCATGGATCTGCTCGATCGCCGCCGATTTGACCCCGGAACGGGCGCCGAGCGCCACCGGCGCGAACACCGACAGGAAGATCAGCAGCACCTTGGAGGTCTCGCCAATGCCGAACCAGATGATCATCAGCGGCAGATAGGCAAGCGGCGGGATCGGGCGGTAGAATTCGATCGGCGGATCGAAAATGCCACGCACCAGCGGGCTCATGCCCATGGCAAGCCCCAGCGGTATGCCAATCACGCAGGCCAGAAGAAAAGCGCTGAACACGCGGGCGGCGGAAATCAGGATATGGACGTAGAGCGGCGTGCCGGTGAAACCGTTCTGCATCGTGTCGAAGAACTTCGCCACGATCGCCACCGGCGACGGTACGAATAGCGGCTTTACCAGCCCGAGCGCGGTGACAGCCCACCAGATCCCGATCAGGACGAGGATGGTGACGAAGCTGAGGATCACCGTGTCGCCATAGCCCGGCACGCCGTAGGTCTCGCCCGGCCGCGTCGCCCGCCCCTTGGCAAGGCGCGCGATGAGGCCGCCGCTTTTCCTGCGCGGCGCGGGACCTTCTGTCTCCGCCGGCTTGGTCTTGGTGATATCGCTCATGCCGCATCTTCCTCGTCGGCGAAGATGATGGAGAGCACCTCCTCGCGCAGTTTGATGAATTCGGGCGAGGCCTTGACCTCGCGCGCTTTGGCACCCTCGATGAACTGGCGTGAAAATGGCAGGTCGAAGCGGTGGGTGATGCGGCCGGGGCGCGGCGACATCACGATCAGCTTCGTGCCCATGAAGAGCGCTTCCTCGACGCTGTGGGTAATGAAGAACACAGTCTTTCTGGTGTTGTCCCAGATTTTCAGAATGAGTTCCTGGGCCTTTTCGCGCGTCAGCGCGTCGAGCGCGCCCAGCGGCTCGTCCATCAGCAGCACGCGCGGGTCGCAGGTCAGCGCCCGGGCAATGCCGATGCGCTGCTGCATGCCGCCCGAAAGCGCATAGATCGGGGAATCCTCGAAGCCCGTAAGGCCGAGCAGCGCGATGAATTTTTCGGCGATCTGGTCGCGCTCGGCCTTGGGGCGGCCCTGCAGCTTCAGCCCGAAGGCGACGTTTTCGCGCACCGTCAGCCACGGCATCAGCGCGTGCTTCTGGAACACCACCGAGCGGTCGGCGCCGGGGCCCTCGACCTTGTGGCCGTCCAGCAGGATCTCGCCGCTGGTCGGCGACAGGAAACCCGCGATGAGATTGAGAAGCGTCGATTTTCCGCAACCCGAAGCGCCGAGCGCCACGACGAAATCGCCTTCGCCAAGCGAAAGGTCGATCTCCCGGAGCGCCTCCACCGGCGCGTTTCCGCTGGCGGAGGGATAGACGACGGAGGCCCTGTTGATTTCCAACACCATGATCGTGGTCCCATCTGCCCCCGGACCTTGCGGGCCGGGGGCGTTGCGTGGAGATTGCCGGGCCTATTTCGCGGCTTCGGCGTAGTCGACGTTGACGAAGGGCGCGTAGTCTTCGGCGACGTTATCGATGCGGCCCGCGGACTTCAGGAATTCGGCCGTACCCTTGATGGTCTCGGCAGCGCCGCCGAGCCAGGTATCGGAAACCTGTTCCGACAGCGGCAGGAAGGCGAAGCCTTCGAGAATGCCCGGAACCTGTGACGGATCGGCGCCGGTCGCCTCGGCGAGCGTCTTCACCGGCTCGCTGTCGGCGGTCCATTTCGAGGGATCGGCGAGATACTCCTTGTTGACCCGGTCGACCTCCTTCAGAAAGGCGACGATCTGGTCCTTGTTCTCTTCGCCGAATTCGGTGTTGACCACCCAGGCGTCGAAGGTCGGGTAGCCCCAGGCGGCAGTTTCGTCCGCGCCGAGCAGAAGCGTGCCGGTTTCGGAAATCTGCGCCTGGACGGGCTGCCAGATCCAGGCGGCGTCGATGGCGTTCTGTTCCCAGGCGGCGGCGATCTGATCCGGCGGCATGTTCATGATGGTGACGTCGCCCTCGGCGATGCCCTCATGCTTCAGCGCGCCCATCAGCGAGAAATGCGCGGTCGAGCCGACCGGCACGGCAATCCGCTTGCCCTTGAGGTCGGCCAGCGTCTCGATGCCGGAATCCTTGGCCACGATCAGGGATTCCGCCTTGCCGATCACATCCGAAAACGCGATCATCTGCAGGTCCACGCCCTGGCTGGCGGCAATGGCGAGCGGCGAGGAGCCAAGCTCGGACAGAACCACGTCGCCGGATGCCATGGCAGCGATCACATCCGTGCCGGCGGCAAATTTGCGCCACTCGACATCCCAGCCGGTCGCCTGTTCAACGGCGTCGGACGAGGCCAGGAGCTGCATCGGCGTCGGGTTGCCGAAATGGCCGATAATCACTGTTTCTGCAAAGGCGGCGCCTGACATCAGCACGGTGACCGAGCCTGCGATCACGCCAGTCATCAAAGTTTTCAACATTCCACTCTCCAGATTTGGTTTGGCGCGGGCATTGTTATTGTTGTTGAGGCTGAGACCGCTTCCCGCATTGCAGGTTCAGCCGTTATTCTGTCACGTCTCCTGCCCGCTTGAAAAGGCGATGCATGCGCCGGCCAGAAGATCGATCGTGTCAATGGAATGGGCCGCCGGATCGACGGCGCCTGAGACCAGCGACAATTCCGAACAAGCAATCAGCAGCATGTCCGCGCCTTCGCAGATCAGCGCGCGGGAAGCCACCGTCATCTGCGCGCGGGCATTGTCATCCGCGCCGTGGATCTTGATGTGGCGGATCAGTTCCAGAAGAGGGCCGTCGTCGGCAAGATAGAGCGGAATGCGACCGGTGCCGGTAAAGGCCTTGTCGAAAACCCCGGTGATGCGCAGGGCGGGCGACGCCAGCATGCCGATCTTCGCGCCGGGCCGGGTTTCGGAGCTGATCGCGTCGACCGTCAGCCTCACCATGTCGATGAAGGGAATGGCGACCGCATTGCGGATTTCTTCGGCATAATGATGGGCGGTGTTGCAGGGCATGGCGAGCGCTTCCGCCCCGAATGCCTCGATCTTTTGCGCCATGCCGGCAATCACCGGGCCGGGGTCCTCGCCGCCGCCCTCGATCAGCGCCTTGATGCGCGAGGGAACCTGCGGGTTGTTGTCGACGATCATCGGCACATGGTCGGCATCGTCCCTGGCCGGCGTGGCGGCAATAATGCGGCTCATCAGAAGCACCGTCGCCTCCGGCCCCATGCCGCCGATAATCCCGATCCGCCGCATGTTACGCAGCCCCCTTGAGGCGCATCTGTTCGCCGCAATGGATGATGATCGCGGCGATATGGGCGCAGTCATCGATGCTGAAGGTCAGCGGGATGCGCATGTCGAACAGGCCGGAAAGCACCCGATCGGTCTTGGGCAGCGCCTGATCGGCGATGAAGCGCCAGCTATGATGATTGCTGGTAAAGGCGACGGGATCGGCATCGCCGAACCATTTGAGCTCGACGCCGAGCGCCTTCGCATTGGCCACGAAGGCGCGGGCCGCGTCAGGCGCGATGTCTTCCGCCAGAAACTGGATGGAACTGCCGACGGGATGCTCCGCCGCCGGGCGCTCGGGCAGATGGAACAGGCCGGAGGACTTCAGCGCTGTCTCGATGGTGCTATAGCGGTCGTTCCAGCGCTCGATATTCTTTTCAAGTCCGGCGAGTTGCGGGCGCAGGATCGCGGCGCGCAGATTGTCCATCCGGCCCGAGCAATTGGGCGTTTCGAGCCGCGCCTTTTCGAAATGGCTCCTGGCGGGCGCCGCGCCATGGCGCTCGTAAAGCATGTAGGAGCCGGAGAGGATGATGGCGCGGGCCATGAAATCCGGATCGTTGGAAGTGAGTAACCCGCCCTCGCCGGAATTCATGTGCTTGTAGGTCTGGGTGCTGAAACAGGCGGCAAGGCCGAAATTGCCGCTTTTCGTGCCGTTCCAGTCTGCCCCCATCGTGTGGGCGCAATCCTCGATCACCGTCAGGCCGTGACGGTCCGCGATCGCCATCAGCCGGTCCATGTCGGCGATATGGCCGCGCATGTGGGAGAGCAGTAGAAACCGCGCGCCGGCGGCCTTTTGCTCCAGATCGTCAAGGTCGATCACCAGATTGCGCGTGCATTCGACGAGCACCGGCTTTCCGCCGGCGTTGACGATCGCGCCGGGCACCGGCGACAGCGTGAAGCCGTTGGTCAGCACCGGCTCGCCGTGCTTCAGGCCGGCCGCCATCAGCGCGATATGCATGGCATAGCCGCCGGAGGCGCAGGCGAGGCAGTAATCCACGCCCTGAAAGGCGGCGAATTCCGCCTCGAGCAGCGCCGCCTCCGCGGTCTCGCCGGCAACCGTGTTGTAGCGATGCAGCCTGCCGCTTTCGAGCACGCGGATAGCAGCGGCAATCGCCGCCTCGCCAAGCGGTTCCTGCTGGGTAAACGTGCCCGCAAACGGTTTCGGTGCCATAAAGGAAATGACCTTCTATTCGGCGGCGACGGGGGTAGTATGATCGAAGGCGAAAGCGCTTGTATAGCCAAACAATCCTGCCGAACCGCCGGTATGGAGAAAAACGATCTTTTCACCTTTCTTGAACATGCCCTTGCGGATCAGGTCGATCAGGCCGGCAGCGCCCTTGCCCGAATAGACCGGGTCCAGAAGGATGCCTTCGACCTGGGCGAACATCTCGATCGCCTCGATCGTGGAGGGGGCGGGGATGCCGTAGCCCTCGCCGACATAATCGGTATTGGCGACCACATCCTCGCGGGCGACGACGCCCGGGCAGCCGAGCTTTTCGGCGGTCGCAAGGGCAAGCTTGTAGACGTTTTCCTCCTGTTTCGGCTTCGGCGCGCGCACGCCGATGCCCAAGAGCGGGATTTGCGCGTTGGTTGCCTTGAGGCCGACGATCAGGCCCGCCTGGGTGCCGGCGCTGCCGGTGGCGTGCACCAGATGATCGATCGCGAGATCGCGCTCATTGGCCTGATAGACCAGTTCCAGCGCGCAATTGGCATAGCCGAGCGCGCCGGTCGCATTCGAGCCGCCGCCGGGGATGGTGTAGACCGTCTTGCCGGTCTTGCGGATCTCGTCGGCGACAGCTTCCATCTCGGCATTCATGTCCAGCCCGCCGGGGCGCTTTTCGGCGGTGGCGCCGTGGAGGTAGTCGAGGAAGACGTTGCCGTTTTCATTGTAGTTCGGGTCGTTGGAGCCGGTGCGGTCCTCAAGCAGGACATGGCAGGCCATGCCGAGCTTGGCGGCGGCGGCGGCCGTCTGGCGGGCATGGTTGGACTGCGTTGCGCCCTGGGTCATCACCACGTCGGCTTTCATCGCCTGGGCTTCGGCCATCAGGAATTCCAGCTTGCGGGTCTTGTTGCCGCCGGTCGAAAGCCCGGTGCAATCGTCGCGCTTGATCCAGATTTCGGGGCCGCCGAGTTCCGCCGTCAGGCGGTCGAGCCGCTCCAGAGGCGTTGGCAGGTGGGCCAGATGAACGCGGGGAAAACGGGCGAGATGCATGGAAACCAACCTTGATCAAATTGCGTGATTTCAAATCTTGCGCATTTCCTTTCGTTGATCAAATGCCGTTTTCGCGCGATAAAATGCAAGGTGTGCATATTAGGAGGCTTTCATGCGGCTTGAATGGCTCGAGGATATCCTGGCGGTGGTGGAGACCGGATCGTTCAATGCGGCCGCCGCGCGGCGCAACGTCACTCAGCCGGCCTTCTCGCGCCGTATCCGCGCGATCGAGGATTATGTCGGCGCCGAATTGTTCGATCGGGACCGCAAGCCCGTCGGCCTCAAGCCGTCGATCTCCGCCCAGCAGGAGGAGATCAAGCGGCTGGTCTCCGAGATGAAGGACCTGCTTTACGAACTGCGTCGGCAGGGGCGCGAGGCCAACAACCGCATCGTGATTGCGAGCCAGCACGCGATCACCACGTCGCGAGCCCCGGGCATCATCGAGGCGTTCTCGAACACGATCGACGTCAGCGTGCGCCTGCGCTCGGCCAATCGCGACGAGTGTCTGGCGCTGCTGATGACCAAGCAGGCCGATCTTCTGCTGAACTACCAGTCGGTGGCCGAGGCAGCGGCGGAGACCGAGGACTATCTCGAACGGGTCAATCTCGGCACGGAAGCCTTTATCCCGGTGTTCGCCACCCATGGTCTCGGCGTGCTGAACGACAGTTATGCGCGCGGCGAACTGCCGGTGATCGCCTATCCGAGCGACGCCTTTCTCGGCCGGATTTTCAACGAGGAGGTGATGCCGCAGGTCCCGAGCGGCGAGTTCGTCCGCCGCAAGGTCGAGACCGCGCTGACGCTGGCCGCCCTGCAATTCGCGATCAGCGGCGTCGGCGTCGCCTGGGTGCCGGAAAGCATTGCCAGGGACGCGATCCGCGCCGGCCTGCTCTTCGACCTCCGAGACGTGCTGCCTCACACGCTGCTGACGGTGGCGGCGGTGCGCCTGGCAGGCGGCCACACGGCGGTGCAGGACCTGATCTGGACGGAAATCAATGCCTTCGGAAAGGCGCCAGCGGAGCCAGAGCATTTCCGTTGAAAACCGGATCACCGGAAATGCTCTATCTGTTTGTTTTCACGTGCGTCCGGACGGAGAACCGGTATCCACTTTTCCTGGACGCGCTCTAATCGACCACGGCGAATAGCTCGCCGGTGCCGAGGTTCTTGACCGTGGCAACGTTTGCACCGTCCCAGTAATAGGAAAAATGCTGCCCCTGCACCGGTATTCCGGCGACATCCGGCCAGAACAGGGCGACCGCCGCGCCATCCGGATATCTGACGCTGCGATAGAGTATGCCGTTCGCATTTTCCGCGTGGAGTTCCGCGCCCAGCGCCTGCGGCCTGCGATAGTCGTCGGGATCGTAGAGTTCGGCAAAACGCGTCCGGTCGCTGACATCGTGGAGATCGGCGCCGAGCGTGCCGACGAGTTCGCGAAAATCGGAAGTCCAGCCGGGAGTCTGGTTCGTGGCCGCCATGAATATGGCATGGTGATGTATGGTCTCGAACAGCGCGACCTCGATCCGGTCGCCGGCATAATAGACGCCGAACGAACCGTCACTGAACCGGCTCGGCCGGTCCGTCGAGGTGTGGACGAAGGGCGCCATCGCCCATGACGCGCCTTCTCCGGCAACACGGCGCTCGGGCGGCACCAGATCGAGCATGCCGACGCTCTGGCTGACGCGCGGATTGGTCTTGGCCTCGGCCGACAGGATCGCGTCCCAGTCGGCCGGATCGGCGATATCCTCGAACAGATCGATCGGCGGGAAACGCGAACGGATGATCCGGTGGGTCTTTGCCCACCGCACGCGCACGATATCGGGCATGGTCAAGCTCAGCCGCCCCGGATGCTGTCGAGATAACGCCGCACCCGCATGATATCGGTCAGTTCGCCGCCAAGCATGACGTCAAGCGCCGATGCGCCGCCGAAAGCCGCGTTTTCCCGCCGCACCCAGCCATAGACCCGGTCCGTGTCCGTGAAGATGATCCGGAGCGCCTTGTGAATGCCCATCAGGTTGGAAAGCCGGGCCTTGAGGTCGCGGGGGATGCGCCCGATATCGCCGCCCTTCCAGCGCGCCCAGGTGCGCGGCGACAACCCGCCCAGCAGGATGCAGGCCTGGCTGTCGCTGACCCGCCAGCGCGAAAACAGATTGACCGTCGCCCGCGCCATCGCCTGTCCCTCCGCCTCGGTAATCTCGGGGGCGGCGGCCTGATGCGCGGTTTTTTCGATTACTTGCAGATGGGGCATGTTTGATCCCGTTATTGCAGTTTGGCAAAATATAGGTCTTATAACGCCATATGACAAGTCTGCCGGACATTTACGGTTGGCCCGCTTTTGGTTTCAAACCCTTGACCTCGTGCATTCATCTTCCGATCTTCGGGGAAGACGCAAGGAAAAGATCATGGCCACCAGGAAACCGATATTGCCGGGCACCAGCAGCAGGCCGCTCGATCCCGATCTGGACGCCCTGCAATACGAAATCATGCAGGAAACGGCGCAGGCGTTGGGGCGGATCGGCGGACGGCTGGAGGAGGCGCTGGCAGCGCTCAGACGCCACGACGAGACGCCGGGCTCCAATCAGGACCGTGACGAACTGGTGCAGGCGGCGGCCGACCGCGCTTTCGCGCTGTTCATCCAGCGCGATTATCTGGGACTTCGCACCGATCACCATTTGAAATCGACCTACGACATACCGCGCGAGGTGATGCTCAGGATCGGGGTGATGAAGAAGCGGGAGAAGGACGACGGGGTTTAAATATAGCGGGGGCTTCGAGCCATCGGTCAGAAACGCGTTGCGCAAAACAAAAACGCCCCGGTTTTGGGCCGGGGCGTTTGAGGACAGGGGGGTGTCTTAAGTAGCGGAGTGATGGAGGCGTTCAATCTCGTCTTTCAGGTGAAGTTTCCTGCGTTTGATCGATGCGATTTCCTGGTCGTGGCTGGACGGCGAAGCCATTATGTCGTGAAGCTTCCTCTCAAGTTCGGAATGTTTTTCCTCGAGTGCGGCAAGATGCGTCTGAACTGTCATTGCACACGTCCTTCCTTTGGTTTCGCGCCGCCGGATGCGGCGCCTCGTCATCAAAGTGCAATATCAGCATGCCATGATCGAAGACGTTTGTCGAAGGCGGAAATGTGATTTTGTGAGGGCATTTTGCCCCTGGCACGCGTGATCTCCCCGGCGCCTTGCTTTTCACCGAAAACGATTGATGCTAGAGCGTGTTTCGCCCGAAACGACGCATGGTCGGCGCGTGCCACATTCGTCGAATTTGTTGAAACAATGGAATGCCGATGAGCCCGATCAAGAATCCGCCTGTCGCCATCGTCATGGGGTCCCAGTCCGACTGGGAAACGATGAAGAACGCCGCCGACATTCTCGATATTCTCGACATCGATTACGATGCGCGGATCGTCTCCGCCCACCGCACGCCGGACCGCATGTATGAGTTCGCCCGCAGCGCCCGCGCCGAGGGTTTTCAAATCATCATCGCAGGCGCCGGCGGGGCGGCCCATCTGCCGGGCATGATGGCGGCGCTGACGCCGCTGCCGGTCTTCGGCGTACCTGTTCAGTCGCGCGCGCTCTCCGGCCAGGACAGCCTGTTGTCGATCGTGCAGATGCCGGCGGGCATACCCGTCGGAACGCTCGCCATCGGCAAGGCCGGCGCGGTCAATGCTGCGCTTCTGGCCGCAGCGGTTCTGGCGCTTGCCGATCCCGAGCTTGCGGGCCGGCTGGATGAATACCGCGTGCGCCAGGCGGCAAGCGTTGCCGAATACCCCATCGACAAGGACGAATGAGTTTCATGAAAACCATCGGTATCATCGGCGGCGGCCAGCTTGGCCGTATGCTGGCCATGGCGGCCGCCCGGCTTTCGATCCGCACCGTTATTCTGGAACCGCAGGAAGATTGCCCGGCCGCGCAGGTCGCAAACCGCCATATCGTGGCGGCCTATGATGACGAGGCGGCGCTTTTTGAACTTGCCGGCGCCTGTGAAGTGATCACCTATGAATTCGAAAACGTGCCGGAGAAAAGCGCGGCGATTCTCTCCGGCGAACGGCCGGTCTACCCGCCGGCGCGCGCGCTTTCCGTTTCGCAGGATCGCCTCACCGAGAAGACCTTCCTCAACGACAGCGACATCGCCACCGCCGGGTTCCGTGCGGTCGATACGGCCGAGGATCTTGCCGCGGCGCTCGAGACATTTGGCGGACGCGGCGTGTTGAAGACCCGGCGCTTCGGCTATGACGGCAAGGGTCAGTGGGTGTTTGACGGCAGCGACAATAACCCGGAGGCCGCTTTTGCAGCGCTTGATGGCGCGCCCGCGATCTTCGAGGAGTGGATCGATTTCGACCGCGAGATCTCGGTGATTGCGGCGCGCGGCATGGACGGCACGATCGTTTGCTTCGACCCGGCCGAAAATGTGCACCGCGAGGGCATTCTGCGGACATCCACCGTCCCGGCCAATGTGTCTTCGCAGACCGGCGCGGCTGCCCGCGCGGCAGCGGAGCGGCTTCTGATCGGGCTCGATTATGTCGGCGTGCTGGGGCTGGAACTGTTCGTCGCCCGAGACGGCAGGCTGATCGCCAACGAATTCGCGCCGCGCGTCCACAATTCCGGCCACTGGACCGAGGCGGCCTGCGTTCTCTCCCAGTTCGAGCAGCATATCCGGGCCGTTTGCGGCCTGCCGCTGATCGACCCCGTCCGCCACAGCGATTGCGTTATGCACAACATCGTCGGCGACGATATGGAGCGGATTCCGCAGTGGATGACGACCGAAGGCGCGCTCGTGCATCTCTATGGCAAGGCCGAAACCCGGGCAGGGCGGAAAATGGGCCATGTCACCGTTCTGGAAAAGCGTCGTGACGGTTGACTTGGCGGCGATCATTCGCTAGGTAGCGGCCACTGTCGGGCGCGCTTTTTCAAGGCGCGCCTTTGAATATCAATACTGACCGCCTTTACTGATCAGTCGAGAGCGGCACAAACAGCGGATCGAAAACATGAAGATCAAGAATTCGCTCAAGGCGCTCAAGTCCCGTCACCGGGAAAACCGTCTGGTGCGCCGCAAGGGCCGGGTATACATCATCAACAAGCAGAATCCGCGCTTCAAGGCCCGTCAGGGCTGAGAAAATCAGCGCATTATCTGTTTGAATTTTCGCCATGACGGGGTACCATTCCCGTCATGCGCTTTTCTATGTCCGCCATTCTGATACTCGCCGCTCTGGCCACCGGCCCGCTGCCGGCGCTTGCCCAAGGCAACGCCGCGGACGAACAGGTTTCCGCGATGCCGGATGCGCTTGTCGAGTCCGACCCGCTTGACAGGCTTTACGACCGGCTGAAACGCACAAGCGATGCCGGACGGGCGGCCGACCTTGCCCGCCAGATCGACGAATATCTCGACCGCTCGCCAAGCCCCACGGTTTCCCTGCTGATCGAATGGTCGGATGATTCGGAAAACAATGGCCGCAGCGCAGCGGCGCTCGATTTCCTGTCGGAGGCGATTGCGCTGAGGCCGGACGAGGCAGCCCCCTACCGCAAGCGCGCGGTGCTTCATTACACCCATGGCGATCTCGAACGCGCCATGGACGATATCCGCACATCGCTGTCGCTGGAGCCGCGCGATTTCGGAGCGCTCGGCCTGATGGCGACGATCCTCGACAGGACCGGGCGGCAAGAGGCGGCGGTCGAGGTATGGCGGCGGTATCTCGAACTCTATCCCGCCGACCGCGATGTCGCGGCCTTTGTGGAAAGCACGCTGAACGAGCGTGCCGGCAAGCGGATTTAACGGACTTCAGAAATGCATGACGTGGCGCAGCACCCGGTAGAGGAGGTGGAGCGCCAGCAGCCCCGCGCCGACGGCGATCGTCAGGTGCGAAAGCGGGCTCAAAAGGCTGCCCTCGATCGTGCCCGCGACGTCGGGATATTGATAGAGCAAGATGCGGATGGTGAGGCCCGCAAGCCCGACCACCACCAGCACAAGGCCGGCAAGTTTCATGATCCGATCTCCTGTCGCAAAAGGGGTAGAGATCGGTCTTTGCATGGCGGTATCGCCGCAATTGTCGTCACAAAAGACCGAAACAGCGAGGCGGCCCGCAAGCCGCCTCTTTCACTTCTTTATAATGTGCTTTTGTGGCGATTTAAGGCCGGTTCATTTTTGCTGCGATAGCGAGACGGAGATTGCATCGACCGGCGGCGCTTCGGAGATCAGCCCGTTTTCCGCCATGAACGCGCCGAAACGTTCATACCGCTCGGCATCGGAGGCGGCGGGACGCTTGGCGAAGCGGACGATCGATTCGGCGAAGGCCTGGCGGTTCAGCTCGTCGTCGAGATCGGGATAGGCCTTGGCAAAGCTCTCCCATGCCGCCTCTGGATGGTTGACGATGAAGACCGTCGCCTTTTCCACAGCATCGAGGAAGCGTGGCAGCCGGTCATCGTCAAGCATGTCGCTGCGGGTCACGTAGATCAGCTCGTCATAGACCGGCACGCCATGCTCTTCCGGGAAGAAGGCCTTGCCCTCGTGGCCAGCGATCCGCATCTGCGGCAGCTCGATATTGCGGAACGAGCCGATGGTCGCGTCGACCTGTTGCGAAAGCAGCGATTGCGTGAGCGCGAAATTGACATTGATCAGGGTGATGTCGTCCTTGGTGAGGCCGGCGTTTTCAAGCATCGTGGCCACCACCGCATCCTCGATACCGGCCACCGAGAAGCCGATCTTCTTGCCCTTCAGGTCGGCGACGGATTTGATCGGCCCGTCTTTCAGCACCGTCAGCGTGTTGAGGGGCGTCGAGACCAGTGTGCCGAAGCGGACGATATCAATGCCGGCCTCGTGATCGAGATAGAGATTGGGCTGGTAGTGAATGCCGATATCAACCTTGCCGGTCGCCACCATGCGCGGCACCATCGACGGGTCGGATGGCGGCACCAGTTCCACGTCGAGCCCCTCATCGGCGAAATAGCCGTTTTCGGCGGCGATCACCAGCGGCGCGTGGTCGGGGTTTACATACCATTCGAGGATCACGTCGAGCTTATCGGCGGCGCTCGCCAGCCCGGGAGCCAGGGCGAGAGCGGCGGCGAATGCGAGTTTCTTCAGCATGTCATTCTCCTGTTCGGTTGCGCCGGTCGCTCAATCCTCATGCGACCAGCGGGTGAAGAAGGGGGCGGCGAGATCCACCGCCTTTCGAAAAAGCACGGCCTCGAGCGCGAGGATCAGCATGGCGGCGAACACGGTCTCGCTCTGCATGCGGGCATTGGCCTGGACCATGAGAAAGCCGAGCCCGCCGGCTGACCCCACCCATTCGCCCACCACCGCGCCGAGCGGCGCGAGCGGGGCCGCGATCCTGAGGCCGGAAAACAGATGCGGCATTGCCAGGGGCAGGCGGATGTGGCGCAACATCTCGAAATGCCCCGCGCCATCGAGCAGGGCCGCGGCCACGATCTCCGGGTCGGTGCGCCTCAGCCCGTCGGCAAAACTGGAGGCGACGGGGAAGAACACGATGATGGTCGTCATCACCACCTTGGAGGCGATGCCGAAGCCAAACCAGAGCACCAGCATCGGCGCGATCACGAAGACCGGAAAGGATTGCAGCACCACCAGAACGGGCCAGATGAAACGGCCGATGCGGGGAAAGGCGGCAATGAAAATCGCCGCCGCCGCGCCGAAGACCGCGCCCATGGCAAAACCCGCCAGGATTTCCCTGAGCGTCACCAGCGCCTCTTCTAGCAGCATCGCGTGGGCGGTCTGGAACTTCGCCAGCACGGCAAGCGGCGGCGGCAGGATATAGCGCGGCAGCTCGCCGAAAACGATGATCGCCTGCCAGAGCACAAGAAGCCCGGACACGATCGCGCAAAAGGTGAGTGTCGCCGAAAGGGTGCGCTTCAATCCCGCTCTCCCCGGCAGAACCGGGCAGCGGAGGCGTCAATAGAGGCTGATTTTCTGGGCGTGTCGCTCAAGACCAAACTCCGTTCCTACGCCGGCATAACCCGGATCAGGTTCAAGGGTTCGGCCATCGGCCATCTCAGTGTCACGGACACACCCCTCGGATGCGTCCTCTATGCCGCGCGATCGTGCGTCGGTCAAGGGGCTCGGCGGCGAAGTCGGGAACGCCGCTAATATAAACGCTAAGGTCCAAAAGGATTTGACAACGGGTGCCGTTTCGACTTTCAACTTTTGGTATAAGGCCGTTTGCGGTTTTCAGCGGCGGTTCATAAAAAGGGTCATAAGAGGGGAAGGCGGCAGCGGCCGTCCAAGCGGAGGAAAACCCATGCTCATCGCCATCGTCATTGTGGCAGCGCTGTTCGGCATGCTCTTCGGTTTCGACCAGGGCGTGATTTCCGGGGCTCTGCCGTTCATCAAGCAGGATTTCACGGTTTCGGCCTTCATGGAGGGGGTGATCACCTCGGCCGTGCCGCTCGGCGCGGTGGCGGGCACGCTGCTTGCCATGGTCACCACCGACCGCTACGGGCGCAAGCCGATGCTGATTCTCGGCGCGCTGATCTTTCTGGTCGGCTCGCTGATTTCCGCGCTCGCCTTCAACCAGTATGTGCTGACCCTTGCCCGCCTGTTGATCGGCGTCGGCATTGGCGCCTCGGCGATGACCGCGCCGATGTTTCTGGCGGAAGTCGCGCCGGCGCGCATTCGCGGCACCATCGTCTCCGCCTTCCAGTTGATGATCACCATCGGCATCATGGTCTCCTACATGTCGGACGCGGCCTTTGGCGGTTCGGGCGACTGGCGCTGGATGATCGGCGTCGGCGTGTTCCCGTCGATCGTGGCGCTGATCGGCATCCTGCTGTCGCCGGAAACGCCGCGCTGGCTGACGCTCAATTCCAATGCCGACAAGGCGCGCGATATCATCGCGAAACTGCAGCCGGAATCTTCGCCCGCCGAGGTCGATGAGATCATCGCCGAGATCCAGGAAAGCGCCAAGGACGAGGAGGCGACCCCGGCGTGGAGCACCTTCCTGAAGCGCGGCATCCTGCCGGTGACGAGCTTCGCCATGATCGTGTTCGTGCTGCAGCAGCTTTCCGGCATCAACGCGATCATCTATTACGCCCCGGAAATCTTCAAGAATGCCGGATTTTCGGGCACCACGACCGATCTTCTGGCCACCGTCGGCATCGGCGTCGTCAATGTCGCGCTGACCGTGGTCGCGATGTATCTGGTGGAAAGCATGGGCCGGCGCAAGCTGCTGATCCTCGGCTTCATCGGAACCGCGGCGTCGATGGCGCTGGTGACCGTGGCGACGATGATGGATGTCGCGGCAACCCCCTATCTCGCCATGATCGGCATCTTCACGTTCATCGCCTTTTTCGCCGTCAGTCTCGGCCCGTTGCCCTGGCTCTATATGGCGGAGCTGTTTCCGCTCAGGCTGCGTCCGCGCGGCATGGCGCTCGCCTCGATTGCCAACTGGTTCTTCAACTTCCTGGTGGCGCTGACGTTTCCGGAATTGCTGGCGAGCATCGGCATTGTCGGGACCTTCGCGATCTTCACCTTCTTCTGCGTCGTCGGCATCGTCTACGCGATCGCCGCAGCGCCCGAGACCAAGGGCATCACGCTGGAGGAAATCGAGGCGCGCACCATCGGCGCCTGAGGGCGGCGCAGCGTCCCTCCAAAGGAAGCAATCCTCGCCCTGGCCTTCGCTCAGGGCGAGGCACAACGGAGATGACGCACCCGGCGCGGCCAGACTGGCGTTTACCGCCAGTCGGAATAGGAATGTTTTCCTCCCCGGTAATCCGTGACCTCGTATTCGTCGGCACCCATTTCCTCCAGATAGGAAGGTCCGATCGGCGCCTTGCCCTGGCCGCCCGGAATATCGAGCACATAGGTCGGCAGGCAGAGCCCCGAGATACTGCCTTGCAGCGCCCGCATCAGCGCCTGGCCGCGCGCGATCGGCACGGCGAAATGGGCGACGCCCTTGGCCTTGTCGAGATGGTGCAGGTAATACGGCTTGACCCGGTTGGCGAGGAGCGCCTTGAACAGGGCCGCCAGCGTTTCGGCGTCGTCGTTGATGCCCTTCAGCAGCACGGTCTGGGCGAACAGTGGAATGCCGCCATCGGCAAGGCGGGCGAGCCCACCGCGCACCGCCTCCGTCAGCTCGCGCGGATGATTGACGTGGATGACGATATTGACGGTCTTGCCGGCCCGCTTCAGCGCGTCGACCAGACCGTCGGTGATGCGCTCGGGCGTGACCAACGGCGCGCGGGTGTGGATGCGGATCACGGCGACATGGTCGATCTCGCCGAGCGAGCGCATCAGCGCGGCAAGCCTGCGGTCGGAAAGCACCAGCGGATCGCCGCCCGACAGGATCACCTCCCAGATTTCGCTATGGGCGCGGATATAGTCGAGCGCCGCCGCAAGCTCCTCCCTGTCAAGCGCCGCCTCCGGCTCGCCCACGGTTTCGCGGCGGAAGCAGAAACGGCAATAGACCTGGCAGGCGTGGGTTGGCTTCAGAAGCACACGGTCGGGATAGCGGTGGGTGACGCCCTTGGCGCGCTCGAACGCGCCGTCGCCGATCGGGTCGTCCATCTCGCCGTCATAGGCTTGAAGCTCGCGCGCATCCGGCACGAACTGGCGCGCCAGCGGATCATCGGCGGCCAGCGTGTCGATCGCCGACAGGATATGGGCCGGAATGCGGATGCGGAAATCCTCGGCAACCCGCGCGATATCGCCCGCCGCATTCGCCGGCACGAGCCCGCGCGCCACCAGCGCATCGGTGTCGGTTATCACGGTTTTCGCTTTGCTCTCGGACATGGCCGCCCCGGTCGCCGGTTTTGTTCAGGGCCTTCTAAACGGTTTGCGGCGCCAAGCAAAGCCGTGTGGGTCCGGTCCGGCGCGCGTCCTTTCCAAACCCCGTCGGATGTTTCGAAAGCGTTAAGCATTCCACGGCTTTGGCGTTGCCTTTCCGCAATCCGCTCTCGGTCCGGCGCTTGTCATTGTCTCGGATTTGCCCCACCATCCGGAGATGACAAAATGGCGCCCGAACCCCCGGCTGATCAAGCGGCCGGCCTATCTCTCCATTGCCGAACAGATCGCGGCAGCCGTGCGCAGCGGCCTGCTGATCGATGGCATGCGCCTGCCGCCGCAGCGCGAGATGGCGGCCGATCTCAAGGTGTCGGTGCAGACGATCAGCCGCGCCTATGAGGAGTTGACGCGGCGCGGCATGGTGGTCGGCGAGGTCGGGCGCGGGTCCTACATCAAGGCGGAACCGGTGGCGCCGGAGCGGCCGTATCTCACCGAGGGCGGCAGCGGCGTCATCGACCTTTCGATCCTGAAGCCGGTTTGCGAGAGCCGCAGCCTTGCCAAGTTCCGCGCGGCCTTCGCCGAACTCGGCGCCACCATGCCGCCGGAACTGGCGTTCTCGATGATGCCCAACGCGCTGTTCCAGCGCTACCGCATGGCCGGCGTCAACTGGCTGGCAGCCTGCGGGCTGAAGGCGCCGGCCCACGGCATCACGGTCACCAACGGTTCCAGCGATGCGATGACGGCGGCGTTCATGAGCGTGGTGCCGGCCGGCGGCGCGCTGGCGGTGGAGGCGCTGACGCACCCGATGGTGCGACCGCTCGCCGGCTATCTCGGCATCGATCTCGAAGGCGTGGAGGTGGATGGCGAGGGCATCGTGCCGGCCGCGCTGGAAGCCGTTGCCGGCCGGAAGCGTCTGCGGGCGATCTTCCTCCAGCCATCGGCCGCCGGTCCGCAGGCGCTAGTGATGAGCGCGCCGCGCCGCCGCGCGATTGCGGCGATTGCCCGCAGGCTCGATCTCGCCATCATCGAAAACGATGTGCTGGGACCGCTCGTCGAAAACCGCCCGCCGCCGGTCGCCGCTTTCGCGCCGGAGCGCACGGTCTACATGACCGACCTGTCCAAGAACACGATCCCGGGGCTGCGCTGCGGCTTCGTGGCCGCCCCTGATCGCTTTGCCGCCGCCGTTTCCAACCGTTATCTCGCGGCGAACTGGGTGGCGACGCCGGTTATGGCGGAGATCGCCAGCCGCTGGATCCTCGATGGCACTGCGATCGAACTCGTCAACTGGCAGCGCCAGGCGCTGATGCGCCGTCGCGCGATCGCGGAAAAAGCGCTCGCCGGCATCGCCTGCCGGATGACGCCCGGCGCGCTGCATGTCTGGATACCGCTGCCGGAGGGCCTCACCGAGGCGGCGATGGTCGAGCGGGCGAAAAGCCGGGGCGTTGCTGTCGCGGCCGGGTCGAGCTTCCATGTCGGCCGCGCGGCCGCGCCGCCGGCGATCCGGGTGGCGCTTGCCGCCTCGAGCGAGCTCGAACTCGCCTCGTCGTTGGCGCTGGTCGCGGCCATCCTGAAGGGCGAGCGGCAGCTTCCCAAACCGGTGATGGTGTAAGGCGATGGCCGGAGCCCCCCTGAAGCCCCTGTTTACCCATGGAAGCCGTGAAGAGGCGGCCGACCGGCCCCTTGCCGCCGAGATGGCGGTGGCGATAAGCTATGGCGGTTCCACCCATGCGGTGATGATGGCGACGCCCGAAGATCTCATCGATTTCGCCTATGGCTTCAGCCTGACGGAAGGCATCATCAGGGATGCTCGGGAGATCGAGGCGGTCGATGTCGTTGCCTTCGACAAGGGCATCGATGTGCAGATTACGCTGCAGGCGGATCGCTCCGAGGCGCTTGCCGCCCGCCGCCGCTCCATGGCCGGGCCTGTCGGCTGCGGGCTTTGCGGGCTGGAGAGCATCGATGCGGCCGTGCGGGATGTGCCGAAAATCGCCGCCCCGGAGTTTCGCCTCCAGGTCGACGAGGTGGATGCCGCCGTGGAGGCGCTGTCGCGCGCGCAGCCGCTGTTTGCCGCCACCCGCGCGGTGCATGGCGCGGGCTTCTACCGTCCGGGCGACGGCATGCTGGCGGTGCGCGAGGATGTCGGCCGCCATAACGCGCTCGACAAGCTGATCGGCGCCCTGGCGCGCGAGGACATTGATGCAGGCGCGGGTGCGATCGTCGTCAGCAGCCGGCTCTCGGTGGAAATGGTGCAGAAGGCGGCGATTGCCGGCAGCCCGGTGCTGATCGCGATTTCCGCGCCAACGGCGCTTGCCGTCGAGACCGCCGAGGCCGCCGGCGTCACGCTGATTGCCACGGCGCGCGGCGACGGCTTCAGCGTCTACACCGGCGCCGACCGGATCGTCGCAGCGGGGTCCGATGAAGGCTGAACTATCAGAGGTCATGTCGGCGGTATCGGACAGTCCGCTTATCAGGCCGCTTCTTGAAAACTGGCGCCTGATCGACCTTCCGGATTGCTGGCTGGTGGCCGGCGCGCTGGCGCAGACGGTCTGGAACCGCCGGTTCGGGATGGACCCGGCGCACGGCATCGCGGATATCGATATCGTCTATTTCGATGCCACCGACCTGTCGGAACGGGCGGAAGCCCGCCATGCTGCCCGTATCCGCGCGGCTTTTTCCGCTCTGCCTGCCTGGATCGACGTCAAGAACCAGGCCCGGGTGCATCTCTGGTACGGCGACCGTTTCGGCTTCGACATCGAAGCATATGACAGCGTCTCGGAGGCGATCACGACCTTCCCGACCACAGCCACCGCCTTCGGCATCAGACCGACGGGCGAGGGCTTCGAATGCGATGCGCCCTTCGGTCTCGCCGATCTCCTCAACGCCGTCGTGCGCCCGAACAAGACACAGGTGTCCCGCGAGGCGTATGAGAACAAGGTTGAGCGCTGGAAGACGCTCTGGCCGGATCTGACGGTGATCGGCTGGGATGGGTGATCCGGTTTCTCAAACCAACAATCTCCCCCCTTGAGGGGCAGCGCTATCGCATATGACCTTCTCGCATAGCCCCCAATCTTCTCGCCCCGGAGGGGAGAGATGTCGCGACAGCGACAGTGAGGGGGGAGTCTATCCCCGCGAGCGCTCTCACGATCTGAAGCACTGCGCCACCCTCACTGCCCCTTTCGGGGCATCTCTCCCGCCAGCGGGAGAGAGTATTGGGAGCAAGCTGCTACGCCATATGCGATAGCGCTGCCCCTCAAGGGGGGAGATTGAAAGTCGCGACGTCGAGAGGAGCTTTGAAGTATCGCTGACAAGCTGTCCTATGCGGCAGCTTGTCAAAAGCTAGGACTTTCGCTTACCCAGCCCGGCGGCGGTCGCTGACAGGCTGGTAGGCGAGCTTTGCGTGGTAGCTGCAATAGGGGGAATTGTCCTTTGCATCGCAACCGCAGAAGTAGAAATCGTCCTGGGTCGGGTCGCCGACCGGCCATTTGCAGGTCATTTCGGTGAGCTCGGTAAGCGCCACCTTCTTCATGATCGGCACGACATTGTCGGGATTCGATCGGGGACGCGCGGCCGGAGCGATATCGGCCTCGACCTCCTGCTTGAGCGCGGTGGCGCCAGCGGTGCGCGGCGCGGATGGCGTGCTTTGAGGCGGAGCGGCCGGGCGGCGGCCTGCGACGCGCGAGGCGAAGTTCGGCGCGCGTGGCGGTGCGGTGTTGCGCGCGGTCGCCCGGGGGGCTGACTGCGGCGGCGCGCCACCGCTCTTGGCGCGGCCGGGCAGCGAAAGGCGATGCACCTTGCCGATCACGGCATTGCGGCTCACACCGCCGAGTTGGGTCGCGATCTGGCTGGCGCTCAGTCCTTCCGACCAGAGTTGTTTGAGTTTTTCGACGCGTTCGTCTGTCCAGCTCATATGTCGTCTCCGGCTATTGCGGGCGGAATCCGGCGTCGTGCTCCGAAACATGTCCGAAACAGGAAAATGTCGCCAATCCGGGTAATCAGATCCGCCGCTTGCAGTACTCTGTTGGCTCGTAAGGTAGGCCTATGGTCGGGGCGTGGCAAGGTTACGGGGAATCGCGCGAATCGTTTTTCAGGGTTTTCCCCAACTTGGTGATTTTTGTTTTCCCGGGCGTGAAAACAGCGGCAGTTTTGCCCAATCGCCTTGCGGCCACCGCGTTTGTTGACATTGGAGGCGGACATGACAATATAAGGCCTGCCGCCGCCTCAAGGCGGCATTTTTAATTTCTGCGGGCGCTCAAAAATCGCCCTTGTCATCTTGTCGGAGTTTTACCGCCATGTCCGGTGCATCGCCTCTTTATAATACGTTTGCCAGAATACCGCTCACTTTCGAGCGCGGCGAAGGCGTTTGGCTGATCACGGACAAGGGCGAGCGATATCTCGACTTTGCCGCCGGCGTCGCCGTCAATTCCCTTGGCCACGCCCACCCGCATCTGGTCGCGGCGCTGAAGGATCAGGCCGACAAGCTGTGGCATGTCTCGAACCTCTATCAGGTTGCCGGCCAGGAAAAACTGGCCGAACGCCTGACGGCGGCGACCTTTGCCGACAAGGTGTTCTTCTCCAATTCCGGGGCTGAAGCGCTGGAGACGGCGATCAAGACCGCGCGGCGCTATCATTATGCCAAGGGCCATCCGGAGAAGATCGACATCATCACCTTCGAGGGCGCGTTCCATGGGCGGACGCTCGCAACGATCGCGGCCGGCGGCCAGGCGAAATACATGGAAGGCTTCGGGCCGAAGGCGCCGGGCTTTGTCCAGATTCCGGCTGGCGATCTCGATCTGCTGAAGGAAACGATTTCCGATACGACCGCCGCCTTGATGATCGAACCGATCCAGGGCGAGGGTGGCGTGCGCACCGTCGACAAGGCCTTTCTTCATGCCATGCGCGCGCTCTGCGAGGAGCATGGCCTGTTGTTGATCTTCGACGAAGTCCAGACCGGCGTCGGGCGCACCGGCACGCTGTTTGCCTATGAACAGACCGGGGTCGCGCCGGATATCATGGCGATTGCCAAAGGCATTGGCGGCGGTTTTCCGATGGCTGCCTGCCTTGCGACCGAGGAGGCCGCATCCGGCATGGTGCCGGGCGTGCATGGCACCACGTTCGGCGGCAATCCGCTGGCCATGGCCGTCGGCAATGCGGTGCTCGACGTGGTGCTGGAAGACGGCTTCCTGGAGCATGTCAAGGAGGTGGGCCTGGTGTTCAAGCAGGGGCTTGCCGAGTTGAAGGACCGCTATCCGGGCGTGATCGGCGAAATCCGCGGCGAAGGCCTGATGCTGGGCATCAAGGCCAATCTGCCGGCCGGCGAACTGGCGGCGGCCATGCGCGAGGAAAAGCTGCTTTCCGTGCCGGCTGGCGACAATGTGATCCGTCTTCTACCGCCCTTGACCGTGACGGTCGAGGAAGCGCGTGAAGGTCTTGCCCGGTTAGGCCGTGCCGCTGAAAAGCTTTCGGCAGCCTAGGCCGCGGCCACACGAAGCGGTTTGCTGGCCGGTCGCGCAAAACGAAGTTCTATCTGTGAAAGAGTAGTTCCATGTCCAATCCGAGGCATTTTCTCGATCTCTCCGCCGTTTCGAAATCCGCGCTGCGCGGCATTCTCGATGACGCGGCGAGCCGAAAGACCGCCCAGAAGGCAGGCACCGCGGACAAGCCTCTGGCCGGCAAGGTGCTGGCGATGATCTTCGAAAAACCGTCGACGCGCACCCGAGTTTCCTTCGACGTCGGCATGCGCCAGCTCGGCGGCGACACGCTGGTGCTGTCCGGCAAGGACATGCAGCTTGGCCGCGCCGAGACGATCGGCGACACCGCCAAGGTGCTGTCGCGCTATGTCGATGCGATCATGATCCGCACCACCGATCACGATCGGCTGCTGGAGCTTGCCGAAACCGCCACCGTGCCGGTGATCAACGGGCTGACGGATGCGACCCATCCCTGCCAGATCATGGCCGACCTGCAGACCTTCGAGGAGCATAACGGCCCGGTGGCGGGAAAGACCATTGCCTGGACCGGCGACGGCAATAATGTGCTGCATTCCTTCCTGGAAGGCGCCGGGCGGTTTTCCTACCGCATGAACATCGCCGTGCCGAAAGGCTCGGAGCCGGAAATGCGGTTCGTCGACTGGGCGCGCGCGGAAGGCGCGGAGGTCAACTTCTTCGAGACGGCGGCCGAGGCCGTTGCGGGCGCCGATTGCGTGGTCACCGATACCTGGGTTTCGATGAACCAGGAGCACAAGGCGCGCGGCCACAATGTGTTCCAGCCCTATCAGGTGAATGCCGACCTGATGAAAAAGGCGAATGGCAACGCCATATTCATGCACTGCCTGCCCGCCCATCGTGGCGAGGAGGTGACTGACGAGGTGATGGACGGTCCGCAATCGGTCGTCTTTGACGAGGCCGAAAACCGGCTTCATGCCCAGAAATCCGTTCTGGCCTGGTGCCTCGGCGTCTTCGACTGAAGCGCCGCCTTGCCGGGCAAGGAGATGAACAATGCAAAATCTTGAAACGCAACTCGGCGAACTCGGTTTCGCCGGTGATGACATGGTTGTGCCCTTCCAGGTGGATGCGCTCGATGTGCGCGGCCGCACGGTCCAGCTCGGCCCGTTGCTGGATACCATGCTGGCGCGCCACGCCTATCCCGAGCCTGTCGCCCGGCTGCTGGCCGAAGCGGTGGTGCTGACGGCGCTGATCGGCACATCGCTGAAATTCGAAGGCAAGTTCACCGTCCAGACCAAGGGCGACGGCCCGGTCGACCTGCTGGTCGCCGATTTCTCGACACCGGATGCGCTGCGCGGCTATGCCCGTTTCGATCAGGCGGCCCTCGATGCCGCGATCGAGGCGGGCAAGAGCGAGCCGGAAGCGCTGCTCGGTCGCGGCGTGCTCGCCTTCACCATCGACCAGGGCGGCTTCATGCAGCCCTATCAGGGGATCGTGGAGCTTGACGGGCGTTCGCTCGAGGAAATCGCCATGGCCTATTTCCGCCAGTCGGAGCAGATCCCGACGGCGGTGCGTCTCGGCGTCGCGAAGCTGTTTTCGCGCGATGAGGACGGTCAGCCGCGCGAAAGCTGGCGGGCCGGCGGGCTGGTGGCCCAGTTCCTGCCGCAGGAGCCGGAGCGCATGCGCCAGCCGGACCTTCACGGCGGCGACGGCGATGACGGCGTGCTGTCGCACGATCCGGACGATGCCTGGTCGGAAGCCCGCGCCATGGTCGAAACCATCGATCTCGACGAGATGACCGATCCGGAAGTCGGCGCGGAGCGGCTGCTCTATCGGCTGTTTCATGAACGCGGCGTCACGGTCTATCCCGCCCACGGGGTCTATGACCGCTGTTCGTGCTCGCGCGAGAAAATCCGCGACGTGCTCGGCGCCTTCACGGCCGAGGAACTCGCGGAAAGCACCGAGAACGGCAAGATCACGGTGACCTGCGAATTCTGTTCGACGGCGTATGAATATGCGCCGGAGGAGTTCGGCCAGGATTGATGTCCATCGAACCGCTCAGTTCAATTAACCATTGAATTGAGCGGCCCCGCATCGTATGCGTAGATGTGTTCCGCATAGGTCAATATTAAAATCCGGCGTGTCGCCGGGCTGCTGGAGCATTCAGGGCTGACGGCGCGGTTGCGATCGCGCCGGCGAGTGAGGCGAATTTGGGATTTGGAAAAGCCAGGGGCGGCTTCTGCCGCCCGAAGGATGAGACGGATCGCTGCGTATTCCGCGGCCTCGGCCGGCATGCCGCCGGTGAGGATCCGGCCAAGCGCGCGCAGATACTGGAAGGCGCGCGCCAGGTGTTCATGAATGTCGGCTTCGATGCCGCCAGCATGAACGACATCACCCGCGCCGCCGGCGTCTCCAAGGGCACGATCTACGTCTATTTCGAAAACAAGGGCGAGCTGTTCCAGACCATCATCCTGGAGGCCAAGCAGCGTATCTTCGAGGATCTGCGCCAGACTCTTGCCGAGGATGATGCGGTTGACAGCGTGCTGACGCGGTTTGGCGCGCAGCTTGCCACGGGCCTGACCTGCGAGGAAACCATCCGGGCGATGCGGATCGCCATCGGCGTTGCCGAGCGTTTTCCCGAACTGGTGCGCACCTTCTTCGGCGATCACCCCGACAACCTGATCGAAACGCTGACCGCCTTTGTGGCAGCGCGCTGCGAGACGGGAGAACTGGTTGCCGACGAGCCGCGCGTCGCCGCCCAGCAGCTTCTGGATCTGTGTACCGGGCATCTGTGGAAAATGCGGCTGTTCGGTTTGATGGACGGGCCGCCGCCGCAGGCCGACATTCAGCGCATGGCGGAGCGCGGCGTCCGCACCTTCATGAACAGTTATGGCGCCGAGGCGGCGCGGCGATCGTAATTCTGCCGGATTGCCTCGGAGGTCGATGCCGCCTGAAGGGCACTAATGCCCGCCGCCGCCGGCTCCGGCCTGGGGCTTGCGCACGACAATGATGCAGAAGCTCAGGCAGACGAACAGCACAGTCAGGATCGTGAAGATGTCGATGAACGCCATCAGCCATGCCTGCTGATTGACGATCTGGTCGAGCTGCAGCACGGCGGCCTTTTCGCCGTTGATGCCGTAGCTGTCGTAGAGCCCGGACAACGCGCCGACCCATTCCTGTGTCGTGGCGCTCGCCGCGTTCACGGTTTCCGCCAGCCGGTCGAAATGAAAATCGGTGCGGCGGCTCAAAAGCGTGTTGATCACGGCAAGGCCAACTGCGCCGCCGAGATTGCGGGTCAGGTTGAAGAGGCCGGACGCGTTCTTGATATCCTGCGGCGGCAGCGTGCCGAGCGCGATGTTGGAGACCGGGATCATCGAGATCATCAGCGCCACGCCGCGACCCGCCTGCGGCCAGAACAGGTTCCAGTAATCCCATTCGGCGGTGATGTGGGTCATCTGCCAGGTGCAGAGCGCGAACAGCGCCAGGCCCGCGCCCATCATCACGCGCGGGTCGAGCTTGTTCTGCAGCATGCCGGCAACCGGGGCGGTCGCCATCATGAACGCGCCGGTAACGAACATCGTCTCGCCGATCATCAGCGCGTCATAGCCGCGGATGCGGGCCATGTAGAGCGGGAACAGGTAGACGAGGCCGTAAAGCCCGATGCCGAGCGAGAACGAGAAGATCGAGCCGACGGCGAAGTTGAAATTACCGAAGGCGCGCAGATCGACGACCGGATAACGGCTGGTGAAGGAGCGGTAGAAGAACGCGATGCCGCCGACAATCATCACCACGAAGACGACCCGGATGACCTCATCGGAGAACCAGCCCTTGATATTGCCCTCTTCCAGAAAATATTCGAGCGTTCCGAGGAAGGTCGCCATGGCGGCAAGACCGATCCAGTCGAAATGGCGCATGATCGAAAGATCGGGTTTGTCGAAATCGATCAGCAGCCAGGCGCTGACAGCCACCAGAATGCCGGGGATGACGTTGATGAGGAACAGCCAGTGCCATGACAGCGCATCGACGAGATAGCCCCCGACGGTCGGGCCGATCGTCGGGGCGAGCGTCGCCACGAGGCCGACCAAGGGGATGACGGTCGAGCGCTTGGATGGCGGAAAGGCCGTGAACGATACCGCGAACACCGCCGGCACCATGCCGCCCGACATAAAGCCCTGCAGCGCGCGATAGATGATCATCTGGTCGATGTTGGTTGCCGTGGCGCAAAGCGCGCTGCAGGCGGTAAACGCCGCGGCTGAAACGCTGAACACGACCCGGGTCGAGAAGATCCGCGCCAGAATGCCCGAAAGCGGGATCATGATCACTTCGGCGATCAGGTATGAGGTCTGCACCCACGCGATCTCGTCGGCGCTTGCCGAGATGCCGGCCTGGATATCGGTGAGCGCCGATGCGACGATCTGGATATCGAGGATCGCCATGAACATGCCGAACGCCATGACGATAAAGGCGATCCATGTGCGCAGCGGGACATGGTCCGAGGGCGGCGCCCCTGCCTGCGCCGGGGCCGGCGCGTTTTCGGCTGTATCTGTCATTGAAGCATCCGTGGGATGAGGACGCGGGCGTCAGCCACCCGCGACATGTCAGCGGTTGGCGGCGAGCGTTTCGCCGAGCGTGCCATCGGGCGCGGTGCGGGTGTCGACATCGACGGTGACGGAGAGCCCGGCTTTCAGGTACTGCCTGTCGAGCACGTCCTTGGGGATCGAAATCCTGACCGGCAGACGCTGGACGATCTTGGTGAAATTGCCTGTGGCGTTTTGCGGCGGCAGCAGCGCGAACACGGCGCCGGACGCTGGTGAGAAGGACTCGATCGTGCCGGTGAAATCGTCTTTTTCAAAGGCATCGACGGAAACCTTGACCTTCGCGTCGACGCCGAGGCGGTCGAGATCGGTCTCCTTGAAATTAGCGACGATATAGAGATCGTCCGTCGGCACCAGTGCCCCCAGCCGTATGCCGGTGCTGACGAAATCCCCAACCTGGACATTCTTGTTGCCGAACACGCCGTCGAAGGGCGCGCGGATTTCGGTGAAGCCGAGATTGCGCTTTGCCATATCGACGGCAAGTTTGCGCTCTTGCAACGCTGCCTGCTGCTGGGCAAGCTGTGCCTGGGCAATCGAGATGTTGGATTTCGCCACCTCCACCGCCGCGTCGGCGGCCTGGACCTTGGCCTTCAACTGGTCGAGCGCGGATCTGGCATCATCGAAGGAGGCGACGGTGGCCGCGCCCTTCTCGCGCAGGGTATCGGCGCGCTGAAGCACGGTCTTGGCGTTGTCGATCTGCGGGTTAAGCGCATCGCGGTTGGCCTTTGCCTGCGACAGCGACGCCTTGGCGCCGGCGATCTGGGCCTCGGTCGCCTTCAGGGCCACGTTCTGGGCGTTGAGCTGTGCCTCTGCCTGGGCGACCGCATTCTGGTAGTCGCCGTCATCGATCTTGACCAGAAGGTCACCCTGCTTGACCTGTTGGTTGTTCTGAACCTCGACGGTTTTGACATAACCGGAAACCTTGGGCGCGATCACGGCGATATCGCCTTCGATATAAGCGTCATCGGTGGACACCATGAACCGACCTTCGGTCCACCAGTGATAGCCGAACCAGCCCGCGCCGGCGAGAAGGACTATTCCTACCAGCGAAAAGATGACTTTACGGGCCCCGCCGCCGCGTTTGGTCTCTTCAGGGCGCGGTTCGGGGTGCACTTCTGTCTCAGTCGTCATGTTGAAAAATGCCTTTCTGGCGCTGAAGGGAGGAAGGTTCAGCACGGAGATAGCGAATTCGAACTCGCCGGTTCGATTTGTTGACGTGGTAATGCTCCTCGCGGCGTTGACTGTCAAGCGGGGGACCGACGGGAACTGCTGAATGTCAATTACGTTGATAGTGAAAGGATGGATTTCGCGCTATACAACGCCGACGCTTCCGCGCCGGTTCCGGGCCACCGATCGCAACAATCGCATGCCGGGTTTTGAAGGAGACTGACTTGAACGACATTCTTGTGTTGGCCGCCCAGCCCGAAGCATGGGCCGCGCTCGTGACCCTGATCGTGATGGAGGTGGTGCTCGGCATCGACAACCTCGTCTTCATTTCGATCCTGACCAACAAGCTGCCCGAGGCCAGCCGGCAAAGCGCGCGGCGGATCGGCCTCGGCCTGGCGCTTGTGCTTCGCCTCGTTCTGCTCGGCGCAGTCGCCTGGATCGTGCAGTTGACCACGCCGGTGTTCACCGCGTTCGGTCACGGCTTTTCCTGGAAGGACATCATCCTGATCGCCGGCGGTCTGTTCCTGGTCTGGAAGGCAACCAAGGAAATCCATCACAATGTCGATCCGGAGGAGCATGCCGGCGAGATCATCGGCGGCGCGGTGAAGACCGGCTTTACCGCGGCGATCTTCCAGATCCTGCTGCTCGATCTGGTGTTTTCCGTCGACAGCATCATCACCGCCGTCGGCATGACCGACCATCTGCCGATCATGGTCATCGCCGTGGTTGTGGCCGTAACGCTGATGCTGATTGCCTCCGGACCGCTCGCCCGCTTCATCGAGGCGAACCCGACAATCGTCATGCTGGCGCTCTCCTTCCTTCTGATGATCGGCATGACGCTGATTGCCGATGGCCTCGGTTTCCATGTGCCGAAGGGTTATATCTATGCCGCGATGGCGTTTTCGGGCCTCGTCGAACTGCTCAACATGCTGGCGCGGCGCAAACGGATGAAGGATCGGGCTTTGCGCGGCGAAGGCGCATCGAGCGCGCCGACGGTTCACTGAGGCGGCCGGAGAGGGCCGGTGGCCGGGCCGATGGCTTGACGGAGAGGGTTGAATATGGCCTAAGGCTGGCCTGAACGGGCCGCCGCCTCCAAAGACCTGCCGCGGCCCAGCACATTCAGCACTTTCAGGGAAGCTGCCGGCCTGCCCGGCGCCACGGACAAGAACAATGAGCACAACCGGCCCGCGCCTGCGCATCGCGCCATCTCCGACCGGCGAGCCGCATGTCGGCACCGCCTACACCGCGCTGTTCAACTATCTCTACGCCAAGAAGATGGGCGGCACCTTCATTCTGCGCATCGAGGATACCGACGCGACGCGCTCGACGCCGGAATTCGAGAAGAACGTGCTCGACGCGCTGAAATGGTGCGGGCTGGAATGGGCGGAAGGCCCGGATGTTGGCGGTCCCTACGGCCCCTATCGCCAGTCCGACCGCAAGGACCTCTACAAGCCCTATGTCGACCGTCTGGTCGCAGAAGGCCACGCCTTCCACTGCTTCTGCACGCCGGAGCGGCTGGAGCGCATGCGCGCCGGCCAGCGCGCCGAGGGCAGGGCTCCGAAATATGACGGGCTCTGCATGCATCTGAAGGCGGAGGAGGTGAAGGCCCGCATCGAGGCCGGCGAGCCCAATGTCGTGCGCATGAAGATCCCGACCGAAGGATCGTGCAAGTTCACCGATGGCGTCTACGGCGATGTCGAAATCCCGTGGGACGCGGTCGACATGCAGGTGCTGCTCAAGGCCGACGGCATGCCGACCTATCACATGGCGAACGTCGTCGACGACCACATGATGAAGATCACCCATGTGGCGCGCGGCGAGGAGTGGCTCGCCTCGGTGCCGAAGCACATCCTGCTCTACACCTATCTCGGGCTCGAGCCGCCGCAGTTCTTCCACTTGCCGCTGATGCGCAATCCCGACAAGTCGAAGCTGTCGAAGCGCAAGAACCCGACCTCGATCTCCTATTATTCGGCGCTCGGCTATCTGCCGGAAGCGCTCATGAACTTCCTCGGCCTGTTCTTCATCCAGATCGCCGAGGGCGAAGAGCTGATGACGATGGACCAACTCATCGCGCAGTTCGACGCCGACAATCTCAACAAGTCCGGCGCGGTGTTCGACACCCAGAAGCTCGAATGGTTGAACGGAAGGTTCCTGCGCGAAACGCTGACGGAAGAGGATTTCATCCTCCGCGTCGCCGCCTGGGCGTCCGAGAACGCGCGGCTGAAGGAAGGGCTGAAACTTTCCCAGAGCCGGATCACCAAGCTCGGCGAGCTGCCGGCGCTGATGGGCTTCCTGCTGCAGTCGGACATGGTGCCGGAGGCCGAAGCCTTCGCCAAGATCAAGAAGACCAATCCGGCGGAAATCCTCGAGATCCTACAGGCCGTCCAGCCGGTGCTGGAAAAGCTGGTCGAGTGGAACGTCACCACCATCGAGGAGGCGCTGCGCCAGCTTTCCGAAGACATGGACAAGAAACTGCGCACGGTTGTCGCGCCGCTGTTCGTCGCCATGTCCGGCTCGTCGCGGTCGCTGCCGCTGTTTGACAGTATGGCCATTCTCGGCCGTGCGGTCGTGCGCCAGCGGCTGAAGACGGCCGAGGGCGTCGTCGCGGGCATGGTCGCAGAAGAGGCAAAGAAGTAAGATGAACAAGAAGACAGAAGAACTCTCCTCCGACGCAACGGAAGTCCGCGCCCAGAAGCTTGAAATCCTGCGCGAAAAGATCGGCGACGTCTATCCGGCGCATTTCCACCGCACGATGACCAATGCGGAACTGGCCGAAAAATATGCCGACCTTCCCGATGACGTCACCACCGAGGATGTCGTCACCGTCGCCGGCCGCGTCTATTCGATGCGCAATTCCGGCATGTTCGTCGACCTGCGCGATGCCTCCGGCAAGATCCAGATCTTCTCGCACAAGGACACGACGCCGGAAGACGTGCGCGAACTGTGGTCGCTGGTCGATCTCGCCGACATCGTCGGCGTCACCGGCGTCGTGCGCCGCACCAAGCGCGGCGAGCTGACGATCAACGCCCAGGAACTCACCATCCTCACCAAGGCGCTGAAGCCGATGCCCGAGAAGTATCACGGGCTGGCCGATATCGAGACGCGCTATCGCCAGCGCTATCTCGACATCATGAGCAACGAGGATTCCAAGCTGCGCTTCATCCAGCGCTCCAAGGTGCTGTCTGGCGTCCGCCGCTTCCTGGAGGACGAGGGCTTCATGGAAGTCGAGACCCCGATGCTGCAGTCGATCTATGGCGGCGCGACGGCCGATCCGTTCAAGACGCATCACAATGCGCTCGACATGGACATGTACTTGCGCATTGCGCCGGAGCTTTACCTGAAGCGCATCCTCGTCTCGGGGCTGACCGACAAGGTGTTCGAGGTCAACCGCAACTTCCGCAATGAAGGCGTGTCGACCCGGCACAATCCCGAATTCACGATGATGGAGTGCTACTGGGCCTATGCCGACTACGAGGACATGATGGGCCTCGTGGAACGCATGTTCGAGACGCTCGCCATCACGCTCCACGGCCAGACAAAGCTGCCCTTTGGCGAGATCGAACTCGACTTCAAGGGCCCGTTCCGGCGCGTGCCGATGCCAGATGCGGTCAAGGAGGCCACCGGCATCGATTTCCGCGCGATCGCGACCGACGAGGAAGCCCGCGCTGCCGCCAAGGCCGCCGGCTTCGAGATCGAGGACGACTGGACCTGGGGCGAATGCCTCGCCTTCATCTTCGAGGAGAAGGTCGAGGACACGCTGATCCAGCCCGCTCACGTGACCCATTTCCCGAAGGACATCTCGCCCTTCGCCAAGGAAGTGCCGGGCGAGCCGCGCCTCGTCGAGCGCTTCGAGACCTATGTCAACGGCTGGGAACTCGGCAATGCGTTTTCCGAACTGAACGACCCGGTCGAGCAGCGCCGCCGCATGGTGGAACAGCTTGAACAGTCTCACGCACGCGGCGAGACCGAGAAGCGTCTGGACGAGGATTTCCTCAACGCCATGGACCACGGCATGCCGCCCGCCGGCGGGCTGGGCATCGGCATCGACCGCCTGATCATGCTCCTGACCAACGGCCCCTCGATCCGCGACGTCATCCTGTTCCCGGCTCGGCGTCACAAGGATTGAGTTTTCAGGAGAGCGGCATGGACGAAGAGGAGATTTCCCTTTCCGGCGGCCGCTTTACTCCTGGGGTGGTGCGGCTCGGCTACACGGTGCGCCGGCCTTTGCGTGAGGGCCTTGCCGAATCCTTGCTTACTTATCTGGAGATCGCGGGTTTTTCCGGCGCTCCACGCTTTCGTGGGCGCGATGACAAGTGCAGGGCGGTCCTGACCTATATCGAGGGTAGTGTGCCCTCCGAACTAGGCCATTTTGAGGATGCTGCCCTGGCTGCCGCTGCTGGTTTGCTAAGACGGTTTCATGACGCCACAGCGGGGTTTCCGGCCGTCGGAGAGGCTGCCGCCGAAGTCGTCTGTCACAATGATTTCTCGCCCACCAATGCCGTTTTCCGGGATGGCCTGCCGTATGCCGTGATCGATTTCGACACGCTTGCACCCGGGACAAGGCTTTGGGATCTGGGTTATTCTGCCTTTACCTGGCTCGATATCGGCAATGACGATTATTCCGGTGCCGAGCAGTTGCGGCGACTTGCCGTTTTTGCTGATGGCTACGGGCTGGCGGCATGTCCGGCCGAGGCTATCCTGTCGCATGCGGTGGTTCGCCAGAACGCGCTGGCGGCGAAGGCTCGCGCCGCCGGGCAATCCGACATAGCGGAATGGGCTGCCGTCGCTGCCGAATGGACGGCGCGCCACATGGCGTCGAAGAGCATGCCGTAACCGGGGCGCAGCACGATGAGGTCGTCAGCCCGCCCGCGCGAAAAGCCTGCGGCTGAACATCAGCGGAACCAGAACCATCGCCACGGCCGGGAACACCAGCCAGTTCATCATGCTCCAGCCATTGTCGATATGCACCAGCGCGCCGGCGAGGAAGGAGGCGGTGGCGGTGGAGCCGAAGACGAGGAAATCGTTGAGACCCTGCACCTTGCCGCGCTCTTCCGGCGTGTGGCAGTCGGTGATCATCGCGGTTGCGCCGATAAAGCCGAAATTCCAGCCGACGCCGAGCAGGATCAGCGCCAGCCAGAAATGCGTGAGCCCGAGTCCTGAAAGCGCGATTACCGCGCAACCGGCAATCAGCGCCAGACCGGTCGCGGCGATCGTCTCCTTGCCGAAGCGGGCGATCAGCCTTCCGGTGAAGAAGCTCGGCCCGAACATCGCCAGCACGTGCCACTGGATGCCGAGCGTCGCCTGGCCGACCGAATGGCCGCAGGCGATCATGGCGAGCGGCGTCGCCGTCATGATGAAGGCCATCAGCGCATAGGAAACGACGCCGGTCGCGGCGGCCATGATGAAACGGGGCGAGCGGGCGATCTCGGACAGCGGCCGTCCGCCGGAGATCGAAACCGCAACAGGTCGCGGTATCTTCAGCCGCGAGACCAGCAGCAGCGTGAGGAACGCCAGCACGGATAGCCCGATGAAGCTTGCGACATAGGGATGGCCGGGCACGGCATCGACCGTCCAGATCGCCACCTGCGGGCCGATGATGGCGGCTGCCAGCCCGCCGACCATGACCCGCGAGATCGCCTTGGCCTTCATGTCGCCCTCGGCGGTGTCGGCGGCGGCGAAACGGAAGCTCTGGATATAGGAGCCGTAAAGCCCGACGGTCATGATCGCGAGGCAAAACAGCAGGAACAGGCCGGCGGTGATGGCGGTTGCGGCAAGAAGCCCGCCGCAGATGCCGATCATGGCGCCGAAGATATAGCCCTCGCGCCGACCGAAGCGGCGCATCACCCATGCCGCCGGCAGTGTGCCGATGGCCACGCCAACGTTGTAGAGGCTGACCGGAAAGGTCGCGAGCGCAGGATCGGGCGCCAGCACCGTGCCGATAATGCCGCCGAGCGAGATCACGATCGGCGGCGCTGCGCCGCCCACGGCCTGGGCCATGGTCAGGATGTTGATGTTGCGGAAAGCGGTGCTGTCGGTCATGGGCGTCTCCGGCCTTGTCATGCCCCGCCTTTGGCAAGCGGAAGGGCCGGTTCGTGCCTAGCGCATAAGCGCGAAAATCGGAAACGGTTTTCGCGCTGCCGGATATATGGGTAGCAATCAGTGGATGAAATTGGCGATGGCATAGCCCTGTTTTTCAAGGCCTGCCCGCACGGAAGCCGCGATCGGAATGGCTTCGGGCGTATCGCCATGGACGCAGATCGAATCGATCGCGGTCGGGATGCGCTTGCCGGAAAGCGTGATGATCGCGCCTTCGCGCACCATCTCGCCGACACGACGCGCGGCCTCTTCAGGGTCGTGGATCACCGCGCCCTGAAGGCTGCGTGAAACCAGCACGCCGTCATCGCCATAGGCCCGGTCAGCGAAAATCTCAGACACCACCGTCAGCCCCATTTCTTCTGCGATGCGCTGCTGTTCGCCAAGCGCGATCGCGAGGCAGATCAGCGCGGGGTCGACCGCCTTGATGGCATTGCAGACCGCGCGGGCGACCTCGCTGTCCTCCTGCGCGAGGTTGCCGAGCGCGCCATGGGCCTTCACATGGGTAATCGGATGGCCGACATATTGCGCCATCGCCTGCGCCGCGCCGATCTGATAGGCGACCAGACGCTCGATCTCGGTCGCGGAGTAGGGGATGCGCCTGCGCCCGAAGCCCATGAGATCGGCAAAGCCCGGATGGGCGCCGACGGCGACATTGCGATCGCGCGCCAGCACGAAGGTTTTCGCCATCGTATCGGGATCGCCGGCATGGAAGCCGCAGGCGACATTGGCCGAGGAGACGATCTTCAGCATCTCGGCATCGTCACCCTTGTCCCATGCGCCGAAGCTCTCGCCCATGTCGCAATTGATGTCGATGCGTGGTGCTGTCATGTGGTTATCTCCGCTCGAATGGTCTTCCTTATCTAAAACATCAAACGCGGATTTGAAACTCTGTTGCGGCGTGTCATGGTCTTATAGCGTTCCATCGTGACAAGATGAAACGCGCCTGTCCGTCGGAATTCTGGCGTCGATGAGATCAATATTCAGTTTCGTGGCATAAAGCCTGCGGGTTGACAGAAGACAGTCGAAGTTCTCGAAAACTCACTGCATGAGCATCTATTCACCTCGAGCCGGATTGCTTTTCTAACAAATCCAAGATCGCCGGTGTAATCAAACCTGCTCCAACCATCGATAGATGATCATCATCGGTGTAGTATACCTCTTCATCCCGAGCGTTGAAGCAACGCTCTGCATTGCATAGATAGTCGTGAGGAAAGACCACGTCAGCTTTTTTCTCTGCAGCCAGTTCACCGAGGAGCTCAAGGGTTCTGTCGTTGCGCGCTTCAAAGTGAGAGCGGTCTGTAGAAAGCTGGTGCGCATTCTTTGTTTTTCGGAACCAAGCGTAGGTTTGGGGCACTTTCCATGCTGCTTCGGGTACGGGACCCACCAAAATAAGCGGGCTGCTCTCTGCCCATCGATCTATCCCTCTCCGAAAGATTTCGACAGCTTGGTACTTTCGATCAGCTGTTGCCAAATCTGGGTAAAATTCCGTGTCCAGAGCCATCTCGCCGTCGGCATCCATGTCAACTCCACCTTCTCCGTTGTCGAACGGTTCAGCATACATGTTCGTGCCGCGCCAAGCGAGGATGATGCGTTCAGGATGCATGGCGCGAACGATGTTTTCGATCGCCAAGTTCGCAGCGTGGCAATCGCGTTTAGGCCGTTCGATATGAAAGCCGACAAATGGAGCGCAACCGACCACCGTTACCTGCCTAAAGTCGTATCCCGCTTCGGGGAGTAGTTCCGAAAGGCTGCCAGCAAAAGCGTTGGCATGGCTGTCGCCAACAATCACAATGAGACCTTTGTTCTGGGTTGTTTTTGACGGCCAGAGACAGGCGTCTGGCGCAAGCTCAGGCAGCGTGCTTTTGGTGTCGATTTTTACCAGACAGGTTCGCGTTTTTGGGCTTGAATCTCGAGCAGCTGAAAGTATTGCCGCGGTTTCGGCGTTCATGCGGCCAGGGAGCCCTTTTGCGAAATGCAAAAAGAGACCAAGGCTGAGGCAAATGATCAACCCTGTGGCCGAAGCTGCGAAAATACTCTGGCGCGAGGGCAAAGGTCCATATTGGCGGCGTCGAAAGGGCTGTTCAATGAAGCGCCAAGAAAGATAGGCGAGCGCGAAGGTCAGAATAGACAAGAAAAGCATTACCGGCCAGGGAGGTTCAATTCCCATCTGTTGCCGGGTAAGTGCCATCAAGGGCTGGTGCCAAAGATAGGCGCTATAGCTTAGCAGGCCGATAGCGACCGTTGGACGGGCACTCAACAGCCGACCTGCAACGCCGCTTTCACTGCCAAAGAATATGACAAGTGTGGTCCCGAGAACCGGGACCGTGGTCCATATGGAAGGCGTCGGAACGGACGTTTCGAAAAGCGTCATCGATATGATGATCATTGCCAGGCCGACGGTCGTCGCAAAATTACTCCTGGGCCGGGCGGGCTTCCGACTCCAAAGCGCGCAAAGCGCTCCACATCCGAGTTCCCAAGCGCGTGTGGGCAGAAGGTAAAACGTTGCCGATCCGTCTTTTCCAATCAAGAACTGAGCCAGTCCAAGGCTGAGCACAGTGAGAGTGAAAACGACTGCCAGGGTGACCCCTGCCCGAAACCGAGCAAGAAGCAGAAGCAGGAGCGGGAAAAAAATATAGAATTGTTCCTCAACTGCAAGGCTCCACGTGTGGATCAAAGGCATAAGTTCTGTTGCAGGTGAAAAATAGTCGCTTGTAATAAAGAAATAGACATTCGAGAGAAACGCAGCCGTTGCGAAGAGACTTTCGCCGTAGCGTTTGAAATCACTCGGATACAGGATCAACCATGATGCGATGGTTGTGACCGCCAGCATTGCGAAAAGTGCAGGAAGAATACGTCGGGCACGTCGCTCGTAAAAATCGATAACCGAAAACCGGCCTTCGGAGACTTCCTGGGAAATTATCAGTGTAATAAGGTAACCACTGATCACGAAGAATACGTCTACTCCAAGAAAACCTGCTGGAAATAGATCGAAACCGGCATGATAGATAATTACCGGCAAAACCGCTACCGCACGTAGCCCATCAATCTCCCGTCGGTACTTCACGTTCTCTCCATGGTTCTACGTGCTTGGGGGCGTTAAATTCAAATTTCCAATCGAGCGCCCCAACGATCATTCAAGGTTGGTTCCAGGCGCGCCATCTGGGTTCTAGAGTGTTAAGTTAAAAATTTCGCGAAGGGCGATTGACGGTCGTTCCGTGGCCGAATTCACCACGCGGTTTTGCCTGATTTCTGCGCTGAGATCATGATAATTCATAGGATCGCGTGGACTTTCAAATCAGGTCAAGCCTTTTGTTCGTAAAAGTCTGATAAAGAGGGATAGACGTGGTTCCGGGGTTTAGATGAAGCGTTCAGTCAGCTTGTTTTTTCGCATTGGAGTCTCCCATGAACCGGCTTAACTTCCAATTTCAGGCAGAAAGCCCTATGTCCGCGATGAACACGTCCTCTGGAGACACTTAATGAACAGCCTGACGATCCGCCGCCCCGATGACTGGCACCTGCATTTGCGCGACGGCGCGATGATGGAGGGCGTGATCGGCGACAGCGCGCGCCATTTCGCCCGCGCGATCATCATGCCCAACCTTGTGCCGCCTGTCGTGACGGCCCTTGACGCAGAAGCCTATCGCAACCGTATCCGCGAAGCCGTTCCGGCCGGCATGTCCTTCACGCCGCTGATGACGCTGTACCTGACCGAGACGACCGAGCCCGCCGATGTCGCATCGGCTTTCAGCGAAGGTCTGATCAAGGCGGTCAAGCTTTATCCGGCCGGCGCCACGACCAACTCGGCCAGCGGCGTGCGCAATATCGACAATGCCATGCCGGTGCTGGAGAAGATGGCCGAGATCGGTCTCAATCTCTGTGTCCATGGCGAGGTCACCGACAAGGATGTCGACATATTCGATCGCGAGGCCGTGTTCATCGAAACCGTGCTCGACAAGATCAGGTGGCGGCTGCCTGAGCTGAAGATTACCATGGAGCACGTGACGACCAGGGACGGGGTCGATTACATCAAGGGCGCGCGCAAGAACCTTGCCGGCTCGCTGACCACCCATCATCTGATCATCAACCGCAACGATATCCTCGTCGGCGGCATCCGCCCGCATTATTACTGCCTGCCGGTCGCCAAGCGCGAGGAACACCGCAAGGCGCTGGTGGCGGCCGCGACCTCGGGCGACAAGCGGTTCTTCCTCGGCACGGATTCAGCGCCCCATGTCGATCCCGCCAAGGAATGCGGCTGCGGCTGCGCCGGCATCTACACCGCGCCCAACACGATGAGCTGCCTCGCTCATGTGTTCGAAAACGAGGACGCGCTCGACAAGCTCGAAGCCTTCGCTTCGCTCAACGGTCCGGCCTGGTACGGTCTGAAGCCGAATGAGGAGACGATCACGCTGGTCAAGCGCGACGAGCCCGTGGAATATCCGGAGAAGCGGGAGACCGGGGCCGGCCCGGTCACCGTCTTCGATCCGAAATTCCCGCTCTACTGGGATGTGGAGACCGCCTGACGCGCGCGGCGTCCGGCCACCAGCATGGTCCGCACGAAACTCGCGATGAAGGCGAGCGTCATCACCAGCACGATGGTGGGGGCGGGGGCGCTGTCGATGTAGAAGCTGGCATAGATGCCGACAAGCGTCGAGCCCGTCGCCACGGCAAGCGCCACCAGCAGCATTGTCGAAAATTGCCGCGTCCACAGGAACGCGATCGCGCCCGGCGCGACCAGCAGCGCGACCGACAGGATGATGCCGACCGCTTTCAGCGCCGCAACCACCGTCAGCGACAGCACGATCAGCAGGCCGTAATGCAGCATCTTCGTCGGCAGGCCAATGGCGCGGGCGTGCTGCTCGTCGAAGGCATGGACCAGCAGGTCCTTGCGCTTCAGCACCAGAAAGGCGGTTGCCGCAAGCGCGATCAGCCCGGCCTCTATCAGGTCGCCTCCGTTGATCCCCAGCATGTCGCCGAACAGGATGTGGTCGAGATGGACGGCGGAATGGACCTTCACGTAAAGCACGAGGCCCAGCCCAAACATGCCGGAGAACACGATGCCGAGCACCGTATCCTCCTTCACCCGGCTGTTTTCCGCAAGGAAACCGGTCGACAGTGCGCAGACCATGCCGGCGACGAAGGCGCCGAGGCCGAGCGGCAGGCCGATCATATAGGCCAGCACCACGCCTGGCAGCACCGCATGGGAAACCGCATCGCCCATCAGCGACCAGCCTTTCAGCACCAGAAGGCAGGATAAGAGCGCCATCGGAACCGAGACCATGAGCGTGATCGCGAACGCCTTCAGCATGAAATCGAGCTGGAAGGGAAATGTGGCCATCATCCAGAAATCGCTCATGGCCTGGCCTCCTTAAGCGCAAGGCGTGCCCGTCGCTTTGCGGCCAGCAGCCCGTGCTTGGGCGCAAATGCGAAGGCGATCAGGAACAGCGCCGTCTGCATGACAATGATCACGCCGCCGGTGGCGCCGTCTAGGAAATAGGAGATATAGGCGCCGAGCGCCGAGGTGACCGCGCCGATCACGGCAGCAAGCGCGATCAGGCGCGGGAAGCGGTCGGTCAGAAGATAGGCGGTCGCGCCGGGGGTGACCACCAGCGCGATCACAAGAAACGCGCCGACCGTCTGCAGCGCCGCCACGGTGGAGGCGGCGAGCAGCGTGAAGAACAGCACCTTCATCGCATTCGGGTTGATGCCGATCGAATGGGCGTGGTTCTCATCGAAGAACACCACCATCAGGTCCTTCCACTTGATTGCCAGCACGACCAGCGTCACGCCGCCGATGATGGCGAGCTGGATGGTGTCGGAACGCGTGATCGCCAGCACATTGCCCATGATGATGGTCTGGATGTCGATCGGAACCGGCGAGATCGAGACCATGAACAGGCCGAGACCGAAAAAGCCGGTGAAGATCAGGCCGATGATCGCGTCTTCCTTCAGCCTGGTCTTGTTGTTGAAGAACAGCATCGCGCCCGCGGCAAGGCCGCCGGCGGCAAAGGCGCCGAGCGAGAACGGCAAGCCGAGCATATAGGCGCCGGCAACGCCCGGCACGATGGAATGGGACAAAGCGTCGCCGATCAGCGACCAGCCCTTCAGCATCAGATAGGCGGAGAGAAAGCCGCAGACGCAGCCCACCAGCGCGCTGACCCAGATCGCGTTCACCATGTAGCCATAGGCAAGCGGTTCAATCAGCCGGTCAAGCATCGCCGCCTCTTCCCCGGCTTGCCGTCGGCGCCGTATCGGTTCCGCGCTCGCCGTAGATCACGAATGGCCGCTCGTCATCGGTGATCACCTTCAGCCGCCGCGTGTCCTCGTCGTCGTGCAGGGCAGGACCCTCCAGCACGAAATGGCGCAGCACGCCGCCGAAGGCCTTCTCCAGATTGGCCTGGGTGAAGGTGGTTTCGGTCGGGCCATAGGCCAGCACGGTGCCCTTGACGAACACCGCCCGGTCGCAGAATTCGGGCACCGAGCCGAGATTGTGGGTCGAGACCAGCATGATCCGGCCCTCGTCGCGCAGTTCGCCGAGAAGCGCGATGATCTGCTCCTCGGTCTTCACGTCGACGCCGGTGAAGGGCTCGTCGAGCAGGATGACCTGCCCTTCCTGAGCCAGCGCGCGGGCCAGAAACACCCGCTTGCGCTGGCCGCCGGAAAGCTCGCCGATCTGGCGTTTGGAGAAGGCGGTCATATTGACCCGTTCGAGGGCGGCGGCGACCATGTCGCGATCGGTGCGGGAGGGGCGGCGCATGAAGCCCATATGGCCGTAGCGCCCCATCATTACCACGTCTTCGACCAGCACCGGAAAATTCCAGTCGACTTCCTCGGCCTGCGGAACATAGGCGACGAGGTTCTGTTTCAGCGCCGCGCGCGCCGGCTGACCGAGGATTTCGACCGTGCCGCGGGCAAGCGGCACGAAGCCCATGATCGCCTTGAAAAGCGTCGATTTGCCCGCGCCGTTGACCCCGACCAGCGCCGTGATCGTGCCGCGCGGGATCTCGAAACTGGCATTGGCAAGCGCCGTGTGGCCATTGCGGTAGGTGACGGTTGCCCCCTGCACCGCAAGGCCGGGCTCTGCTTTTGTCATTCGGTGAGGCCTTTCGCCACGGTTTCGGTGGTGACCGACAAGAGATCGAGATAGGTGGGCACCGGGCCGTCCGGCTCGCTCAGGCTGTCGACATAGAGCACGCCGCCATAGTCCGCCCCGGTCTCGCGGGCGATCTGGCGGGCGGGTTTGTCGGAAACCGTGCTTTCGGAAAAGATCACGTGGATATCGTTCTCCTTCATGGTGTCGATCACGTGCCGGATCTGCTGCGGCGTGCCCTGCTGGTCGGCGTTGACCGGCCAGAGATAGAGTTCCTTCAGATCAAGGTCGCGGGCCAGATAGGAAAATGCGCCTTCGCTCGTCACCAGCCAGCGCTTTTCCTCCGGCACGTCGGCCAGCATGGCGCGCATCGGCTGAAGCCGGGCCGCGATCTCCTCGGCATAGGCGCGGGCGTTTTCCGTGTAGGCCTCGGCGTTTTCGGGATCGATCTCGATCAGCGCATCGCGGATATTCATTACATAGATTTCGGCATTGTCCGACGACATCCAGGCATGGGGGTTGGGCTTGCCGTCATATTCGCCGCCGGCGATGTCGATGGGATCGATGCCGTCGGAGACCACGACATTGGGCACATCGCCCAGATTCTGCAGGAATTTCTCGAACCAGCGTTCGAGATTGAGCCCGTTGGAAAGAATGATGTCGCCGCCACGGGCATTCAGAATGTCGCGCGGGGTCGGGGCATAGCCGTGGATTTCAGCGCCCGGCTTGGTGATCGAAACCACCTCGGCATGCTCGCCCGCGACGTTTTCCGCCATGTCGGCGATCACGGTGAAGGTGGTGACCACTTTCGGCTTGTCGGCGGCAAGCGCGGAGGTTCCGATCATGGCGATCGCCGCCACGGCTACGGTTCTGGCAAGGCTCATCTTTTTCCCTTTAATGCAGTTAAGAATTATTTGCAACTAATATGGCAATGTTCGGCATGTCTGTCAAACGCTATTGCAAATCATTCGCAAGAAGATTCAGTCACCAGACTGCTGACAAAGCACCAGCATTGACCATCATGTGTCATCCGAACCTCGTGCTTGAGTCATGCTCGGACTTGATCCGAGCATCCAGGCAGCTTGAGCCTCTGAATTTGCAAATATTTGCAGCGACCTCGTGCCCGGCGTCCTGGATCCTCGGGTCAAGTCCGAGGATGACCCGGAATGTGGGAGACGTTTGTGAGCCAATTGATTCACTCGGCTGTGCCAAATGTGCCCGGCCGCCAGAACACAGCCGTCGGCGAGTTGCCTGCAGATCGCTGCAAACGGCGCGGCTTTCCGCGATTGCACCGCATCTTGACGCGGCCGGGTTTTCTACCCCAAATGCACGCGGCATGAATTGGGAGGATTTGCAATGCCTACGGTTGACGTGTTGCGCGCGCGCTTTCTGGACCATTTCGACGGCGAGCCGCAGTTCTTTCGCGCGCCCGGGCGGGTCAATCTGATCGGCGAGCATACTGATTACAATGACGGCTTCGTGATGCCGGCGGCGCTTGAATTTGAGGCGCAGGCCGCGGCGACCGTCCGGCCCGACCGGGTGATCCGCATTCACTCCCTCAACAACGGCAAGTCCGCCGAAATCGACCTCGACGGCGCGAAACCCGAACCGCGCGGCGACTGGACCGATTATGCCTTTGGCGTTGCGGTGATGCTGGAGGCATCGGGGGTGAGGCTCTCGGGCGCCGATATCGTGGTTTCTTCCACGGTGCCGGTCGGCGCGGGGCTCTCGTCCTCGGCGGCGCTCGAGGTGGTGGTCGGCTACGCCCTGCTCTCGCTTGCAGGTCGTGAGGTCGACACGGTCGAGCTTGCGAAGCTGTGCCAGAAGGCGGAAAACGAGTTTGTTGGCATGCGCTGCGGCATCATGGATCAGTTCATCTCCTGCAATGGCGTGGTCGATCACGCGCTGATGATCGATTGCCGCTCGCTTGCGAGCCGGCCCGTTCCGATCGATCAGAGGGCGCGGATCGTGGTCGCCAATTCCATGGTTCACCACGCGCTGGCCGATGGCGAGTACAACAAGCGCCGCCAGTCCTGCGAGGATGGGGTGAGGCTGCTCCGTCCGGCGCTCGGCGAAATCCGGGCGCTCAGGGACGTCAGCTTCGAGGACCTCGAGGAGAACCGCGATTTCCTGCCGGACCTCACCTATCGCCGCTGCCGGCATATCGTCACGGAGAACGAGCGCGTGCTGCAGGCGGCCGAAGCCCTGCAGAATTCCGATCTCGACACGTTCGGACGACTGATGAACGCCTCGCATGTTTCCATGCGCGACGATTACGAAATCTCCTGCGAGGAGGTCGATCGCCTCGTTGATATCGCCCAGGCGCAGAAGGGCGTCTATGGCGCGCGCATGACCGGCGGCGGCTTCGGCGGTTCGGTGGTGGCGCTGGTGGAAAGCGGCGCGGTGGAAAGCTTCATCGCCACTGTCCGCACCGCCTATCAGGATGCCACCGGGCACATATCGGAAATCTTTGCCTGTGCGCCGAAAAATGGCGTCGGGCCCCTTACGGATTGAGCGTAGACATGAACACATTCACCGATCATCCGCATCGTCGCTACAATCCGCTTGCCGGCGAGTGGGTGCTGGTATCGCCGCATCGTTCCAAACGCCCCTGGCAGGGGCAGGTGGAGGACGCCGAGGTGCCGGACATGCCGGCCCATGATCCGGACTGCTATCTCTGTGCCGGCAATACCCGCATCAACGGTGCGAAGAACCCCGATTACACGCACACCTTCGTGTTCGACAACGATTTCGCCGCGCTGACCGAAGATGCGCCCGCCGAGAGCTTCCGCGACGGGCTGTTGATGGCGGAGGGCGAGAGCGGCATCTGCCGGGTGATCTGCTTTTCGCCCCGCCACGACCTGACGCTTGCCCGTATGGCGGTCGATGACATCGCGAGGGTTGTCGATGCCTGGGTCGAGCAATATCTTGAACTCGGCGCGCGGCCGGATATCGGCTATGTCCAGATTTTCGAGAACCGCGGTGCGATGATGGGCTGTTCCAACCCCCATCCGCATGGCCAGATCTGGGCAAGCCGCAACCTGCCGAATGCCGCCGCCAAAGAGACCGAAACCCAGCGCGCCTATTACGATCAGCACGGCACGCCGCTGCTGATGGCCTATCTCGCGCAGGAACGGGCGCTCGGCGAGCGCATCCTGTTTGAAAATGACGGCTTCGTTGTGCTGGTGCCCTATTGGGCGGTGTGGCCGTTCGAGACCATGGTGCTGCCGAAGCGCCATATCCGCTCGATGGAGGAAATGGAGTCCGATGAGCGGGTGCAGCTTGCCGAGGCGCTGTCCAAGGTCACGATCCGCTACGACAATCTGTTCGCAACCTCGTTTCCCTATTCGATGGGCTTTCACCAGCGCCCGACCGATGGCGCGGCCCATGACGAATGGGTGATGCATGCCCATTTCTATCCGCCGCTGTTGCGCTCGGCGACGGTGAAGAAATTCATGGTCGGCTTTGAACTGCTCGGCACGCCGCAGCGCGACCTGACCCCGGAACAGGCGGCCGCCCGCTTGCGCGGCCTGTCCGATATCCATTATCTCGCTGGCTGAGCCACGCATGAAGCAACCTGCCGGAGCGTCGGCGGGCAAGGGAGAACAAAATGACCATTCTCGTTACCGGCGGCGCCGGTTATGTCGGATCCCACATGGCCTATGCGCTGGTCGATCGCGGCGAGAAGGTGGTGGTGCTGGACGATCTGTCCACGGGCCACGGCGAACTGGTGCCGTCGGCGGCGAAGCTCGTCAAGGGCGACATCGCCGACCGGAAGCTGGTCAGCCGGCTGATCGCCGATGAGGGCATCAACGCGATCGCCCATTTCGCCGGCTCGATCGTGGTTTCGGATTCGGTCGCGGACCCGCTGACCTATTACGACAACAACACCGTCAAATCCCGCGCGCTGATCGAAACGGCGGTCGCCGCCAAGGTCGAGGCGTTTCTGTTTTCCTCGACCGCCGCTGTTTACGGCGAGCCCGGCGCGGACCTTCTGGACGAGGAGCAGAACCTGCAGCCGGTTTCGCCCTATGGCTGGTCGAAGCTGATGACCGAGGTGATGCTGCGCGACAGCGCCGCAGCCTACGGCCTCAAATATGCGGCGCTGCGCTATTTCAATGTCGCCGGCGCCGATCCAGCGGGTCGCACCGGCGAGACCCGCGAACACGCCACCCATCTGATCGAGATCGCCGCCCAGGCCGCGACCGGCCGGCGTAACCGCATGGAGGTGTTCGGCACGGACTACCCGACGCCGGACGGCACCTGCCTGCGCGATTACATCCACGTCACCGACCTGATCGACGCCCATGTCAAGGCGCTGATGCATCTTCTTAACGGCGGCGAGAACTTCGTCGCCAATTGCGGCTATGGCCACGGCTTCTCGGTGCTGCAGGTGGTCGACGCGATCAAGCGGGTCTCCGGCGTCGACTTCCGCGTCGACATGTCCGACCGCCGTCCCGGCGACCCGCCGGCGTTGGTGGCCGATTCAGCCCGCGTGCGCGAAATCCTCGGCTGGGAACCGAAATATGACGACCTCGACACGATCGTGAAACACGCGCTGGCGTGGGAGGATCAACTGGTAAAGGGGCGGGTGAAGCTGTAGGGGGCGGTTCTTGCCGCACGATTTTCCCTTATTGAACGCGAGGTGACAGCATCGGGCTTGCCGCATAGCCCCCCAATCTTCTCGCCCCGGAGGGGAGAGATGTCGCGAAAGCGACAGTGAGGGGGGAGACTATCACCGCGAACGCCGTCACGATTTGAGATGCCGCGCCACCCTCACTGCCCCTTTCGGGGCATCTCTCCCGCCAGCGGGAGAGAATATTGGGGGCTATGCGGTTATGTTTTTACGCCGCCCCTCAAAGCTTCGCAATATAATCCGCAAGCCGGTCGGCTGCCTCGGCGAGTTGATCGCCATTGCGCAGGAAGCAGGCGCGCAGGAAGGGGTCGCTTGCGTTGCCGAAGGCGGAGCCGGGAGCAAGGCCGACGCCGGTCTTGTCGACGATATCGAGCGCCGCCCTGCGGCTGTCGGTGATGCCGTCGATCTTCAGATAGGCATAGATCGCGCCGGCCGGTTTCAGCGTCTCGACCCGGTTGGTCGCAAGCAGCCGGTCGCAGAAGATGTCTCGGCCGGCCGTTGCCCGCGCGATGTTCTCGGCAACGAAATCATCCCCCGTCGTCACTGCCGCAACGGCCCCGCGCTGCATGAACTGGGCGACGCCCGAGGTTGTGTACTGCACCAGGTTTTCGATCGCGTCGCCGAGTTCGGGCGGGGCCACGACCCATCCCACGCGCCAGCCGGTCATCGACCAGTTCTTGGAGAACGAATTGGCGAACACCACCCGGTCACCCTCTTCGATGATGTCGAGGAAGGAGGCGGCGCGGCCGCCGGCATAGTGATAGAGCGCATAGATCTCGTCGGCGAGAATCCAGATGCCGTGGCGGCGCGAGATGTCGAGCAACGCCTTGAGATCGGCAAGGCTTGCCGTCCAGCCGGTGGGGTTGGCGGGCGTGTTGACGAACATCATCCGCGTTTTGGGTGTGATCGCGCGCTCCACCTCCCCGATATCGAGCGACCACTGGCCATCGGCGAAGGTCAGCGGCACGCCGACCTTGCGGGCGCCGGAAACGCCGAGCGCGGCCGCGATATTGGGCCAGCACGGCGTGAAATAGATCGCCTCGTCGCCGACATCCGTCAGCGCCTCGACCATCAGCTTGATCGCATGCATGCCCGAGCCAGTGACATAGATGTGTTCCGGCGAAAGCCGGGCCTTGAAATGGCGGGCGTAATAATCTGCGATCGCGCTTCTGAGTTCGGGAATGCCGCGCTGGTAGGTGTAGAAAGTCTCGCCATTGTCGAGCGCCGCCTTGGCGGCGTCGCTGATGAAGGCGGGCGTGGGGAGGTCGCCTTCGCCGGCCCACAGCGGCAGCAGGTTGTCGCGGCCGCGGGCGTGATTGATGATCTCGACGATGCCGCTTTCCGGCGCTTCGAGGGCGCGGCGGCTGAGGCTTTCGGTAAGGCGCATGCGTGGTCTCCTGTCGCGCCAGTCATAAAACGGCGCGGATGGTGAATGCATGAATTTCAAGCTTTGATCAATTGATTCTTTTGATGGGTGTGCTGCGACAGTCGCATTTGAAAATCGCAGGCCTTGGCATATCGTGGAGGCCTGCGGCCGGGAGCGCCGCAATCGGAAACGGGAGAATGAACGGATGTTGCCCGGCTGGCTGATATTGTTGTCGGCGCTGCTTTACATCCTGCTGCTGTTTGCCGTCGCCAGTTTTGGCGATCGGCAGGCCAAGCGGCAGATGCGGCCGCGCGACGGGCGCAATATGGTCTATGCGCTCTCGCTTGCCGTCTACTGCACCTCCTGGACCTATTTCGGCGGCGTCGGGCTGGCGTCAACGCGCGGGCTGGAATTCCTCGGCATCTATATCGGTCCCATTCTGGTATTCACCGTCGGCATGCCGGTGGTCCGGCGCATCGTGACGCTGGCGAAGGCGGAAAAGCTGACCTCCGTCGCCGATTTCCTGGCCGCCCGCTATGGCAAAAACCCCATTGTCGCGGCCCTTGTGGCGATCATTTCGCTCGCCGCGGCCATCCCCTACATCGCGCTGCAATTGAAGGCGGTCTCGGATTCGGTCTCGGTCATGGTGGGCGGCGAAACCGGTTTCCTGTCGGCGGGCGCTGCCTATGGCGTCGGCCTGCCGCTCGCGGTCACGCTGGCGCTGGCAAGCTTCGCCATCGTGTTCGGCACCCGCCACACCGATGCCACGGAGCACCAGGACGGGTTGATCCTGGCGATCGCGATGGAATCCGTGATCAAGCTGGTGGCCTTCGCCTCGGTCGGCCTGTTCGCGCTGTTCATTCTGTTTGACGGGCCTGCCGATCTTCTGACCCAGGCGCGCGAAAACGCGGTGACGGCCGCGGCCCTCAGCTATGAGACGCCGATCAGCCGCTGGATATTGCTGACCGGGCTTTCGGCCTGCGCCATCCTGCTTCTGCCGCGCCAGTTTCATGTCACCGTGGTCGAAAACCGCTCGGAAGGCGAGTTGAACCTCGCCCGCTTCCTGTTTCCGCTCTATCTGATCGCGATCAACATTCTGGTGCTGCCGGTGGCGATCGGCGGGGCGATGACGCTTGGCCCCGGCGCTGATCCCGATCTCTACGTGCTGCAACTGCCGATCGCCGCCGGCCAGCGGCTGATCTCGCTGATCGCGTTTCTGGGCGGCTTCTCGGCCGCCACCGCCATGGTCATCGTCGCCTCCGTGGCGCTGGCGATCATGCTGTCGAACGATATCGTCAACCCGATCTTCCTGAGAAGGCGGATGATGGCCGGCGAAGGGCGGCGGCATGATTTCTACGCGCTGCTGCTCAATGTCCGCCGCGCCTCGATCCTCGGCGTCATGCTGCTGGGCTATGCCTATTACCGCCATATCGACAGCGATCGCGGCCTGTTCTCGATCGGGCTTTTGGCATTCGCGGCGATTGCCCAGGTGGCGCCAGCGCTGTTCATCGGCCTTGTCTGGCGCAATGCCAATGCCCGCGGCGCGATCGTCGGCCTGTCGCTCGGCTTCGTCACCTGGGTCTATCTGCTGTTCGTGCCGAGCCTCGGCGGGCCGGATCAATCCGCCGTCGCCGGCATGGTGATGAATTTCCTCATTCCTGGGACGAGCCTGTTCACCGGCCCGGACGCCGATATCCTGCTCAACGTCACCTGCCTGTCACTGCTGGTCAATATTGCCGGCCTCGTGATCGGCTCGCTCAGCCGCCCGGCGCGACCGCTGGAGCGCATCCAGTCCGGCATTTTCGTCAAGCGCCAGGCGCGCTGGCAGTCGACCGCGCGCGGCATCGGCACTGGCGTGTCCGTCGGCGTGCTGCGTGAGACGCTGAAAGGCTATCTCGGCTCGGAGAGAACGGCGCGGTCATTCGCCACCTTCGAGCGGACGGCCGGGCGCAGGATGGCCGATGACGAGCAGGCCGATATGGCGCTCATCCATTTCTCCGAGCAATTGCTGGGCACCGCCATCGGCTCGTCATCGGCGCGGCTGGTGCTGTCGCTGGTGCTGCAGCGTGCCGAGGCGGCCTCGGGCGACGCCGCCTTCCTGCTCGATCAGGCGAGCGAGGCGCTGCAGTATAATCAGGGCCTGCTGCAGACCGCGCTGTCGCAGATGGATGAAGGGATCGCCGTCTTCGACGCCGCCAACCGGCTCACCGTCTGGAACAAGCGGTTTCGCGCGCTGCTCGACCTGCCGGAAGAGGTCGGCCAGGTCGGCTATCCGCTGATCAACATCATCGGCCGGCTGTCCTCGCGCGGCGATCTGACCGGCGATGAGGCGAAGGAGGCGCTGCGCAAGCTGCGCGCCCACGAAACCGCCTTTCCGCTGGTGCTGGAAAGCGGCAAGCGGATCATCGAGGTGCAGTCGCGCGCCATGCCCGATGCCGGCATGGTGGTAACCTTCACCGATATTACCCGTCGCGTCGAGGGCGACCTCGCGCTCAAACAGGCCAATGAGACGCTGGAGCAGCGCGTTGCAGCCCGCACCGCCGAGCTTACCGAGGTCAACAAGGCGCTGCGGCTGGCGCGGGCGGCGGCCGACGAGGCGAATATCGGCAAGACCCGGTTCTTCTCCGCCGCCGGCCACGACATTCTCCAGCCGCTCAACGCCGCCCGCCTCTATGCCACCGCGCTCGGCGAAAGGTTGCCGGCGGCAAGCGAGGTCCGCGACTTCTCCGACAAGATCGATTCCGCCCTGCAATCGGTCGAGGATATTCTCGGCGCGGTGCTGGATATCTCGCGGCTCGATGCCGGCGCAATGAAGCCGCATTTCACCACCGTCAATCTCGGCGACACGCTGAAGCGGGTCGAGACCGATTTCCGGCCGCTCGCCGATGAAAAGGGCCTGGAACTCGTTGTGGTGCCGTCTTCGCTCAAGGTGCGCTCGGATGCGCAGGCGTTGAGGCGGCTGGTGCAGAACCTCGTGTCAAACGCGATCAAATATACGGTCAGCGGCAAGGTGCTGGTGGGCGCCAGGCTGAGGGGCGATCACGCGGTGATCGAGGTTCATGACACCGGCATCGGTATTCCCGCCGAAAAGGCCGAAAGCGTGTTCAAGGAGTTCACGCGGCTGGACGAGGGCGCGCGCGCGGCGCAGGGGCTGGGCCTCGGCCTGTCGATCGTCGATCGACTGGCGCGGATGCTGGAGCACCCGGTCTCGATGACTTCCGCGCCGGGGGAGGGGACGGTGTTTCGCCTGTCCGTTCCGCTGGCCGAGGCGGGCGTCGACAGCGCTCAACCCGCGGCCAAACCGGCCGGCAAGCTGCCCGGGCAGGCGATCGCCGGGCTCAAGGTGCTCTGCATCGATAATGAGGAGGCGATCCTGGAGGGCATGCGGGTGCTGCTCGGCGGCTGGGGCGCCGAGGTTCACGTGGCGCGGGGGCACGAGGAGGCGCGCGCCATCGATATCGTTCCCGACGTGATCATCGCCGACTATCATCTCGACAATGGCGCAAGCGGCGTCGATGCGGTGACGATCCTGCGCGAGCACTACCAGCGCCATATCCCGGCGCTGCTGATCACGGCCGACCGCACCCAGGAGGTCCGCGATCTGGCCGAGGAGGAGGACATCGCCGTTCAGCACAAGCCGCTCAAGCCCGCGCTGGTGCGCGCCTTCCTCAACCAGATCGCGATCTTCCACAAGGCGGCCGCCGAATAGTCGGCGGTCCGGCTTTCAAAGCGTTTCGGCGAGTTCCTGCAGCTTGCGCCATCGGATCGATGACCAGAGCGAAAGCGCGATCAGGCCAGCGCCCACAAGCCCGGTGATCGCCTCGGGAATGTGCAGCAGCGTCTGGGCATACATGATCACCGCCAGCACCAGAATGGCGTAGAACGCGCCGTGCTCCAGGAAGCGGAAATGCGACAGCGTCTGGCGGTCCACCAGCATGATTGTGAGCGAGCGCACATACATCGCGCCGATGCCAAGTCCGATCGCGATCACCAGCAGGTTTTTGGTGAGCGCGAAGGCGCCGATGACGCCGTCGAAGGAAAAGCTGGCGTCGAGCACTTCGAGATAGATGAAGGCGCCGAGGCCGCCCTGCGCCGCCGCCTTGGCGGTCTGCGTCTGGGTCGCGTCGATCAGGCCGCTGAAGACTTCGATCGCGAGATAGGTCAGCAGGCCGTAGATCGCGGCGTAGAAGAATTCCTCCGCCCGGCCATCGTCCACGAGTTTGGAGAAGATCAGCACCAGAACCAGCGCAATACCGGTTTCGATGCCCTTGACCGCGGCCAGGCGCGCCATCGGCTTTTCCAGCGGCGCGAACCAGTGCACGTCCTTTTCATGATCGAAGAAATAGGACAGGCCGACCATCAGCAGGAATGTGCCGCCGAAGGCCGCGATCGCCAGATGGGCGTCATGCATGATCGCGGCATAGGCTTTCGGCTCGGCGAAGGCCAGGTGAATGGCGGCGAGCGGCCCGATCTTGGCGGCAAGCACCACGATCACCAGCGGGAACACCAGCCGCATGCCGAACACGGCGATGAGGATGCCCCAAGTGAGGAACCGCCGCTGCCAGACATGGCTCATGGTCTTGAGCTTGTTGGCGTTGACGACCGCATTGTCGAAGGATAGCGAAATCTCCAGCACCGCAAGCACGGCGGTGATGAACAGGAAGGCAAGCGCGCCGCTCAGCCCAAAGCTGAAATAGCCGTAAAGCGTGCTGGCCACGAGCCCTGCAATGGTGACGATGAACGCCCATTTGAAATAGGAAAGGGTGGAGGCTTTCATGGACGGGCCTCCCCTGTCGGCAGGGAGCTATGAAAGAAAAGCGCGCATGCACGAAGATTACGCGCACGCGTCCGAAACGTCAGATTTTGAAGCATGGTAACCATGTCCGCCGGCTAATTTGCGGGCGGTACCGACATCACGAGAGCGCCGTCAAACTCTCGCCAGAGGGGCCCGGCACCGGGTTCGTCGCGGCTCCTCCAGGATGCGCCGGACTGCACCAGACTTAGCCGCAAAATCGCCGGCGTCAAGTGCCGCGTCGATTCAGCTTTCCAGATTGCACGCCGGACAGGGCGTGATAGATTGACAAATCGCAATCGGTTGGGAGTTGGCGGCATGCTTTATCTTCTGGCGTTGTTAATCGGTATTGTTGCGGGTTTGAGGGCGATGACGGCGCCGGCTGCGATCAGCTGGGCCGCTTATCTGGGTCTTCTCGATCTCTCCGGCTCATGGCTCTCCTTTCTGGCCTCGCCTTGGGCGGTCGGCATATTGAGCGTGCTGGCGCTCGCGGAATTCGTCACCGACCAGCTTCCCTCCACCCCCAGCCGCAAGGTGCCTCCGCAATTCGGGGCGCGCATTTTCATGGGCGCGGTCTGCGGCGCGGCGATCGGATCGGCCTCGGGCGTCTGGATCGCGGGTCTCGTGCTCGGCATTGCCGGCGCGGTGGTCGGCACGCTCGGCGGCGCTGCCGTCCGGCAGCGGCTCGCAGCCCGGTTCGGCCGCGATCTGCCGGCTGCCCTCATCGAGGACGCGGTTGCCATCCTTGCCGCATTGGGTATCGTGTGGAGCCTATGAGGACATTCGACGCCATCATCATCGGAGCGGGACAGGCGGGGCCGCCGCTTGCCGCGCGTTTTGCCGCCGAGGGCCGAAAAGTCGCGCTGATCGAACGTCATCAGGTCGGTGGCACCTGTGTCAACACCGGCTGCACGCCGACGAAGACGATGGTCGCCAGCGCCCGCGCCGCCCATGTGGCACGGCGCGCGGCCGATTTCGGGGTTGATATCGGTGGCGGCATCAGCGTTGACATGAAGCGGGTTCAGGCGCGCACGGCCGAGATTGCCGGCGCCTCGCGGTCCGGCCTCGAGAGCTGGCTCTCCGGTCTCGACAATGTCGCGCTTCTGCGCGGCCATGCCGGTTTCATCGGTCCCGACCGGGTTGCGCTCGACGATGAGCTGCTGACAGCGCCGAAGATTTTCATCAATGTGGGCGGCCGGGCCGCGATACCGGATATCGAGGGTCTTTCCGATATCCCCTATCTCACCAACAGCGACATGGTCGGTCTCGATCGCCTGCCGGAGCATCTTCTTGTGCTGGGCGGCAGCTATATCGGGCTGGAATTTGCCCAGATGTTCGCCCGCTTCGGCTCCAAGGTGACGGTGGTGGAGCGCGGCGCGCATCTGATCGGCCGCGAGGATCCGGAGGTCAGCGAGGCGGTGCGCGGCTTTCTGGAGGATGAAGGCATCACGGTGATGACCGGCGCGGAATGCATCCGCGTCGAGCGGCGCGGCGACGGCATCGTCATGCATGCCGATTGCGGCGGCGAGACCCGGACCGCCACCGGCACAGACCTGCTGGTGGCGCTCGGCCGCAAGCCCAATACCGATGACCTCGGTCTCGACAAGGCGGGCGTCGCCACCGATGGCCGAGGCTTCGTGACCGTCGGGCCCGATCTCCAGGCCAGCCAGCCCGGCATTTTTGCGCTTGGCGATTGCAACGGACGCGGGGCCTTCACCCACACCGCCTATAATGACTACGAGATCGTCGCCGCCAATCTTTTCGATGGCGAAAGCCGCTCGGTTGACGATCGCGTCTCCGGCTATGCGCTTTACACCGATCCCCCGCTCGGCCGCGCCGGCATGAGCGAGACGGAGGCGAAAAAGGCCGGCCACAATGTCGCGGTCGCCAGCCGGCCGATGACGAACGTCTCCCGCGCCAAGGAAAAGGGCGAAACGGCGGGACTGATGAAACTCGTCGCCGACGCCGATAGCGGAAAGCTCCTCGGCGGCGCGATTCTCGGCCCCGGCGGGGACGAGGCGATCCACGCCGTCCTGAACCTGATCAATATGGGCGCCACGGCCAAAGACCTGCAATGGGCCGTGCCCATCCACCCGACGGTCTCGGAGCTGCTGCCCACCCTTGCCGGCGGCCTGGAGCCGGTTCGCTGAACCCTCGCTTTTTCAGCTTGCCGCCGGTGCGCGGGCAGTGGTATGGAACGGCCTCCGGCATGGTCGGACGGGCGGGTATGATGTAATGGTAGCCTGTCAGCTTCCCAAGCTGAACGCGCGGGTTCGATTCCCGCTACCCGCTCCAGGGTCTCCTCACTTTTCCGATGGCTTGTGCTCGGTTTTGCGCCAGAGATACGGCGCGTGGTAGAGTTCCACGAATGCCTTCCACGCCGAAAATGACAGCATCAGCCAGTAGAGCGGCAGCCAAAGGGCGCTTGCGCGCATGCCGAGCATTTCCTCCTTGCGCATTTTCGACACGCCGAGCCGCAGGAATATCCAGTAGCTGGCGATGATGTTGATCAGGTCTATGCCGGTCAGGATCTGCTGCAGCGGCCCGGGGTTGGAGGCCGGGTGGAGCAGCAGCCAGCCGGTCGTCAGCACCGATACGAACAGGAGCGGGTGCAGCAGCGATGACAGGATCATCCCGCCGGTATTGGCCAGGAAAACCGCAAAGCCAAGCAGACCCAACTCGTCGCGCAGCCGCCCCGGTTCCCTGAGCGCCACCAGCGCCGTCTGGAGCCATCCCTTGAGCCAGCGCGATCGCTGGGCGATCCAGGGCCGGATCGCCGTCGGCGCGTCCTCCAGCGTTTCCGCGGTGATCGCCCCGCAATAATAGCCGAGCCGGTGCATCCGAAGGCCGAGATCGGCATCCTCCGCGACATTGTAGGGATCCCAGCCGCGGCAGGCGCGCAGCACGCCGATGCGGAAATGATTGGAGGTGCCGCCGAGCGGTATCGGAAACCGGTGAAGGGCGAGAAAGGGCAGTATGCCGCGAAACAAACCTGAATACTCGCAGGCGTAAAGCCCCGTGATCCAGTTCTTTCCGACATTGGAGATCGTGAGCGGCGCCTGAAGGCAGGCAAGCTCCTTCGGCGACTGTCGAAACGTGTTCCAGGCTTCGCGCAACTGGTCGGGGTGCGGACGGTCTTCGGCATCATAGATTACCACGAACCGGCCCCTGGCGCCGCAAAGCGCGTAGTTGAGCGCATTCGGTTTGGTCCGCGGTCCGCCGGCGGGCACGACCACCAGCTCGAATTGCGCCGGCAGTCGCGCCCGCGTGATGGCGTTGATGGTTTCCGCGTCATCCGCCTCGCAAACCAGCTTGATATCGAGCCTGGAGGGGGGCCAGTTGATGCGTTGCATACTCTCCGACAATTGCGGGATCATCCCGGCTTCGCGATAGAGCGGGATCAACACGGTATAGACCGGCAGGTCCGGCGGCTCGGCTTCAGGTTTGAGCGCGCGCGGGCGGGGCCTTGCCCGCGCCGCGGCAATACGGACGAGCAGAGCGAACAGATAGAGCGTCGTGAATATGATATGGGCGAGCAGCAGGGTCTCGGCGGGAAAGAACAACAGACCGGCCAAAAGCGTTGCCGCGCTTCCCCCGAGCAGGAAACCCTGTTTGCCCCAGAAGACGATCCGCGCGGAAAAGCGCGGCTCCCAGACCATGAGCTCGTTGACGGCGTTGGTGAGCCGCCGGCCCTCGCCGGTTTTCCATACCGCAGCGCGCACGGCTTCCGGCGTTGTGATGATGACGCAGCGCCTGATTTCGGGCCGCGACGCCAGACGGAGATGAAGGTCGGCAAGATCGCCGACGGTGGGCACCACCGCGAAGCGGCGCTCGGTCTCTCCGCTATCGAGCCTGAGGCCGCGGGGGTCCGCCAGGAGGCGGTCGATCCCGGTGCGGTCCGTGACGCAATCCGGATCGATGCGGCTTTCGAACGGCAGCACGAGATACCGGGCGAGCCTCCTGTAATAGTCGACCGAGGCGATCGCGCCGCTGAAAAGAAGCTCCTTTTCGATCGTGGTGTTGTTGGCGAGCGCGGCCTTGATCCCGTCCTCGATGACGCTTTCGTCAAAGCCGAGGCGGTGCAACATCTGGCGCTCCTTCCGGATCGCTTTCGGGAGCGAACGCAGGGCAGCAGAGGCGCGATCCGGCGTGCGGATGGCGGCCTGCCTGAACACGGACATGATACCCCTCTTTACCGCGCGCCCTCTTTTGTTTTTTACAAGTAAAGACTCAGGGTGAAGGGAAAGGCAAGATAGAAATGTTGTTTCTAGATTTTGGTCTGTGCCGTGCAGCCATGTGTACGGCGTTTTATGAGAATATATTCAAGAAATACTTTAGTTTTATCTAATAGACTAAAGCTGATATTTTTACGCCGCCGAAAATCGCCTCAAACGGTGCGGTACCGGGCGATCGCACCGCGTTCGATCGCGGCGCAGGTCAGCTTGTCGAGGTGCAGCCTGTCACGGAGGAGCTGCAGCAGGCGGATTTCCTCGGCGCGGATGACCTGATCGACGGACATGATCTCGACGGCCAGCGCATAGGCCGTGTCGTAAAGCCGCTTGGGCAGCGTGTCGCGGATGATCTCCAGCGCGATATCCATGCCCTCCGGCCCGGACACGATCCCGGCGCAGTCATGGGCAATGCGGGTAAGGTCGTTTTCGTCGAACCCCTCGAACACCGGCAGCGAGCGGGTGATATGTCCGATCCGCGCCATCTCCGTGTCGCTCATCGCGCTGTCGACGGCGGATGCCATCACCATCACATAGATCAGCGCGTCAAAATGGGTAAGCTCGGGTCGGGACATGAACGATCTCTCGGGTTGGGAAAATTACTGGCTGGCCCAGAGAATGCGGGCAATCCACTCTATGTCTGAAAGGTCGAAGACGATATTGGCATGGGCGGGGTTGATCGACATCAGTTCGATCTGGCGGGTGGTGCGGCGCACCAGAACCTTGGCCAGAACCTCGCCCTCGCGGGTGCGCACCACCACGCGGTCGCCCTTGCGGGTTTCGGCATTAGCCTCGACGATCAGCAGGTCGCCGTCGCGGTAGAGCGGCATCATGCTGTCGCCCTGCACCTCAAGCGCGTAGATCCCCTGGGCGCTGCGGGAGGGAACGGGAAAGTCGACCTCGTCCCACCCCTGGCCGACCGGATATCCGCCATCGTCGAAGAAGCCGCCGGCGCCCGCGCGCGCGAGCCCCAGAAGCGGTATTGTCGAAGGCTGCGGCGGGAAGCTGCCGATCGGTCCCGGAACGCCGCCGGCAATCGCCGGGCTGTCGTTGACGAACTCCGTCATCGACGTGTTGGTGGCCGCCAGGATCTTGGCGAAGGATTCCATCGACGGCCAGCGCTCGCGGCCGTCCGGCGCGCGCCGCTTCGACTTGTTGAAGGTGGTCGGATCGAGCCCGGCCTTGCGCGCGAGGCCCGACGGGGTGAGCTTGTTGCGCGCGGCGAGCCGGTCGATCGCGCTCCAGATCTCGCTGTGGGTGAGTTTCTCAAACATCGCCGTCGGGTCGGTTGATATCCACTTAACCTATAGCTTAACGGATATCGCAGCGTAAAGGCGGACAGGAATAAAATCCTGTCTTTTACATGTCATCACGCAACCATCGCCATGTTGACCTTGCCGAGCTGGATGACGGCCTGGGTCCGGCTGTCGACATTGAGTTTCAGCAGGATCGCGGAGACATGCGCCTTCACGGTCGCCTCCGAAACGCCGAGCTCATAGGCGATCTGCTTGTTCAACAGCCCCTCGCACAGCATTCTGAGCACGCGTGACTGCTGGGGCGTCAGCGTCTGCAATCGCTGCAGCATGTCGGCGATGTCGGGATCGCTTTCCTCGCCGCCGCCGTAGTTTTCAGGCGTGTAGACCTCACCTGCAAGCACCTTGCGGATGCCGTTGCGCAATTCGTCGATCCCGACCGATTTCGAGATGAAACCGGAGGCGCCGAGCGCGAGCGAGCGGCGAATGGTGTCGTCATCGTCGCTGCCGGAGATCACCACGATCGGAAGACTGGAGAATTCGGAGCGCAGCGTGATCAGGCCGGACAGGCCACTCACCCCCGGCATGGCGAGGTCGAGCAGAAGCAGTTCGGCTTCCGGATTGTCGCGCGCGGCCTGCTGGGCGCTTTCGAAATCGCCCGCCTCGACCACGGCGTAGGGCGTCGACATGCCGCCGATCGCCTGTTTCAGCGCGCTGCGGAACAGCGGGTGGTCGTCCGCGATCAGAATGGTTTGTCCGGTCATTCCTGGCCTCCTCCCAAAGGCAGTTTCACAACCCTTAACATTCGACCTCGCGCTGCTGCAACTGTTTGACGGCACAACAATGGTGGTCCTGCTATTTATGCTCGTCGCCGCGCCGTATTAGCAACCCAAAAAAAGCGCATAATGCCCGGAAATACGCGATTTCCCCTTGCTTTCGGTCGCTGAAACCGCGTGACGATGGACATTTGCGTCACTCTTTGCCAAACCCGGAGCCGGACAGCAAAGCGACAGGACGGATATGAACCAGCAACCGATTTACAAGATCGTCACCGATGGGGAGTGGCAGGCGGCACGGTCCGCCGGCGTCTTCAAGGGCGCGGCGGTCGATCTCGCGGATGGCTTCATCCACTTCTCGACCGCCGGCCAGGTGCAGGAAACCGCCGCCCGGCATTTCGCGGGCCAGACGGATCTGCTGCTGATCGCGGTCGACCCCGCGGCGCTGGGCGACGCTCTGAATTATGAGCCATCGCGCGGCGGCGCGCTTTTTCCCCATCTTTACGGCGATCTGTCGTTCGATGCCGTTCTTTGGGAAAAGCCGCTGCCTGTGGACGGAAACGGCCGGCACGATTTTGCGGGACTGCTTTCATGATCGACCTCTACCGTTGCGGCGGTCGCCGCGCCGCCTTCGCGCTCGATCCCGAGCTTGCCCACGGCCTGACGCTGAAGGCGATCCGCACCGGCCTGCTGCCCGGCGCCCGCCACGCGGGCGACACGAGCCTTCAGGCCACGGTGGCCGGCCTCTCTTTCAAGAACCCGCTGGGCGTTGCCGCCGGGCTCGACAAGAACGGCGAGGCGCTGGACGGACTGCTGAAGCTCGGCTTCGGCCATGCCGAGGCCGGCACGGTTACGCCGCGCCCGCAGCCCGGCAACCCGAAGCCGCGACTGTTCCGGCTGGTGAAGGACGAGGCGGTCATCAACCGCATGGGCTTCAACAATGATGGCCACGACGCGCTTGCCGCCCGCCTCGAGCGCCGCAACGGGTCGACGGGCCCGGGCGTCATCGGCGTCAATATCGGGGCCAACAAGACGTCGGAGGATCGGATCGCCGACTATGTTGCCGGCATTACGCGGTTTTCCGGGCTCGCCGACTACCTCACCGTCAATATTTCCTCGCCCAATACGCCGGGCCTGCGCGATCTGCAGGCGCGCGCGGAGCTCGCGCGGCTTCTCGGCAGGGTCGCCGAGGCGCGGGAAAAGGCGGCCCGCAAGGTGCCGGTGTTCCTGAAGATCGCGCCGGACCTGACCGAGGAAGGCCTCGATGATATCGTCGCCGAAGTTCTGAACAGCACGCTCGACGGCGTCATTGTTTCCAACACCACGCTGTCGCGCGCGGGTCTCAGGGAAGAAAAACTGGCGGGCGAGGCCGGCGGGCTTTCCGGCGCACCGCTGTTCGAGCGATCGACCGCGCTTCTCGCCCGCATGCGCCAGCGCCTCGGCCCCGATCTTGCGCTCATCGGCGTCGGCGGGGTCAATTCGGGCGCGCGGGCGGTGGAGAAGATCCGCGCCGGCGCCGATCTGGTGCAGATCTATTCCGGCATGACCTATGAGGGGCCGCAACTGATCGATGACAGCCTGACGGCCATCATCGCCGCCATGCGCGAAGCAGGCGTCAGTGCGCCGCGCGCGTTGCGCGATAGCGGCGTTGCGGAATGGGCTGCAAAACCGTTTACTGGCTGAGGCACATCGCCCAGAAGGGCTGGTTGCCGGAATTCGGGCTGACGGCGCGGGCGACGCCGATATGGGAATAATTTCCCAACATGTTCTTCAAATGCCCCGGTGAATTGACCCAGGCCTGGAAGGCGCGCTCCGGTGTGCGCTGCTGCATGGCGATGTTTTCGGCCGCCGGCAGCGGCAGGCCCATGCGCTTGAACCGGGCCAGCACGCTCTCGCCGCCGGTGATGTGGTTCATCTTGTCGGCCAGTGCCATGCGGCTTGCCTGATCGATCGCCGCCTGCTCGCAGGCGCGCGAATAGGAAAGCGCTGGAAGCCCCCGGCTTTTGCGCAGATCATTGACCCAGGGCAGGAAGGTGGACGTCATTGCCTCGCTGTCGACATCACCGCGCGGAAGGTCGCTGCCGAAAAACGGGCTGCAGGCGGCAACGCCAGCGGCAAGCGCGCCCAGCAGGAGGACGCGGCGGGTGGTGGCGATCTGTGTCAACGGCGATAGCTCAGAATGCGGATGATCAGGAAGACCGGCACGACGATGATCGCGCCCAGCACGAAATAATGGCCGACCTCGCCAAGGGCCGCAAAGCCGCGATTCCAGATGTTTCGCAGGAAATCGATGATGCCGTAATAGATGTCGAGCGGATGAATGCCGAGCGCCGACAGGATGAAGCCGACGATCAGCGAGACCACCAGCAGGCGGACGATCGTTCCGACGACCGTGCCGCCCAGGAACCTGTTGACGTTGTTGCTCATGCCGCTCTCCTTTACCGGCTAGATAAAGAGGCTTTGCGGCGCATTCAAGAAAAAAGCGGCGATGCGATTCCGCTTGCTTTTCGAATGGAAAAGCGACATTGGCGCTCAGTTCCCTACCGGTTTTCGAGACATGAGCCTTCTTTCCCTTTCCTCGGGCGATCTGATTGCCGATCGCCGCGCCGATTATGCCCGCATGCTGGACGAGGCCGGCGATCATGCCGCTGCCGCCGAGGTGATGGAGCAGGCGATGGCGCTTGCGCCGGACTGGCCGGCGGGCCTCGCGCTGCTGGCCGCCTATCGCGAGCATGCCGGCGATGTCGCGGCGGCGATCGCAACGCTCGAAAAGCTCGAGGGCGAGGATGATGACGACCTGTTCGCCGCCAGCCTGAAGCTCGCCGTTCTCGGTGCGTCCGAGCCGCCCGCCCATCCGCCGGGCCGCTATGTCGAGGCGCTGTTCGATTCCTATGCCGATCATTTCGATGCGGCGCTGACCGAGCGGCTCGATTACAACGCGCCGGAAAGGCTTGCGGCGCTTCTGGAAAAGAGCGAGGGCGCGCCGCGCTGCTTCAGGCTTTGCGCTGATCTCGGCTGTGGAACCGGGCTTTCGGGCGCTGCGTTCTGCGCGCGGGTCGACCGCCTCGAAGGCTTCGATCTGTCAGCCAACATGCTGGCCAAGGCGGAGGAGAAGGCGGTGTATCAGCGCCTCGCCCAGGCCGATCTTCTGCTTGCGCCGGAAGAAAGCGGGCTGTTTTCGCCGGAGCTCGCGCATCACCGCGCCGATCTTGTCGTCGCCGCCGATGTGCTGATGTATCTCGGCGCGCTTGAAAGCCTGATGGCGAATGTCGCGGCCCTGATCGCGCCCGGCGGCCTGTTCCTGTTTTCGGTCGAGGATGGCGGCGAGGCCGAGGCCTATACCCTGCTACCGTCGCTGCGTTACGCCCACGCCTTCGCCTATGTCGAGGGCCTGTTGTCTGAGGCCGGTTTCGCGCTGGAGCGCCATGAACGGGCGGCCCTGCGCAAGGATGCGGGCGAACCGGTTCCCGGCATCCTGTTTCTGGCGGTCAAACTTCTCTCCTGACGCCCTGGCATGCGGGTGGACGGAACCCCCGCACGGTCATGCGCGTTTACCCTCCAAACGTGTCCAACAGACCGAAAGGAGGCTGACCATGACCTTCACGCCTGAACTTTGCCACGCCGCGCGCATTCTCGCCCGGATCGACCGCCCGACGCTTTCGGCCGAAAGCGGGATCGCGGAGGATCGGATCGAGGCGTTCGAGAACGGCACAGCCGATCTGGGCGACAATTCGGTCGAGAAACTGAAGATGACGCTCGAAGCGCTCGGCGTGATTTTCCTGCCCGAGGAGAAGGAGGGCGGCGTCGGCATACGCCTGAAATTCACCGGCAGCGAAACCCGCCGCATCCTGAACTGGGAAGGCGAGGGCGGCCGCGTCAACCAGGACGACGTGGTGTAATCGAGTTGCCGGACGCTCCGGTTTGACGCGCGCATCGATTTGAGCGATGGACTTATCGGGGCCGGTCCGGTCCCGATTTTTCATGTCCGGAGCTTGATGCCTTGTCCGAAAACCGCTTTCTCGCCGGGATTGTCAGTTCGACCTCCGAAAGCCATTCGGCGCTTGAGGATGCGCAGGGCATCATCGCGGGGTCCATGCTCGCCTGCCTGGGCGTGATGGTGCTGAAGGCCGGTGGGCTGTTGACCGGCGGCACGGCCGGTCTCGCCTTTCTGCTGACCTATGCGACCGCACTCGATTTCGGCCTCGCTTTCTTCATCGTCAATCTGCCGTTCTACTATTTCGCATGGAAGCGGCTGGGGCTGAAATTCACCCTCAAGACCTTTGTCGCCGTGGCGCTGACTTCGGTTCTCACGGCGGTGGTGCCGGATTTCATATCGATCGGCGAGACCGATCCCCTCGTCGGCGCGCTGTTCGGCGGCGTTCTGGTGGGGGCGGCGCTGCTGATCCTGTTTCGCCATTCGGCAAGCCTCGGCGGGTTCGGCATTCTGGCGCTCTATCTGCAGGACCGGTTCGGCTGGAAGGCGGGCTATGTGCAACTGATGCTCGACGGCTGCGTGCTGCTGCTCTCCTTCTTCGTGGCGACGCCCTTCATCATCGCCTGTTCCGTCGCGGGTGCCGTGGTCATCAATCTGGTGCTTGCCATCAATCACCGGCGCGATCGCTACATCGCGATGTAGGACGACAAAATATCCGCTGGCGTTTGCCCGCGATAATTGCCATTTTGCGCTCATGAACGAAACGGAAACATTGCCGGAGCGCTTTCGCCGCTGGTTTGCCGAGAATGGCTGGCAGCCGCGCCCGCACCAGCTTGAACTGCTGGCGCGCGCGGGCGCGGGCGAGGACATGCTGCTGATCGCGCCGACCGGCGCGGGCAAGACGCTTGCGGGTTTCCTGCCGTCCCTTTCCGATCTCGACCGGCGCGGGCCGCAAAAGCCCGGTGTCAGGCCGCGCGGGGTCCACACGCTTTACATCTCGCCGCTGAAGGCGCTCGCCGTCGATATCGCCCGCAATCTGGAGCGCCCGGTCGTCGAGACCGGTCTTCCCATCACCATGGAAACTCGCACCGGCGATACGCCCCAGGCCAAGCGCCAGCGCCAGCGCCTGAAGCCTCCGGATATCCTGCTGACGACCCCGGAGCAGCTTGCCCTGCTGCTTGCCGGCAAGGATGCCGACCGCTTCTTCGAGGATCTCCGCTATGTGATCTTCGACGAGCTGCATTCGCTGGTCACCTCCAAGCGCGGCCATCTTCTGTCGCTCGGGCTTGCGCGGCTCAGGCGGCTGCGGCCGGAGCTCACCGCCATCGGCCTTTCCGCCACCGTCTCCGATCCGATGGAATTGCAGCGCTGGCTGGTGGCGCAGACCGGGGTGGGCGACCCGCCCCATGCCGGGCTGATCACGGTCAAGGGCGGCGCACGGCCTGAAATCACCATCCTGAAGGCGTCCGCGCGCATTCCCTGGTCCGGCCATTCGGCGCGCTATGCCGCGCCCGATATCTACGAGGAACTGAAACAGCGGCGGATGACGCTGATCTTCGTCAACACCCGCTCGCAGGCCGAGATCGTGTTTCAGGAATTATGGGGCATCAATGACGACAACCTGCCGATCGCGCTGCATCACGGCTCGCTCGATGTCGGCCAGCGCCGCAAGGTGGAGGCGGCGATGGCGGCCGGCAAATTGCGCGCGGTCGTCGCCACCTCCACCCTCGATCTCGGCATTGACTGGGGCGATATCGACCTCGTCATGCATATCGGCGCGCCGAAGGGGGCAAGCCGGCTTGCCCAGCGGATCGGCCGCGCCAACCACCGCATGGACGAGCCGAGCCGCGCCATTCTGGTGCCCGCCAACCGGTTCGAGGTGATGGAATGCCAGGCCGCCCTCGACGCCAATTATGTCGGCGCGCAGGATAGCCCGCCGATCGGCGAGGGCGCGCTCGATGTGCTCGCCCAGCACGTGCTCGGTATGGCCTGCGCCGAGCCCTTCGAGATCGACGCGCTTTATGACGAGGTGCGCACCGCGTTGCCCTATACCGGCCTTGATCGCGAGACCTTCGCCCGCGTGGTCGATTTCGTCGCGACCGGCGGCTATGCGCTGCGCAGCTATGAGCGCTATGCCAAGATCCGCCAGATGGCGGACGGGCTGTGGCGGATCTCCCATCCCGATGTCGCCCGCCAGTACCGCCTCAACCTCGGCACCATCGTCGAGATGCCGATGCTGAAGATCAGGCTTGTCAGAGCGGGCAAGCGCAGCGGGCCGCTTAGGGGCGGGCCGACGCTGGGCGAGGTCGAGGAATATTTCATCGAGATGCTGCGGCCCGGCGACACCTTCCTGTTTTCCGGCAAGGTGCTGCGTTTCGAGGGCATTCGCGAGAATGAATGCCTGGCCTCGGTCGCTTTCGATACCGACCCCAAGATACCGGCCTATGCCGGCGGCAAGTTTCCGCTGTCGACCTATCTCGCCGATGGCGTGCGTGCCATGCTTGACGATCCGGAGCGCCGCAAGGCGCTGCCCGGCCCGGTGCGCGAATGGCTGTCGCTGCAACAGCAGCACTCCCACCTGCCGAAGCGCGGCGAATTGCTGGTGGAGACCTTTCCGCTCGAAAATCGGTTCTACATGGTGGCCTATCCCTTCGAGGGGCGGCTTGCGCACCAGACGCTTGGCATGCTTCTGACCCGGCGACTGGAGCGCATGGGTGCCGCGCCCACCGGCTTCGTTTCCACCGACTATTCGCTGGCGATCTGGGGGCTGAAGGATATCGGCGCGATGCTGGTCGATGGCACGCTCGACCTGAAGGAATTGTTCGACGAGGACATGCTTGGCGACGATCTCGAGGCATGGCTGGACGAGAGCTACATGCTGAAGCGCACCTTCCGCGCCTGCGCCACCATTGCCGGCCTGATCGAGCGGCGCTTTCCGGGCAAGGAGAAGACCGGAAGGCAGATGACGGTCTCCGCCGATCTGATCTATGATGTGCTGCGCAGCCACGAACCCGACCATATCCTGCTGCAGGCAACGCAAGCGGACGCGGCGGCCGGCTTGCTGGATATCGCCCGGCTTGGCACAATGCTGGAACGAATCAAGGGCCATCTGGTGCACTACCGGCTCGAGCGGGTCTCGCCGCTGGCCGTGCCGGTGCTCTTGGAGATCGGCCGCGAAAGCGTCAATGGCGGCGCCGGCGATGCCGTGCTTCAGGAAGCCGCCGATGAACTGGCGGCGGCGCTCGAGGCGGCGGAAATGATGCATGAAGAGGCAGGCGAATGAACGTGCAGGCGATGGAACGGGAAGGGCAGGCCGGCCGCGCGCGCCGGTTTTCGGGCCATGCCGTTCTGTTTGATGCGTCCGGAGCTGCCTTCTTCCCCGAACTCGGCCTCCTCGTCGTCTCCGATCTCCATCTGGAGCGCGGTGCTGCCCATGCGCGGCGCGGCTTCTTCCTGCCGCCCTATGATACCGGGCGCACGCTTGCCGCCCTTTCAGCCGTGATCGCCCGCTATCGCCCGGCGCGCGTGGTCTCGCTCGGCGACAATTTCCACGACCGTGTCGGCGCGCGCGAAATGCCGGCTGACACCCGTGAAAAACTCTCGGCTCTTGCGGAAAGCTGCGACTGGGTGTGGATCAACGGCAACCACGATCCCGATGGCGTTGGCGGGCTTCCGGGTCGGGTCTTCGATGTCTGGGCGTTCGAGGGACTGACTTTCTGCCATGAGCCGACCCGCAATGCCGGGGCCGAAATCTGCGGCCATCTCCACCCCTCCGCCGTGCTGCACCGCCCGGGTAAATCCGTCCGCCGTCCCTGCTTTGCCGCCGACGAGACGCGGCTGATGCTGCCGGCCTTCGCCACCACGCGCGGCGGGCTCGACCTGCGCCACCGCGCCTTTGCCGGGTTGTTCAACCGAAAGCTGCTCAACGTGCACATGCTGGGGCCGGACAGGGTCTATTCGCTGCCCTTTGCAGCACTTGGCTGCTGATGCACGCCGATGAAGTGCCGGTCAGCCTCCCGGCGGCGCGCGCGCTGATCTTCGCCCAGTTTCCCCGGTATCGCGATCTGCCGGTGAGCCCGCTTGCGGGCGGGACGGACCATGCGATCTTTCGCGTCGGACAAAACATCGCGGCGCGCTTTCCCAGGCGACTGGAGGCGGCCGATGCGTGCCGCATCCGGCTTGAGGACGAAGCGCGCGCGCTTGGCGAACTGGCCGCCTGTTGTCCGGTGCCCTGCTCGGAGCCGCTTGGCCTTGGCCGGCCGGGCGATGCCTATCCGATGTACTGGACGCTGCAGACATTTCTGCCGGGCGCGGTCGCGACGCCTGTGGGTCTGGCCGGGTCCGACGGATTTGCCGATGATATCGCCCGGCTGATCGCAGCGCTCAGGCAGGCGGATACGAAAGGGTGGCGGTTTGACGGGCGCGGGCGGGGCGGCCGCCTGACGGATCACGACGCCTGGATTTCGACCTGCCTTGAAAACAGCCGCGGCCTGCTCGATGTCGCGCGGCTTTCTGCCCTGTGGGAAAGATTGCGACTGCTGCCGCCGGGAGGACCCGACGTGATGAGCCATCGCGACCTGATCCCGGCCAATCTTCTGACAAAAGACGGTCGCCTTGCGGGCGTGCTTGATGGCGGTGCCTTCGGGCCGGCCGATCCGGCGCTCGACCTGGTGGCTTGCTGGCATCTCTTCGATGCAACGCGCCGGGCGCGCATCAGGCAGAGCCTCGGCTCGGATGAACTCGAATGGCAAAGGGGCGCCGCCTGGGCGTTTGCGCAGGCAATCGGGCTCGTCTGGTATTATGAGGCGAGCAATCCCGGCATGGCGGCGCTCGGCCGCAGCACGCTCGCCCGCCTTCTTGATGATGGCTGAACTCAGCTCTTGCGGAAAATAACGCTGGCGAACCAGCCCGAAAACAGCGCGATGGCCACCGCGCCGAGGCCGTAGAACAGCGGATATTCGTGCGCGGCGACGGTGAGCCGGGCTTCGAGCCCGGTCTTCACGACCTTCAGCGGCAGGGTTTCGGTGGCGATCTGGCGACCGTTCTTGAACAGATAGGCGCGCACCGTATGGGTGCCCTGGGGAATGTTCACCGAAAGCCTGAGGCTTGCCCTGAACAGGCTGTTGGAAACGAAGGACACCCCGTCCGGCTCGCTGTCGTAAAGCGCTTCCGTGGCGTTCAGCCGCAGCATCGCCTCGCGGAAGGTGGCGACGTCGCTCGCATCGCCGAAATAGCCGACGGGCGAGATCCGCAGATGCGAAACGCCGATGCCGGCCGAATTGAGCGCCTGCGGCGTGGTCACCTCATCCAGCGGCCGCGTGCTCGAGATCGAATAGGAGCGCGGCACATGCTCGAAGGTGACCGTCTCGCGGTTGACCCAGATGCCGAAGACGCGCTCCTTGCGGCGCACATCGGCCTCGGCTTTCGGGCCTTCGAGGATCACCACGATATCGTAGGCGCCCTTGGAAAGTAGCATCGGATCGGCATCGTTGATCGCGCCGAACACGGTGAGATCGGCGCCGGAGAAATCCGAGGTGATCGCGATCTGGTTGGTCGAGGTGCCGATCTCGAGCGTCTCCTGCTGCGGCACCTGGGCAAGGGCTGCGGCGGGAACAACAAGGGCGGCGAGGAGAAGGAGGGCGGTTTTGATCATTGCGGCGACCCCTCGAAGACGACCGAGAACAGATCGCTCGGCGTGACGACCAGACCGAAGGCGAGGCGGATGCCGACGGCGAGGATCAGGATCGCCAGCAGCGCGCGCAACTGCTCGCCCTTGAGCTTCTGGCCGACGCGCACGCCATATTGCGCGCCGACAACGCTCGACAGCATCAGGAGCGTGGCAAGCACGATGTCGACCGAATAGTTGGTCGTCGCCTGTATCACGGTGGTGTAGGCGGAAACGAAGATGATCTGGAACAGCGACGTGCCGACCACGATATTGGTCGGGATGCGCAACAGGTAGATCATCGCCGGCACCATGATGAAGCCACCGCCGACGCCGAGCGAGGAGGTGAGCACGCCGATCATGCCGCCGAGCGCGAACACCGGAATGACACTGAGATAGAGCTTCGATTTCTTGAAGCGCATCTTGATCGGCAGGCGATGAACCCAGTTATGCTGGCCCGGTTTTCGCAGGGAAACGGATTGCTGCTTGGAGCTGCGCCTGATCGCGCGGATGCTCTCCACCAGCATCAGCGCGCCGATTGACGACAACAGCACCACGTAGAGCAGCGAGATCACCAGGTCGAGCTGGCCAAGATCGCGCAACATCGAGAACAGCCATATGCCGACGGTCGCGCCGACAATACCGCCCGTCAGCAACACCGTGCCGAGCTTCATATCCAGCGTGCCGCGCCGGAAATGGGTGAGCGCGCCGGAGACCGAGGAGGCGACAACCTGGCTTGCGCCGGTCGCGACCGCCACCACCGGCGGGATGTGGTAGAATATCAATAGCGGCGTGATCAGAAACCCGCCGCCAACGCCGAACATGCCCGATAAGAAACCCACTGCCGCGCCCATGCCGAGTATCACGAAAATATTGACCGAAAGTTCGGCAATCGGCAGGTAGATCGACACGCGTGTCCCCAATAGCATTTGGGCCGGATGTTGAATCCAGCCTTCTTAAGAATGCTTTCTTTCTGCGACTCAAAGCCCTGCAAGTCAATTCGCAAAGCCGTGATATTGCAATTCTTTTCAGGCGCTGTTGCGGGCCAGCAATGCCTTTACCAGTTCGGGCGTGATCGCGCCGTCCGCCGCAAAGCCGTTTGCCTTCTGAAACGCCTTGATCGCGGCATCGGTCTTGGCGCCGAGCACGCCGTCTGCGGCTCCGGCATCGTAGCCGTTCTTGTTGAGGATGGTCTGGATATCGCGCACCACGGTTTCCTTGTCGACGGGTGCGCTGGCGGCGACGAGGTCAGCCGGGGTCCACTCTTTCGGGCTTGTCAGGCGGTTGGCGGCGTCATCGAGCGGCTCGGCCTTCCAGTTTTCGGCGAGTTCGCGGCCACGGTTGAGATCGGCATCGCCGAGCGCTTCGGCCACCTCGTCGCGGCGCTTCGCGGCCTCGGCATCGCCTTCCTTGGCAGCGACGGCGAACCATTTGTAGGACTGCACGAGATCGGCATCGGCGCCGGCGCCGCGGGCATGCAGGATGGCGAGGTTGAACTGGCTGTCGGCGACGCCGTGATCGGCGGCCTTCTGGAACCATTCGGCCGCCTCGGTGAAATCGGGCTTGCCGCCGTCCGCGCCATTGGCGAGCATGACGGCGAGGTTGTGCATGGCGCTGACATTGCCCTTTTCGGCGGCTTCGCGATAAAGCGAGACGGCCTTGCCCGCGTCCTCGTCAACCCCGGTGCCCTTCTCGTAGAGGCTGCCGAGCTGGAAGGCGGCGGGAGCGGAGCCGCGCTCGGCCGCCTGTTCGAACCAGAAGGCGGCCTTTGAGAGATCCTGCTTGAAGCCCAGTCCGTCGAGATAGCGCAGGCCGATCTCGTAAAGCGCCGCCGGATCGCCGGCCTTGGCGGCATCGGCGAGAAGCTTGGTTTCAAGGCCGGCCGGCAGATCGGCCGTGATCGGCCGGAAACCGGTTTCGGAGGCCGTTGCGGCGGCTTCGGTCTGCCGGGGCGGGGTCTCTGCCGGCGGCGCGCTGGCCACGGGCATTTTCGCTTCAACCGCGTCGGGAGACGCTTTTGCCGGCGCGTTCAGCACGTCAAGTACATCCCGTGTGGTCACCGCGGCGGTCTCCACCGCTTCTTCCGCCTTGTCTTCAAGCGCGGCAGCCGCCTTCTTGAGCTTTTCAGCCACGGGCGACGGGGCGGCGTCCGTGGTCGCATCGGGCTCGATGCTGCCGGTCACCACATTGTCGGTTTCGATCATGCTGAAGGCGCGCACCGGCGCGCTTGCGACCTCTTCGGGCGCGAAATTGTTCTTGACCACCGGCGTCATGGTCAGGTCGATCGTGGCCGGGGCGCGCTCGGGCGCGACGTTGCTGACCTTGACCGGCGCGGGCGCCGGCGCTTCCCGCCTGATCGTGGCGGCGTCGAGCGACTGCGTCGCCTGGAGAATGGCGTCGCGGTCCCGGCCCATGCCGGTCAGCAGCGGATAGGCCAGGATCGCAAGCAGGATCGCGCCGCCGGCGAGATAGACCGGTCGACGGGAAAACCTGTCCTTGGGCGGCTCGGCCGTCTCGGTCGTTTCCGTTTCGCCGGTTTCCTCGACCGCCGTGTGGACCGCGCGGCGTGCCGCGGCGATCAGGTCGGCGCGCGGCGTGCGCGGGCCGAGACCTTCGCTGATGACGCCGGCGGGCTTGGAGCGCGCGCCTTTCCGGCTCTCCGACACCGGGCGTTCATGCACCGGCAGCACGGGGCCGTGGCTCGGCATCGCGTCCCTCTTCTGTCCCGCGCGCACCCGCGACAGGATATCCAGAACGTCCTGGCTACCGTCTTCCTCCGGTTTCGCATCGGAAGAACTGGCGTGGAAACGGGTTTCGAACGGCGGCGGGCCAAGGGGGGCGGACGGCTGAACCCGCGGACGCGGCAGCGGCTTCTCGCGCGCTTCCGGCGTCCCGGCGGCGTCCGGGGCCTCCGGGGTCTTGACGCCGGGCATGGCATCGAGGCGGCTCGCGATCGTCTTCAATGTGTCGTGCAGGCCCGCGCTGGCCTTGTCCTGATCGGCGTTCGCCGGGATCCGCAGCGCCTTCAGATCAGCCGCGAGACCCTTGATGATTTCGATATGTTCGTCGCTCTCGCCCTTGCGTCCGGCCTCGAAATTCTTCAGCGCTTCTTCCGCCGCATGCTGGGCGGCCTCGATCACCAGATCGTCATTGCTGGCCGACAGCGCCTCGATGCGCGCGCCGATCCGCTCCTCGAGCTCGCCGATCGGCAGTTTCGGCTCCGGCCGGTTCATCAGCGTGGTGAGTTCGGCGATCTGGCGTTCGAGCTTCTGTAGTTCGGGACCGCTCTTGTCGCGACGGCTTTCCTCCAGCCGGTTGGCAAGCGCCGTCAACTGCGCCGAGAGGCGGCTTTCCGCGCCGTTCTGCTCCACGGCGGCGATCTTGCGCGACAGCCGTTCCTCGAGGCCGGCGATGTCGAGGGCGTCCAGACGCTCGGCCACCCGGCTTTCGGCGACAAGATTGGCTTCGATCTTCTGGCGCAGTTCGGGGTCTGCGCCGGCAACCGGCATGGCGGAAATCTGGGCCGCGAGCCGGCGTTCGGCGGCGGAAAAGTCGATCTGGCCGATCTTTCCGGTGATGCGGGAGACGGCGTCTTCGAGCGCTGCCGGCTCGATGCCGCGCCGGTTTTCGATCAGCGTCGCGAGGTTGGAAAGCTGGCTTTTCAGCTCGCGCCGGTCATGGGCGCTGAACCCATCCGCGCCGGCCGTGTCGATCTTCTGCGCCAGGCGGCGTTCGGCGCCCTTGAGGTCGAGCCCGGCGATATTGTCGTTGAGCCGGTTGACCGCATCCTCGATCGCGCGGGGATCACGGCTCTCTATCAGGTCGGCCAGATGGCCGATCTGATCCCTGATTTCGCGCCGATCGGCCTCGCTCAGTCTGCCCGCGCCGACACTGTCCAGCTTCGCCGCGATCCGGCGCTCAAGGCTTGTGAGATCAATATCGCCGACCTTGTCGGAAAGCGTGGCGACCGCCTTGCCGAGCGTGTTGCGCTCGCTGCCGATCCGCTCGACCGCGCCCGCGAGCGCCTCGATGCGGGTTTCGAGCCTGGTATGGGCATCGGCGCTGTTATGGCTTTCGATGCGGCGGGCAACCGCGTCGAGGTTTTCCAGAAGCGTCGCCTGCTTGGTGCTCTGGTCGCGCATCTGCCAGTCGACGGCGGCAACCGCGTTCGAAAGATCGCCAAGCCGGGATTCTAGCCGCTCCACCGCCGGGTCGCGCACGGTCTCGCTCTGGCGGCGGCCTATCCGCTCCAGATTGCGGTCGATATCGTCGATGCGGCGCTCGATCGCGTGCATCTGGCCGTCGAGCCGGTCGCCGGAAGCGGGAATGCGCGCACAAAGCACCTCCATGGCTTCGGCAAGCCCCGCCATCCGGGCTTCGATCTCCTGAAGACTGTGGCCGCTATCATCGGACTCAAGAAAACGCCGCACATCGTCGAGACCGCGCGCCAGCGCCGTCAGTTCGAGATCGAGCCGGGCCGGATCGAAGGGCGCGATCTGGCGTTCGAGATTGTCGAAACGGCTTTCCAGGCGGGCCACGCTCTTGGCATCGGCAAGGCCGCGCAGCAGCGATTGCAGATGATCGAACTCGGCCATCAGCCGGCTGTCGTCATCGGCGGCCGCATTGCTCAAGAGCCAGTCGACGCCCTCGGAAATCCGCAGCAGCTCGCTGCGGGTGTCGTCGTCGATGTCGCGGGTATCGGTCTGCCGCTCGATCTGGGAGAGCATGGTGTGAAGGCCGGCGAGTTCGTCCCTGAGGCTCGCGGTGAAATCGTCGCGCACGGACTGGCGGAGATCCTTCAGCGTGCGGGAAATATCGCGCAGTTCGGCGTCGAGACGGGCATTGGCGGGCTCGGCCGGCAGGCGGCGCTCGCGGGGGGCGCGGTCGCGGTAGTCGGGCGATCTGGCAGGTCCGCGCGGAGCCATGCCGGACGCGCGGGCTTCCATCATCTCGGAAAGCCGCGCCTCGAGGCCTTCGATCGTCTGGCTGAGCGCGTCGAGACCGGGTCTTGCCTCTGCCCTCTCCTGTGCCATCCGCGCCTGCGCCATACCGCTGCCCCAAAATGTTGGCGGCTGCGCGCAAATCCCCCCGGCGCGCAGAACCGCATCAAAAGTCCTGGCACAAGGATTCGCGCAACATGGTAAAGAAGTTGTTAATTTTCCGCGCTGAAGCGGGCGGAAAGTGCTGGAACGGCGGCTTTTCCGGTTTTTCGGACGCGGTTACGGCGGCTCAGTCCGCGGTCACCATCGTCGCGCCGAAGATCGCGCCGGGATTGCCGTCTGCGTCGGTGGCCTGCAGCAGGATCGCGCAGCCGTCGCTCTCGCGCGGTTCCAGAACGCGGGCCGGCAGCGTGACCTTGGTGGCCTCGCCGTGCCACATGCCCACCGTCTGCACATCGGTGACGATATTGCGGTAGTCGATGGTCCGGCCTTCGTTCTCGCCGTCCTTGATCGCGACCTGCTCGCGGCTCTTGAAATAGACCACCAGCACATCGGCCTTGCCCTTGCCGCTACCGATATCGATGATCACCTCATCGCCGGATTTGCGCAGGCTGACCGGCACGTTCAGGCCATCGCCATCGGATTTCAGATCGGCAAGCGTTGCTCGCAGTTTGTCCAGGCTGGTGCCGACCATCTCGGCCCGCCCGTTGACCACGGCCTGCGGCGTGTAGACGCCGGAACGGCCCATCGCGGCGCTGTAATCATACTGCCGCTTGGTGTTTTCCGGGCTGCTCATCGTGTCGGTCCAGCCGAGATAGTTCCAGTAATCGACATGGTAGCTGAGCACGATCACGTCGCCGTCATCGGCAAGCGTTGCCGCGGCCTTGTCGGCGGGCGGGCAGGAGGAACAGCCCTGGGAGGTGAACAGTTCCACCACGCCGAGCGGCTTTTCTATTTTGCCGGCATGCGCCGTGGCGGCGGCGAACGCCGCGAGAACGGCGGCCGATATGATCGTCTGCTTCAGCACGGCAGGAGCCTTCACCGGTTTGCAATCGCTGCGTGGCCACATTGGCCAACGCGTATCAAACATGGCGGCCAATCTAGCGCCATACAGAATCAACGGAAAGTCACGATGGGGTGAAAAACGCGTGTGAGGTTACAGGATCACGGTCTTGCCCACCCACAGGGCCCCAGCAATCGGAATGGCCGCGAGCACCGCGAACAGCCCGTCGCGGCTGAGCATCGAATAGGCGATCAGCGTGACCGCGAGCCCCAGAAAGGCGGAGGCAAATGGCACCAGTTCTAAAACCGGCATCAGCGCGCCGGCGAGCACGCAGGCAAGCGGCAGAATGCGATCAAGCGGGCTGCGGAACAGGAAGGAGAGCCGCCTGTGCGAATGGCGGTCGATGAAGCGCGTGACGGGCAAGATCTTTTTCATCGCCTTGGCTGCCTTGTCGCGTTCGATCGCGCGATGGCGGATGAGGCCGGGCAGCCAGATGCTGTTGCGGCCGATCAGCCCCTGGGCCGCGATCAGCACGATCATGATGCCGAACAGCGAGGAGAGCCCCGGCACACCGCCGAGCGGCGACATCACCAGTAGCGACGGCAGGATCAGCAGCGGCACGAAGGAGGCCGATCCGAAGGTCGACAGCATGTCGTCCACCGAAACCCGCGCGCCATCGGCATGGTCCAGCGCCTCTTTCGTGATGCCGCTCAGCGATTGCGGGTCCTGCTCGGGGCTGTCGCTCACGTGTTGCTCCGCGGGTGGTGCGCTTTTCAGATGTTATCGGGTGAACGCCGGTGGCCGGACAACGTTCCGCCTTTCGCTGGGAAGCGTTCCGTTTGGTCCACGCTTTTGCCGAATCGGATTTGCCGTTATCATACGTACCGTGCGCTGCTCGCGCCGCCCCCCTCCATTCGGGAAAGCACCTGACGTGCCGAGCTTCACGATGAAACCGTCTGTCCGGACCATCGCATAAGGAGGGATTGCACGTTCGTCCGGGATGGAAGGTTTGATCCATGAAACTCTCCCGACCCGTTTATCGGCTGAAACATAGCGCCAGAAAACTGGCCCGCGCAGAAGACATTCCGCTCAATCGTGCGCTGGACCGCCTGGCGATCCAGGAAGGCTTTGAAAGCTGGAGCGCGCTTGCCGCCTCCGTTCCCTCGGCCCGTTCCGCCAACGGCATCTATGAGAAGCTCGCGCCGGGCGACCTGCTGCTGTCGGCGGCGCGTCCCGGTCAGGGCAAGACGCTGCTGGCGCTCGAACTCGCGCTGAACGCAGCGCGCGCCGGCCACCGCGCCTTTTTCTTCTCGCTGGAGGAGACGGCAGTCGGCATGCTGCGTCATTTCCGAGCCTTGAACCGGACGCCGGATGAGGTCCGGTTCGTGTTCGACGACAGTGACAGGATTTCGGCGGACTATGTGATCACAAGGCTTGGCGCGGCGCCGGCCGGCACGCTTGCGGTCATCGATTATCTGCAACTTCTGGACCAGCGACGCGAAAACCCGCCGCTTGACCAGCAGATCCGGGTATTGCGCGCCCATGCCCGTCGCCATGGCCATATTTTCGTTTTCGTCGCCCAGATTGACCGTCGTTTCGAGGGGGCAAATCGGGCCTTTCCGACCCTGTCCGATCTGCGGTTGCCGAATGCGCTCGATCTCGGCCTGTTCGACAAGGCCTGTTTTATCAATGCCGGGGCGGTCAGGTACGCAGAGACCGCCTGACCACAAAAAAGCCGGGCGGTTCGTGCCGCCCGGCTCATGATTCTCAACCGTCAAACCAGCAGCCTTACGCCGCCAGGTCGCGCAGCACCGTTTGCAGGATGCCGCCATTGTTGACGTAGGTGAGTTCGTCGAGCGTGTCGATCCGGCAGAGGATCGGGACGTCCTTGACCGTGCCATCGGCGAAGGTGACCTTGGCGATCTTCTTCTCGCGCGGCTTGATGTCGGCGAGGCCTTCGATCGAGACGGTCTCGTCGCCTTTCAGGCCGAGGCTTTCCCAGGTCGCGCCGTCCTCGAAGGTGAACGGGATGACGCCCATGCCGACGAGGTTGGAGCGGTGGATACGCTCGTAGCTTTCGGCAATTACGGCGCGCACGCCAAGCAGGTTGGTGCCCTTGGCCGCCCAGTCGCGCGAGGAGCCGTTGCCATATTCGCCGCCGGCGAAGATGACGAGCGGAACGCCTTCCTTCTTGTATTCCATGGCCGCGTCGAAGATCGACATCTCTTCCTTGGACGGATAGTGGATGGTGTAGCCACCCTCCTTGCCGTTCGGGCCGAGCATGTGGTTGCGGATGCGGATATTGGCGAAGGTGCCGCGCATCATCACTTCATGATTGCCGCGACGCGTGCCGTACTGGTTGAAGTCGGCAACCGCCACATCGTGGCCCATCAGATATTCGCCGGCAGGCGATTGCGCCTTGATCGAACCGGCCGGAGAGATGTGGTCGGTGGTGATCTTGTCGCCGAACAGGCCGAGAATGCGGGCATCCTTGATATCGGAAACAGCCGTTGGCGTCTTACCCATGCCGACGAAGTAGGGCGGGTTCTGGACATAGGTCGAGTTGTCGTCCCAGGCATAGGTCTGGCCGTCGGGGATCTGAACCGCCTGCCAGTTCTCGTCGCCCTTGAAGACGTCGGCATATTTGGTCTCGTAGAGTTCGCGGGTGACGTATTTCTCGATCGTCTCCTGCACTTCCTTCGAGGATGGCCAGATATCCTTGAGATAGACCGGGTTGCCGTCCTTGTCCTCGCCAAGCGGCTCGGTCGTCAGGTCCTTCCTCACCGTGCCGGCCAGCGCATGGGCGACAACCAGCGGCGGGGATGCCAGATAGTTGGCCTGAACGTCCGGCGAGATGCGGCCTTCGAAGTTGCGGTTGCCGGAGAGAACGCCGGCGGCAATCAGGCCCTTGTCGTTGATGGTCTTGGAGACCGGGGCCGGCAGCGGACCGGAATTGCCGATGCAGGTGGTGCAGCCGAAACCAACGAGGTTGAAGCCGAGCGCGTCGAGGTCATCCTGCAGACCGGCCTTTTCCAGGTATTCGGCAACGACCTGCGATCCGGGCGCGAGCGAAGTCTTGACCCAAGGCTTGGTCTTCAGGCCCTTGGCGACGGCGTTGCGGGCGAGAAGCCCGGCAGCGATCAGCACCGAGGGGTTGGAGGTGTTGGTGCAGGACGTGATCGCGGCAATCGCGACGTCGCCATGGCCGAGATCGTAATCGGTGCCTTCAACGGCATAGCGCTTGTCGATCTCGCCCTTGTCCTTCTTGTACATGTCGACCATGGCTTCGGAGAAACCGGAGGCGATGTTTTCGAGCGCGATCCGGCCTTCCGGGCGCTTCGGGCCGGCCATGGACGGAACGACGTCGCCGAGGTCCAGTTCCAGCGTATCGGTGAAGACCGGGTTCTCGCCGCCCGATTCGCGATACATGCCCTGCGCCTTCGAATAGGCTTCGACCAGCGCGATCCGGTCCTTGGCGCGGCCCGACATGTCGAGATAGCGCAGCGTTTCGAAGTCGACCGGGAAGAAGCCGCAGGTCGCGCCGTATTCCGGGCCCATATTGCCGATGGTGGCGCGGTCGGCGAGCGTCATCGAATCAAGGCCGGCGCCGTAGAACTCGACGAACTTGGAGACGACGCCCTTCTTGCGCAGCATCTGAACCACGGTCAGCACGAGGTCGGTGGCGGTGACGCCTTCCTTGAGCTGTCCGGTGAGCTTGAAGCCGATGACTTCCGGCAGCAGCATGGAAACCGGCTGGCCGAGCATGGCGGCTTCCGCCTCGATGCCGCCGACACCCCAGCCGAGAACGCCAAGGCCGTTGATCATGGTGGTGTGGCTGTCAGTGCCGACGCAGGTGTCGGGGTAGGCGACTTCCGCGCCGTCCTCTTCCTTGGTCCAGACGGTCTGGCCGAGATATTCGAGGTTCACCTGGTGACAGATGCCGGTGCCGGGGGGCACAACGCGGAAGTTCTTGAACGCCTGCTGGCCCCATTTCAGGAAGCGGTAGCGCTCGCCATTGCGCTTGTATTCATATTCGACATTGTGGGCGAAGGCCTGCGGCGTGCCGAATTCGTCGACGATGACCGAGTGGTCGATGACAAGGTCGACGGGCACCAGCGGGTTGATCTTTTCCGGATCGCCGCCGAGATTGACGATGCCGTCGCGCATGGCGGCGAGGTCGACAACGGCGGGAACGCCGGTGAAGTCCTGCATCAGCACGCGGGCCGGGCGGTAGGCGATCTCGGCGCCGGCCGTGCCCTTGTCGTTAAGCCACTTGGCGACAGCAAGAATGTCGTCTTTGGTGACCGAGCGGCCATCTTCGTTGCGAAGCAGGTTTTCCAGAAGAACCTTCATGGAGAACGGAAGCTTCGAGACGCCTTCGAGCCCGTTAGCTTCAGCCTTCGGCAGGCTGTAGTAGACATACTCTTTTCCGCCCACATCGAGTGTGGAACGACATTCAAAACTGTCCAGTGATTTAGCCACGGATAAAACCCCGCTCATTCTGATTGGCCTAGACCAGCCGTGCGAACGCCCATGTACTTACGACATCAGGATGCGGGTACGACCATTTCCGCTGTCCGCACGTGGGACAAATGCCCCAGGTTCGGCGCAAGGATGTGATTCACGCCGGCCGCTGGCGTGGTTGCGCATCTTATAGATAATTTCTAAGAAAGGTGCCAGATCAACTGTGTTGAAATTTGAATTTTTTTTAAATTTGCCGTTCGAACGGCAGAGACGGCTCCAGGGATAGAGACATCATGACAATTGCCGTCAGGGCCGATGATCTGACCGTGAGCCGGGGCGACCTGCTGATCTTCAGCGGGCTTTCGCTGTCGCTTGTCGCCGGCGAGAGCCTGATGTTCACGGGCCCGAACGGGGCGGGAAAGTCGACCGCGCTCAGGGCAATGCTGGGGCTGGTCGGCGGGGCGGAAGGCAAGTCGTGGTTACTTGCAGGCGACGGTGCCGAGCCCCTGCCGCTTGCCTTCGCCGCCCATTACCTCGCCCATCTCAACGCAATGAAGCCGGAGATGACGGCGCGCGAGAACCTCGACTTCTGGAAGGCCCTGACGGGCGATTTCGGCGACGGCGCGGGGATGGCGGTGGATGACGCCGCCGATGCGGTCGGCCTGATCGACGTACTCGACCTGCCTTTCGGTTTTCTATCGGCGGGGCAGAAGCGGCGGATCGCGTTTTCGCGGCTGTTATGCAGCCATCGCCCGGTATGGCTGCTCGACGAGCCGACCGCGGCGCTCGACAGCGCGGCGAAGACGCTGTTTTCCGGCCTCCTGAACGCGCATCTTGCCGCGGGAGGGATCGTGATCGCGGCGACCCATGAGCCGCTCGATCTCGCAAATGCGCGGGAAATGCGCTTTTCCGGCCCGGTGCGGCTTGCCACCGACCCCTTCATGGATGCGGAGGCTTAAGCGATGTGGGCGCTGTATCGCCGCGATGTGCTTCTGTCTGTCCGCGCCGGCGGCGGCGCGCTGGTGGGTCTGCTGTTTTTCCTGTCGGTCGTCGCGGTCGTGCCCTTCGGCGTCGGCCCCGATCTGGCGCTGCTTGCGCGGATCGGCCCGGCCATGGTGTGGATCGCGGTGCTGCTGTCGACGCTGATCGGGCTCGACCGCATGTTCCGCGCCGAGCGCGACGACGGCTCGCTCGACATTCTGAAAATGCGCGACGAGCCGCTGGTGCTGATCGTGCTGGTCAAATGCCTGGCGCACTGGACCGGCTATGTCCTGCCGCTGGTGATCCTGTCGCCGGCGATGGGGCTGTTGATGAATATCGACCCGGCCGGGCTTGGCGCGGCTTTCGTCACGCTATTCGTCGGCTCGCCGGCCATCACCTTTATCGGCGCGGCAGGCGCGGCGATCGCGGTCTCGCTGCCGCGCGGCGGACTGCTGGTGCCGATCCTGATCCTGCCGCTCTCGATCCCGGTGCTGATCTTCGGCGTCGGGGCTAGCTATGCGGTGACCTCCGATATCGATCCGTTCCTCCCGCCCTTCCTGTTGCTCACCGCGATCACATTGTTTTTTGCGGTGGTCGGCCCGGTTGCCGCGGCTGTGGCCTTGCGTCAGGCGGATGATTGAGCGAAACCATGATCGACAGCAAGCGGTGACGGCGATGAACCAGACGATGGCAAAGGGCGGAATGTTTTCGGGGCTTGCGAACCCGACGCGGTTTCTGGGCCTCGTCCGACGCGTGCTGCCGACGATGATCGCCGTGACCGTCGCGCTTTTCGCCGTCGGGCTCTGGCTCTCTTTCACCTCCGAGGCTGACTACCAGCAGGGCGACACTGTGCGGATCATGTATATTCATGTGCCCGCCGCCTGGCTTTCGATGATGTGCTATGTGGTGATGGCTTTTGCCGCGCTCGGCACGCTTGTCTGGCGTCATCCGCTCGCCGATGTCGCGCACAAGGCTGCCGCTCCTATCGGGGCCGCCTTCACCTTTCTGGCGCTTTTGACGGGCTCGCTCTGGGGCAAGCCGATGTGGGGCGCATGGTGGGTTTGGGATGCGCGGCTGACCTCGGTGTTCATCCTGTTCCTGATGTATCTCGGCATCATCGCGCTGCACCGCGCGGTGGACGAGCCGGCCCGCGCCGCCCGCCTTGCCGCGATCCTGATTCTCATCGGCGTCGTCAATATCCCGATCATCAAGTTCTCGGTCGACTGGTGGAACACGCTGCATCAGCCGGCAAGCGTGATCCGGCTGGACGGGCCGACGATCGATCCGGTGTTCCTGTGGCCGCTTGCCGTGATGGCGCTCGCCTACACTTTCGCCTTTTTCACCATGCATCTTGCCGCCATGCGCAACGAGATCCTGCGCCGCCGCGTTTCCGCCATGCGCCGGGTCGCGGCCAGCCGGGCTGAAGCGCCGAGGATGACTCATTGAGCCACGCATTCTTCATCTACGCCGCCTACGGCGCGACCGCGCTGGTATTCGCCGCGCTGGTGCTCTGGCTGCTCGTCGACGGCCGCGCCAGACGGCGCGAGCTTGACGCTCTGGAAAAGGCGGGCGCCGCCCGCCGCAGCGTCCGGGGCCGCTCATGAGCGAAAGCGAGAAGGGCAAAACGCGCCGCTATCTGGTCGCGGCCATTCCGCTGGTCGTGGTTGTCGGTCTGTTCGGCGTGTTCGGCTGGCAGTTCGTCTCGGGCCACGATCCGTCCGAAATTCCCTCTGTCCTGATCGGCAAGCCGGCGCCGGCGATCAACCTGCCCGCGCTTGAGGGCAGCAACCGCCCGGCGCTTGACGATGCCGCGATTGATGGCAAGTTCACGCTGGTGAACGTCTTCGCCTCATGGTGCATCCCCTGCCGCGCCGAGCACCCTTATCTTCTGGAACTGTCGAAAGATCCGGCGATCAACCTCGTCGGCATCAATTACAAGGACAAGCCGGCAAACGCGCTGAAATTCCTCAACGAGCTCGGCAATCCCTATGCCGCGATCGGCGTCGACGAAAACGGCGCGGAGGCGATCGACTGGGGCGTCTACGGCATCCCCGAGACCTTCGTGGTCGGCGCCGACGGCACCATCATCTTCAAGAAGATCGGCCCGATCGACCAAGCGTCCTATGAAAAGGAAATCCTGCCGGTGATCAACCGCAGCATCGGCCCGGCATCGAAGCTGATGAACTGAAGCGGAAGAGAAGAGAGGCGTCAGCTCTCCTCCGCTTCTTCCTCCGCCGGGTTCACCGTATGCCTGTTGATCAGCGGCATCTGGAACAGCGTGAAGGCGATGGTGATCGGCATCGTGCCCCAGACCTTGAAATTGACCCAGAAATCGGCGGAGAAATTACGCCAGACCACCTCGTTGAGCACGGCCAGAAACACGAAGAACAGGCCCCAGCGGAAGGTGAGCTTGCGCCAGCCCTCGTCATCGAGCCGGAAGGCGGAGTGGAACACGTAGCCGAGCAGCGAACGGCCGAAGACGAGGCCGCCGAGCAGGACGGCGGCGAACAACCCGTTGACAATGGTCGGCTTCATCTTGATGAAGGTCTCGTCCTGCAGCCAGATCGACAGCGCCCCGAACACCATCACCACCGCGCCCGAAACCAGCGGCATCAGAGGGATATTGCCGAGCACGATCCGCGATCCGATCAGCGATATAACGGTCGCGATCATGAAAAGCGCGGTCGCCACCAGAAGCGGCGTGCCGAACACGGACAGTGCCGGAAAGGTGTTCATCAGCCATTCGCCGCGGAAATTGGCGAAGAAGAACACCATCAGCGGGCCGAGCTCGAAGGCAAGCTTCAGGAACGGTTCTTCCTTCTGCTCCGTGGTCAGTTTTTTCGTGGTGTCGGTCATCGTCCCGCCGGTTTCTTGATCGTGATCTGCTAAGTGGCCTGTCGGCCGCGTCTCATCAACCCCAAAAGCGGCGAATTTCGGGGCGTTGAACGAAAAGCGACGCCTTAATCCTGCTCTTCCACCTGTCGGCCGGCGATCGCCTCGGCGAATTCGGCGGCCTCGAAGGGTTCGAGGTCGTCGATGCCCTCGCCGACGCCGATGAAATAGACCGGCAATTTGTGTTTGGCGGCGATCGCCACCAGAATGCCGCCGCGCGCGGTGCCGTCGAGCTTGGTCATCACCAGCCCCGAAACGCCGGCGATATTGCGGAAGATTTCGACCTGGTTCATGGCGTTCTGGCCGGTGGTGGCGTCGAGCGTCTGCAGCACCGTATGCGGGGCGTCGGGATCGAGCTTGCCGAGCACGCGCACGATCTTGGCAAGCTCGTCCATCAGCTCGGCCTTGTTCTGCAGCCTGCCGGCGGTGTCGATGATCACGACATCGGAGCCGTTTTCCTGGCCGCGCTTGAAGGCGTCATAGGCAAGGCCCGCCGCATCCGCCCCCAGTTTGGTACCCACGAATTCCGCGCCGGTGCGCTCCGACCAGATTTTCAGCTGCTCGATCGCGGCCGCGCGAAACGTGTCGCCGGCGCCGAGCGTCACCTTCAGGCCCGCGCGGGTCAGTTTTGCCGCCAGCTTACCGATCGTGGTGGTCTTGCCGGTGCCGTTGACGCCGACCACGAGGATCACATGCGGCTTGTGGGACAGGTCGAGTTGCAGCGGCTTGGCAACCGGGGTCAGCACCTTGGTGATCTCGCCTGCCATGATGCGCACCACGTCATTGCCGCTGACATCCTTGCCGTAGCGTTCTGAAGACAGCGTGTCGGTGATCCGCATCGCGGTCTCGACGCCGAGATCGGCCTGGATCAAGAGGTCCTCCAGCTCCTCCAGCGCGTCCTCGTCGAGCTTGCGCTTGGTGAAAAGGGCCGCGATCTGGCCGGAAAGCTGTTGCGAGGTACGAAACAGGCCGGCGCGCAGGCGCTGGAACCACGTCTGTCGTTTTGTGGGTTGCGGGGCGGGGGCTTCGGCCTTCCGGCCGGTGACGATCTCGAAGCCCTGATTGCGGATCGCGGGCTGTTCGGGCGCTTCCGCAGGCTTTTCCTGCTCGGCGGGGCTGTCGGCCTTCGGCGCGTCGGCAGTCTCGGCGGAGGCTGCTTCGGCCGGGACGGTCTCCTCCGGCTCCTCGGCCGGAACGGGTCGCGGCTCCGGCTCGGCCTCATGCGTCTCGGCGGCGGGCAACGCCTCGGCTTCGTTCTCCGCCTCTTGCTGCGGCTTGCTGCCCGGGCCGACCACGCCGCCGACAATGCTGTCATCGTCCCAGGGATCGGCGCTCTTCGCCTCGGCGAGCGTTTCGGTCGCAACGGGCGTTTCTTCGGCAGGAGCGGCCTCGGCGTCTTCGCCGGCGGTAACCGCTTCCGCTTCGCTTGGCGCGATTGCGTCTTCCGGCTTGCTCTCCTCGGCGGCCTGTTTCCTGCCGAAGGTGAAGACGTTTTTCATGAAGCCAAGGGCCATGGGAATATTTTCCTGTTTGTTTCAAGCCGGCGCGCCCGCATTGCCCCTATATCCGTGCTGCGACGGAGGCTTGTCAACGCGGGGCGGCCAAAAGCCTTATCAGGCGGGGCTGAAATCCGCCATCAGCCGCTTGCCGTCATGGCCGGTGATGCGGGCCGTCACGAACCGGCCCGGTTCAAGGCCGGGGGTGGCGACCGGCGCGAAATTTTCGGTATGGCCGTTCTCGCCGCGTTCGGTGAGCACGGTTTCCCTTTTGCCGATCATGTCGGCGAGGTGCCGCGCCTTCAGCCGCGCGCCGGTTTCGCGCAGAAGCCGCGCCCGTTCCTTCACCAGCGCCCGGTCGAGCTGCGGCATACGGGCGGCCGGCGTGCCGGGGCGGGGGCTATAGGGGAAGACGTGAAGCTGGGCGATATCGGCTTCCTCGGCAAAGCGCACCAGATTGTCGAAATGCGTCTCGGTTTCGGTCGGGAAGCCGGCGATGAAATCCGCGCCGAAGGCGATGCCTGGGCGCAGTTCCCGCGCCCTGGCGATGAAGGCCAGCGCGTCGGCCGACAGATGCCGCCGCTTCATCCGCTTCAGGATCAGGTCGTCGCCGTGCTGGAGCGAGAGATGCAGATGCGGCATGAAGCGCGGCTCGTCGGCCAGAAGATCGAGCAGATGCCGATCGATCTCGATGCTGTCGATCGACGACAGCCTGAGGCGGGCAATCTCCGGCACCTGTTTCAACAGCGTCTTCGCCAGCAGGCCGAGCGTCGGCTCGCCGGGCAGGTCCGCGCCATAGGAGGTGGCGTCGACCCCGGTCAGCACCACTTCGCGATAGCCCTGTTCGGCAAGCGTGCGGGCCTGGTCGATCACCGCGCCCATCGGCACGGAACGCGAATTGCCGCGGCCATAGGGGATGATGCAGAAGGTGCAGCGGTGGTCGCAGCCGTTCTGCACCTGCAGGAAGGCGCGCACATGGCCATCAATGCTTTCCACCATCTGCGGCGCGGTATCGAGCACGCTCATGATGTCGTTGACGATCAGCTTCTCTTCTGCCGAAACGCCGAAATCGGGCAGGTCGCGATAGTGCCGGGCCTCGAGCTTTTCGGCGTTGCCGAGCACCGCATCGACCTCCGGCATCCGCGCGAAGGTCTCCTTCTCGGTCTGTGCAGCGCAGCCGGTGACGACGATGCGGGTGGACGGGTTTTCCCGCCGCGCCCTGCGGATCGCCTGCCGCGCCTGGCGCACGGCCTCGCCGGTCACCGCGCAGGTATTCACCAGGATCGCATCCTCAAGCCCGGCCTCGGTCGCGGCCTTGAGCATGACTTCGCTCTCATAGGTGTTCAGCCTGCAGCCGAATGTCAGGGTACGGACGGTCATAATTCTCGGATTCCGGTTTGCCCGCTATATGGCCTAACGGGCCGCGAAATGAAAGGGCGTCCTTCAAAGCAGCAAGAGGTGGAAGGCATACGTGGCAAGATCAAAGGGTAGGCGCGGCAGAACCGGCAAGATGCCGATACTGCCGATGGGCAATGCAAGAAAATTGCTGGCAAGGACAAGCTGAAACAGCCGCCTGCGCTCAGAAAACCGCTTCATGCAGCGTACATTCAGAACCTGCAGTACGAGAAATGACGTGAGCATCACTTCAAGTGGAAACCAGTTGAGCATGAACGCCCGAGCCGGGTCGGCATAGATGTCGGCCCATGTATATGTTCCGTTTTCAAGGCCCTGCCTGAACGGGGCAATGACTGCCGACTGGCTCCAGAGACCGAGCTTGCTGATATAGAATCTGTAGGCCGCCGGCACTATGAAATTGATCCAGAAAAATGCCTTCAGCGCAGGGTCCGCCTGCTGCAATCTTGAAAGCAGAGCATCTGCCAGTGATGCGTTATCGCCGCGCATGCGCCGGTAGCGTTTTGTCAGGGCATTACCAAGGCGTTCGGAAGGACTTGCCATCTCGCTTTCCTCACAGGACGGGCTGGCCGGTGAGGACCAGCAGCAAGAGTGAGGAGGGTGAAATTGCGCCGGTGCGTGCCAGAGAAAGCCCTTCAGTCACGATATCGGACCATGTGGGGAGAATGCTGAGAAGGGCAGGCAGGAAGGCCGTCATGCCTGTGGGCAGGGCAAGCGGGTTCAAGACGAAGGCGGCGAGAAAGGCCAGCCTGCTTCTGCGAAAGCGCCGCATCGCATAGAGGTTGGCTACCTCAATGCCGAGAAAGAAGATCAGTTTGAGTACCAGATTGGCAATCGCGGCCATCTGGAGGGCGGAGCTCGGTTCATAGGGATATTTGAAGAAGGTGTAGGTAAAAAAGGCTACCGAATGGACCGTGCCGGACACGAGTAGATAAAAGCCGGCAGGCAATACGAAATTGAGCCAGAAAAAAGCCAGTTGGGGACGGGAAGGGTTGCTATAGAATTGGCGTATCGGTGCTGTCAGCCGGTGATGCCACTTTCTCTGCAGTCCTGAATGACCGTCATTGGATGCTGTGGCCATTGGATCCCCCTCGCGGAGGTAAGCTTAATACAACTCTGGGGTGCTGTTAAGCGCGTTTCCCAACGAAGAAAAACTCAACGTTCCCATTCTCCCGTGTTGGGGTCCACTCTTCCCGACCATTCATGTTCCGCCGGCCCCGTCATGATGACGTGGTCGTCGTCCTCGCGCCAGTCGATCTCAAGCGCGCCCGCCGGGACGTAGACCGAGACCTTGCGGCCGGTGCGGCCGGTGCGCGCGGCGGTGACGGCGGCGGCGCAGGCGGCGGAGCCGCAGGCAAGCGTCAGGCCGGCGCCGCGTTCGAAGGTCTTCAGCGACAGCGAGGACGGCGAGGTGACCTGCGCCAGCGAGATATTGGCGCGCTCGGGAAACATCGGATGATGTTCGTAGCGCGGGCCGAAGGCGAGGAGATCGTAGCTGTCGACATCGCGCGGCACGAAGAACACGGCATGGGGGTTGCCCATGGAGGCCGCCGAAAAGCGCTGCAGTGCTGGGTCGGGCTCGAAGGGCTCGGAGAGCGCGATATGCTTGGTGTCGCCGGGCGAGCCGGAGAGAGGAATTTTTTCCCATGCGAATTCCGGCGGTCCCATGTCCACCGAAATCCGCCCGTCCTCGAACCGGTCGGCGACGAGCGCGCCGGCAATCGTGCGGAAATCGAAATGGCTGCGCCCGTCAGCGGAAAACAGATAGTCGACGACGCAGCGTGTGCCGTTGCCGCAGGCCTGGGCCATCGATCCGTCGGAGTTCAGGATGTCGATCCAGCCGTCGGGGGCATCCTCGCGCGGGTCGTAAAGCGCCATGATCTGGTCGAAGGCGGTGTCGGGATGGGCGTTGAGGCGGATGGCGGCCTGCGGGGTGACCTTGTCGGTCCGCCCGCGCATGTCGATCACCAGGATCTTGTTGCCAAGCCCGTTCATGCGCGTCAGCGGCGCCCAGTGTTCGCGGTCGTTCATGCCCGGCACTCCTGTCAGTCATGCGGTCTTATATGGGCATATCGGCGCGCCGTCACCAGTCTTGGCGGTGAAGCCCGGAAAAATCCGCCGACGGAACCGCATGGGCCATCGCCGGCCTTTGCCAAGGCGGTGTTTCGTGATTAGGTTCAGCGATAACATACTGCGCTGCGCCGCTATTGCGGGCCGCACCGCCTTCGAAAGTCCGCTCACCATGCCCATTCGCCATTCCGGTTCGACGAACCCGCCAGTCCCGGCGCGCAGCGCCTGCGCATACACGCCCGGGCGAAGCGCCGGAATGCCGGCATGAAAGTCTCGGGCATTCTGCTGGCCTTCGCGGCGGTCACGATCTTTTCCGCGCAGGATGCGATCACGCGCCATCTCGGCCCGCTTTATTCGCCGTTCTTCATCGCCATGGTGCGGTTCTGGGCGTTTGCGGGCTTCGTCATGGTGCTGGCGGCGCGCCGGCCGGGCGGCTTTGCCGCCGCGATCCGGACGGATCATCTCGGTCTCCAGATCGTGCGGAGCCTGCTGCTGATCACCCAGATCCTGATCGCGATCTTCTCCTTCTCGATCGTCGGCCTGGCGCAGAGCCAGGCGATCTTCATGGCGGCCCCGCTCGTCGTGGCGCTGCTGTCGGTGCCGATCCTGGGCGAAAGGGTCGGCTGGCGGCGCTGGCTGGCGATCATCAGCGGGCTTGTGGGGGTGATGATCATCATCGATCCGCTGGGCGAACGGTTTTCGCTGGCAACGCTGATCCCGGTGGCGAGTTGTTGCGTCTTTGCGCTCTACTCGCTGTTGACGCGGCTCGCCGGCCGTTATGACAGCGCCGATGTCAGCCTGTTTTACACCGGCGTTGTGGGCATGGTCGTGACCAGCCTGATCGGGCCGTTCTTCTGGGAAGAGATGCTGCCGGTCGACTGGTTCTGGCTGACGGCGCTCTGCTTTACCGGGATTGCCGGTCACTACTGTCTCATCCGTGCGCTTGCGATCACCGAGGCGGTCACGGTGCAGTCTTTTATCTATCTGCAGCTTGTCTACGGTCTGCTTTTCGGGGTGCTGCTGTTCAACGAGACGCTGACGATGAACATGCTGGCCGGGGCTGCGATCGTGGTCGGCGCCGGGTTCTTCACCATCTGGCGGGAACACGCCCTGAGGAAACGGGAGATCGCGGCATCCACGGGCGCCTCGCTGGCGGGCCGGTGAGATTGGAATCGGAGGTTTACAGATGCTGTCACGTAATTCCTCGGCGGATGCCGTCCTGGCCGCTCTGGAGGCAAGCGCCGATCCGGCGCTGATTGCGGGCATGGACCGCGTCGGCATCCGGACGGAACACGCCATCGGGCTTTCCAATCCGGCCCTGCGGCAGATCGCCCGCGAGATCGGCGTCGAACACGGGCGGGCCGTCGCGCTGTGGCAAAGCCCGGTGCGCGAGGCGAAGCTGCTGGCGCTGCTCACATTCGATCCCGAGAGGCTGAAGCCGGACGAGATGTTCGCGCTCGCCGGTGATTTCACCTCCTGGGAGATGGTCGATATGGCCGCCGACCTGTTCGTGGAGGCCGGGCTTGATCCGGCGCTGATCGCGCGGTTTGCGGCCGACGACCGGGAATTCGCGCGCCGCACGGCCTTCGCCATGGTCGCGGGCGCGGCCGTTCACTGCAAGAGCGAGCCGGATGAAACCTTCATCGCCTTCCTGCCGCTGATCGAGGCCCATGCCGGTGACGACCGGAATTTCGTGAAGAAGGCCGTGAACTGGGCGCTGCGCAACATCGGCATGCGGAACAGGCCCTGCCATGCCGCCGCCCTCGCGCTAGCCGAAAAGCTGGCGGGCTCGGAGGACAGAACTCGCCGCTGGATCGGCCGCGACGCGGTGAAATATCTCAGCGACCCGAAACGGCTGGCGCGGCTGAAGGGCTGATCTTAGTCGGTCTCCGGCACGTCGAAGGCCTCGCCCGGTTCGAGCGGGCGGAACTTGTCTTCGGCAATGCCGGCATCCGCAAGGGCTGATTTCAGCAGCTTGACCGGATCGTCCCGTCCTTCGTCGGTGAGCTGGAATGTGCCGAAATGGTGGCCGCAGGCGTAAGCCGCGTTGCAGAGCTCGTAGCCGCTGACGGCCTCGACCGGATCCTGATGCTCGTTCTTCATGAAGTAGCGCGGCTCATAGGCGCCGATCGGCAGGTTGGCGAGCCGGAAGCCGCCGTATTTCTTTGCCGCCGCCTCGTAATTGCGGCCCTCGTGAAAGCCGGTGTCGCCGATATGGTAGATCAGCCCGGCCGGCGTCTCGATCACGAAGGCGGCCCAGAGCGCCATGCGCCGGTCGGCGACCCCGCGCGCGGACCAGTGGTGACAGGGCTCGGCAAAGACCCTGAGGCCGCCCGGAAGCGGCGCCTGCGCGCCCCAGTCGAGCACGGTGATATCGGCCTCGCGGACCTTGGAGCGGATGATCGTGTCATTGCCAAGCGGCGTGACGATGCGCGGCTTGTGGGCTTCGTGCAGCCGGGCGAGCGTCGGCAGGCTTAGGTGGTCGTAATGGTTGTGCGTGACCAGCGCGACGTCGATCGGCGGCAGGTCCTCGAAGGGAATGCCGGGGGCGCACACCCGCTTGGGGCCGGCGACCTCGAACGGGCTTGCCCGTTCGGTATAGATCGGGTCGGTGAGGATATTGATTCCGGCAACCTGAATCAGCAGCGTGGCATGGCCGATCATGGTGACCCGCATGGCGTCGCCCGTCACCCGTTCATCCGGCTTCGCCGGCGTGAACGCACATTCGACCTGCTTCGGCCAGAGCGACTTCTTGTTGTTGATCTGCCATTTGATGACTTCGCGAAAGCCGGGCGGGTTCATGCCGTCGGGATTGAAGAACAGTTTTCCGTCGAAATGATCGCTTTTGGGGCCGGTGTAATAGCGGTTCTTTGACTGTAAGACGGTTCTGACCGGGATCATGGAGCCCTTGACCTTTCTTCGCCGGGAGCGCCCGGATGCATTGTCGATACCGTTATATGCGGTTGGGCCGAGGAAAGTTCCATGGGGGCGGTCGCCGGGGCAGGCTTGACTTTGCCGCAATCTTCCTGTTTATCCGCCTCAATCAGCTGACAGCAAGACGTTCAGCAGCCGACCGGGGCCCGCAAAGGTATAAAGAGAGCCCGGAGGTCAACATCCGACAGCGCGATGCGCCCTCGGATGGATTTTTGCTTTGCGTCTTGTATTTGCCGGCTGCTGTGCCAACGTTTCGACCTGACGACAAGCCGAAACGAAAGGGGAATGGGCCATGTTTGAAAACCTCCAGGACCGCCTTGGTTCCGTCCTCAAGGGACTGACCGGACGCGGCGCGCTTTCGGAAGCCGATGTTTCGGCGGCCCTGCGCGAGGTTCGGCGCGCCCTGCTGGAGGCCGACGTCGCGCTGGAAGTGGTGCGCGACTTCACCGCGAAGGTGAAGGAAAAGGCCGTTGGCGCGGATGTTCTGAAATCGATCAAGCCCGGCCAGATGGTCGTCAAGATCGTGCATGACGAACTGGTCGAGATGCTGGGCGCCGAGGGCGTCACCATCGATCTCAACGCGCCGTCGCCGGTCGTGATCATGATGGTCGGCCTGCAGGGCTCGGGCAAGACCACGACGACGGGCAAGATCGCCGCAAGGCTGACGAACCGCGACCGCAAGCGCGTGCTGATGGCCTCGCTCGACACCCGCCGGCCCGCGGCGCAGGAGCAGCTGAAGCAGATCGGCGAGCAGACCAAGGTCGACACGCTGCCGGTGATCAAGGGCCAGGACCCGGTCGCGATCGCCAAGCGCGCGGTGCAGGCGGCGAAGCTCGGCGGCCACGACGTCGTCATCCTCGATACCGCCGGCCGCACCCATATCGACGAGCCGCTGATGGTCGAGATGGCGGATATCCGCAAGGTCTCGAACCCGCATGAAATCCTGCTTGTGGCCGATAGTCTCACCGGCCAGGACGCCGTCAATCTGGCGCGTAATTTCGATAGCCGCGTCGGCATTACCGGCCTGGTGCTGACCCGCATGGATGGCGACGGTCGCGGTGGCGCTGCGCTTTCGATGCGCGCGGTCACCGGCAAGCCGATCAAGCTGATCGGCACCGGCGAAAAGATGGATGCGCTGGAGGAGTTCCACCCCAAGCGCATCGCCGATCGCATTCTCGGCATGGGCGATATCGTCTCGCTGGTGGAAAAGGCCGCCGAGACGATCGACGCCGACAAGGCCCGCGCCATGGCCGAGAAAATGGCCAAGGGCAAGTTCGACCTCAACGACATGGCCGAACAGCTGAAGCAGATGCAGAATATGGGCGGCATGGGCGGCATCATGGGTATGATGCCGGGCATGGGCGGCATGAAGGACAAGCTGGCGGCCGCCGGCATGGACGACAGCGTGTTCAAGCGCCAGCTCGCGATCATCTCGTCGATGACCAGATATGAGCGCGCCCATCCGGACGTTTTGAAGAATTCGCGCAAGAAGCGCATCGCCGCCGGCTCCGGCACGTCTGCCGCCGACATCAACAAGCTTTTGAAGATGCACCGCCAGATGGCCGACATGATGAAGGCCATGGGCGGCAAGGGCAAAGGCAAGATGAAGCAGATGATGAGCATGCTCGGTGGCGGCGGTGGCATGCCGGGCGGCCTTCCGGGCGGAATGGGCGGCATGCCCGACCTTTCCAAGCTCGACGCCAACCAGCTTGCCGAACTGCAGAAGCAGGCCGGCAGTCTCGGCGGCGGCATGCCTGGCGGGCTTCCTGGCCTTGGCGGGCCGAAGCTTCCGGGGCTCGGCGGTTTCGGCAAGGGGAAGAAATAAATGAACGACACTGAAATCCGCCAGCAGCTTCTGCAATACCGCCAGTCGATCGACAATCTCGATGCCGCACTGGTGCATATCCTGGCCGAACGGTTCCGCTGCACCAAGGCGGTGGGGCACCTGAAGGCCGAGCATGATCTTCCGCCAGCCGATCCGGCGCGGGAGGAACAGCAGATTTCGAGGCTTCGGGCTCTGGCGAAAAGCGCCGACCTCGATCCCGACTTTGCCGAGACATTCCTGAATTTCATTATCAAGGAAGTTATTCGGCACCATGAGCAGATCGCCGCCGAACACAGCGGCATCGAACAGTAAGGCCAAACAGGCCACCTAAGGAGAAAAGAAAATGGCAATCAAGATTCGTCTCGCCCGCGGCGGCTCCAAGAAGCGTCCGTACTACCACATCGTCGCCGCCGACGAGCGCTCCCCGCGCGATGGCCGCTTCATCGAGAAGCTCGGCCACTGGAACCCGATGCTGCCGAAGGATTCGGAAGAGCGCGTCACCTTCGATGAAGAGCGCGTGAAGTACTGGCTCGGCACCGGCGCCCAGCCGACCGACCGTGTTCTTCGTTTCCTCGCCGAAGCCGGCATTGTCGAGCGCAAGGCCCGCAACAACCCGAACAAGGCAAAGCCTGGCAAGAAGGCCGAAGAGCGCGCCGCCGAGAAGAAGCAGAAGGCCGAAGAAGCCGCCGCTGCCGCTGCCGAAGCGACCGCCGAAGCTTCGGAATAAGGCGGGGGCCGGCGCATCGGTGCTGCCTTGGGGCAGGGTGCTGCGCTATTGCTTGTAATGCCTCGTTCTCTCGTGGGTCATGCTCGGGCTTGACCCGAGCATCCAGGCCGCTCGGAGAACGTCGCCTGGACCCTCGGGTCAAGCCCGAGGGTGACGCCGGGAATGGGGTAGCTGATAAAAGGCCGGGCGCTCGCGTCCGGCCCTTTTCCTTTGGCCCGAAACGGCATAGATAAATTTCGAGGTGGGACCATGGTGAAGCTGAAAGACCCGGTATTGATGGCGAGCATCGGCGCGGCGCAGGGGCTGCGCGGCGATGTGCGGGTGCGCTGCTTCAGCGCCAATCCGCTTTCCGTCGGCGATTACGGCCATCTTCATGCCGAAGACGGCCGCAGTTTCGAGATTCTCGAAATCCGGCCGGGCAAGAACAACATGGTGGTAATCCGCTTTCGCGGGGTCAATGACCGCACCGCCGCCGAGGGCTTGCGCGGTCTCGACCTCTACATCGAACGCGAGAACCTGCCCGACGACGAGCTCGACGACGACGAATATTTCTATGCCGATCTCGAAGGCCTCGACGTTTTCGACGACGCCGGCAACAATTACGGCGCGGTCAGCGCGGTGTTCGATTTCGGCGCCGGCGATCTCTTGGAGCTGAAAGGCCCCGGCCGCCGCCCGGTGCTGATCCCGTTCAACGAGAACGCGGTGCTGGAGGTGGATTTCGAGGACGGGCGCATCCTGATCGATCCGGTGGCCGCCGGCCTGATCGACGAAAACGACGATGACAACCCGGATTTTCCCGGCGCCGGCGGCGCGTGAAGGCCGCGCCATGAGCTTCAAGGCAACAGTGCTGACGCTCTACCCGGAGATATTTCCTGGCCATCTGGGCTTCTCGCTCGCGGGCAAGGCTGCCGAGCGCGGCGACTGGTCGCTCGATGCCGTCAATATCCGCGATTTTGCCGAGGACAGGCACAGAAGCGTCGACGATACGCCTGCCGGCGGCGGGGCGGGCATGGTGCTGCGCGCCGACGTTCTGGCCAAGGCGATCGACGCCGTTTCCGGCGATGACGCCCGGCCCCGGCTGCTGATGAGCCCGCGCGGACGGCCGCTGACGCAGCAGCGGGTGCGGGAGCTGGCCGAAGGCCCCGGTGCGGTTATCGTCTGCGGCCGCTTCGAGGGCGTTGACCAGCGGGTGATTGACGGGCGCAATCTCGAGGAGGTTTCGATCGGGGACTATATCCTGTCGGGCGGCGAACCGGCGGCGCTGACGCTGCTCGATGCGGTCGTCAGGGTCCTGCCGGGCGTGATGGGCAATGCCGAATCCGGCACCCATGAAAGCTTCGAGAACGGCCTTCTGGAACATCCGCATTATACCCGGCCTGCCGAGTGGGAAGGGCAGGGCATTCCCGAGGTGCTGACCTCCGGCAATCACGCCGCGATCGACAAATGGCGGCATGAACAGGCGCTTGAATTGACTCGCGCGCGACGGCCGGACCTGTTGGAGGGTGACGATGTCTGAACCGGTGCGGCTGGTTCCGTTTACCGAAGATGATTTCGAAACGCTTGCGGGCTGGTTTCCCAATGCGCGTGCGCTTGCCCAGTGGGGGAGTACGCGGCTTACCTTTCCGCTCGATGCGGCACAGATGCGCGCGATGCTCGCGCTTTCAACCGGCGAGCGCCCCGCATGGGTCTACTTCACGGCGAGAAAGGGCGATGCTGTGGTTGGCCATTGCGAGATTTTCTATGATCATTTCGATGGCGTCGCCCGGCTCTGCCGCATCGTGGTTGCGCCCGCGCACCGGGGGCAGGGACTTGCGCGACCGATGCTGACCTGTCTTGTGGACGAGGCGTTGAAGGACGCTTCGATCGAGCGGGTCGAACTGAATGTCTATGATTTCAATGAAACGGCGATCCGCGCCTATCAGGCCTTCGGGTTCCGCATGGAAGGGGTTCGCCGCTCTTCGGCGCGGTTTTTGAACGAGCGCTGGGACACATGCATGATGAGCCTGCTGCGCTCGGAATGGGAAAGCCGCTGAAAAGGGGTGACAGGCCCCGAAAAATCGTCTATAGGCCCGCCCTGACCGGTGTTTCCGGTTACCTAAATGAAGAACCGCGTAACGCTCCGGCCCTTTGAGGCCAATCCGGCGGCTTTGACCAAAGGATGATTGTCGGGCGCTCTGGCTGTTGAAGCAAGACTGACAAGAGGTAAGACCGATGAACATCATCGAGCAGCTCGAAGCTGAAGAAACCGCGCGCATCAACGAACTGCGCGAACTGCCCCCGTTCGAAGCTGGCGACACCGTGCGCGTCAATGTTCGCGTCACGGAAGGCACCCGCACCCGCGTGCAGGCCTTCGAAGGCGTCTGCATCGCCCGTTCCGGCGGCGGCATCCACGAGAACTTCACGGTTCGCAAGATTTCCTACGGCGAAGGCGTCGAGCGCGTATTCCCGGTTTACTCGCCGCAGGTCGAGGGCGTTGAAGTCGTTCGCCGCGGTAAGGTCCGTCGCGCCAAGCTTTATTACCTGCGCGACCGTCGCGGCAAGTCGGCCCGTATTGCCGAGAACACCTCGGTGCGTTCGCGTCGCCTGAACGACGAAGCCCGCGAAATTGCGGCCGCAGCCCGCGCCGCCGCCAAGGCCGAGAAGGAAGCCGCTGCCGCCGAAAAGGCGAACGAAGCATAAGCTTCCAGTAGAATTCGCATAGCTGAAGAGCCGCCATCGCGCGGCTCTTTTGCATTTCCGGGTTGCGGCGGCTTTGTTTGACAAGAAAAAGTCGAAATCGCTTCCTATCTACAGCGTCCTTGAAACGAAAAGCCGATTGCCGCCGAAAGACGACCGGCGAAACGGAGCAGAGATGTTCATGAAGCGCGCCAAAGTGGCTGGCGCAACCCCGACGCTGGGAACCATTGCCACACCCGTGCTGCACGCCAGAGCGCTCACGCGCGACGTGTTCGAATTCCTGAGTGAAGACGATCCTGATCCCTCCAGTCGACGCCCCCTTGAAGAGACCGAGAAGCAAAGCGAGCGCCTGCACTGATCTCGCTGAAGCGGTTTCGGGCTGCGCCGGGCTTGCGCGGTTACGTCCGGATATGACACCTTGCGGCAATCATCTGCTGCAAGGAGTTATAGCATGCTGTCGAGACGCGCCCTTTGCGCCGCGGTTCTGGTTTCGCTGGGCGCGTTTGCAAGCCCGGCCTTTGCCGCCGAACTGCCCGACCTTGGCGGACGGACTGTCACCGTCGTTTCCGAAAACACCTATCCGCCGCTGCAATTCATCGATCCCAAGACCGGCGAGGCGATCGGCTGGGAATATGACGCGGTCGCCGAGATCGCAAAGCGTCTGAACCTCGATATCGAATACACCACGACAAGCTGGGACGCGATGATCCAGGCGATCCATGACGGCCAGTACGACATGGCCATGAACGGCATCACCATCCGCGACGACCGCAAGGCGATGGTCGATTTTTCCGAGCCCTACATGCATTCCGAAATGATGATGCTGGCGCGCGGCGACGAGGACCGATTCGACGATGCAGAAAGCTTCGCGGCCTTCGAGGACGGCCTGATCGGCTCCCAGCCCGGCACCACGCCGTTCTACACCGCCGTCTACGAGGTGCTGGACGGCGACGAGCAGAACCGGCGCATCAAGCTTTACGAAACCATCGGAGCGGCGATCCAGGCTCTGAGGATCGGCGATGTCGATCTGGCGCTGACCGACAGCACGGCCGCCAACGGCTATGTGAAAGTCTCGAACGGCGCGCTGAAGCTGATCGGCGAGCCGCTCGGCGCCGAGGATTTCGGCTTCATCTTCCCGCCCGGTTCGGATCTCGTGGCGCCGTTCAATGCCGCGATCTCCGATATGGCGGCCGACGGCACGCTCGATGCGCTGAACCAGAAATGGTTCGTCGATTACGCCATGGGTCAGTAGGCGGGCCATGAGCTTCCAGAAACTGCCTGCCGGCAATGCGGGCGAGCGGCCGTGGTGGCTTTACGCCTTCCTGGCGCTCGCCGGCGCCGCAGGCATCGCGATTGCAGTCAACGGGCTTTACGCTCAGGTGTTCGCGATCGTCGCCAAGGGCATCGGCGTCACCGTGTTCGTGACGCTGGTCGCCTTCGCGCTGGCAACGGTCATCGGCATGGCGATCGCGCTGATGGGGCTTTCAGGCCATGTGGCGCTGCGCCAGTCCGCGCGTTTCTATGTCGAGATCATTCGCGGCATACCGATCCTGGTGCTGCTGTTCTACGTCGCCTTCGTCGGCGCGCCGGCCATGGTGGCATTTGCCAATTTCTTGCTGACACCGCTGATCGATTCCGGCGTGATGGATAAGATCGTGGTGCGGGATTTCTCGCTGATGTGGCGGGCGATCATCGCGCTCACCATTGGTTACGCAGCCTTCATCGCGGAAATATTCCGCGCCGGCATCCAGGCGGTGGACGAGGGCCAGATCGAGGCCGCACAGGCGCTGGGCCTTACCCGGTTTCAGCGGTTCCGGCTGATCGTGTTTCCGCAGGCGATCCGCACCATCTTCCCGCCGCTCTCCAACGATTTCGTGTCGATGGTGAAGGATTCCTCGCTGGTGTCCGTGCTCGGCGTCGCCGATATCACCCAGATGGGCAAGGTCTATGCGGCAAGCTCGTTCCGCTTCTTCGAGACCTATTCGATCGTCGCCTATATCTACCTGCTGCTGACCATCGGCCTGTCGCTGATCCTGCGCGGCATCGAACGCCGGATGCGGCAGAAGGCCAGACTTGCGCGCGATGCCTCCCCGGGCGTTTTCCCGCCAGCGTGACGGGGTCGGGCCGGTTTTGAGCCGCGCCGGAAGTGATTGCCGTCCCCGCGGAAAGCTGTTAATAACCCGGTCCATGAGGACCATAGACCATCGCAATCAGGCCGTATCGCCGCGGCCCTTCGTTCTGCAGGACAGGAAGCGCCTGCCGGGACGGTTCTTTGCGATGATTTCCGGCGCGCTCAACGCCCGACTTAGCTGATCGCCTTCAGCGTCACAGTCGGCTTCCCGCCGTATTTTTCCTTTTATCTCGACATATGGGTCATGAAACCATGAGCAAAGCGCGCACACTTTACGACAAGATTTGGGACGATCATCTGGTCGACAGCCAGGATGACGGCACCTGTCTCATCTACATCGATCGCCACCTGGTGCATGAAGTCACCAGTCCGCAGGCGTTCGAAGGGCTGCGTCTGGCGGGCCGCAAGGTCCACGCGCCGGTCAAGACGCTTGCCGTCGTCGACCACAACGTCCCGACCACGCCGGACCGCGTCAACGGCATCAAGAACGAGGAAAGCCGCATCCAGGTGGCCGCCCTCGCGCAGAACGCGCTCGATTTCGGCGTTGAATATTACTCCGAAAAGGACAAGCGCCAGGGCATCGTCCACATCGTCGGCCCCGAACAGGGCTTCACGCTGCCGGGCATGACGATCGTGTGTGGCGACAGCCACACCTCGACGCATGGCGCTTTCGGCGCGCTGGCGCACGGCATCGGCACGTCGGAGGTCGAGCATGTGCTCGCCACCCAGACGCTGATCCAGTCCAAGGCCAAGAACATGCTGGTGCGCGTCGATGGCAAGGCGCCGGAAGGCGTCACCGCCAAGGATATCATTCTGGCGATCATCGGCGAGATCGGCACGGCAGGCGGCACCGGCCATGTCATCGAGTTCGCCGGCGAGGCGATCCGCGACCTTTCCATGGAAGGCCGCATGACGGTCTGCAACATGACGATCGAAGGCGGCGCCCGCGCCGGCCTGATCGCGCCGGACGAGAAAACCTTCGAATACATCAAGGGCCGTCCGCGCGCGCCTCAGGGCGAGGCCTGGGACAAGGCGGTTGAATACTGGAAGTCGCTGACGACTGACGAGGGCGCGGAATATGACCGCGTGGTGGTGCTGGATGCCGCCAACCTGCCGCCGATCGTATCCTGGGGCTCGTCTCCGGAAGATGTCATCGCCATCACCGGCGAAGTGCCGAACCCGGACGACATCAAGGACGAGAACAAGCGCAGCTCCAAGTGGCGGGCGCTGAAATATATGGGGCTCACGCCCGGAACCAAGATGACTGACGTTGCCGTCGACCGCGTGTTCATCGGCTCCTGCACCAATGGCCGCATCGAGGATCTGCGCGCGGCCGCCGCCGTCGCCAAGGGCCGCAAGGTGGCAAGCACTGTCAACGCCATGATCGTGCCGGGCTCCGGACTCGTCAAGGAACAGGCGGAAGCCGAAGGCCTCGACAAGATTTTCCTCGAGGCCGGTTTCGAATGGCGCGAGCCGGGCTGTTCCATGTGCCTGGCGATGAACGACGACCGGCTGAAGCCGGAGGAGCGCTGCGCCTCGACCTCGAACCGCAATTTCGAGGGCCGTCAGGGCTACAAGGGCCGCACCCATCTGGTGTCGCCCGCCATGGCCGCCGCCGCCGCCATCGAGGGCCATTTCGTGGACATCCGCGACTGGAAGTAAGCGACCAGTACGGTCCATTTTTCATAAGCCATTGAGCAGGGGGCGGAGCGATCCGCCCCTTTCTTTTGTTGAGTAGGCTTCGTCATGCCCGGGCCTGTCCCGGGCAACGAGAGGTTTTCCGTCAGCGTGGGGGCGGCTCAGGCGTTTCTTTTCGGCGACGGTTCGCGCGCGGTCGGTCGCCCGGAGGCCTGGGGATTCTCAATATGCCGGGAACCGGGCACGGGCCGGGTCAGGGCGATATCTTTCAGTTATTGCGGGCCAACCAACATTCATTATCATTTCATGGATAGCTCCGCCATATTCCTGCGGAAGGAGCATTCATGAGAACCATTTTCGTCTTGTTTGATAGTCTGAACCGCGCCGCGCTCGGCGCTTACGGCGGAACTGCGGTGAAGACGCCGAACTTCGATCGTTTCGCCGCCCGCGCGGTGACGTTCGACAGTCACTATGTCGGCTCGCTGCCCTGCATGCCCGCGCGTCGCGACATGCATGGGGGGCGTCTGAACTTCACCCACCGCTCATGGGGACCTCTGGAACCATTCGACAATTCCTTTGCCGATATCATGAAGCGGAGCGGCGTCTACACCCATCTGATCACGGACCATCTGCATTATTTCGAGGATGGCGGGCATGGGTTTCACACGCGCTTTTCAAGCTACGATTTTATCCGCGGACAGGAATACGATCCTTGGGTTGCCATGGTGAAGCCGCCGCTGGACCGAATCCGGGAAAAGTTCGATGCGCGCCATTACAACACCGAGAAGCCTGACAAGCGTTTGCAGCACGCGATCAATCGCGAGACAATCGTGGCGGAAGAGGATTTTCCCGGCCCGCGATGCTTCGCATCGGCCTTCGAGTTCCTCGACCGCAACCGTACGGCCGACGACTGGTTCCTGATGCTGGAGTGCTTCGATCCTCATGAACCCTTCCACGCGCCCGACCGTTTCAAGGCAGCCTACGAGACGGGCTACAATGGCGGCGTGCTCGACTGGCCGCATTATGACCGCGTGACTGAAAGCCCCGAGGAAATCGCGGAGATCCGCGCGAACTACGCGGCGCTCGTCGCCATGTGCGATGAATATTTCGGCAGGTTGATCGACTATATGGACGAACACGATATGTGGAAGGACACATGCGTCGTGCTGTCGACTGACCACGGGTTCCTGCTTTCCGAACATGACTGGTGGGGCAAATGCCGAATGCCCTATTATGACGAGGTATCCCACATTCCGCTGATGATCCATCATCCCGATCACCAGCAACATGCGGGCACTCGCCGCAAGCATCTGACGCAGACGACCGATCTGATGCCGACCTTCATGGATATCCACGGTCTGGACGTGCCGCAGGAGGTGACCGGGCGAAGCATCATGCCGCTCCTGGCGCGCGATGAGGCCATCCGCGATGCGGCCGTCTTCGGGGTTTTTTCAGGCCCCATCGGCGTGACCGATGGCGCACACGCGCTCTACCATTATCCGCCGGACCTTTCCCGCGAGGGCCTCAGCGAATATACGCTTGTTGCGAACCACATGACGGCCCCGTTCACGATCGAGGAACTGCGCACCGCGCGGCTTCATCCGGGCTTCGATTTTACGAAAGGCGTTCCGGTGCTCGCGATCGAAGCACGCCGCGACGCCAAGCGTGTGCCCTATAATGACGGCAAGGGCTTCGATGATCTCGGCACCCGGCTGTATGACTTGAAGGCGGATCCGCGCCAGCAGGCGCCGATCGAGGACGCCGCCATCGCCGCAAACCTGTACCGTATGATGATCGATGTGCTGAAAGTCCATGACACGCCGGCGGAGGTCTACCGCTGGTATGAACTTGAAGCCGGGTAGGTACGAAGCCTCTGCATCGCCGGCGGCAAGCATTTCGGCCGTATCGCCCTGGCGTGAGAGCCGTTCAGAGCAAGGCGTGGCTGCGCATCGATGACAGGAGCGTCTGTTTCGAGGTCTTCAGGTGGTCGCGGGCCGTCGCCAGGGCGGCCTGTTCCTCGCGCGCTTTCAGCGCGTCGATAATTCTCAGATGCTCGCCGATCGCGGCGAGGTTACGGTCGCGCTCGTCCTTCTTGTCCCATTGATAGTGGTAGTGGAAGACGAGCGTGATGACCTTCTGGAATTCCGCGACGAAACGGTTCTTCACGACGCTGCCGATGGCGGTGTGGAAGCGTTCATCGAGCAGCGAGAAATCGTGATAGCGCTGATCGATATCCTCGGCGAGCCGGATGTGGTCGTTTCTGAGGTCCTCGAGCTGTTTCCATATGCCATGGGACTGCGGCAGGGCAACGAGATGCGAGACGGCATTGAGTTCGAGTATGGTGCGGAAGTCGGAAAGCTCGATCGCGAAATCGCGGGTGAAGCCGACCAGTTCCCATCCGCCCCTGGGTCGCCTGCGCACCAGCCCGAAACGGCTCAGCGAGGCGAGAAACTCCTGAAGGCCATAGGCCTGCACGCCGAATTTGCGCGACAGTTCCGTCACGTTCAGCGCCGTTCCGGGCGGCACGTCGAAGCGCAGGACCCAGTCGAGAAACTGGCGCTCCAACTCATCCTCCGACGGCTGGGTGGACTGAACGGCGAGCCTGTCTGTTTCACTTGGAAGCCGGAGCAGGGTTTTCGAGCGACCTTCCCAACTGATCAGGCCTTCCGCATTGAGTCGCTCAAGGGCGGAGCGCACGACCGTGCGGCTGACATCGAGTTGTTGCGCCAGCGCCAGTTCGGCCGGCAACTGATCGCCTGCCTGCCTGCCGGCGCAATAATCCAGAAGCTGGTTATAGGCCTCCCGGAAACGCTCGTCAGTTCTTGCCATGCCTGTTTCTCCGCGTTTTTCCGCTCTAACACGCGGATTGTTTTGTCGACAATGATAAAAAACAATTGACAACGACGTTTCCATGGATAGTTTTGTACTTAATTATATTGCACCGAATTTGGAGGAGCCTATGTCGGTGGCAGCGGAGGAGCCGCATCCCCTGGGAAGAATCGGCAGGATCAGCGCGGGCACGTTTCACCAGCTATCCGCCCTGATGACGCTGGCGATGCTGATCGCGATTTTCGCTTTCGGCAATGCGGCCTTCCTGTCGGTCAATAACGGCCTGACGGTGCTGTTGCAGACCTCGGTGATCGGGCTGATCGGCATCGGCATGACGATGGTCATCATCACCGGCGGCATCGATCTTTCGGTCGGCTCCGTTCTGGCGCTTTCGGGCACGGCCGCGGGGCTTATGGTGAAGGCCGGCCTGCCGGTGCCGGTCGCCATGTCGGCGGCGGTGCTGGTGGGCGCATTCTGCGGGTTCATCAATGGCGTCGTCATCACCAAGATGCGCATCACGCCTTTCGTCGCCACGCTCGGCATGATGATGATCGCCCGCGGCACGGCCCTGCAACTGACGGGGGCCGCACCGATTTCCCAGCTTGGCGAGGCGTTCGGCGTTCTTGGCAATGGCGCATTGTTCCGTCACGTCGAAAAGCTCCCGAATGGCCTGTCCAGGGTGGTGTTCCCGGGCATTCCCTATCCGGCCATCCTGCTGCTGATCGTTGCCATCTGCGGGGCCTATCTCTTGCGCCGGCGCGCGCTTGGCCGCCATATCTATGCCACCGGCTCCAACGAGGAGGCGGCACGGTTGTCGGGCGTCAATGTCGACGCGACCAAGATCGCCGCCTATGTCCTGTCCGGCGCGCTTGCCGGCGTTGCCGGAAACGTCCTGATGTCGCGTCTCGTGACCGCCCAGCCCAATGAGGGCGTGATGTACGAGCTCGACGCTATCGCCGCTGCGGTGATCGGCGGCGCCTCGCTGATGGGCGGCGTCGGCGGCATTTCCGGCACCATGATCGGCGCCTTCATCATCGGCGTGCTGCGCAACGGGCTCAACATGTCCGGCGTATCGGCCTTCATCCAGCAGATCATCATCGGTTTTGTCGTCATCCTAGCCGTCTTCATCGACCAGTTGCGCAGCAATCGCCGATAAACCAGTAAATCCATGTCTTTAAAGGGAGGAGAAACCATGAAGACGATTTTGAAAGCAGTGCTTGCAGCCAGTGCCATTGCCGCCGTGCCGTTTGCCACGGCGAGCGCGGCGGAAATCGCGGTCATTGTCAAAACGACCAATTCCAACTTCTGGCAGAACGTCAACAAGGGCGCGACGGCGGCCGTTGACGGCCAGTCGGATATCACCATGACCTTCGACGGTCCGGCTTCGGAGTCCGATATCGCGGCGGAAGTGAACATGGTCGACAACGCCGTCAACAAGGGCGTTGCCGGTATCGTGCTGGCCCCGTCCGACCCGGATGCGCTGGTGCCCGCCGTCAAGCGCGCCAATGAAGCCGGCATCCCGGTCGCGATCATCGACTCGTCGCTTTCGGATGCCGGCAAGGGCACCTACCAGACCTTCCTGTCCACCGATAACTGCGCCGCCGGCAAGCTTGCCGCCGACCGGATGATCGAGTTGACGGGCGGTGAAGGCAAGGTCGCCGTCATGTCCTATGTGGCGGGCGTCGGCTCGGAAATCGGTCGCGTCGGCTGCTTCGTTGACAAGATCAAGGCGGATTCCAAGATCGAGATCGTCGGTCCCTATTACTCGCAGTCGCAGATGGCGACCGCGCTGAACCAGACCACCGACGTTCTGGCCGCCAATCCGGACCTGAAGGGCATTTTCGGGGCCAATGAGCCGACCGCCGTCGGTATGGGCCGCGCCATCAAGCAGGCCGGCAAGGCCGGACAGGTCGCCGCCATCGGCTTTGACGGCAACAAGGACCTCCAGGACTTCGTCAAGGATGGCACGCTCAACGCCATTCTGGTGCAGGGATCGTTCCAGATGGGTGAAAAGGGCGTCCAGGCGATCATGGAGCTGATGGACGGCAAGTCCGTCGAGCCCCAGATCGATACCGGCGTCGTGCTCGTCACCAAGGACAATATCGACTCCGACGAAGCCCAGAACGTGCTTTACTAAGACTGGCTAATTCGCGCGGGGCGCACAGGCATCCCGCGCGATCTACCCATGCAAGATGACGCAGGACAAGTCCCATGACCCCGCTTGTTGAGATGATTGACATCGAAAAGCACTTCGGTGGTGTGAACGCCGTCAACGGCGTGTCGCTCAATCTTTATCCCGGCGAGGTGGTTGGCGTTCTCGGCCATAACGGGGCGGGCAAATCCTGTCTGATGCGCATCCTTTCCGGCGCCATGGTTCCAAGCAGCGGGACGATCCGCGTCGGTGGAACGGAGGTCAGGCTGGAGACGCCGCACGATGCGCGTCGTCACGGCATCGAAACCATCTACCAGACGCTGGCGCTCGCGGACCATCTCGATGCGCCGGCCAATCTGTTCCTCGGGCGCGAACTGAAAACCCGCTGGGGCAATCTCGATGACAGGCGGATGATGGCGGAAGCCAAGAAGGTGCTGGCCCGGCTCAACCCGAATTTCCGCAATCTCGGGGATCCGGTCTCGCGCCTTTCGGGCGGACAGCGACAGGTGATCGCCATCGGCCGCGCGCTCTATTTCAATGCGAAGATATTGATCATGGATGAGCCCACCGCCGCCCTTGGCCCTTCCGAATCCGCCATGGTTGCCGATCTTATCCGGCAATTGCGCGACGAGGGCATCGGCATCTTCCTCGTCAGCCACGACATGCATGACGTCTTCGATCTGTGCGACCGCGTCATCGTGATGAACCGGGGCGAGCAGGTCGGCGCGCACGGCATCGAGGAGGTTACCAAGGACGATATTCTGAGCCTGATCATCAAGGGCGAACTCCCCATGGACTGGGCACCCCGGAACCAAGGACAATTGCAATGAACCGCCCCGAGAAAATGCATGCCGACACCATGACCTGCGGCGTCTGCGTCGAACCCGGCCTTTTCGAGCTGCGCGAAATGCCGTTGCCGGCGGAAGCGCCCGCGGGCTGGGCGCTGGTGGATATCTGCGCGGTCGGCATCTGCGGTACGGACTATCATATCTTCGAGGGCAAGCATCCCTATCTGAATTACCCGCGCGTTATCGGTCATGAACTGAGCGGCAGGCTGGTTGCCGATGCCGCCGGGCTCGCGGCCGGCGATCTGGTCGTCGTCAATCCTTATGTCTCCTGCGGGACCTGCCACGCCTGCAAACGCGGCAAGCCCAATTGCTGCGAAAAGATCGAGGTGCTCGGCGTTCATCGCGATGGCGGCATGAGCGCGCGGATTGCCGTGCCGGAGGGCAATCTCTATCCCGCCGAGGGGCTGACGGAGATACAGGCGGCGATGGTGGAATTCCTGTCCATCGGCGCCCATGCCGTGGCGCGCTCCGGCATTGAGGAAGGCGACCGGGTGCTCGTCACCGGCGCGGGGCCGATCGGCATCGGCGCGGCCCTTTTCTCCCGGCTCGCGGGCGCGGACGTGCATCTGCTCGACCTGAGCAAGGAGCGTCTGGCCATGGCGGCTGATAAATTCGGCTTCGAACATCTGCACAATGACAGCGACCCGGCCGGTATCCTGACCGGCGACCTGGCCTCGGGCTTCGACATCGTCTTCGACGCCACCGGCTCGGCTCGCGCGATCGAGGCCGGCTTCCCGTTGCTGGCGCATGGCTCGACCTATGTGCTCGTATCCGTGGTTAAAGACGACATCACCTTCAACGATGCCGAGTTCCACAAGCGCGAGACCCGCATTATCGGCAGCCGCAACGCGCTGAAAGCCGACTTCATGCGGGTCATGGAGGCGATCCGCAGCGGAAAGATAGACACCGATGCGCTGCTGTCGGCCGAACTGCCGCTGGCCGACCTGCCGGAGCGCTTCGCCGCGCTCGCCTCCGACCGCAGCGGGCTGATCAAGGCCGTGGTGCGGCCATGAGCGGCGCCCAGATTCTCCGGCTTCATCCCGACGACAATGTCTGCATCGCGCTCGTCGATCTGAAGCCGGGCGAGGCGGGTGCAAGCGAAGCCATTCCGCGTGGCCACAAAATGGCGCTCGTGGCCATCCCGGAAGGCGCGTTCGTGCGCAAATACGGCCAGATCATCGGCGTTGCGACGGTCGATATCGTCGCCGGCGCCCATGTGCATACGCAAAATCTCGGTGTTGGCACGGAGCGCGGCGGCGACGCGGGCACCTCGGAAATTCAGCCGATTGCGCCGGCGTCCGTTCGTGACACCTTCTTGGGCTACAAACGCCCGGATGGCCGGGTCGGAACCCGCAACTTCATCGGCATTCTGACGACCGTGAACTGTTCGGGCTCGGTGGCCCATTTCATTGCCGAGGAGGCCGAGCGCTTGGGCCTTCTGGCCGACCTCGAAAATGTCGATGGTGTGGTGCCGATCGCCCACGGTTCGGGCTGCGGCATGGCCGGGCAGGGCGAGGGCTACGAGACGCTGATGCGCACGCTGGCCGGTTACGCCCAGCATCCGAATTTCGGCGCGATCCTGCTGGTCGGGCTCGGTTGCGAGGTGATGCAGCTTCCCGTGCTCGCCGCGAAAAAGGAGCTGCGGGACCCGAGCCGCTTCCAGTTTCTGACGATCCAGAATGCCGGCGGCACGCGCAAGACGGTCGAGGCCGCGCTGCCGGTGCTGCGTCAACTGGCCGAAACGGCAAACAGGACGAGCCGCGAGCCGGTTTCGGCCGAACACCTGGTCATCGGCATGCAGTGCGGCGGTTCGGACGGGCTTTCGGGCATCACCGCCAATCCCGCGCTCGGCATCGCCTCGGACATGGTGGTGGCGCAGGGCGGCACCTCGATCCTGTCGGAAACCTCGGAAATCTATGGCGCGGAACATCTGCTGACCCGAAGGGCTAAGCCCGAGGTCGCGGCCGCGCTGATGGAGCGCATCGCCTGGTGGGAGGATTACTGCGCCCGCAATGGCGGCGAGATGGACAATAACCCGTCGCCGGGCAACAAGCGTGGCGGGCTGACCACGATCCTGGAAAAATCGCTCGGCGCTGTCGCCAAGGGCGGATCGGCCCCGCTGGAAGCGGTCTACAAATATGCCGAACCCGTCGACCGGCGGGGCTTCGTGTTCATGGACAGCCCGGGTTATGATCCCTGTTCGGTAACGGGGCAGGTGGCCTCGGGCGCCAATCTGATCGTCTTCACCACCGGCCGCGGCTCGGTTTCGGGCTATCGCCCGGTGCCCTGCATCAAGATCGCCACCAACAACGATCTTTGGGCGCGCATGGGTGAGGATATGGATATCAATTGCGGCGATGTGATCGACGGCGTGCCGCTGGCCGACAAGGGCGCGGAAATCTACCGCATGATGCTCGACGTCGCCTCTGGCCGCCCGACCAAGAGCGAGGCGCAGGGGTTTGGTCGGGTGGAGTTCATCCCCTGGCAGATCGGCGCGGTGATGTAGCGCGGCGCCGGTCTACAGGCCGTAAATCAAGAGCAATAATGATCTGGGGGAGCACATGTCAATTGTCCTGCAATTCGGCACCAGCCGGTTTCTGCAAGCCCATGCCGATCTGTTCATCTCCGAGGCGATGGCCGAGGGGCGGGCGCTGGGACCGGTGACGGTGGTGCAATCAAGCGGCGACCCGGCGCGGCGCAAACGGCTTGAGGCGCTCGCCGCGCCCGGGGGCTACCCGGTGCTGGTCAAGGGCATCGAGAATGGCGTGCCGGTCGAGCGGGAGGTGCGGGTCACCGCGATTGCCCGTGCCTTGACCACGGAAACGGACTGGCCGGAGATCGTCCGCATTGCCGCGGAGGAGACGCAGGTCATTCTTTCCAATACCGGCGATGCGGGCTGGAAGCCGCAAGCCGAAGATGCCTTGCCCTATTTTTCGCAGGCCATGTCCTATCCCGCGAAATTGATGCAGCTTTTGTTCGCGCGCTTTCAGGCCGGCGGACAGAAACTGACGGTCATGCCCGCGGAACTGATCGCCCGCAATGGCGAGACGTTGCGCGCGCGGGTTCTGGAACTTTCCGCGCCGCTATCGGCCGATTTTGCGGCCTGGGTGGGCGAAAGCGTGGTTTTCGCCAATTCGCTGGTCGATCGCATCGTGTCCGAGCCGCTGGAGCCGGCGGGCGCGGTGGCCGAGCCCTATGCGCTCTGGGCTATCGAGGATGCCCCGAACCTGACCTTGCCCTGCACGCACCCCGCTATCCAAGTGGTGCCCGATCTCGGGCGGATCGAGAAACTCAAGCTCCATATTCTCAATCTCGGCCATACCTATCTGGTCGCCCGCTGGCTGGCGCGCGGCGGCGAGCGGGACCGGCTGGTGCGCGACGAAATCGCCGATGCGGCCATAAGTGCCGATCTGGCAGACCTTTACGAAAAGGAAGTGCTGCCGACCTTCCTTGCCGCCGGCTATGGCGATGAGGCCAAAGACTATGTCGCTACCACGCTTGAACGTTTCGCCAATCCGTTTCTGGTGCACCGGCTTTCGGATATCGCGCAGAACCATGGCGAGAAGACCCAACGTCGCATTGGCGCTTTCATCGACTGGGGCAGGGCGCTCGGCGTCACCGGCGATCAGCCGCGGTTGAAGCGGATTGTCGAAGAGGAGGCACGCACATGAAAACCAACCGGATCGGCCGCACGACGGTGGAGGTCACCGACATTTCCTTCGGCTGCGCGGGCCTCGGCAATCTGTTCCGCAAGGTTGATGATGAGACCGCTCAGGCCATTCTCGCCCGGGCCTGGGAACGCGGCATCCGCTATTTCGACACCGCGCCGCATTATGGGCGCGGCCTTTCCGAACAGCGGCTTGGCCGGTTCCTCAGGACGCGCGAGCGGGCCGACTACGTATTGTCCACCAAGGTCGGGCGGCTCCTCTCGCCCGGTCCTGCGCTTGCCGAGGCGGATGGATTTTTCGAGCCGCTGCCCAATGCCGTGCGCTACGATTATTCCGGCGACGGCATCGAGGCCGCCTTCGAGCAGAGCTGCGAACGGCTTGGCACCGCGCGCATCGATATCGTCTATGTCCACGACATCGGCGTTTACACCCATGGTGATGACAATGACCGGCACATGGCGGATCTGATAGGCTCGGGTATCGACCGGCTGCAGACGCTCAAGGCGGCCGGCCGCATCGGTGCTTTCGGCCTCGGCGTCAATGAAAACCGCGTCTGCCTCGATATCATGGCCGAGACCGAGATCGACGTGATCCTGCTCGCCGGCCGGCTGACGCTGCTCGACCGTTCGGCGGAGGCGGAACTCGTGCCGTTATGCCGCGAAAAGCAGGTCAGCCTCGTGCTGGGCGGCATCTTCAATTCCGGCATTCTGGCGACCGGACCGGTCCCCGGCTCGCATTACGACTACGGTCCCGCGCCGGACGATATCCTCGCCAGGGTCGAAGCACTCCAGGACCGCGCCGAAGCCGCCGGCGTCTCGCTTGCCGAGGCCGCGTTGCGCTTCGCGCTCACCCATCCGCAGGCGGCTTCCGTGCTGATCGGCACGGCGAAACTATCCTCGCTCGACCGCAATCTTGACGCGGCGGAAGCGCATTGGCCGAAATCCGCCGACGCCGTGTTGCGCTAACCCGCCGGCGGGCACAGCAGACGAGCCTTGCCGCGACAGGGGGCTAGCTGCCTCATCCGGTCTTGATCGCGATCCCGGCTTCGCGCAGCATGGTCTCGGACACATCGAAGCTGTGATCCAGCTTGCCATCGTTTTCCGGCTTGGGCGGGCAATCGACGCATGTGATCCCGCTCTGGATGATGGCGCGGGCGCAGTCGGCGCAGGGGAAGCGGTTGACATAGATCGTGCAGCCCACAAGAGCCGCGCCGGAGCGGGCGGCGTTATAGACGGCATTTCGCTCGGCATGCTCGATCCAGAAGAATTTCTCGCCGCTGGCGCGGTCGAAGCGGGCGGGGTCCTCGTCGGAGACGCCGCGCGGCAGGCCGTTATAGCCGGTGGCGCGCACCTCGTGCCCGGGTCCGACGATCACCGCGCCAACCTTGAAATCGCGATCCTCGGACCACGAGGCCGTCTCGTCGCACAGTGCGCGGAACCGTTTGGACCAGGTCGCTTCATCAGCCATGGCGAATCTCTCTCATCGTTGTTGACATCAAATGGCATCAAGCGCCGCGCGCGACGGCGTGTCCGCTTGGGTGAAGGGTGGCAGGACATTCTCCCAGACAGGATCGCCGCTGCGTTTTCCGACGAGATACTTGACGGCCGGCACCAGAGGGTGGGCCGCGATCTTCCTGCGGGTCTCTGCGATCCGCGCGGCAAGCGCCTCGTCGGGGGCGGCAAGATAGGCGGCGCAGAGCGGCGCGGAAATGTTGACGGTGGCCGAAATGCAGCCGGCGAAGCCGGATGCCTGCATTTCGGCAAGCGCGGTTTCGGAGCTCGGAAACACGGAAAGCCCCGGCACAGCGGCAACAAGGCTCCGGCAATAGGCGAGATCGCCGGACGAATCCTTGATGCCGGCGAAGCGTGCCGGGCGAGCCGCGGCAAGCCGCGCGACGACATCGACGGGGATCGGTACGCCGGTCATCTGCGGAAAATTGTAGAACCAGATCGCGATCGGGCTTTCACCGAGGGCTTCGTCGAGCGCCCTGTACCAGGCATAGAGGCCGTCATCGCTGACCGGCTTGTAGTAGAACGGCGGCAGAACCAGAGCGATGCGATAGCCCATATCCGCCGCGGCCCGGGTCAGTTCCAGCGTATCGGCAAGCGAGGTCAGGCCGGTGCCGACCATCAGGCGGGCGGGATCAAGGTTTTGCGCGGCCCAGCCCATGACCGCCTTGCGCTCCGCAATGCCGAGCGAATTGGCCTCGCCCGTCGTGCCGAGCACGTTGAGCCCGTCGCAGCCATTCGCGAGCGCCCAGCGGCAATGTTCCAGAAACGGTTCCTGCAAGGCCCTGCCGTCCCCGTCGACCGGCGTCGGCACCGCCGCGATAATGCCCTTCATGACTGATTTTCCTTTTCTGATTTCGTTGGCCAGTTCCGGACCAGCGGGTGGTCGTTTACCGGCGGCGATGACCTGGACCTGCCGCCCGGTTCCCTGAGCCCGCCTTCGCCATCGTCGAACACGGCACGGCTGATGGCGTTGAAGCGTGCGATTTCCGCGCCCGGATCGTCGTCGTAACGGATGGCGTCAACCGGGCAGATGCTCTCGCACATGCCGCATTCGATGCATTCGGTCGGGTGGATGTAGAATATCCGCTCGCCCTCATAGATGCAGTCAACCGGACAGACGGTGGCGCAGACGCCGTCCTTGATATCGATGCATTCGCTCTTGATCACCAGCGCCATGAAACTCTACCTGCCGCGCCAGACCGGCGCGCGCTTTTCCCGGAAGGCTGCGACCCCTTCCTCTGAATCCTCGGAAACCAGCGCCGCGATCAGTTCCGGCGTCTGCACCGCGCGGGCTTCCATGGGCGAAAGATGTGCGGTCCTGCGCAGGGTCGCCTTGATCGCCTTTACCGACAGGGGTGCCGATTTCAGTATATCGGCGACCCAGGCATCGACCTCGGCATCAAGGTTTTCCGGCGGCACGACCGCGTTGACGAGGCCTGCGGCCTGCGCTTCGGCGGCGCTCATCATCCGCCCGGTCATCATCAGGCCGGCTGCGATGTTACGCGGAATCAGCCGTTGCAGGGCGACCATGCCGCCATCGAGCGGAAGGCGGCCGACCTTCGCCTCGGGCAGGCCGAAGCGGGCGGTGTCGCTCGCGATCACGATATCGGCGCCGAGCACCATTTCCAGCCCGCCGCCGAGTGCTAACCCGTTGACGCGGGCGATCACCGGCACGGTGAGGCTCTGGCGCAGCGCAATGCCGCCGAAGCCGTTCGGGTTCATCCGCGCCCAGTATTCGAGGCCCGAAGCGCCGGAGCCGGATTTGAGGTCCGCGCCCGCGGAAAAGGCGCGCTCGCCGGCCCCGGTCAGCACCACGCAGCGGATATCCGGGTCGCCTTCGATGGCGGTCCAGATTTCCTCCAGCCGGGCCTCGGTTCGCTGATCGACGGCGTTCATCCTATCGGGCCGGTTGATGGTGACCCGCGCGACATGGCTTTCGATGGAAAACAGAACGCTCATCCGGCTGCCCTTACCTTCGCGTCAAGGCCGAACTCGGCGATTACCTCGGCAGTGTGCTCGCCGAGTTTGGGCGGCTTGTGACGCAGCACCACGGGCGCGTCGCTCAAATGCACCGGAGAGGCGACGACCTGCAGCGGCCCGAGGAGATCATGTTCGAAATCGAGCAGCATGCCGTTGATGGCCGTCTGCGGATCGTCCAGCGCCTCGCCGAGCGCGCGTACCGGGGCGCAGAGCAAATCCTCATTCTCGAGCCGTTCGATCCAGTGCGCGGTGGTATTGGTGGCAATCACTTCGGCGAAGCGTGTCTGCAGATAGGGCTTGTTGGCGCGTTGGCTGGCAAGATCCGGATAGGTCGGCGACAGGTCCTCGATACCGAGCGCGGCGCAGATATCGCGCAACGGGTTGGCCTTGAACGCCCCGACGATCACCAGGGCGCCATCGGTGCTGTCGAATACCCCCGTCAACGGCATCGCGGCCCAGTTCAAAACGGCATGATGCTTGCTCCACTGGGCCGCCTCCTGCATCTGCATGGCGATCATGGAATCGTAGAGCGAAACCTCGACGCGCTGGCCGTGGCCGGTCTTCTCGCGGGAGAGAAGGGCCGCGAGCACGCCCTGCACCAGATGCATGCCGGCGGTATAGTCGCAAAGCGTGGTCGGGTAGATCGAGCGCGGGATAGAGGGGTCGGAGGTCTTTTCCATCACCCCGGTCATCGCCTGCGCCAGCACATCCTGTCCGCCCTTGTGCGCATAGGGACCGGTCGAACCGAAACCCGTGCCCGACGCGCAGATGATCTTCGGGTTGATCGCCTTCAGGGCCTCGTAGCCGAAACCGAGACGCTCCATCACGCCGGCGCGGAAATTGTCGACCACGACATCGGCCTGGCGCACGAGATCATAGACCATCGCCTTGCCCTCTGCCGTCTTGGTGTTGATCTCGACGGAGCGCTTGTTGCGGTTCAGCGAGCAGTAGACCGCATTGTTGCGGCCGGCCTCGGTGTGGTCGTCGAAGAAATGGCGCGACAGGTCGCCGGCCCCCGGACGCTCGATCTTGATCACGTCCGCCCCGAAATCAGCCAGCATCTGCGTCGCGCAGGGACCGAGCATCACCTGCGTGAAATCGATCACGCGGATGCCGGAGAGAGGAAGGCTATCGGTATTCATGGCATTGTCTTTCATTCTGCTGCTGCGGTGTTTTCGACGCGGGCGTTCGCCGAGGGGATATCGCCGGGATCGGCGCCCTGCGCGCGCATGCGCTTCTGGATGGTGGCGACATCGGCATCGCGCAGCGCCACGTTCTGTTCGAGCGCCACGGCGACGGCCACGCCTGCCGCCTCGCCCTGCGCCATACAGGGCGGGATCTCGCGCGACAGTTTCTGCGCCTCGCTTTCCACCGAATAGTGGCGACCGGCGACGATCAGGTTGTCGATCCCCTTCGGCAGCAGGGCGCGGTAGGGCGTGTAGTAATCCCGGCCCCGGCAGACGCTGTCGGTAAAGTGGCGGCGGCTCTTCACATCGTCGCGGGTGACGACATATTCGCCCTGCAACAACCGGGTTTGACGGATGCCGAGCTGTTCGGCGGCACCCAGCATCTTGGCGTCCTCGAACCCCGGCAGGTTGGCGCGCACGAAGTGCAGCAGCTTCATCATCCGCTCGCGGCCCTCGATCTCGGCGGCCAGCATGTCCTCCGGCGAGAGGCCGTCATAGCCCGGCATATGCGGGCAGTTGCACCAGACGATGCCCGGCAGCGGCGTCTTCAGCCACCACATGCCCCATGCCCCGCCGATGACCCGGCGCACCTGCCGGTCGAGCGCCTTGTATTCCTCCGGATGTTCGAATTCAAAGGCCTCCGCCTTTTCGGTATCGACATCGCAAAGCCGGAACACGGTGGTGACGATATACTGGCCGGTGAGGAACGACGCGCCCGCCGAGGCGGCGACATCAAGATCGCCGCTGGCATCGATCACCATCTTCGCGCGGATCGCCTGACGGCCGACCTTGGTCTGGCAGATGATGCCGGTGACGCAGCCGTCCTCCACCAGCGCTTCGGAGAACCAGGAATGAAGCCTGAGATTGACGCCGGCTTCCCGGACCAGGTTGAGGCTGGTGCGCTTCCAGCAGTCGGGATCGAAGGCGACGGCGTGGATGATCGGTTGCGGCATGCCGGTCTTGTGAAAGTCGATCGCACCCCAGCGCGACCATTTGCGCCACATCTCCCAGTTCGTCAGGCAGTCTTCCGGCGGGGGATAGACCGCGCCGTCCTCCGCCGCCATCCTGTCGACGAATTCGGAGACAATGCCGGTGGTGACGATCTCGTTGCCGTCATTGACCATGTCATCCAGCACCAGAACCATGCCGCCGGACGCCATACCGCCGAGATGGTGATAGCGCTCCATGAGCGTGACCGAGCAGCCGTTGCGCGCGGCCGACACCGCGGCGCTCACGCCCGCCGGACCGCCGCCGATGACCACGACATCGCAATCGGCGACCAGCGGTATCTGCTCGTCCCGTTTCAGGGTGATATGTCCGTATGTCTCTTTCATCTTGGCACAGCTCTTCCCCGGGCAGATCGCCCGTCTTGAAATTCCGGTTGAGGTTTTCCTACCAGCGCACGATCAGGCGTTCGGCGAGCGTCACGCAGGCAAACAGCAGCACCGACAGCCCGGACGACAGGAACACCGTTGCGTAGAGCAGCGCGGAGCGGAAATTGAAGGTGGCATCGAGGATCAGCGCTCCGAGCCCCATATTGGCTCCCACCCATTCGCCGACGATCGCGCCAATGACGCAGGTGGTCGCCGCAATCTTCAGCGCCGAGAACAGGAACGGCAGCGACGACGGCAGCCGCACCTTCCAGAACACTTCCGATTTGGATGCCGACAGCACCCGCGTCAGCTCCAGGATCTGCGGACTTGCCGAATTGAGGCCGCGCACCATGTTGACCAGCGTCGGAAAGAAGCAGATCAGCGCCGCGATCATCACCTTGGCCGTCAGCCCGGAACCGAAGATCAGCACCAGGATCGGTGCGATCGCCAGGATCGGAACCGTATTGATAAAGACGGCCAGCGGGAAGAACGCCCGTTCGACCATCCGGCTGTGCACGAAGGCGATCGCGATCAGCACCGCGACCAGATTGCCGAACAGGAAGCCGAGGACCGCTTCCAGCAATGTCGGCCAGAAATTGGCCATCAGCGTTGCGAAATCCTTGACGAAGACGAGTGCCACGTCGCTCGGCGCCGGCGCGATGTAGGACGGCACGCCGAAAAGGCGGACGCCGGCCTGCCATATCAAAAGCAGGAAGATCGCGGTGCCGACGGGTATCGCCACCGAAATCAGCCGCGACAGCCGGGCCGCGCGGATTGCGGCGACATTGTCCCGCGCTTCCATATCGGCGGATATCTGAGAGATCGCCATCAGCATGTCTCCAGAATCTGGCGCAGTTCCGCCGCATGGCGGATGAACTCCGGCGTTTCGCGCTGGGCAATCGACCGGGGGCCGGGAATATCGATCTCGACGATTTTCCGCAGCCGGCCCGGATGGGCCTGCAGCATCAGCACCTTCTGGCCGAGGAAGACGGCTTCCGGGATCGAGTGGGTGACGAACAGGATCGTCGCCCCCGTTTCTTCCCAGATCTTCAGCAGTTGCAGGTTGAGGTGGTCGCGGGTCATCTCGTCAAGCGCGCCGAAGGGCTCATCCATCAGCAGCAGCTTGGGGTGACAGACCAGCGCCCGGGCAATCGCCACGCGTTGGCGCATGCCGCCGGAAAGCTCGTGCGGCAGCGCGTCCTCGCGGCCTTTCAGCCCGACGAGCTCCAGCAGTTCACGCGGGGTCTTGTCGCTGACAGGCAGTTTGATGCCACGGCTGCGCCCGACCTCGAGCGGCAGTTCGACATTCTTGAGAGCGCTGCGCCACGGCAACAGGCTGGCATCCTGAAACACGAAGGCGAATTCGCGGGCAAGCCTTGCTTCCTCCGTTGACTTGCCGAACACGCTCACCTCGCCGGAGGCCGGCGGAATGAGATCGGAGACGAGACGCAGCAGCGTGGACTTGCCGCATCCCGAAGGGCCGAGGATCGACCAGAACTCGCCCTCTGCGATATCGAGGCTGAGGTCCTGAATCGCGGTGAAATCACCGAATTTCACCCATGCATTGCGCAGCCGGGCAGCAAGCGCCTCAGCGCCTGCCTCCCGATATGCTGTCGCCGTGTTTGGCGCGTTCATGGCATCTACCCCAGCTTGGGCCGCGTATCGGCGGTGGCTTCCAGAACGGAGAGCGTCATGACCTCGTCAACGGTCGGCGCGCCGCCCTCGAACTGGTCGAGCGCCTTGTAGATGTCGATCTGGTCCTGCCAGTTTTCGGTGGTCATCGTGCCCCAGCCGTGTTCCTTCGTGGTCTCGTTGAAGGAGTAATCGAGCACCAGCGGCACGGCCTGCATCTCCGCGGCCTTGTCGAAATTCGGATAGGCCTCGACCAGATAGTCGACTGCTGTTTCCGGGTTTTCGCGGGCAAAGCCCCAGCCGCGGGAGATCGCGCGGATCATCGCATCCACTTTGTCGCCGTGGTCGGCAAGCGTGCTGTCGGTCACGTAGAAAGGGTTGGCGTAAAGCTTGATGCCGGCGTCCCAGAGCGTCATGTCGACGCGCTGGTCGCCCAGTATCTCGAGCGCCTTCACATTGGTCTTCCAGCCGGTGATCGCATCGACCTGGCCGGTCATCAGCGGGTTCATGTCGGAACCGATGATCACCAGTTCGACCTGATCTTCCGGAATGTTGTTCTTGGCGAGCAGCGCCCTGAACAGAATGCGTCCGGTGGCCTGGGTGCCGATCTTCTTGCCGATCATGTCCTCCGGCTTGGTGATCGGTTTCTCCTTCAGCGAGAAATAGGTGTAGGGATGCTGCTGATAGCCGGCGGCGATGCATTTCACCGGAATGCCGGCCGCGCGCGCCAGCATCAGCGACGGGCTGGACGACACCTGGCCGAGATTGGCGCGGCCGGAGGCGACGGAGGCGACGCCATCGATGTTCGGGCCGCCCGGAATGATCTCGAATTCGAGACCCTCCTCGGCGAAATAGCCGAGCTTGTTGGCGCAGATCTCACCGAGATTGCCGTTGGAGGCGAGCCAGCCGAGCTGCATGGTGACCTTGAAGGTATCCGCTGCCCGTGATGGCGTGAATGAAATCAGGCTACCCGCGCCGGCAAGGCCGGCGGCGGCGCCCATGGATTTCAGAAGCGAACGACGGCTTAGCCCGTTCGAATTGAATTGCGGCATTGATGTTCTCCCTGCCACTGGTTGCTGATGCACTGACCCGGTGTTCCCCTGCCGGTTATCAGTGAAGGAAGTGTACGGAGCATATGGCGCTGCAAAAAGTGCAAAAACCTGCTAACAGTGAGGCATAAAATGCACCACTTATGGCGGAGCGCCCGATGCATTCGACATTCATGCGCTATTTCGACGAGGTTGCCCGCCAGGGATCGATCCGCAAGGCCGCGGCCGTTCTCAACGTCTCCTCGACCACGGTGAACCGGAAGATCATCGCCACGGAAAAGACGATCGGCGTGCTTCTGCTGGAGCGCACGCCCGAGGGCGTGACGCTGACTGATGCCGGGCGGATCGTGCTGGAACACTGTCGCGAGACGCTGAATGGCTACGAGCGCACCAAGATGATGCTCGATGACATTCGCGATCTGCGCTCGGGCCACATCAATATCTGCGCCATCGATTCCGTGACCTACGGCCTGCTGCCGCGCATTCTGCTCGATTTCAACAGCGTCTATCCGCAGATCACCTATTCGGTCACCACAGCGCAGCCGGATGACATCATGGAGGCGGTGGCGAGCGGCATTTGCGATATCGGGATCACCTTCACCTTCGACGTGCATCCCGGCGTGAGGATCATTTCGGAGAAGGGCGCGCCGATCGGGATCATCATGCGGCCCGACCATCCGCTTGCCACCCGCTCAAGCCTGTCGATCGCAGACCTCGACGGACTGAAACTGGTGCGCACGGTTGATGCGCGCGGGCGCAACTCTATCATCGATCAGGCGTTTACCGGCATCGCGCCCTCGCTCTCCACCAACTGCTTCACGGATACGCTTCATGTCGCCAAGCACATGATCCTGGCGGGCCGCAGTCTGGGGGTCTATACCCAGATCGGGTTCTATGACGAGATCCAGCAGCGCCGCCTGTGCTTCGTGCCGCTGCAGCAGGATGTGCTGCTGAACCTGAAGATCGGCGTCGTGATGTCCGCCGCCTCGGGCATTTCCCCGCCCGAGCGCCTGCTCGGCAACGAGATCAAGCGGGCGCTGGCGGGCCTGCGCCTCGATGCCGCGGCGCCCGGTCCGTCATAGAGCCAATACCCGTTGCCGGGCAGGTCCGAACACAAGGAGCGAGGGTGGCCCTGCCTTGCGGAGGGCTCAGGTGCCGGGGTCGTCGATGAGCGGGGTCGGTTTGGCGAGGGTTTCCAGAGACTTGATGTCGGAAAGCCGGATTGTCGTTCCGTTGACCTCGACGCCGTAGGGCTTCAGCGTGTTGAAGGCGCGCGACAGGTTTTCCGGCGTCATGCCGAGCAGGGAGGCGAGCGTGCGCTTGTCGTAGGGCAGCTCGAATTCACCGGTACCCTTGCCGAATTCATGGTTCTGCCGAAGCAGCGTATTCGCCAATCGCTCGACGGAACTGCGCAGCTTGAGGCCCTTGTGCTCCTTGATGACGTAGCGATAGCTGCCGGCCATCTCCAGCACCATCGCCCTTGCGAAGGCGTCATCGAGTTCGAAGATCGAGCGGACGTCTTCCGACGGGATCAGCAGGATTTTCGAGCGCGCCCGCGTGCGCGCCGACATCAGATAGACCGCATCCTTCAAGACGGCGGCCAGGATGAAGGGGCTGACCGGATGCACCATCGCCATGGTGGCCTCGCGGCGGTTGGCATTGGCGTAAAGCTCGACGCAGCCCTCGATCACGACATAGAGGAAATCCGCCGGATCGCCCTCGTGTACGAGATCGAGTTGCGGCGGGAAGGTCTGCAGATAGGCCGCCTGCATCAGCGCCTCGAAATTCTCCTCGCCCATGCTGTTGAACAGGCCGAGCGCGCGCACCTCGGGCAAATCGGATGACCGCATCACATCGCCTTGATTTTTTTCGTGTCTTCAATTGATAAATTTAGCAGCAACAGCCGGCATCCGCAACAGGCCGATTTGACGATGATTTCAGCGCGGGATGGCAATTTCACGCGCAGTTCTTGTTTGTCCCGCGCCGCCCGTCAACCTTGACTTAGGTCAACTTCGCAGGGCTGCAACGCCTTCTAACTCTCAGGCAGAATTTCCAATGAGCGGGCTTCCGCTCGAGCCTTAGGGGGCATTTCATGTCTGCAGTTGACGGTGTTTCGCGAAGCGATCAGCGCCGGGCGCTCGGTCTCAGCACTGTGGCCTTCACGGTCTGTTTTGCGGTCTGGACGATCTTCGCCATCATCGGGGTCGAGATCAAAAGCGAACTCGGCCTTTCCGAAACCCAGTTCGGCATTCTGGTGGCAACGCCGGTTCTCACCGGCTCGCTGACGCGGCTGATGCTCGGCATCTGGACCGAGCAATATGGCGGGCGGCTGGTGTTTCCGTTGCAGATGCTACTGGCCGCCGCGGCGACCTTTCTTCTGACCAGCGCGACAACCTATCCGCTTTTCCTGCTCGCCGCCCTTGGCGTCGGCCTTGCCGGCGGTTCCTTCGCCGTTGGCGTCACCTATGTCTCGCACTGGTATCCGCCGGAAAAGCAGGGCACCGCGCTCGGCATTTTCGGCGCCGGCAATGTCGGCGCGGCGGTGACCAAGTTCGGCGCGCCTTTCGTCATGGTCGCCTTCGGCTGGCAGGCGGTGGCCAATGTCTGGGCCTTCGCGCTTGCAGCGATCGCCGTCATCTTCTTCGTTTTTTCGAAACATGATCCGGTGTTCGAAGCCCGCCGCCGCAGCGGAGCGAAGGCCACCACGGTTGCGGCCCAGCTTGCGCCGCTGAAGAACCTGCAGGTCTGGCGCTTCTCGCTGTACTATTTCTTCGTCTTCGGCGCTTTCGTCGCGCTGGCGCTGTGGCTGCCGCATTACCTCGTCGATGTCTACGGCGTCGATATCCGCACTGCGGGCATGGCGGCGGCGGCCTTCTCGCTCTCGGCCAGCCTGTTCCGCGCCTATGGCGGGCATCTCTCGGACCGGTTCGGCGCGCGCTCGGTGATGTACTGGACCTTCGGCTTTGCGCTGTTCTTGCTGTTCATGCTGTCCTATCCGCCGACGAGCTACACGATCCACGCCAAGGGCGGCGATATTGTCTTCTCGACGGCCATGAGCTTCGGCGCCTTCGTGCTGATGATCTTCTGTCTCGGTTTCTTCATGAGCCTCGGCAAGGCGGCCGTCTACAAGCATATCCCGGTCTACTATCCCGACAATGTCGGCTCGGTCGGCGGTCTCGTCGGCATGATCGGCGGGCTCGGCGGCTTCGTCCTGCCGATCGTGTTCGGTACGCTGCTGGACCTGACCGGCGTCTACACCACCTGCTTCGCCTTCCTCTTTCTGCTGGTGCTGGTCGCCCTGACCTGGATGCACCTTTCCATTCGTCAGATGGAACGCCGCAACCGGGCCAGTGACGACACCCTGCCGGAACTGCCGGAATTCGAGGGCATGACGCCGAAGACGTCGGCGGCGACGCTGACGGAATGGAACCCGGAAGACAAGACCTTCTGGGAACAGACCGGACGCAAGGTCGCCAAGCGCAATCTGTGGATCTCCATTCCCGCGCTGCTTCTGGCCTTTTCGGTCTGGATGGTGTGGTCGGTTGTCGTCGCGCGGCTTCCCGCGATCGGCTTTAACTTCACCGACGCCCAGCTCTTCTGGCTGGCGGCGCTGCCGGGGCTTTCGGGCGCGACGCTCAGGATTTTCTACTCCTTCATGGTGCCGATCTTCGGCGGCAGGCTCTGGACCACGCTGTCCACCGCCTCGCTGCTGCTGCCGGCCATGGGCATCGGCTATGCCGTGCAGAACCCGGAAACGCCCTATCTGATCTTCCTCGTTCTGGCGCTTCTGTGCGGTCTCGGCGGCGGCAACTTCGCCTCGTCCATGGCCAATATCAGCTTCTTCTTCCCCAAGGCCGAAAAGGGCAATGCGCTCGCCATGAATGCCGGTCTCGGCAATCTCGGGGTCTCGGTCATGCAGTTCCTCGTGCCGGTGGTCATCACCATGGGCGTCTTCGGCGCGCTCGGCGGCGAACCGCAGGCGCTGAGCGACGGGGGACGGCTGTGGCTGCAGAATGCCGGCTTTGTCTGGGTGCCATTCATCATCGCCGCCACCATCGCCGCCTATTTCGGCATGAACGATATCGCCTCGGCCAAGGCCTCCTTTGCCGATCAGGCGGTGATCTTCTCGCGCTTCCACAACTGGATCATGTGCATTCTCTATACCGGCACATTCGGCTCGTTCATCGGCTATTCGGCGGGTTTCCCGCTGCTGATGAAGACGCAGTTCCCGGAGGTCAATGCGCTCTCCTACGCCTTCCTTGGCCCGCTGGTCGGCGCGCTGAGCCGTGCGGGCACCGGCTGGATTTCCGACCGCTTCGGCGGCGGGCGGGTGACCTTCTGGACCTTCGTCGGCATGTTCGTCGCCGTGGTCGGCGTGCTGCAATTCCTGCCGCATGGAGGTGAGGGCGGTAATTTCTGGGCCTTCTTCGCCTGCTTCATGGCGCTGTTCTTCCTCACTGGTGTGGGCAATGCATCGACCTTCCAGATGATCCCGGCGATCATGCGCGAGGAAGTGCCCCGACTGATGCCGGAACTGGATGCGGGCGCGCTGCAGAAGCAGACGGACCGCGAGAGCGCGGCGATCATCGCCTTCACCTCCGCGATCGCCGCCTATGGCGCATTCTTCATCCCCAAATCCTACGGCACCGCGATCTCGATGACCGGCGGACCGGACATGGCGCTGTGGGGCTTCGGCATCTTCTACGTCATCTGCGCCGTGCTGACCTTCTTCTACTACACCCGCCGCAACGCGCCGGTGCCCTGCTAATCGCCCGAAACAAAGGAACGGATCATGTCTCTTCTCCTCGACCGCCTCAACTTTCTGGCACGCAAGAATGTCGATACATTCTCCGATGGTCACGGCGTCACCACCAATGAAAATCGCGACTGGGAAGACGCCTATCGCAAGCGCTGGCAGCACGACAAGATCGTGCGCTCTACCCATGGCGTGAACTGCACGGGCTCCTGTTCGTGGAAGATCTACGTCAAGGGCGGGATCGTCACCTGGGAAACCCAGCAGACCGATTATCCGCGCACCCGGCCCGACATGCCCAATCACGAACCACGCGGCTGTTCGCGCGGCGCCAGCTACAGCTGGTATATGTATTCGGCCAATCGGGTGAAATACCCGCTGATCCGGGCGCGGCTCCTGAAGCTCTGGCGCAGGGAACGCGCCGACAAGAGCCCGGTCGCCGCCTGGCGCGCCATTCAGGAGGACCCGGCCAAGCGGGCCGAATACATCAAGGTGCGCGGCCTCGGCGGCTTCGTGCGCGCCACCTGGGACGAGGTCAACGAGCTCATCGCGGCGGCCAACGCCTATACCGCGAAGAGGTGGGGGCCCGACCGCGTCATCGGATTTTCGCCGATCCCGGCGATGTCGATGGTCTCTTACGCGGCCGGGTCCCGCTACCTGTCGCTGCTCGGCGGCACCTGCATGTCGTTTTACGACTGGTATTGCGACCTGCCCCCGGCCTCGCCGATGACCTGGGGCGAGCAGACCGACGTGCCGGAATCGGCTGACTGGTACAATGCCGGCTTCCTGATGCTCTGGGGCTCCAACGTGCCGCAGACACGCACGCCGGACGCGCATTTCTACACGGAGGTGCGCTACAAGGGCACGAAGTCCGTCGTCGTCTCGCCGGACTATTCGGAAGCCGCAAAATTCTCCGATCTCTGGCTGCACCCGAAGCAGGGAACCGATGCGGCGCTCGCCATGGCGCTCGGCCATGTGATCCTGCGCGAATACCATCTCGACCGGACGGTCGGCTATTTCGACGATTACTGTCGCCGCTACACCGACATGCCGATGCTGGTGCGGCTGGTGAAGAAGGACGGCCGTTTCGTGCCGGAACGCTTTCTGCGTGCCTCCGACTTCAAGGATGGTCTCGGCGAGAGCAACAATCCCGAATGGAAGACGGTCGGCTTCGACGCGAAGACCGGCGACGTCGTCGCGCCGCGCGGGTCGGTGGGCTATCGCTGGGGCGAAAAGGGCAAGTGGAACCTCGAGCAGAAGGATGGCGCGGGCGCTGAAATCGATCTGGTCATGAGCCTTGCGGAAAGCCATGACGGCGTCGAGGACGTTGCATTCCCCTATTTCGGCAGCCGGGCGCATGACTATTTCGAGGGCACTGATCATGACGACGTTCTGGCGCGCAAGGTGCCGGTCCGCCGGGTGGCGCTTGCGGATGGCGAGGCGATCGTCGCCACGGTCTTCGACCTGTTCGTCGCCAATTACGGCCTCGACCGCGGCTTCGGCGGCGACAATGTCGCAAGTTCTTTCGACGATGGAACGCCCTATACGCCGGCCTGGGCGGAGAAGATCACCGGCGTTTCCCGCGAGCAGATCATCGCGACCGCCCGCGCCTTCGCGGGCAACGCCGAAAAGACCAACGGCCGCTCCATGGTCATTCTCGGCGCCGGTCTGAACCACTGGTACCACATGGACATGAACTACCGTGGTATCATCAACATGCTGGTGATGTGCGGCTGTATCGGCCAGTCCGGCGGCGGCTGGAGCCATTATGTCGGCCAGGAAAAGCTGCGCCCGCAGACGGGCTGGCTGCCGCTCGCTTTCGGACTCGACTGGCAGCGCCCGCCGCGCCACATGAACTCGACCTCGTTCTTCTACGCCCACACCGATCAGTGGCGCTACGAGACGGTGAAGGTCGACGAACTGCTGTCTCCGACCGCGCCGGAAGGCCCGTGGGATGCAACGCTGATCGATTACAACATCCGCGCCGAGCGCATGGGCTGGCTGCCCTCAGCGCCGCAATTGCGCACCAACCCGCTGGAGGTCGCCCGTGCGGCGGAAGCCTCGGGCCAAAAGCCTGCCGATTATGTCGCCGATGCGCTGAAAACCGGCACGCTTTCCATGTCCTGCGAAGACCCGGACGCGGAGGAAAACTGGCCGCGCAACATGTTCGTCTGGCGCTCCAACCTGCTCGGCTCCTCGGGCAAGGGGCACGAATATTTCCTGAAACACCTGCTTGGCACATCACACGGCCTGCTTGGCAAGGATCTCGGCGACGAGGGCCGTCAGGAGGTGAAGGAGGCCGTCTGGCATGACGAGGCGCCGGAAGGAAAGCTCGATCTGTTGGTGACCCTCGACTTCCGCATGTCGACCACCTGCGTCTATTCCGACATCGTTCTGCCGACGGCGACATGGTACGAGAAGAACGACCTCAACACCTCCGACATGCACCCCTTCATCCATCCGCTGACAAGTGCTGCCGATCCGGCCTGGCAGTCGCGCTCGGACTGGGAAATCTTCAAGGGTATCGCAAAGACGTTTTCCGAAGTCGCGCCGGAAGTGCTGGGCGTCGAAAAGGATATCGTGCTGGTGCCGACCCTGCACGACACCCCCGGCGAACTGGCCCAGCCCTTCGATGTGAAGGACTGGAAACAGGGCGAAACGGACCCGGTTCCGGGCAAGACCATGCCGACGGTCGCCGTGGTCGAGCGGGACTATCCCAATCTCTACAAGCGCTTCACCTCCGTCGGCCCGCTTCTCGATAAGCTCGGCAATGGCGGCAAGGGGATTTCCTGGAACACCGAGCATGAAGTCGGCCTTCTGGGCAAGCTCAACGGCACGGTGACGGAAGAGGGGGCCTCGAAGGGCCGTCCGAAGATCGAGACCGATATCCATGCCACCGAGGTGATCCTGTCGCTGGCGCCGGAAACCAATGGCGAGGTCGCGGTCAAGGCCTGGGCAGCGCTCTCGGCGATCACCGGGCGCGACCACACCCATCTCGCCCTTCCGAAAGAAGACGAAAAAATCCGCTTCCGCGACATCGTCGCTCAGCCGCGCAAGATCATTTCCTCGCCGACATGGTCGGGGCTGGAATCGGAAAAGGTCTGCTACAACGCCTGCTACACCAATGTCCACGAGCTGATCCCGTGGCGCACGCTCTCCGGGCGGCAGCAGCTCTATCAGGACCATCTGTGGATGCGGGCCTTCGGCGAGGCCTTCTGCGTCTACCGCCCGCCGATCGATACCGGAACCGTGACGCCGGCAATCGAGGCGCGCCTCGACGGCCAGCCGCATCTGGTGCTGAACTTCATCACCCCGCACCAGAAATGGGGCATCCACTCCACCTATACCGACAACCTGTTGATGCTGACGCTGAACCGCGGCGGCCCGGTGGTGTGGATCTCCGAGCCCGACGCCGCCCGCGCCGGCATCGTCGATAATGACTGGGTCGAGGTCTACAACGCCAATGGCGCGCTGGTCGCCCGCGCGGTGGTCTCGCAGCGCATGAAGGACGGCACGATCTTCATGTACCACGCGCAGGAGAAGATCGTGAACACGCCCGGCTCGCCGCTGACCGGCCAGCGCGGCGGCATTCACAACTCCGTCACCCGCGTGATCCCGAAGCCCACCCACATGATCGGCGGTTACGCCCATCAGGCCTACGGTTTCAACTACTACGGAACCGTGGGCGCCAACCGCGATGAATTCGTCGTCGTCCGCAAACTCGAAAATGTCGACTGGATGGACGAGACCCCAAGCCTTGCAGGAAAGGAGGCCGCAGAATGAAGGTCCGCGCACAGATCGGCATGGTGCTCAATCTCGATAAATGCATCGGGTGCCACACCTGCTCCGTCACCTGCAAGAATGTCTGGACGAACCGGGAAGGCGTTGAATACGCCTGGTTCAACAATGTCGAGACCAAGCCGGGGATCGGATTTCCCAAGGAATGGGAAAACCAGAAGAAATGGAATGGCGGCTGGGTCCGCAAGAAGAACGGCCGGATCGAGCCGAAGATGGGCGCCAAATGGCGCATCCTCGCCAAGATCTTCGCCAATCCGGACCTGCCGGAAATCGACGACTATTACGAACCCTTCGATTTCGACTATGGCCATCTCCAGACCGCCGGCGAGAGCAAGACCATGCCGACGGCTCGGCCGCGCTCGAAGCTGACCGGCGAGCGGATGGAGAAGATCGAATGGGGCCCGAACTGGGAGGAAATCCTCGGCGGCGAATTCGAGAAGCGCTCGAAGGATGTGAATTTCGAGGGCGTCGAGAAGGAAATCTACGGCCAGTTCGAAAACACCTTCATGATGTATCTGCCGCGCCTGTGCGAGCACTGTCTGAACCCGACCTGTGTCGCCGCCTGTCCCTCAGGCGCGATCTACAAGCGTGAGGATGACGGCATCGTCCTGATCGACCAGGAGAAGTGCCGGGGCTGGCGCATGTGCGTCTCCGGCTGCCCCTACAAGAAGATCTATTACAACTGGAATTCCGGCAAATCGGAAAAGTGCATCTTCTGCTATCCGCGCATCGAAGCCGGCCAGCCGACGGTGTGCTCGGAAACCTGCGTCGGTCGTATCCGTTACCTCGGCGTCATTCTCTATGATGCCGACCGGATTTCGGAGGCGGCGTCGACGGCGAACGAGCAGGATCTCTACGAGGAACAGCTCAAGGTGTTCCTCGATCCGAACGACCCGGCGGTCATCGAACAGGCCCGCAAGGACGGCGTGCCGGACGACTGGCTGAAGGCGGCGAGGAACTCGCCGGTCTACAAGATGGCGATCGACTGGAAGGTGGCCTTCCCGCTGCATCCGGAATACCGCACCCTGCCGATGGTCTGGTACGTACCGCCGCTCTCGCCGGTCCAGTCCGCCGCCGAAGCCGGCAAGCTCGGTCTCGATGGCGATATGCCGGACGTGAAGTCGCTGCGTATTCCCGTGCGCTACCTCGCCAACTTTTTGACGGCGGGCAAGGAGGAGCCGGTGGTGAACGCGCTGGAACGCATGCTCGCCATGCGCGCCTATATGCGCGCCAAAACCGTCGACGGCGTCGACGACAACGCGATTGCCGAACGCGTCGGCCTCACCGGCCGGATGATCGAGGATATGTACCACGTGATGGCAATTGCCAATTACGAGGATCGTTTCGTCATCCCGACCACCCATCGCGAGGTCTCCGAAGACGCCTATGACGTCCGCGGGTCCTGCGGCTTCTCCTTCGGCAATGGCTGTTCCGGCGGCAATTCCGACACGGAACTCTTCGGCGCCGGCCGCCGCAAGGTGGTGCAGACGCCGACCGATATCTCCAAGGAGCAGGTCTGATGAACATCGCCCTGAAAATCACCTCGCTGCTCCTGTCCTATCCGGAGCAGGAACTGCTGGATGAATTGCCGGAACTGAAGGCGGCGCTCGCGTCCTCGGCGGTTCCCGAAGCCGTCGCCGTCGCTCTGGGCAGGCTGATCGACGACTTGGCCGGCCGCGATCTCTACGAGGCCCAGGAACGCTACGTCCATCTCTTCGACCGCACCCGCGCGCTGTCTCTTCATCTCTTCGAGCATATCCACGGCGAAAGCCGGGATCGCGGTCAGGCCATGGTCGACCTGATGGCGCTATATGAGGCCGGTGGTTTCGAGATCGACGCAAAGGAACTGCCGGACTACCTGCCGCTGTTTCTGGAGTTTCTCTCCACGCGTCCAAAGGCCGAGGCGGAAGACCTTCTCGGCCAGACCGCGCATATCACCGAGGCCATCGGCGAGCGGCTGAGGAAGCGTGAATCCGTCTACGCCTCGGCCTTTGCGACGCTTTCCCTGCTGTCATCCGCCGAGGCTGACAAGAAGCTCCTGAAGGAGCTGATGGCCGCACCCGAAGACGACCCCGACGACCTCAAGGCGCTCGACAGCATCTGGGAGGAAGAAGCCGTCACCTTCGGCGGCAATGCCGGCGAGGGCGCGTGCGGGCCGGACCGGCTCAGGACCCGCATGCGCGCTTCAGAACGTCAACCCGGCGATGTCGCCGGTTCCGTTTCGAACTAGGAGACAGACCATGTCAGCCTATCTCAACACCCTCGTTTTCGGCATCTATCCTTATATCGCGCTCACGGTGCTGATCTTGGGAACCGTCATCCGCTATGATCGCGAACCCTATTCGTGGCGCTCGGGTTCGTCGCAACTGCTGCGCCGCAAGCAGCTCATCTGGGGCTCCGTGCTGTTTCACGTTGGCGTGCTGGTCATCTTCGTCGGCCATCTCGTCGGGCTTTTGACGCCGATCTGGGTCTTCGATGCGCTCGGCATAAGCCACGAGGCCAAGCAGATACTGGCCGTCGTCGCCGGCGGCATTGCCGGGGTTTTCGGCATCGTCGGCGCGACCCTGCTCGTCCATCGCCGTCTGTTCGACGCGCGGGTGCGCGCCGCCTCGACCTTCAGCGATACGATGATCATCATCCTGCTTTGGCTGCAGCTTTTGCTCGGTCTCGGTACGATTCCCGTATCGCTGCATCATCTCGATGGCCATGAAATGGTGAAGTTCATGAGCTGGGCGCAGGGCATCTTCACCTTCAACTTCGCCGCCTCGTCCTACGTCGCCGATGCCGCGTGGATCTTCAAGGCGCATATTGTCCTGGGCCTCACCATTCTGCTCGTCTTCCCCTTCACGCGGCTGGTGCACATGCTGAGCGTTCCGGTGCGCTACATCTGGCGGCCCGGCTATCAGGTCGCCCGCCAGAAGGGCGATGGCTCGCGCATCAACGGCACACCGGCGGAGTGACGCACAATGGTCAATCTCTTCACACCGCAACAGCCGCAAACGTCGGGCGCCAGCCCCGAGTCCGGCAGCGGCTATCAGGCTGTCGACACGAAAATTCCGCCCAAGGCGCGGCCGGTGTTTTCCGAGATTTCCGTCAACGGCGTCACGATTGCCGAAAGCGCCATCCTCGCCGAGGCCCAGAACCACCCGGCAGACAATCCCGGCGCGGCGCTTAGGGCCGCGGCTGAGGCGCTTGTCATCCGCGAACTGCTGCTGCAGAAGGCTGCGGAAGAACAGGTGACCGGCACGCCGGAGACAACCGCAGACGGGAAGACCGAGACTGCCGAGGATGCGAAGATCCGGGCGCTGATCGAGATATCGGTCGACGCGCCTTCGGCCGATGAGGCCGAATGCCGCCGGTTTTATGATAACAACCGGAGCCGTTTCCGCTCCGAACCGATCTTCGAGGCGAGCCATATCCTGCTTGCCGCAAGTCCGGCCGACGAGGCCGCCCGGCGGCAGGCGCGCGCGGAGGCCGGGCAAATGATCGCGGAGCTTGAAGCCGGCGCCGTTCGCTTCAGTGAGCTGGCGCGGGCGCGCTCGGCCTGTCCGTCGGCGGAACATGGCGGCAATCTCGGTCAGCTTTCGCCGGGCGGCACCGTGCCGGAATTCGAGGCGGTGCTGATGCGGCTGCCGGAAGGCGAGGTGACAGGTTCGCCGGTTGAAACCCGCTATGGCTTTCATATCATCCGCATGGATCGCCGGATCGAGGGCGCGCAATTGCCGTTCGAGGCGGTCAGACCGCGCATCGCCGCCTGGCTGGAGGCTGCCTCCTGGTCGAAGGCCGTTCAACAATTCATCGCCGTTTTGGCGGCGGAAGCGACCATCGAGGGTATCGAGATCACCGGCGCCGATGGGCCGCTGGTGCAGTAAAGGCAAAGGGTTTTGTGATGGTGAACGCGGAAACAAGGACGGGTGAAAGCATGTTGCTCGCCTATATCCCGTTCATGCAGGATGACGCCGCCGACCGGGTTCTGGAAGCGGTGGCACGGCAGTTGATTGCAAAGGGGCATCGCGTCGAAGGCTTCATCCAACATGCCGAAAAGGATGAGGGCCAGTGCTGCGGCGCGGTCGATCTGGAAGACATCGCCACCGGCAGACGCTGGCAGATCATGCAGGCGCTCGGTGCTCATGCGCGCGGTTGCCGGTTGGATTTCAACGCGCTTTCGGACGCCGCCGTTTTTGCCCAGACTCGGATCGGGGTGCAGCCGGATCTCCTCATTCTCAACCGTTTCGGCAAGGGGGAAGCGCAGGGCGGCGGGCTGCGCTCGGTTTTCGAGGCCGCCTTTGTGGCAGGCGTGCCGATCCTGACCTCGGTGAAGGAGGCCTATCTCGATGACTGGCACGCCTTTGCAGGCGACCTGTCGCAGACTCTGCCGGCGGAGGTCGAAGCGGTTCTCGACTGGAGCCTTTCGGCCGTCGTTCGCGCGGGAAGGACTGACGATGCGGCATGAAAGCGCGATAAGACAGGCCGTGCCGCGTCCTCTCGTCGATGGCTTCGGCCGCACCGCGACCTATCTCCGGCTGTCGGTGACGGATCGCTGCGATCTGCGCTGCACCTATTGCATGTCCGAGAACATGACGTTTCTGCCACGGCGTGAAATCCTCGATCTTGAGGAGTTCCACCGGCTTTCCCGCATCTTCATGGCGCGCGGTGTGCGCAAGATCCGGATCACCGGCGGTGAGCCGCTGGTGCGCAAGAATATCATGTCGCTGTTTGCCATGCTCGGCGCTGACCTGAATCGTGGCATGCTCGACGAGCTGACGCTGACGACCAACGGCACGCTGCTGGATCGCCATGCGGAAGCGCTGTTCGCCCATGGCGTGCGCCGGGTGAATGTCTCGCTCGATACGCTCGATCCGGAGCGCTATCAGACGATCACCCGGTGGGGACGGATCGAGCGGGTCTTCGCCGGCATCGAGGCGGCGCAGGCGGCAGGCCTCAGGGTCAAGATCAACGCGGTTGCCATGCGCGGCGCTTTCGAACGCGAGGTGGACGAGCTGATCCGCTTTGCCCATGAACGCGGCATGGACCTGACGCTGATCGAGGAAATGCCACTCGGCGAGGGGCAGCATGATCGTCGGGAGAGTTTTTTGTCGCTCTCGAAGCTGCGCGACATGCTTTCGAAGCGCTGGACCCTTGAGCCGCTTGCCGTCAGCAGCGGCGGGCCGGCGCGCTATGTTCGGGTCGCCGAGACCGGCGGCCTGTTGGGGTTCATCACGCCGTTGTCCTGCGATTTCTGCGCCACCTGCAATCGCCTGCGCGTCAGCGCCACCGGCGATCTTTTCACCTGCATGGGCAATGAGGGGCGAGTTGGCCTGCGCGATGCCCTGCGGGCGGGCGATGACGATCGACCCGTCGCCGCGCTGATTTCGCGCGCGGTGGCGATGAAGCCCGAGGGGCATGCATTTTCGATTACGAATGACCATGTCGAGGGCATCGGGCGGACGATGTCCGTGCTTGGAGGTTAAAATGCTGATTGTCGCACTGACCATTTCCGATCGCGCCAGCCGGGGTGAATATGAAGATCAAAGCGGCGCCATGATCGAGACCTGGCTGGCGGAAACCATCACGTCGCCCTATGCCCTGAACCGCGTCATCATCCCGGACGGGGTGGTTTCCGTGCGGGAAGCGCTGGCGGATCTGTGCGATAATGTGAAAGCCGACCTGATCCTGACCACCGGCGGCACGGGGCCTGCGCCGCGCGATGAGACGCCGGAGGCGATGCATGCGATAATGGAAAAGGAATTGCCGGGCTTCGGCGAATTGATGCGGCGCGTCAGCCTGGAACAGGCGCCGACCGCCATCCTCTCGCGCCAGACTGCCGGCGTGCGCGGCAAGAGCCTGATCGTCAACCTGCCGGGCCGCCCGGCGTCGATAAGGCTTTGCCTCGATGCAGTTTTCCCGGCAATCCCCTATTGTCTCGACCTGATCGGTGCCGGTCGCATCGAGACCGATCCGGCACGGGTCAAGGCCCACCGGCCACCGGGCTGAAACCGGCCATTCGAGAAGGAGTTTCGGACATGAGAGGACGTCCCGCGCCGGAGCGCACGGTGATCATTGACGGCAAGCCACTTCCCGAGGTGCTGGACGAGGCGATGATTCGCGACGTGGTGTATGGCTTTTATGACCGTATCCGCGAGGACGCGCTGCTCGGTCCGGTCTTCAACAGTCGGATCGCCGCCGATGACTGGCCGCGCCATCTTGAGCGCATGTGCGACTTCTGGTCGGCGACGCTTCTGCGCACGGCGCGCTATCAGGGCCGCCCGCTGCCGCCGCATCTGGCGATCCCCGAAATCGAGGAGCGGCATTTCCGCCGCTGGCTGCAACTCTTTGCCGAAACCGTGGAGGCGATCTGCCCGAAGGAGGTGGCGTCGCTGTTTCTCGACAGGGCCATGCGCATCGCCCATTCCTTTCGTCTGGCCATCGGCTTTCACCGCGGCGAGGATACGACCGGGCTCTGCCCGATCGGATATGCCGACCTTGCGCGTCAGTCAGGCGGTGCGAAACCATGAACGCTCAGGAAGCCGGGACCTTCATCGAACGCAATGCGGAGGGTCAGTTCGAAATCGGCGCGGAGCGGCTTGCCCGCCGCTTCGGCCTCGGCGTCGATGATCTGCGGCTCATGACCGCACGCGGGCAGGTGCGGTCTTCGGTTGAACGCGGCGACGGCGAGGATGCGGGACGCTGGCGACTCTCCTTCCGCATCGGCAACCGCCGCTGGCGGCTGACCGTGCGCGAGGATGGCAGGGTCGAAGACGACGAATTCAGCATCGTCACCTCCGGCGGGCGTTCGCTCTGAGCGCTAAAGCGTTTCCAGGAAAAGCGGTAGCGCTCTAATGCGAACGGCCGGTTTTCTTGTGCGAGGGCTGATCGTCGGCTTCGGGATCTGCCGGTTGGCCGTTGTCGTCGCGACGTTCCGTTCCCAGCCAGGCCGGATCCAGTTCGTGCAAGAAACAGGGCGGGGACGACACCTCGACTGCGCCTTCATCCGGCTGATCCGTCTCGGCGTCGCGACCGTTCCTTTCCGTAATGACGGCCGCGAGGACCCGCGCGTGGTTGATGCATTCGTCGCGGGTGGCGTAGAGCAAGGTCACGGTGTCTTTCCCGCTCTCTGCGCAAAGTTCATCAAGCGCGGCATTCTCCGCAAGCTCCGCGCGATAGCGCCGTTGAAATTCCTCCCACCGGTCTTTTCTGTGCGCGAACCATTTGCGCAATTCGCCTGAGGGCGCGACCTCCTTGGCCCAGAGGTCGATGCGGGCCTTGTTCTTCGCAAGGCCGCGCGGCCAGAGACGGTCGACGAGAACGCGCAGGCCGTCCGCCTTGTCGGGTTCGTCATAGACCCGTTTGATCTTCACCGGCATCGTGCTGTCTCCCTCCCTGTGATGTAACGCTTCGGCAAATCAGCCGGTGGACTTGAAAGTCATCGCGTGTCGGACTATCGTTGACCGCATCAATGTCCAATGGCGGGCATTCCATCGCAAAGCTGCGGATCTGAGAACCGTTTCCTTCAAGGGAGCGCTTCGAATGATGCCGCGGCTTTTTTGTTTTCATTTTAGACAGCGAGGAAAGCCGATGCCACGCCGGCATGTGATCCATTCTGCGCGTCATCTCCCGTTTCCGTCAATCGTCAGTCCTTGTCAGAACGGGGGACGGCGATGGGCGTAGAACGTGTCAAAAGCGTCTGTCCCTATTGCGGCGTCGGCTGCGGCGTGGTGCTCGATGTCGAGGACGGGCGGATTATCCGACTTTCCGGCGATAGAGAGCATCCGGCCAATCGCGGGCGGCTCTGCACCAAGGGCAAGACCGCGCATGAGGCGATTGTCGCTGCCGGTCGTCTTGAGAATGCGCTTGTGCGGGGGGAGGGCGTTGCGCCAGAGGCTGCCTCCGTCGATGTGGCGATTGCTGAAACGGCGAAGCGGCTGCGCGCCATTGCCGACACGCACGGGCCGGACGCGGTTGCGCTTTATGTTTCGGGCCAGATGTCGATGGAGGCGCAATATCTTGCCAACAAGCTCGCCAAGGGGTTTTTACGCACGCGCCATATCGAGTCCAATTCGAGGCTGTGCATGGCCAGCGCCGGTTCCGGGTACAAGCTGTCGCTCGGCGCAGACGCGCCGCCGGGATCCTATGATGATATCGAAAAGGCCGATCTGTTCCTCGTGATCGGCTCGAACATGGCCGATTGCCACCCGATCCTGTTCCTGCGGATGATGGACCGGGTGAGAGAAGGCGCGAAGCTGATCGTCGTTGATCCGCGCCGCACGGCGACCGCCGAAAGGGCCGATCTTTATCTCGCACCGAAACCCGGAACCGACCTCGCGCTATTGAACGGGCTTCTGCATCTGATTGTCGAAGCGGGCGGCGTCGATCAGGCCTTTGTTGACGCCCATACCGAGGGCTGGGCGGATATGCCCACATTTCTCGCCGACTATCCGCCGGAGCGGGTCGCGGCGATCACCGGGCTTGAGGTTGAGGACATCAGGGCGACTGCCGACATGGTGCTCGCAGCCGGTGAACTCATGACGCTCTGGACCATGGGGCTCAATCAGTCGGTGCAGGGCACGTTCAACACCAATGCCATCTGCAATCTGCATCTGGCCACGGGCAAGATCTGTCGCCCCGGCAGTGGTCCCTTCTCGCTGACCGGCCAGCCGAATGCCATGGGTGGGCGCGAGATGGGCTATATGGGGCCCGGTCTTCCGGGACAGCGTTCGGCGCTCGTCGAAGAGAACCGTCGCTTCTGCGAGACCCGCTGGGGCCTTGCGCCCGGCACCATCCGCACCGAGGAGGGCACCGGCACCATCGCCATGTTCGAGGCGATGGCGGCGGGCGAGATCAGGGCCGCCTGGATCATCTGCACCAATCCGGTGGCAAGCGTCGCCAACCGCAAGACGGTGACGGCGGCGCTCGAACGCGCCGAATTCGTCGCGGTGCAGGATGCCTATGCCGAAACGGAAACCACGCCCTATGCCGATATCCTTCTGCCGGCGGCGGTGTCTTTCGAGGCCGATGGCGTCATGGTCAATTCCGAGCGCAACATGGCGCTGACGGCCGCCGCCGCGAAACCGCCGGGCGAAGCGCTGCCGGACTGGCGGATCATCGCGAAAGTTGCCTGCGCCATGGGCTATGAGGCGGCCTTCAGCTATGAGAGCGCGGCAGAGGTGTTCGAGGAAATCCGGCAGTTTTCCAATCCCGCGACCGGTTATGACATTTCCGGGGTTACGCATACGCGCCTGCGCGAAGGCAGCATCCAGTGGCCGGCATCCGAGACCGGGCAAGCCACGCGCAATCCGATCCGCTACCGCGCGCCTGATACGGGATTGAAATTCGCCACCGAAAGCGGCCGGGCGAAATTCTTGCCACGGCTGCACTCCGGTGCGCGCGAAATGCTGGATGGCGACTATCCGTTCATTCTCAACACCGGCCGACTGCAGCACCAGTGGCACACAATGACCAAGACCGGCAAGGTCGCCCGGCTGAACAAGCTCAATGCCGCGCCGTTCGTCGAGATCAACCCGGCCGATGCGGCGGCGCTCGGGATCGGCGACAACGACAGGCTGTCGATCACCTCGCGTCACGGCAGCGCGATACTGCCTGCCATCGTCACCGACCGGGTTTCGCCGGGCGCGCTGTTTGCGCCGTTTCACTGGAACGATGTGTTCGGCGATGATCTGGCGGTGAATGCTGTGACCGGCAATGCCGTCGATCCGATATCGCTCCAGCCGGAGTTCAAGGTGACGGCGGTTGCGCTCGCCCGCGTGGCGGCGGCAGAGGCCGATGCGCCGGAGGTTGCGCGGGGCAGGGTCGAGTCCGTGCCGGTGTTGGCGGAAGGCAAGGGCGCGCAGCCGGACGCGGACCCGTCAAAGCCCGCTGTCTCCGTATTCTTCGCCTCGCAGACCGGAACGGCGGAAATGGCGGCCGCCGATCTTTGCGACGCGCTTGGCGCGGCGGGGTACCGCGCGGCGTTGCGTTCGCTTGACGCGGTTTCCCCGGATGACCTTGCGACAAAGGCCCCTGTACTCTTCATCGTCAGCACCTTCGGCGATGGCGATCCGCCCGATCATGCGGCCGATTTCTGGGCAGCGCTTTTGCGCGATGACGCGCCCCATCTGGAGGGGCTGCGTTACGCCGTGGTGGCGATGGGCGACAGTTCCTATGACCAGTTCTGCGGCTTCGGCCGGAAACTGGATGACCGGCTCGAAGCGCTCGGCGGCGTGCGTCTGGCGGCATGCCGCACGCTGGATGCGGGCGAGGAGGGGGACGCGGTTTCAGCGGCGATGGCCGCTCTTTCCGGGTCTTCGAATGGCCCACCGGTTGCGGCTGAAAGCGCCGTCCGACCCAATGGTTGGAAACCGCCGCAAACCGTTGCGGCCAGGCTCAGCGTCAACCGGCTTCTGAGCGGTTCCGGCAGCGCCAAGGAGGTGCGCCAGTTCGGGTTCCGGGTCGATGGCGTGGCGGATTACGAGGCGGGCGATGCGCTTTCCATCATGCCGCGCAATTGTCCCGAACTTGTCGATGAAATCCTGACCTCTCTGCAATTGCCGGCGGAGACGCCGATTTCCGGCATCAACGGCCACGATATCGGCATCGGCGAGGCGTTGCGCGATCATTTCGAGATCGGTCAGTCGCATCCGGATTTCCTCAAATGGTGGGCGGATGTCAGCGGGCATGAAACGCTGAATACCCTGATTGCCGCCGCCGACCGGAAAGCCCTCAATGACTGGCTTTGGGGCCGGCAGATCGCCGATATTGTCGCCATCGCGCCGAAACCCGTTGCCGGACAGGACTTCTGCGACCATCTGAAAAAGCTGCAGCCGCGGCTCTATTCGATCGCCTCCAGCCCGAAGGCGAGCCCGGATGAAATTCATCTGACGGTTTCGGTGCTGCGCCATGCCCGTTACGGAAAGAGCCGCAAGGGCGTCGCCTCGGTGTTTCTGGCGGACAGGGCGGCGGCCGAGCCGGTGCGCGTTTCGGTGAAGAAACAGGCGCATTTCCGCCCGCCCGCCGATCCGGACACCCCGGCGATCATGGTCGGTCCGGGCACCGGCATTGCGCCGTTCCGTGCCTTTTTGCAGGACCGGGAGGCGGCGGGCGCGGGCGGGCCGAACTGGCTGTTCTTCGGCGAGCAATCGCGCGACAGCGGCTATTATTATCGCGACGAAATCGAGGCCTGGCAGAAGGGCGGTTTGCTGACCCGCTTCGACACAGCCTTTTCGCGCGATCAGGCGGAGAAGATTTATGTCCAGCACCGCATGGCGGAAAACGGGCGCGAAATCTGGAAGTGGCTGCAGGACGGCGCGCATTTCTATGTCTGCGGCGATGCGAGCCGCATGGCGAAGGATGTGGATGTAGCACTTCGGGCGATTGCCGAGACCCATGGCGGGCTTTCGCAAGCGGCCGCCGAAGGCTACGTTAAGACGCTCGTCAGGGAAAAACGTTATATGCGCGATGTCTATTGACCGTTTTGCGGAAGCCGCCTCATGAACACCAGTGATCTCGCGATCCTTGTCATCGATGAAAACGCGATCCGCGCCGCCATTATCCGGGACGGCCTGCTCAAGGCCGGCCATCATAATGTCACCGTGGTGGAAGAACTGGTCGGCGTTGCCCGCACGATCGAGCGCCTGTCGCCCGATGTGATCGTGATCGACATCGAAAACCCCAATCGAGACATGCTCGAAAGCCTGTTCGTGCTGTCGCGCACGGTAAAAAAGCCGATCGCGATGTTTGTCGATCGCTCCGATGCCGAAACCATCCATGCGGCCGTCGAGGCCGGGGTCTCGGCCTATGTCGTCGACGGGCTGAAGCAGGAGCGGGTCAAGCCGATCCTCGATATGGCGATTTCGCGGTTCAACGCGTTTTCGCGCATGGCGCAGGAGCTGGAGGCGGCGAAGAGCCAGCTTGAGAACCGCAAGGTGGTCGACCGCGCCAAGGCGCTTTTGATGAAATCGCGCGGCATGGATGAGGAAAAGGCCTATGCGCTCATGAGGCGCACGGCGATGGATCAGAACCGCAAGATTGTCGATGTGGCGCAAAGCCTGATCATGACGTTCGAGATGCTGGAGAGATAGAGATGCAGGACCTTTCAATCGGATTTGTGCCGCTTCTCGACAGCGCCATCGTTCTGGCGGCGGAGGCCAAGGGCTTTTTCATCGAGGAAGGGCTCAAGGTCCGCCTCACGCGGGAAACCTCGTGGAGCGCGATCCGCGACCGGCTCGCGGTCGGCAGCCTGCAGGCCGCCCATGTGCTGGCGCCGATGCCGATCGCGGCCAATCTCGGCCTGTTTCCGCTGGCACCGAAACTGGTGGCGCCGATCGCGCTCGGGCTTGGCGGCAATGCGGTGACGGTTTCGGCGGCGCTCGGTGCTGCGATGGAGGCGGAGGGCGATGAGAGCGATCTTGACCCGGCCAAAGCGGGTGCGGCGCTGAAACGGGTGATTGCGGTGAGAAGAGCTGAGGGCCTGCCGCCGCTGCGCTTCGGGGTCGTCTACGTGTTTTCCGGGCACAATCTCGAACTGCGCTACTGGCTCGCGGCCAACGGCATCGACCCCGATCGCGATATCGAAATCGTGGTGCTGCCGCCGCCCTTCATGCCGGATGCGGTGGAGGCCGGGCGGATCGACGGTTACTGCGCCGGTGAACCGTGGAACACGATTGCCGCGCGGCGCGGCGCGGCGAGGATCGTCACCGTCAAGGCGAAGATCTGGCGCTCCAGCCCGGAAAAGGTGCTGGCGCTGCCCGCCGATTTCGTGGAGGCCAACGAGGAGACCGTGGCGGCGCTGCTGCGCGGCCTTTACCGGGCCTCGCAATGGGCGGCCGAACCGGAAAACCACCCGGAACTGGCCGCGATCCTCGCCGAACCGGGCCATCTCGATGTCGACCGGGCGATGCTCGAGCCGCTGTTCTCCGGCACGCTGGCGATCAGCGAAAAGGCGGAAACCACGGTCGAGGATTTCTTCCTGACATCCGCCAAGGCCGCGACCTTCCCGTGGCAGAGCCATGCGCTGTGGTTCTACAGCCAGATCGTGCGCTGGGGGCTTTGCGATCACTCCGCCGAAAACGCCGAGATCGCGAAAATGAGCTACCGGCCGGATATCTACCGCAAGGCGCTGCAGCCGCTGCACACACCGCTGCCGGGCGCGAGCCTCAAGGTGGAGGGCGCGCTCAAGGCGCCGACGCCGGTGGGGGCGAGCGCCGGCGGCCTCATCCTCGGTCCCGACGGCTTTTTCGACGGTCAGACCTTCGATCCCGATCAGGTCGGCGCTTATATCGAACAGCAGAAGGGGGCTGTCTGAGCAGACTGCTGACAAAGCCCGCGCCAGCCACCTCCGTCATGCTCGGGCCTGTCCCGAGCATCTAAGCACGTCTCAACGCGACAGGCGTGTCGGATGAAAAGTCTGTTTGAATACAGTCCATTACGAAACGCCAACGCCGCTCGTGCGGTACTGTGGTTAGATCCTCGGGACAAGCCCGAGGATGACGTCCGTAGAAGGGATAGGTCTGTCAACAAGCGGAGCCAAGCCCGTATTTTGTGCGCTTCCTGGGTGCATTTGCATAAATTTTAATCCGAATTTCGATTCATATATTTTTTATGCAAAAATCCGCCGATGCCGCTTGTATGAGGAGACATTGTGTGTTTCCATAAGTCTCAAGAATTCGGCGCCCAATGGAGGGTGCCAGGCAACGCCGCCAACGCATTCGCGCCACAACTGGCCCGATGACCGTTAGGCGGCTTTTTTCGTTTTTTCGATCTTCCCCATCCATCAGGAGAACGCCATGCGCCATTTCCTTTGCTCTGCCACCATGCTCTGTTCGCTGACCTTCGCGGTCACGGCCGCCCATGCCGAAATGCTGTTTCCGGAAAAGGACGAACTGACCATCGGCTTCATCAAGCTGACCGACATGGCGCCGCTGGCGATCGCCAAGGAGATGCATTTCTTCGAGGATGAGGGGCTTTATGTCACGCTCGAGGCGCAGGCGAACTGGAAGGTGCTGCTCGACCGGGTGATCACCGGCGAACTGGACGGTGCCCACATGCTGGCCGGCCAGCCGCTGGCGGCCACCATCGGCTATGGCACCGAGGCGCATATCGTCACCCCGTTCTCGATGGACCTCAACGGCAATGCGATCACGGTGTCGAACGCGGTCTGGGACCGGATGAAGGAAAATATTCCTGTCGGCCCGGATGGCAAGCCCGAACATCCGATCAAGGCCGATGCGCTGAAGCCGGTTGTCGAGGCCTACAAGGCCGAGGGCAAACCGTTCAAGATGGGCATGGTCTTCCCGGTCTCCACCCATAATTACGAGCTGCGCTACTGGCTGGCGGCCGGCGGCATCAATCCCGGCTATTATTCGCCCGGCGATATCTCCGGCCAGATTCAGGCCGATGCTCTGCTCTCCGTCACCCCGCCGCCGCAGATGCCGGCGACGATGGAAGCCGGAACGATCGACGGTTACTGCGTCGGCGAACCCTGGAACCAGGCGGCCGTGTTCAAGGGCATCGGCGTACCGGTCGTCACCGACTACGATATCTGGAAGAACAACCCGGAAAAGGTCTTCGGCCTGACCGAGGAATTCACGCAGAAATACCCGCAGACGACGCTGGGGCTGACCAAGGCGCTGATCCGCGCGGCCATGTGGCTGGACGAGAACGACAATGCCAATCGCGAGGAGGCCGTCGAGATCCTGTCGCGGCCGGAATATGTCGGGGCCGATGCCGAGGTGATCGCCAACTCGATGACCGGCACGTTTGAGTATGAGAAGGGCGACACGCGTCCGGCTGCGGACTTCAATGTCTTCTTCCGCCACTACGCCACTTATCCCTATTATTCCGATGCCGTCTGGTATCTCACCCAGATGCGCCGCTGGGGCCAGATCGCCGAGCCGCAGGAAGACGGCTGGTATGACGAGGTCGCCCGCTCGGTCTATCTGCCGGATATCTATCTGGAGGCCGCCCGTCAGCTGATCGACGAAGGCCACGCCACCGAAGCGGATTTCCCGTTCGACACCGACGGCTACAAGCCCGCGACAAACGAGTTCATCGACGGCGTGACCTATGACGGCCGCCATCCGAACGCCTATCTCGAAAGCTTCCCCATCGGCCTGAAGGGCGATGAAGTGATCGACGGCAACAAGATTGCCGGACGCTGAGCGCGATTGACACCAGCACGGACAGGAAAGGCTCAGACGTTATGACCATTGCCACAGAAATGATGGACCCCGAAATCGCCGTCCGCCGTGAACGGCGCATCGCCCGGATCAACCGGGCGGGCAAGGTGCTCGCGCCCTTCGGCCTCGGCTTCGTCGTGCCGCTTATGAAGCTGGCCGCCGGCGATACCCCGTCCGAGCAATGGGCGGATTTGAAACAGATGCTGCTCGTTCCTCTGATCGGCATCCTCGCTTTTCTGGCGGCCTGGGCATTCCTGGCGCCGAAGGTCCATACCTCGCTCGGCGCGATCCCCGGCCCGGCGGCGGTGTTCCAGCAGGCCGAGGTGCTGATGGACGATCATTTCGCCGAACGGCAGAAGGCCGAGGAATTTTACGCCCGGCAGGATGAGCGCAACCAGATGTTGATCGCCGAAGGCTATGCCGACCGGGTGAAGGTGCGGCCCTATACCGGCAAGCCGACCTATTTCGACCAGATCTGGACCTCGCTGCTGACGGTCGCGCTCGGTTTCTTCATCGGCACGGTGATTGCCGTTCCGGTGGGCATCGCCTGCGGGTTGTCGAAGACCTTCGAGGGCGCGATCAATCCGCTGATCCAGCTGTTCAAGCCGGTCTCGCCGCTCGCCTGGTTGCCGATCGTGACCATGGTGGTGGCCGCGCTTTACGAAAGCCAGAACGACCTTCTGCCGAAGTCGATGGTGATCTCGGCGATCACGGTGACGCTCTGTTCCATCTGGCCGACGATCATCAACACGGCCCTTGGCGTTGCCTCGATCGACCGCGATCTCGTCAATGTCGGCAAGGTGCTGCAGCTTTCCACCTGGACCACGATCCGCAAGCTGGTGCTGCCGTCCTCGCTGCCGCTGATTTTCACCGGCATGCGGCTTTCGCTCGGTGTGGGCTGGATGGTGCTGATCGCCGCGGAAATGCTGGCTCAGAACCCCGGCCTCGGCAAATTCGTCTGGGACGAGTTCCAGAACGGCTCCTCGGATTCGCTTGCCCGCATCATCGTCGCGGTGATCACCATCGGCCTGATCGGCTTCTTCCTCGACCGGGTGATGTTCGCGCTGCAGACCGCCTTCACCTATTCGGCGAACCGCTAAGGAGGGCATGATGTCGACCATTCTTCAGCTCAAGGATGTCAACAAGGGTTTCGGCGAAGGCCTGAAGCGCCATGACGTCCTCGCCGACATCTCGCTCGATGTCAAAGAGGGCGAATTCATCGCGATCCTCGGCTTTTCCGGCGCGGGCAAGTCGACGCTGATGTCGATGCTCGCCGGTCTCGATAAGCCGGACAGCGGCGAAATCCTGTTTCGTGGCGTACCGGTCGAAGGCCCGTCGCCGAAGCGCGGCATCGTGTTCCAGAATTATGCGCTGATGCCCTGGCTTTCGGTGGAGGCCAATGTGCGACTTGCCGTCGACGCCGTGCATAGGCAAAAGCCGGCGAAGGAGCGGGCCGCACTCGTCGACTGGTATGTGGCGATGGTGGGCCTGAAACACGCCCGCGACCGCAAGCCGTCGGAACTGTCGGGCGGTATGCGCCAGCGCGTTTCGGTCGCCCGTGCGCTCGCCATGCAGCCGGACCTGCTGCTGCTCGACGAGCCGCTGTCCGCACTTGATGCGCTGACCCGCGCCAAGCTGCAGGACGAGCTCGCCGATATCTCGCAGAAAGAGAAGAAGACCATCATTCTCGTCACCAATGATGTCGACGAGGCCATTCTTCTGGCAGACCGGATCGTGCCGCTGACGCCCGGCCCCAACGCCACTTTCGGTCCCTCCTTCGATGTGAACATTGCCCGGCCGCGCGAGCGCGCGGCGATGAATTCCGACCCGGATTTCATCCGGCTACGCTCGGCTGTCACCGAATATCTGATGGATGTCGGCGTTAGCGCCAAGCCTGAAACCGCGCGGGTGGAAACGCTACCCAATGTCGTTCCGATTTCGCTCAAATCGACCTCGAAGCCGCTGCCGGCGGCCTATCGCGAAAAGGCGCAGTCGCCCATCGAGAGCGGCTATGTGGAATTCTCCAACGTCACCAAGATCTATCCGACGCCCAAGGGGCCGCTGACCGTCGTCGAGGGCTTCGACCTGAAGATGAAGAAGGGCGAGTTCATTTCCATCATCGGCCACTCCGGCTGCGGAAAGTCGACTGTGCTGTCGATGGCGGCGGGGCTGAACCCGATCAATGCCGGGGGCATTATTCTCGATGGCCGCGAGATCTCCGGCGCCGGGCCGGATCGTGCCGTGGTGTTTCAGGCCCCCTCGCTGATGCCTTGGCTGACGGCCCGCGAGAATGTCGCGCTCGGCGTTGACCGGGTCTATCCCAAGGCAAGCCCCGCCGAACGTCGCGATGTCGTCGGATACTATCTCGAGCGCGTCGGTCTTGGCGATGCGATGAACCGTGCGGCGGCCGACATGTCGAACGGCATGAAGCAACGCGTCGGCATTGCCCGCGCCTTCGCGCTGTCGCCTAAGCTGCTGCTGCTCGACGAGCCATTCGGCATGCTCGACAGCCTGACCCGCTGGGAGCTGCAGGAGGTGCTGATGGAAGTCTGGTCGCGCACCAAGGTCACCGCCATCTGCGTGACCCATGATGTCGATGAGGCAATTCTCTTGGCCGACCGGGTGGTGATGATGTCGAACGGGCCGAATGCCCGCATCGGCAATATCATGGAGGTCGACCTGCCGCGCCCGCGCTCTCGGAAAGCGCTGCTCGACCACCCGGATTATTACGCCTACCGCGAAGAACTGCTGGAATTTCTCGAAGCCTATGAAGGCGGGGCCTCGCCCGCCGAGGAACAGCTTGCCGCCATCAGGCAGAAGCGCGACCAGCGCATCAGCCGGCAGACCTGCAACAAACGCGTCGCAGCGGAGTAGACATCATGGCCCAGAAACTTGTCATCATCGGAAACGGCATGGCGCCCGGGCGCATGCTCGAAGAGCTGTTCGAGCGCGCCCCCGGCCTCTATGACGTCACCATCTTCAACGCCGAACCCCGGGTGAACTACGACCGCATCATGCTGTCGCCCGTGCTCTCGGGCGAAAAGACCTATGAAGACATCATCATCCATGGCGATGACTGGTACGAGGAACACGGCGTGACGCTGCATCGCGGCGCGAAGGTTGCGAAGATCGACCGGGAGGCGAAGGCCGTCACCGCCGAAAACGGCGTAACGGCCTCTTATGACCGGCTGGTGATCGCCACCGGTTCCTCGCCCTTCATCATCCCCGTGCCGGGCCACGATCTGCCGGGCGTGCTGGCCTATCGCGATCTGGATGACGTTGACCGGATGCTGAAGATCGCCGAAGGGCAGGGCCATGCGGTCGTCATCGGCGGCGGGCTTCTGGGGCTTGAAGCGGCCTACGGGCTGAAGCAGCGCGGCATGAGCGTCACTGTGCTGCACCTGATGGACACGATCATGGAGCGCCAGCTCGATCCGGCAGCCGCCTACCTGCTGGAAAAGGCGCTCGACGATCGCGGCATCGAGATCATCACCAAGGCCAATACCAAACAGATTCTCGGGAGCGGCAAAGTCGAAGGCGTCGAGCTGGAGGATGGCCGCATCATCTCCGCCGACATGGTGGTGATGGCGGTGGGCATCCGCCCGGCGGCGGCGCTCGCCAAGGATGCTGGACTGGAAACCAATCGCGGCATCGTCGTCGATGACGGCATGGCGACCTCCGATCCTTCGATCTTCGCGCTCGGCGAATGCGCTGAACATCGCGGCGTCTGTTACGGTCTCGTCGCGCCCCTCTATGAGAGCGCCATCGTGCTTGCCGACCGGCTTGCCGGTGGCGCGGCCGAATACAAGGGATCGCATGTCAACACCAAGCTGAAGGTCACCGGCATCAAGCTGTTTTCGGCCGGCGATTTCGCCGAGGGGCCGGACCGCGAGGAGGTGGTGCTGCGCGATGCCACGCGCGGCGTCTACAAGCGCGTCATCCTGAAGGACAACCGCGTGATCGGCGCCGTGCTTTACGGCGACACCGCCGATGGCGCCTGGTATTTCGAAATGCTGAAGCGCGGAACCGATGTCTCGGAAATGCGCGAGACGCTGATCTACGGCCAGGCCTATCAGGGCGGTGGCGCTGCCGATCCGGCGGCGGCCGTCGCGGCGCTTCCGGATGATGCGGAAATCTGCGGCTGCAACGGTATCTGCAAGGGCAAGATCGTCACCGCGATCAAGGACAAGGGCCTGACCTCGCTCGACGATGTCCGCGCCCACACGAAGGCCTCGGCGTCGTGCGGCACCTGCACCGGGCTGGTCGAGCAGCTGATGGCGCTGACGCTGGGGGATGCCTATAACCCTGCGGCCGTCCAGCCGGTTTGCGGCTGCACCGATCTCGGCCATGACGATGTCCGGCGCCTGATCCGCGCCAAGGGGTTGAAGACCATCCCCGCCGTGATGCAGGAGCTTGAATGGAAAACCTCCTGCGGCTGCGCCAAATGCCGTCCGGCGCTCAATTACTATCTCGTCTGCGACTGGCCCGGCGAATATGCCGACGACTATCAGTCACGCTTCATCAACGAGCGCGTCCACGCCAATATCCAGAAGGACGGCACCTATTCGGTGGTGCCGCGCATGTGGGGCGGGGTCACCTCATCGAAGGAGCTGCGCGCGATTGCCGATGTCGTCGACAAATACGAGATCCCGACCGTCAAATGCACCGGCGGCCAGCGCATCGACATGCTGGGCGTGAAGAAGGAGGACCTGCCGGCGGTCTGGGCCGATCTCGGCAAGGCGGGCTTCGTCTCGGGCCAGGCCTATGCCAAGGGCTTGCGCACGGTGAAGACCTGCGTCGGCAGCGACTGGTGCCGGTTCGGGACCCAGGATTCCACCGGGCTCGGCATTCGGCTCGAAAAGTTCATGTGGGGCTCGTGGACGCCGGCCAAGCTGAAGCTTGCCGTTTCGGGCTGTCCGCGCAACTGCGCCGAGGCGACCTGCAAGGATATCGGCGTGATCTGCGTCGATAGTGGCTTCGAAATCCATTTCGCCGGCGCCGCCGGGCTGGAAATCCGGGGCACGGAAGTGCTCGGCATGGTCAAGACCGAGGACGAGGCGCTGGAGCACATCGTGGCGCTCACCCAGATGTATCGCGAGCAGGGCCGCTATCTGGAGCGCATCTACAAATGGGCAAAACGCATCGGCTATGACGAGGTCCGCGCCCAGATCATGGACGATGCGGACAAGCGCAAGGCCTATTTCGAGCGCTTCGTCGAAAGCCAGAAATATGCCCAGGTCGACCCGTGGTCGGAGCGCGTCTCCGGCAAGGACAAGCACGAATTCAAGCCGATGGCCGTGGTCGGGCAGACCGAGCCGGCGGAGTGAGGAGCCCATCATGAGCAACGATTTCATCGCTATCGGCCGTATTGAAGATATCCCGCGGCGCGGCGCGCGCTGCGTGAACACCGCTTTCGGCCGCATCGCGGTGTTCCGCACGGCGGAAGACGAGGTCTTCGCCATCGACGACCGTTGCCCGCACAAGGACGGCCCGCTTTCAGAGGGTATTGTGCACGGAAGGGCCGTGACCTGCCCCTTGCATAATATGGTGATTTCGCTGGAAAGCGGTTCGGCGCTCGGGGCGGATGAGGGCGCGGTGCAGACCTATCCCATACAGGTCGAGGACGGGCGGCTGTTCATTGCGCTCTCCGCGCTGCCGATGGCGGCGGAATAGGGGAGGTGGATCATGGCCACCGGACGCGCAAAAGCACCCGCCCGCATGGAGGACCTAGCCGTCCTGCCGCTGTTCTTCCGGCTGAAGGGCAAGGCGGTACTGGTCGCTGGCGGCAGTGATGCCGCTGCCTGGAAGGCCGAATTGATGGCCGCCACGGGTGCCGATGTGACGGCGTTTCTGGGACGCGAGGCCGCCGACGCGGCGCTGCTTGCGCTGGAGGCCGATGGTCGGGTGCGCCTTTCCGGGGCGGACTGGTCGGCTGCCGATTGGACGGCGTTTGAGCTGGCGCTCGGAGACTGTGTGGATGAGGAGGAAGCGCAGGCCTTCCGCGCGCGGGCGAAGGCGGAAGGTGTGCCGGTCAACGTCATCGACAAACCGGACTATTGCGACTTCCAGTTCGGCTCGATCGTCAACCGCTCGCCGGTCGTCGTCGGCATTTCCACCGACGGCGCGGCCCCCATTCTGGGCCAGGCGATCCGGCGGCGGATCGAAACGCTGCTGCCGAAATCTCTGAAAGACTGGGCCGGGCTTGCTGCCGGTTTGCGTGACGGGGTGAATGCCAGACTGAAGCCGGGCGGCCAGCGCCGGGCCTTCTGGGAGCATTTCGTCGACCTGAGTTTTTCTGGTATCTCCGGCCCTGATGATGGTGCAGCCGACCGGCTTCTGGCGCGCGCGACGCAGGTCGCGGCCTCTCCGCAAACCGGCAGCGTCACGCTTGTCGGCGCCGGGCCGGGCGATCCCGAGCTTCTGACGCTGAAGGCCATGCGCGCGCTGCAATCGGCCGATGTCATCCTGTTCGACGACCTGATCGCGCCGGAAATCCTCGAACTGGCGCGACGCGAGGCGAAGCGCATGCTGGTCGGAAAACGCGGCGGACGGACAAGCTGCCGGCAGGAGGACATCAACCGGATGATGCTCGATCTGGCGCGGGCCGGAAAACGCGTCGTGCGACTGAAATCGGGCGACCCTTCCGTCTTCGGGCGGTCCGGCGAGGAGATCTCAGCCCTTCGCGAAGCGGGCATTCCTGTTTCCGTCATCCCCGGCATCACCGCCGCAAGCGCGCTCGCCGCCGGCACGACAACCTCGCTCACCCACCGCGATTGCGCCCAGTCTGTCCGCTTCGTCACCGGGCACTCGAAAAAGGGTGCGCTGCCGCAAGACATCGACTGGCGCGCCATCGCCGACCCGACGACGACCACGATGTTCTACATGGGCGGCCGCACCGCCGGCGAAATCGCAACACGGCTGATCGCCGAAGGGCTTTCGCCGGAAACCCCGGTCCTGATCGCTTCCAACATCAGCCGACCGGACGAAAGACGCTGGCACGGCACGCTTGCGGGTCTGGGCGAGGGCATGGCTGAAATCGGCCATGACAACCCGGTCCTGTTCGGCGTCGGCCGGGTCTTTGCAAAGACCGTCGCGGTTAGCGACAGGCAGGCTTTAGTGCCGCGTTATCTCAAGGAAGCTCGGCCTTTGCCGGCGACGGTTTATAGCAATTCCAGGTGAAGTGGACACCGGTTCACCGTCCGGAATTGCGTAAAAACAAAGAGATAGAACCTTTCCGCGTTTCCGTGAAATGCGGAAAGGTTCTAGAGCTCTTCAGGCCGGTTTCCAGCCGCGTTCCGACAAGGGCTGATCCGGGGCTTCGATGGTGATGAAGCTGGCGAGTTCGGGGCCGAAGGTCGGCAGCGCCATCGGGCAGCGGACGCCCGGCAGGACCCGCACGTCGAAGAGTTCCTTGATCCCGCCCTCGAGGCGCAGCCATTCCACGATATCGCCATTGGCGGTGTTGACGATCTGCAGCCCGCACCAGGCCTCGGCCTTGCGGCTTTCCAGCTCGTCCTGGAGATTGAGCCCGGAAAACACACCCTCGCGCCGCGCCAGCGAAAGCCCGACCAGGGCATGGCCGTCATGGAAGGACAGGCCACGCAGGAAGCCGGGACAGAAGGCGACGCGCTCGCGCGTCCTGCTTTCAAGGTCCAGCCGGGTGAGATAGCCATTGCCGGAATCGAGAAACCACAGCGCGCCGTCGTGCAGGCGCGGGGAATGCGGCATAGACAGGCCTTCGGCGACAATCTCGTCCGTTTCGATATCGACGACCACGCCGCCATCGCGGCGATGCTCGCGCCAGCCGTCGACGATGTCCGAGGTCGAGACCGAGGTGACAAAGCGCGGAACGCCGTTTTCCATCGCAAGTCCGTTCAGGTGGCAGCGATCTTCCGGGGCCAGCCGGGAGATGAAGGGCGGGCGCCAGACTGGCTTGAACGAATGGGCGACGCTGTCGGTCGCCAGACACGAATATTTGGTGTTGACGAAAAGCAGCCGGCCGGCGGCGTCGATGCCCAGCTCATGGACATCGAGATCGGACACCGTCTGGCCGCGGCGCGGCACGTAGAGCCTGTCGAAATGCTCGTTGGCGCGCTCGTTGGGCGCCAGCACGTTCTCAAAACGCCAGATCTGGGCAAGGCCGGCCAGCAGCAGGCGCTGGGCATCGCCGATCAACCCCATGGCCCGGACGAAATTGCGCTGGTGCAGCGAGAGCGATCCGTTGGGCAGCGTGCCGACAAGAAAAAGCTGGCCGGTCTGGTAGGAGGTAAACGCCAGCGCGCAATTGTGCATGGCAAGCCACTGCGGAAAGCCCCGCGAACAGGTCACATTGGTCTGCAGCACGGCGGGATCCACCCGCGCCTCGGGCGCATCTGCGCGGTCCGGCCCGGTCGGCGCGGCGGTGCCGTCGGCGGCACTGTTGTTTTCGGACGGATCGGCGGGCATGCGGTATTCCTGTGCGTTGCGTAGACTGGGGAGAGCGGCAATGGCTTGCCGCGCTCCAGCTTTTTTCGGCAGGCCGTGACCTGCTGCTTGATCAGAACCGGTAGCCGAACCGCACGGAGCCGACATGCGACTGATAGTCGTCGGCGAACGAGCCGTCATACTGGAATTTCAGCTCCATGCCCTGGCGTTGCGCGAGGTCGAGCCCGAGCGAGACATGGCCCACCGTATCGGCGATCGGCGTGAAGGTCGAGAAGCTGTCCATCGAGGACAGACCAGCAAACCGAGCCGTCGTCTCCCATTCGTCCGATGTCAGGAAAGTCACGCCGAGATCGCCGTAAAGCCGCGCCGGCCAGTTCTCCTTGAACGGTATCCGCGCGCCGAACTCGATGCCCGGCGTGACCCCGAACGCGGTATCGGAATTGCCGTCGACCATCAGGTTCACCGCGCCCGCGCCGGTTTCGGTATAGCCGAACTGGTGCATGTTGATGACATCGAAATCCACCTTGGGGCGCATGTAATACTCATCGCCGAGGGCTATTTCATAAGATGCGCGGAACCGGGCGAAGAACATCGCCGAATCCGGCTCGCCCCGCGCCGTGGCCGAGAGCGTGTCGAGGTTGATATAGCGCTTGGAATCGCCCCAGTTGTAACCGGCGCCGCCGACGAGGCCAAAGAGCCACGGCCCCATCTCCCGCTTCAGCGCGACCGCACCGGTGAAGGATTGCTGATCCAGCTTCTCCGACCCGCTGTCATTGCGGAACCAGCTGCTTTCATAGGTGAGCCCCGAGCCCAGGAACCAGCCATCGCTGAGCTCCGTCTGGCCGCCGATCTGCAACCCGCCGACGGATTGGGTGTAGCCGGAAGCATCGCCATGGGCGTCCTGCGTCGTCTCGCCGCCAAGCACGCGGCTCCACACGCATGAGCCCTCATCCATCATCACGCCGGTCGTCTCGAAGGCCGGGCACGACAGCACGCTGTTGGCCGCGGAAATCGCCGCCGAGGGCGAATCCGCCAGCGGCGCCGCCGCCGTCTGCGAGGCGAGTTCCAGCAACATGTCGGAGAAGGTATCGGGCTCGGACTGATGGAACGCGCCGAAGGCCTGGCCGAGCGAAATCTCGTCCTCGGCGAACTTCACTTCCGTGGCGCTGCCATCGGCGACCTTGTCCCAGGCCTGCTGCATCGCCTTCGAAACCTCGCTGGCATTCTTGCCGAGCGAAACGCCGTTGCCGGTGAAATACGCGTCATCGACCGAGAAACCGTACCAGCCCTCTGCCGATTTCGTAACGTCGGTGAAATCGAAGACCAGCGAGGAAAGTGCCGTGAGCGACGAGGTGTCGCTGCCCTCGGCCGTCAGGAACTCGCTGCGCGTGTTCGGCAGCAGGGCATTGGCGTTGATATCGACGCCCCAGGTCCCGGCGAAGTCGCCTTCGATCGTCAGCCGGTCGGCCGTGCCGTGTTCCATGTCGACATCGAGATTGGTGAACAGCCCGCCCTTGCTGGCGCTTTCCGTGCGCCAGTCGATCCGGTCGCTGCGCTTGAAATAGCTGAACGGCGAGAACGTGGTCGAAAGGCCGAGATCGGCGACATCATAGGCGCTGCCCGATGAGCCGATGCCGGCGAGAGCGCCGGTGAAGGTCGTGGCAATCGTGTTCCACGCGCCGCCCGGGTCAATGCTGCCGGCATTGAGCACAGCGTCGACATCGGCGATCGCGCCGGTCACGAACGTGCCCGTTCCCTGATTGAGGAAAAGGCTTGTGCCACCGAGCGCCGCCATCTGCACCGCGCCATTGGCCGCGGAAGACGATGAAGTGGCGAAGTCGTGCTGCACGATATTGCCGGTGAATGTGCCGGAATTGCTGTGTGTGACGCTGGTCTTCTTGGCCGCGGAAACATAGAGCGCGCCGCCCTGAAACTCTCCGTCCACTGCGGCCGCTTTGGACCCCGTCAGCGATCCGCCCTGATCCAGCGTCAGCGTCATCGTCTCGCCGGTCGTCTGGGCCCAGACGCCCCAGGCGGTCGGGTCCGTCACGGTAACCGATCCGCCGATCGTCACGGCGAGCGAGCCAGATGACGTGTTGCCATCCGCATCAGAACCTTTCGTGTTGTTGAAACGACCGAGTGTGCCGGCATAGGTCTTGCCGTTTTGTGTGAAGATGCCGCCCGACCCGCCAATGGCCTGGGCCACGATGCCGTGGGCGTATTTGCCGGTGGTCTGGACAGACGCGCCGGCGTCGACCGCAACGTTGACGATGCCGGCGCTGTCCGCGTTGCCGCTGTCGGAATAGTAGTAATTCGAGCCGCTCGACGTGCCGCCGTAATAGCCGTAGGACGCGTTGAGCTTCTGCGCCAGATCAGCCGCCACGCCACCGCCGCCGGAAATCGTCTGCGCCAGTATGCCGAAAGCGCCATCGCCGGAGGTAATGATGGTGGCGCCGTCCTCGAGCGTGACCGACGCCTCGTCGGCGCTGTTGGGCGCCTGTTCCTGGACGAAGGATATCTTGTCAGTGACCGCAGCGGCTGCCGTCAGGAAGCCGCCGCCGCCGCTGATCGACTGCGCGACGATGCCCGCCGAGCGCGCGCCATAGGTGGTGATCGCGCCGCTGTGGGTGATCGCCACCTTGCCGCCATGGGCCGAACCGGAATTGCTGCTGGACCCCATGGTCACGCTCAGCACATTGGTGATGGTATCGTCATTGACCGCATTGGCTGTGCCGAGCGCCACGCCGACGAGGCCGCCGCCGCCACCGATCGACTGGGCGATGACGCCCTGCGAGGCATCGCCCTTGGTAACGATTTTGGTATCGGAGAGGGTTTTGACGGTAACGGTGCCGGCGGTTCCGGCACTGCCATCCGCCTTGCCGCCGAGGCCGATCTTGACCTTGGAAACGGCAAGACCGGAGGAAAAACCGATGCCGCCGCCGCCGGCGATCGACTGGGCAACAATGCCGTGGGAGGCGAAGCCGCTGGTATAGATGTTGCCGGCGTAAACCGAGACGTTGCCGCCATCGCCGCCACTGCCGCCTTCCGAGCCGATGGTGAGCGTGGCGCAGCTATCCTTGTCGTCGGAGCTGGAATCGTCGCTGCTGGAACTGCTTGAGGAATCGCAACTGCTGGAGGTATCGCTGTCGTCGGAATCATCGCTGCCCGACGAGATCGCCACCGCGCCGCCGCCGCCGCCGACCGATTGGGCGACGATGCCGGCCGACATCGTGCCAAAGGTGTGGATCGTTCCGGTGCCGACGATGGTTCCCGAACTGTCCTGCCCTATGGTCACCGCGCCGCCGGCCCCTCCGGCGCCGCCGGTCGAGCCGACGGTCACCCCGAATGTGAGGGTCTTGTCGTCGTCATCGCCATCATCGCCGCCGTCGTCATCGTCATCCGAGGTTGAGACCATGGCGAGCGACGTTTCCGTCGCTTCGGCGTCGTCCCCGCCATCATCATCGCCGTCATCATCGTCGTCGTCCTCGTCCTCCTTGATGGAAAGCGAGCTCTTGCCGGAACCCGCCGCACCGCCGCCGCCGCCGATCGATTGGGCCAGTATCGCATCCGACCAGTCGCCCTTGGTGGTGATCGCGCCTTCGCTCGAAATGCTGACCGCGCCGCCATCTCCGCCGGCTGAACCCTGTGCACCGAGACCGATGGTGATGTCCCAGTCCGCATCGCCGCTGCCGCCGCCCCCGGAGGAGGAGCCGCCGCCGCCGCCGATCGACTGGGCGAAGATCCCGCGGGACACATGGCCGCCGGTGTAGATCGAAGCGCCGGCGTCATCCATATGCACGTCGACGCTGCCGCCGTTGGTGCCCGCGCCGCCATAGGCGCCGAGCCCGATATTCAACGCGGCCGACTTGATGCCGTCTGCCGCCTTGGTCGAGCCGGAGCCGGTGCCGGCATTGCCGCCGCCGCCGCCGATCGAATGCGCCAGAATGCCGTCGGCATAGCCGCCCGTCGTGCTGATCGCGCCGTAATGGCTGACGCTGACCGTGCCGCCGACGCCGCCAACGCCGCCATAACCGCCGACATAGGAATTGACCGAGACGGCAAAATCCGTGCCCGCGTCGACTTTCTCCTCGTCTTCGGCCAGCCATGATGTGATCGATTTGGCCACGGAACTGGCGGTCGCATCCCCGCCATTGCCGCCGCCGCCGCCGATGGACTGGACCACGAGGCCGGCTGCGCCGTCGCCGGAGGTCTGGATTCTGGAGGTCTTGTATACATGCGCCTCGGCCGTGCCGCCATCGCCGCCCGCGCCGCCGATCCCGCCATGGGCGATCGAAACGGAAAACGAGATCGTGTTGCCGTCCTCATCGAACGGCACGCCGGCGGCAATCGCCTTGGAGGAGGCCTGGCCGCCCGAACCGCCGCCGCCGCCGATCGACTGGACGACGATCCCCTGTGCATCCGTGCCGCTGGTGGCAACAACGCCGTTGGTATAGACCTTCGCATCGCCGCCGCTGCCGCCGTAAGCGCCCGAGCCGCCATGGGCGATCGAGATGTCGATGCCGAAACCGGCGCTGGTCGATTTGCCATTGCCGCCGATCCCGCCGCCGCCGCCGATCGACTGCACCAGTATGCCGGTGCCGTGGTCGCCCTTGGTCGAAAGCGTGCTGTAATCGCTGGCGCCCTGCGTGCCGGAGCCGAACTGCGTCACCTTTGCCGTGCCGCCCGCGCCGCCTGCGCCGCCCGACCCGCCGGTCGCGCTGGAAAAGAACAATCCCCAGGCCGTGGCCTGGCCGCCCGCACCGCCGCCGCCGCCCACCGACTGCGCGACCATGCCCATGGCGTAATCGCCGGTCGTTGCAATCGCTGTTGCGGACTCGGTTATGATGGTTGCTTCTCCGCCGTTGCCCCCAGGCCCGCCCGCGCCACCGACCGTATGAAACAGACCCTTCTTGTTGCGCCCCTGGCCGCCGCCGCCGCCGATCGACTGGGCGACGATGCCGTGCGCCTCCGAGCCGGTTGTGGTCAGATTGCCGTAATTGTGAACATCAACCGTGCCGCCATTGCTGCCGGGTATGGCGCTGTCACTGCTGCTCTTGACTGCCGAACTCGAGCTTTCGCCCGATCCGATCGCGCCCGTCGCGCCGGTGCCGCTGTTGGTGCCGCCGCCGCCACCGATCGACTGGGCGAGAATGGCGATGCCGCCGCCAAGTTCCGTCTGGTCGGAGCTGCTGGCCGCGGTTTTCGCACCGGCATAACCGCCATAGGTCGAGATATTGCCCTTGTTGGTGACCGTAACACTGCCCGGCACCGAGCCTGCATTTTGCCCTCCGACCGTCTGACCATCTTCGGGGTTTGAAATCGCAGATCCCTGTGACAGGCTCGTTGTTGGCACGGTTCCTGCAGATTGCAGCAATCCCCCGCCCCCGCCGATCGATTGCGCCACGATGCCATGGGAATCGATACCATGGACCGTGATATTACCCGTATTGGTTACGGTAACGTCACGGCTGGTCGATCCGTTTGCGCTCGTATCGCCCCAGGTGAGCGTCCGACCATCTGAATTCGTATAAATACCTCCGCCATCTGCCGCAGATGCAGATTGCGCGATAATGCCGTGCGAATGGTCGCCGTATGTGGTGATACCGAAATCATTGGTTACGGTCACGTCCCATGCCGCTCCGCCCCATCCGTTCTCGCCCTTGTAGGTCGATGACCCACCGCCACCCAGAGACTGGGCGATAATGGCGCTTGAGGTATCTCCGTGGGTTATAATCTGCCCGCCGCCGGTCAGTTCGACATTGGCGTTAAGGCCAGTGCCCCCCGGCGCTTCGCGGCCATCCTTTGTACTTTCGTACGACGTTCCGCCCTGGCTCACGGCGAGAATACCGGGAGAGTAATCGCCTTGGGTCTGAAGCAGGGTCGAGGACGCCCCGTAGACCGTCACGGCAACCGGATTTGCGTTGAAGCCTTCCATCGCCTTCTTGCCGCCACCCGGCAGGCCATCGCCCGATCGCGAGATCGCCATGATCGCCGCACCGGTTTTCCGGGTTAGCTGAACGCTCTGATTGACGGCCCCAAGGTAAATCGCACCGGCAGACTGAGTGGTGATCTTGCCGGCCATTGGCGTTTGCGCTGAACCGACCTGCACTCTGGCAGCCGTCGCATTGGGATTTTCTACATCGCCGGAACTGCTGCCGCCGCCATCGCCGCCGGCGCCTGTAGCGAAGCTATTCGTGTTGTAGGGCGTATTGCCGCCATAGGACGCGGCCAGAATGGCCGGTCCGCTTTTGGTGGCATAAACGGATTTCGAGGTATAGACCGAAACAGAGTAGGCATATCCGCTCGAGGTGTAATCACCCGAACCTGAATAGGTGGCCGGGCCGCCAAGACTAAGCGCTGCAATACCGAAAGTGGCACCGGACACCGTTCCCGTTGAATGAACGGAAACCCTTCCACCCCGACCTGCGCTACCGTCTTTATCGTGAGAATCTCGAGTGCTCCCTCCTTGCGAGAGGGCAAAAATGCCGCCGCCAACCGAACTTGAGACATCCCCGGAACTGACGATCGAAACAATGCCGCCATCGCCCCCACCGGTTTCCTTGTTCGTGTCAGTCCCGCTCCAGTTAAGCGCGCCGAGCGACACGGCATTCAGCCCGTTGGACTGGGTCTTGCCGATACGCAGATTGCTGTAGGGAATGCTATATCCCGGCGCAAACAGCAAAGAAGTGTCTGCGGCCTCGGTAACCGTAATCGTCGCGTTATTCGTGACGTTCACACTAAAACCGGCCCAGCCCCAGTTGGAGTGCACGCCATAGACCGCACCGCGGTATGTATCGCTGCCGCCGCCATCGCCTGGATTGATCAGCGCCATATAGGTGCCGCTATAGGCATATTGCGTTGTGGTCAAAGTCCCGGAAGAAATCGTGCAACTGATTGTCTGAGAATAGATATCGCTTTTTCTGCTCTCAAACTGGCTTTTGTCTATGTTTGAACCCGTTTCGGTCCTTACCGAGGACGGATCGCACGTCACCGCCGCATAGGCGCGGGTATATCCGCGCGAATAGAGTGGCAGCGGAACGCCGGCAAGCGTTCCGGCAAGGGCTGTGGACTGGAACAGGATCGACGAGGCGATCCATTTCATCCGTTTCCGGTCTGCGGGACGCTCCGCCGCTTTCCGAGTGTCAGACCTGTTCATGCGTATTGTCCCCCCGGGCCGCCACTTTAGCGGTACTTCATATGACAATACGCGTTATATCCGGTTTGATCAGGGAAATTATAAGCAAAGCCGCCGCAGGCAGGACTTTTTTTGGTATTTCCGGGCTCTGCGACAGGATGCGCCATTGATTAAAAGTGGCGGATTTTGCTCATGAATCTCTCAGGCCGGCATCAGTCTCCGACGCGGCCGAAGGTCTCGAAGAACGCCTTGGAAGCGCCATCGGGGGCCTTGCCGACGCCCCAGCGCATCAGGGTCGAGGCGTCCTCGGAAAAGCACCAGTACTGGCCGATGATGACGTCGCCATCGAGCTGTTCCAGCACCTGGAATTCGTGGCTGCCGAGCTGGCGGATGCGCACTTCATTGTAGCGGGCATTGCCCTCGATCGGCGCCGGCTTGTCATCGAGCGTGGCATCGAACTTGTTGATATAGAGCTTGTCGGGATTGGTGTCGTTGACGCCTTCATAGGCGAGGAAATTCTCGGCAAACCGCATGGTCAGCGTCAGCCGGAAGCCGGCGGGAAACAGGCCGTTGCTCCAGTAGCTCTGCGGATGTTGCGACCGGTAGACGCCGCTCAGGCGCGAATTGTCGAAGCGTTTCGGTTCGATGGCGGGGAGACCCCGACCCGTGGCGAGAGCGTCGATCAGCATGATTGTCTCTTTCATTCGTTTGTCGGAAGGGTAGGGCGGTTCAGGTTCCCCGACGGCCGGCATTGCGCAGCGTCGGATCAAGCTGGTCGCGCAGCCAGTCGCCGACGATCGAAACCGACAGCGCCAGGAAGAAGATGATGGCGCCGGGGAACATGGTTAGCCACCACGACGTCAGGAGCCGGTCGCGCCCGTCGCTCATGATCTGGCCGAGGCTGGTCATCGGCGGCTGGACGCCGAGGCCGAGGAAGCTGAGCGCCGTTTCCAGCAGCACCGTCAGCGGCAGGTTGATGGTGAACTGCACCAGAATGACGTTGAAGATATTGGGCAGGATATAGCGCAGATAAATCCGCGCGGGCGACGCCCCGAGGACCCTTTCGGCCGTGACATAGCCGCGTTCGCGCACCGAAAGCGTGGAGGCGCGCACCAGACGGGCATAATTCTCCCAACCGCTGAAGCCGACCATGATCACGATCAGCAACAGGCTGCTCTTGAACAGCGCCAGCACGAAGAGCGCGATGATGATGATCGGCACGGAGGCCTGGACATCGACCGCCATCATGATCAGCGTATCCGCCTTGCCGCGCCGCCCGCCGGCGATCAGGCCCAGAAGCGAGCCGAACACCGCGCCGATCAGCGTGCCGAAAATGGCGACCAGCAGCGTTACCTTCGCGCCCATGGCAAGGCGGGCCAGCAGATCGCGCCCGCGCCCGTCGGTGCCCAGCACGTGGTCCCACGTGCCGCCGAGAAAGACCGGCGGCTCGAACCGGTCGAGCAGCGAGGTCTGGCGGAAATCATAGGGCGTCAGGAAGCCGCCGAACAGGGCGAACAGCACGAACAGGATGACGAAGCCGATGGAGATGCGCACCGCAAGCGGCATATCGCGGAAGGTCCTCATGACGCAGCCCTCCGGATTCGGGGATCGAGAAACGAATAGAGGATATCGACCGCGAGGTTGGCGAAGGTCATCGAGAAGGTAACGGCCAGCACCAGGAACTGCACCACCGCGATATCGCGGGTGGCGACCGAGCGCACCAGCAATTGCCCGACGCCCGGCCATGCGAAGACCTGCTCCGTTACCACCGCGCCGGCGACCAGACTGCCGAGGCTGAGGCCAAGCATGGTGACGATCGGAATGGCCGCATTGGGCGCGGCATGCCGCCACAGCCGCCTTGATGCCGGCACGCCGCGCGCCTCAAGCGCCATCATGAAGGGCTGGTTGATCGTCTCCAGCAGCGAGGAGCGCGTGAACCGGGCGAAGGCGCCCATCGAGGCAAGCCCCAACGTTGCCGCCGGCGGCAGCAGCAGAAGCAGCGAAATCTGGCCGTTCGCCGCCGCGCCGAAGAAGACGCCGAAGACCAGCGCGCCCGTCAGGATCACCACGAGGCCGAAGAAGAAGTTCGGCATGGCGAAGGCAAAGACGGAAAAGCCCATCACCAGCCGGTCGATGAAACTGTTGCGGTTGAGGGCTGCGACCGCGCCGATGGAAATGCCGAAGATCACCGCGATGGCAAGCGCCGTTCCGCCCAGCATCAGGGTCGCCGGTAGCCGTTCGAGAAACAGCGTCAGCGAGGATTTGCCAGTGTGGATCGAATAGCCGAAATCGCCCTGAAACAGGCCGAGAACGTAATTGGCGTATTGAACCGGCAGCGGCTTGTCGAGCCCCAGCTTGACGCGATAGGCCTCCACCACTTCGGGCGGCGCATCCGGCGGGGCGAGCGCCTGCGCCGGGTCTCCCGACAGGCGAATGAAGAAGAACACGATCGTCACCGCGATCAGCAGCGTCGCCAGTGAGCGCAGAATGCGAAACAGGATGACCCGGGTCATGAAGGATCGCCTCCCGTGGCAGTGACGCGTGCGGCGTGCGAAAGCGACGATGTCGCGCGACCGGCGCGGTCGGGAACCGCCTCAAGCAGCGTGCGCGTATAATCATGGGCCGGCATCACCAGCACCGTCGAGGCCGGTCCCTGTTCCACCGCTTCGCCGTGATACATCACCGTCACGGCGTCGCAGATCGAGGCGGCGACGCGCAGGTCGTGGGTCACGAACAGCATGGCGAAGCCGAGCTTCTTTTGCAGCGAGGCGAACAGCGCCAGGATTTGCGCCTGGATCGAGACGTCGAGCGCCGAGATCGCCTCGTCGGCCACAAGAATTTCCGGCTCCACCACCAGCGCGCGGGCAATGCAGAGCCGCTGGCGCTGACCACCGGAAAATTCATGCGGAAAACGGTCGAAGGCCTGTTCCGGCAGACCGACCAGCGCAAGCATCGCGCGGGCGCGTTCGGCTGCCTGCTTCCGGGTCGCGCCATGGATCAGCGCGCCCTCGGCAACGCTCCACCCGGCCTTCTGGCGCGGGTTGAGCGCGCTGAAAGGGTCCTGCTGCACAAGCTGGATGCGTTTGCGCATGGCCCGCGTCATGCCGGTTGCAGTGATATCGGTGCCATCGAGAAGCACCGTCCCGCCGGAGAGCGGCTCGAGCTGAAGGATGCCGCGCACCAGCGACGATTTGCCCGATCCGCTCTGACCGACAAGGCCATGGGTCTCGCCGCGTTTCAGGACAAGCGATACGCCGCGCACGGCCTCGATGGCGCGGTTGCCGAAAACACCGTCGCGCTGATGATAGGTGATGGCGATATCGCGCGCTTCCAGCACCACCGGCTTGTCCGGCCCTGCGGCTTTGGCGCCCGGTTTGGGCAGGCTTTCCAGCAGTCGGATCGTGTAGGGATGGCCGGGCTTTTCGAAGATGGCATCGCGCATGCCGGTTTCCACGATCTCGCCCTCGCGCATCACCATAACCCGGTCGGCGATATCGGCGACGACCGAAAGGTCGTGGGTGATGAACAGCAGGCCGGCCTGGAATTCGTGCTGGAGCTCGCGGATCAGCGTCAGGATTTCCGCCTGCGTGGTCACGTCGAGCGCGGTCGTCGGCTCGTCGGCGATCAAGAGCGCCGGCTTCAGCGCCAGGGCCATGGCGATCGCGATCCGCTGGGCCTGACCGCCGGAAAGCTGGTGCGGATAGGATTTGTGGATGCGCTCGGGATCGGCAAGCCGCACGGCCGTGATCATCTCCAGGGCGCGATTGCGGCGCGCCCGGGCCGGGCGCAAGCCATGGACCTGCAGCAGTTCCTCGATCTGCTTTCCGACCGTCATCACCGGATCGAGCGTGGCCGCCGGCTCCTGAAAGATCAGGCCGATCCGGTCTCCCCTGATGCGGCGCATCGCCGCCCGGTCGCCGACGGGAAGCGGCGCGCCCTCGAACACGATCTTGCCTTCGGTCTTCTTCAGCCCGCGCGGCAGCATGTCGAGCAGGGCTTGCGCGGTGATCGATTTGCCCGAGCCGCTTTCGCCGACGAGACAGACGCATTCGCCCCGCCGGATCGAAAGGTCGAGGGCACGGACCGCATGGTCGCGGTCCGCTCCCTCCGGCAGCGCTATGGTCAGGCCGCGGATTTCGAGCAGGTCGGTCTGACTGTCAGCCACCGGCGTTTCCTAGGGTTCGATCGTCAGGAAGTCGCTGGTGAAGATCGTCAGCTGCGAGCTGCCCGGGTCCCACTCATACTTGTCGCTCATGGCGAAGGTCTGGACGTTGCGCCACAGATACATGCCCGGCGTGACGTCTTCCCAGTCCTTCACCAGATCGAGATAGGCGGCATTCTTGTCCTCGAAGGTTTGCGCCCGCTCGAACCGCTCGCCATCCTCCAGGAAAGCCTCGGTCGGGGTCCAGGTGCGGTGGGCGGCGGTGACGCGGCTTGACGACGGGCCCCAGTCCAGCCACAGCGGACGGTAGGGGTCGCCGGTGAACTCGGATGACATCGACATGTTGAGCATGTGGAACGGGCGCTGATAGGCGAGCGAGAAGTTATCGACGATGTTGAGCTCGACATTGATGCCCAGGTCGCGCCACATCTCGACCATGTATTCGGCCGCCGCCTCGTAGTTCGGGTAGAAACCGCGGACAATATTCCAGGTCAGCGTCTGGCCTTCGTAATCGCTTTCTTCCAGGAACTCGGCCGCCCGTTCCGGATCATAGCCATAGGTCGCCTTGCGGTCGGGGTCGAAATAGGGGCCGTATTCCGGGAAGTTGAACGGCGTCGGCGTGAACGTCATGCCGTTCCACAGCGCCTCGGTAATGGCGTCGCGGTCGATCGCCATCACCATCGCCTTGCGCAGATTGGCGTCCACCAGCGGATTGTCGTCCATGCCTTCGATGGTGAGCGTGTTGAAGGCGAACATCGGATAATTGCCGATCTGATCGACGATCAGATGAATGCCGTCGGTGGCTTCAACCGCGTCCATCTGGTCGATCGGAACGCTCATGATCAGGTCGTAGTCGCCCGAGACGAGGCCGGCATAGCGGGTCGAGAATTCCGGGACGATCTTCCAGGTCACGCTTTTGAGCGGCGGCGCGCCGTCCCAGTAATCGTCATAGGCGACGGCCACGGCATGGTCGGAGGGGTCGAAATCCGTGATCATGTAAGGGCCGGTTCCGATCGGCTTCTGGCCGAAGGCCTCGGTGCCGACGCTTTCATAATAGTCCTTCGGCAGAACGTAGCCGATCGGCGTCGTCAGACGGTTGATGAAGGTCGGGTCGGGAAAGGCGGTCTCCAGGTCAACCGTATAGTCATCGACGACGGTGACGCCGACGAGGCCGCGGGCGTAATTCTTGCCGCGCGGCGCCAGCGGTTCCTCGCCCCACAGGCGCTCCTCGGACAGCGAGAAGGCGACGTCCTCGGCGGTCATCGGATCGCCGTTCTGGAAGGTCACCCCTTCGCGCAGGTGCAGCCGCCAGGTGGTTGGCGTCACCTGTTCCCAGCTCGTGGCGAGACCGGGAATGATGGTGTTGCCTTCAGGGTCCTCGAAATAGTTCCGCTTCACCAGCGTGTCGAAGACATTGCCGTAGACCCGGCCGCCGGTGGTCGAAAGGCCGATCACCGGGTCGAGCGTCGACCACAGATTGTCGACGGCAAAGGCGAAATCCGGTCGCGTGTCCTCCTGCGCGAAGGCCGGGGCCGTGGCCAGCGGCGATACGCCCGCGCCGAGCGCAAGCATGGCGGTCGTCAGTAGCGTTCTGCGTTTCAACATGATGTGCGATCCCTCTGAAATTCGTTTCTTGTGGCGCGCCGTTTGCCCGCCATTTTGCTGACGATGCTGTCGCGATGCTTCAGGCGGTCTGCCGCCCCCGGCGCATCGCCGCCGGTTCAAACCTGTAGTCGCGCTCATTTGCGAGCGACGGGATGGAGCGGCGGGTCGCTTCCACCTTCGAAAGGTCGAGATCGGCGACCGCAAGCCCGATGCGCTTGTCCATGTCTGCCACGATCGTGCCCCATGGGTCGACGATCATCGACTGGCCCCAGGTTTCCCGCCCGTCATCGTGATGGCCGCACTGGGCCGCCGCCACGACATAGCAGCCGTTCTCAATGGCGCGGGCGCGCAGCAGCGTCGGCCAGTGCGCCTCGCCCGTCGATATCGCGAAGGCGGACGGGATGAACAGGATCGTCGCGCCGGCATGGGCGTAATCGCGGTAGAGATGCGGGAAGCGCACATCGTAGCAGACCGACATGCCGAACGGCCCCCACGGCGTTTCGGCGAGCACAGCCTCGCCGCCCGGGGCATAGCGGTCGGACTCGCGGCGCGAGACCTCGCCCGGCAGATCGACGTCGAAAAGGTGGATCTTGTCGTAGCGTGAGACGATCGCGCCGCTGCCGTCGATCAGGTGGCTGGTGTTGGAGAACCGGCCGCCATCGGCGCCGGCAAGCGGCGTCGAGCCGGTGTGGATCCACAGCCCGTATTTCGCCGCAAGCTCGCGGCAGGCGGCAATGAACGGATCGCGCGCCTCGTCGGTGACGGAAAGGCGGGCGGAAGCGACATCTTTATTGACCATGCCGGACGCCTCCGGAAGTGCCAGAAGTTCCGCGCCCGCCGCATGGGCCTCGGCGGCAAGTCCGGTGACGATCTCGATATTGCGCGCATGGGTGTTCGACGAGCACATCTGCGCCATCGCCAACCGGAGTGTCGCGCGGTCGCCCATTGTCGCTTTGGTCATCCTCGGTGCCTCCGGCCGGTTTGCCATGCCTTCAAAAACGGCAGAGCTGAAAAACATATCAACGACAGGCTACGGTGAGAAATTCGACAAAAAAAGTACAAAATTTCCCCTTCTCGTCTATAAATCTAACATATTTTTGCATGAGCCGGGAGAGACCGACATGGCCCAGGATCGCTTGCCGCCGCTGAGGGCGCTGAAGACGCTGGAAGCCTTCCACCAGAGCGGATCGGTGACGGCGACAGCGCGGGCGCTGAATGTCTCCCACTCCGCCGTCAGCCACCAGTTGAAGCAGATCGAGGACTGGGCCGGCATTCGCCTGATGCGCCGCGACGGACGGCAGACGGCGCTGACGGAGGCGGGCGACAGCCTCGCGCTGGTCATCAACGAGAGCTTCGGCGCGATCCGCCACGAGATCGACCGGCTGACCATGCGCGAGAAACTGCCGGTTTCGATCGCCGCGCTGCGCTTCGTCATTCCCAACTGGCTGTTGCCTGAAATCGAAGCCTTCATGGCGGAGCATCCGGATGTTTCCGTCTACGTTCAGGAGCATATTTCAGACCAGCCGGTGAGCCCGGAGCCCGATCTCATGATCGGCTTTTCGCTGGACGGGCATATTCCCGAGGGCGCTGAGCCGATCATAGCCGGAGCGGCGATCCCGGTCTGCGCGCCGTCCTACCAGGCCCGCCATAACATCAGACGCGAAGCCGATATCGCCCGCGCCACGTTGCTGCATGACGAGGATATGCGGATGTGGCGCACATGGCTGTCGGCCGCCGGCATTGAGGCGACGACGGACGGCGAGGGGCGGCGGCTGTTCTTCTCCGGCTCGGCGCTGATCTGCGATGCGGCGCTGAGCGGGCTCGGCGTTGCGCTTTGCCGGGAGGCGCTGATCGAGCCCTATCTCGCGCGCGGTGAGCTGGTGCGCCTCTCCGATATCCGCATCGACCACGCTTCCGTCTATTATCTGGCGCTGTCCCAGCACGGCATGGACCGCCGCGCCGCCAGAGCGCTTGCCGACTGGCTGCTGGAACGCTCAGGCCTTAGCCGCGGCCGCGTTCAGGCCGACCGCACCCGCCGGAGCGTTTCGGAGGGGCTTTCGCCATAGGTCGTGCGATAGACGGAGGCGGCGCGGCCGAGATGACCGAAACCCGAAGCCAGAACGGCGTCGGCGACGGAAAGCCCGGGGCCGGGCTTGAGCAGAAGCTCGCGCAATTTCTGCAGCCGGGCCTTCTGCACGCCGTCGGACAGGGTGTGGCCACGGGCCTTGCGATAGGCATCCTGCAGGGTGCGCAGCGGCAGGCCGGCGGCGGCGGCGATATCCGCCATCGCGATCGTATCGGCCGCATGCGTCTGGATGAAGTCGTCGGCCTTCTGCACCGATAGCGGCCCCGCCGCGGCCGCCGGCGCATGCAGCATCGCGGAGCGGTTGTTCTCCAGCCCCGTCAGGAGCAGCGAGAGTAGCCCGTCGCGCAGCATGACGCGGTAGGAATCCGGCAGCGCCGCGCCGCCCTCGGCCGCCTCGAACAACAGTCGGGCATGGGACAGGACGCTGGCACCCACCGGCGTCGTCAAATCGACGCCGGGCTCGAATTCGAGCGGCGCCGCCGCGCGATGGGTCAGCGTCTCGAAGAAATCCTCGACGACGCGGCGGCGCATCAGCACGATCAGCTTTTCGCAATTCTGGCGCCAGACCATGCGCGAGGCGAGCGTCGGCGACAGCAGCGATGCGCGCCGGCCGGCCTCGGCCTCCGTCACCCGCGTGCCGCAACGCACATGGGCAGCGCCGTGGACCGGAAGCTGCAGCAGAAAGAAATCGGAAAGCTCGCCCGGATCGATTTCAACCTCCGCGCCATAGGCGACGAAGTTCACCGAATAGCCAGACTGTTCGACGGCGTTGTGGATCGCGTGAAACCCGTCGGCGCGCCGGTCGCGCACGCTCAGGAAATGGGGACAGAAGATGCGGCCGATCGCGTCGCGCGCCTCGTCGACGCTTCTGGTGTCGACAAGTCCGTGATGCTTCAAAGGTGTGGCATGCGCAGCGATCATCGGGGGCTTCCCAATCGAAAACAAGGCACGTCTGCCGAAAACGGACAAGGCGTTGCGCAATCCGGATTGCGGTTCGTCAAGTTCGGCGGATGATTAATTTAAACATAAAATGAATGGGAAATCCATTCGTAATCGCGGGAACGAAAATATGGGAAGCGGACTCTTCCGTGCCGGCATGCGTCGACTTGCCGGCGGCGTGACCATCATCACATCGCTGGATGCCGAAGGGCGGCGCTGCGGGATCACCGCGACGGCGGTCTGTTCGCTGTCGACCGATCCGCCTTCGCTTGTCGCCTGCGTCAATCGCGAGACCTCGATTGCCGCGGTGGTCGAACAGCGCGGCGTCTTCGCCGTCAACGTGCTGGCGACAGCCCAGCGTGCGGTTGCCGAAACCTTTGCGGGCCGCACCGGCCATCAGCGCGAGGACCGGTTTTCGGTCGGCGACTGGGGCATCGCGGAAACCGGCGCGCCGGTGCTGGCCGATGCCGCCGTGAGCTTCGATTGCCGGCTGGCGGAGAGCGTTACCTTCGGCACCCACATGATCCTGATCGGCAGGGTCGAGGCGACCCGCTGCGCCGACGGCGAGGCCCCGCCATTGCTCTATGGCGACGGCGCCTTCCTGACGACCTGCCTGGCGTCATCGCCGGTCTGAAATTTCATCCGTCACAACAATCAAGGGGAAGCCATCATGAAAGGTATGAACGGAAAGACCGCCATCATATCCGGCGGCGCGACGCTGATCGGGCAGGGCATCGCAACGGTGCTCGCGGGCTACGGCATCAACGTCGTGATCGCCGATATCAATGCCGAGGCCGGCGAAAAGGCGGCGGCGGCCACCGGTGCGCGCTTCATCGCCACCGACATCACCAAGGACGATGAGATCGCCGCGCTGGTGGCAAAAACGGTCGAGACGACCGGCCGGCTCGACTATCTCGTCAACGTCGCCTGCACCTATCTGGACGAGGGCGCGGAGACCAAGCGCGCCGACTGGCTCGCAGCCCTGGACGTCAACATTGTCGGCTCCGTCATGCTGATGCAGGCCGCGCGCGAGCATCTCGCGAAAAACAAGGGCGCGATCGTCAATTTCGGCTCGATCTCGGCCCGCGTCGCCCAGACCGGGCGCTGGGTCTATCCGGTCTCCAAGGCCGCGATCCTGCAACTGACGCGCAACCAGGCGATGGATCTCGCGCCCGACGGCATTCGCGTCAACGCGGTCTCGCCCGGCTGGACATGGTCGAACATCATGCAGGAACTGACCCACGACACCCGCGCCAAGGCCGACAGCGTCGCCAGGCCCTTCCACCTGCTCGGCCGCACCGGCAGCCCGGATGAGGTCGGCGAGGCGGTCGCCTTCCTGCTCTCCGACAGCGCGAGCTTCATCACCGGCACGGATATCCGCGTCGACGGCGGCTATACGGCGATGGGACCGGAACAGGCCGAACCGGCGATCCCGCTGCTGATGGACTGACACCGCAACAACAAACAATCCACGAAAAGGGGAATGACATGACGAAACATTTCACCATTGTCGGCGGCGGCCAGTCCGGCCTCCAGCTCGGCATCGGCCTTCTGAAGGCTGGCCACGCAGTGCGCATCGTGCAGAACCGCACCGGCGAGGAGATCGAAAAGGGCAAGGTCCTTTCCAGCCAGTGCATGTTTGATGCAGCACTCCAGAACGAGCGCGATCTCGGCATCAATTTCTGGGAGGCCGAATGCCCGACAGTCGATTCCATAAACTTCACCGTGCCCGCGCCGGATGCGCCGGGCGTGAAGGCGATCGACTGGAACGGCAAGCTCGACAGCTATGCCCAGAGCGTCGACCAACGGCTTAAAATCCCGCGCTGGATGAAGGAATTCACCCGCCTCGGCGGCGACATGGTCATTCATGACGCAAGTCTCGATGATCTCGAAACCTATGCGAAGGAAAGCGATCTCGTGATCGTCGCCGCCGGCAAGGGCGACATCGCCAGGATGTTCGAGCGCGATGCCGAGCGATCGCCGTATGACAGGCCGCAGCGCGCGCTGGCGCTGACCTATGTGACCGGCATGGCCCCGCGCCCCGATCATTCGGCGGTCAGCTTCAACCTCATCCCCACGGTCGGCGAATATTTCACCTTCCCGGCGCTGACGACCACGGGCCCGTGCGACATCATGGTGTTCGAGGGCATTCCCGGCGGGCCGATGGATTGCTGGAAGGGCGTGGTGTCGCCGGAGGATCATCTGGCGAAGTCGAAATGGATTCTCGACACCTTCCTGCCATGGGAAGCCGAGCGCAACACGGATATGGCGCTCACCGACGACAACGGCATTCTCGCCGGCGCGTTTCCGCCCACGGTGCGCAAGCCGGTCGGGCGTCTGCCGTCCGGAGCGATCGTGCTTGGTATGGCCGATGCCGTCTGCCTCAACGATCCGATCACGGGGCAGGGGTCGAACAATGCCTCCAAGGCGGCGAAATGCTATCTCGACGCGATCCTCGCCCATGGCGACAAGGCCTTCGACGAGGCCTTCATGGTCGCCACCTTCGAGGCTTATTGGGCCTACGCGCAGTTCGTGGTCGGCTGGACCAACGCGCTTCTCGCCCCGCCGCCGCCCCATGTGCTCAACATCATGGGCTCGGCCCAGGCCTATCCTGAACTGGCAAAACGCATCGCCAACGGCTTCAACGATCCGCGCGACTTCTTCCCGTGGTTCGCGGTTCCCGAAGAGGCGGACACCTATCTGACAAGGCTCGCGGCATAAGAGGCGAGGAAGGGGATGAACTTCTCCGTCCCTCGAACAGCAGAAAGCCTGCCCTCTTTACGGACGTCATCCTCGGCCTTGTGCCGAGGATCTAACCACGGTTCAGCGCCAGTGGCGTAGGCGGTCTGGAAGGGCTTTGTTTTGGTCTCGTCCGAGACGCCTGTCGTGTTGATGTGTGCTTAGATGCTCGGGACAGGCCCGAGCATGACGCCGAAAAAACGGGATAGGCTTCCTCAATAGGTTTAGAGCGTGGCGGCCTCACGCCCCTCATGGCCATTTTCCGGCATCACGCTGCCCCAGCCGCGACCATCGCCCCACGGTGGACTTGATGCCACGAATTGTTTCAATATCCTCGTTCGCCGCGGCAGGGGGCCGCATGTCCTGGAGGGGGCGGTTTTGGACTTCGAGAACACCGTGAGCTATCGAGCGAGCGACCCGCTCGAAGCCGAACACTACATGACCCGGTCGTTCTGCGATCATCGCCTCGAGGTCTATGCCGGCCGCGAGGTCGGCTTCCGCCACCATGCCGTGAAGACGGCCTGCGGGGCCTTCAACCGCCTCGAATATGGCGCCGAGATCGAGGTCAGCGCCCATGGCTTCGAGGAATTCTACATGCTGGAAATGCCGCTGAGCGGCGGGGTGCGTATCGACTTCGGCAAGGAGGAGATCAATTCCGCCCCCGGTCAGGCGCTGCTCTTGTCGCCCGGGCCGCGGTTCCGTTCGCGCTGGCAGGCGGCTACCCGGCAATGGATGCTTCAGATCGACCGCTGTCGGCTGGAACAGCGGATCGCACGGCTCACCCATCGCGCCAAGGCCGAGGCGCCGGTGTTCGACCCGCTGATCGATCTGCAAACCGCGCATGGACGGCGTCTCCTGGAGGCGTTTCGGGTGCTGGCGGCCGATCTTTCCGAGGGCGGCGACGCGGACGATCCGCACCGCGAGGCGATCACCGATCGCATCATCGATCTGATTTTGGGCAATATTCCCTATCTGAACGGACAGTCCGTCGTGCCCGACCGCCTGAGCGCCACGCCGCGCCATGTGAAACGGGTGATGGACCTGTTTCACGCACGCTTCGGCGAACGGCTGTCGATGTCGGCGGTGGCCTGGGAGATCGGCGTTTCGGAGCGGGCGCTGTATGGAGGCTTTCAGCGCCACTACCAGAAGACTCCCTATGAAATGCTGACCCGGATTCGCATGGAGGAAGCCCGGCGGCTGATCGTCCAGGAGGGGCTGTCGGCCAGCGATGCCGCCCGCCGCGTCGGCATGCGCCATCTCGGCCGCTTCTCCTCCGCCTATCGCGTCCTGTTCGACGCCCTACCGTCCGAGGACAGCAAGAGCCGGCACTGAAGGCCGCGCGTCTTATCCACATCCTGCATAAATCACCTTCTGATGCGGCTGAAACCCTGCGCGCGGGATGACAATCGCATGACATTGCCGCATCTTCCCCCGCAATGACGCGAGAACGGAAAATGCGCAGGAAGGCAGATTGGCGATGAATGCCGGAACAGAGATCGAGGAAACGAGGACGCGCGGTCGCGCCTTGCCGGAAAGGCCGCTTTTGAGCTGCTACTTCCCGCTGGGGGATCGGCAGGTCTCCCCGGACCTTCTGGACATCTATGCCGGCGAGGGCGTTGACGTGATCGAGATCGGCATGGCCTCGCCCGATCCGTTCCTCGACGGCCCGGATGTGCGCCAGTCAATGCTGCGCGCCGATCGCGGCCGCTGGCGGACGGACCTCGATGCCGTGCTGGAGCGGCTGGCGAAATTCCAAAACCCGCCGCGCGCGCTGCTGATGACCTATGCCGATCCGGCGCATCCCGGACTTCATGAGAAAGACCTCTGGCGCGGCCTCGACAGCCTTCTGGTGGTCGCGGAGCAGGGCGATCCGCTTGCGGTAAGGCTGGAGCGCGCCGCCGCCGAAAATAACGTAGCGCTCTCGCCGTTTGTCTCGCTGCCTTTGAACGATATGGCCATGGAACGCGCGCAAAACGCCGGCTTCTACATCATGTTGCAGGCCCATGCGGGCGCGACTGGCCCGCGCGAAACGCTCGATACCGGCAATGCGGACCGCATCGCGCAATTGCGCGCGGCGGGCGCGCGTCGTCCGATCCTTCTCGGTTTCGGCATTTCCGGCGGCCGGCAGGCGCGCCAGGCGATGGAGCTCGGCGCGGATGGCGTCATCGTCGGCTCGCAGGTGCTGCGCGCGGCGCTAACCGGTGGCGATGCGCTCAGAGTGCTGCTGCGTGATCTGAGGAGCGGCCTCGATGCGTGACGATGCCTATGTGATCGGCTTCGATATCGGCTCGACCGCCGTCAAGGCCGGGCTGTTCACGCTCGGCGGCGCGGTTGTCGATCACTGGAGCCGGAACTATCCGACGGAACGGCCCGGCCCGGGCATCGTGGAGCAGGACCCGCAGCATTGGCTCGATGGCGTGCGTGATGCGATTGACGGGCTTCTCGTCGGCCGCGATCCCGATCGCGTGGTCGCCGTCGGGCTTTGCAGCCAGGTCAATACCGATGTGTTCGTGGATGCGGCGGGCAACCCGCTGGCGCCTGCCATCGTCTGGCAGGACGTGCGCGCCGCGCGCGAGGCCGAGGCGCTGGACCGGACGATTTCGGCAGAGGACAAGAAGGCCTGGTGGGGCGCGGAAATGCCGATCGGCGCCAGCCACGCACTTGCCAAGATGATGTGGTTTCAAAAACATCATCCCGATCTCTGGGAGAAGACCCGCTACGTGCTGTCGCCCAAGGATTACTGCCTGCTGCGGCTGACCGGGACGGCGGTTGCCGATCCGATCGCGTCCTTCGGCCATGTCGGCCTCGATCTCACCTATATCGATCCGCTGATCGGCCGCGTCGAGGGCGCCGCCGAACGCCTACCACCGCTCGGCTTCTTCACCGATATCGCCGGCGAGATGCAGCTCGGCAGCCAAGCCCGCCGTGTGCCGGTGATTGTCGGCACCATGGATGCCTGGGGCAATCTGTTCGGCTGCGGCGTGTTCCGCGCAGGCCAGGGCATGTATGTCAGCGGCACCAGCGAAATTCTGGCACTGGCCGGGTCAAGGCGCATCGGCGCGCCGGGCGTCGTCACCTTCGCCACGGTTGATGATCTGGTCGTCAATGCCGGCCCGACCCAGAGCGGCGCGGATTCGCTCAGATGGTGGAGCCGTACGGTCGGCATGGAACCCGGAGACGTTGCCGAACTGGCCGCAAAGGCCGATCGCGACGGCCGGCCGATCCTGTTCCTGCCGCATCTGGAAGGCGAGCGCGCGCCGTTGTGGGATGCCGATATCCGCGGCTCCTTCATCGGCCTCGACAGCCGCACCGGCGGGCCGGAATTCGCGCTCGCGGTGCTGGAGGGCGTCGCGCTCTCGGCCAGGCAGCTTTTCAATGCGCTGACCGAGGCGGCGGGTTATCGTCCCGACTGGCTGCTTTACGGCGGCGGCGGGGCGCGGTCGGATCTATGGAGCCAAATCCGCGCCGATTGCCTCGGCGTGGCCCTCCACCGCTTCTCCTATAATGACGTTGGCTGCCTTGGCGCGGGCATCATGGCCGCCGTCGGCGTCGGCGCGTTTCCGACGATCGCGGAGGCCGTTCCGGCCATGACCTCGGTGCAGACCATCTTCGAGCCCGACCCGAAGCGCGCGCGGCGCTATGATCGCATGTTCGAGGCCTATACCAAGGCAATCGACGCACTGAAACCCATCGGAATCATCGAAACGGGCGACCCGCTCCGCTAACGGGTCACGCATGAAAAATCAAACAAGGAAGAGGAACAGTAGAATGAAAATGATCAAGTCCACACTTGCAGCCTTCGCGCTGACGCTTGCCGGCTCCACCGCGGCGCTTGCGACCGACGTCACGATCCTTACGCCCTATATCAGCTCGATCCCGACCAACGAGATGGCGCAGAGCTTCAAGGCGGAAGGCGAAAAGCGCGGCTGGGATGTCACCATCATCGACACCCGCAATGATTTCGGCCAGCTCGCCTCGCGCATGGAAGACACGGTCAACGCCAAGGCCGACGCCATCGTGCTGATCTCGACCGATCCGGCCCAGGTCGGCGACCAGGTCGCCATGGCTGCCGAGGCCGGCATTCCGGTGATCTCGCTCGACGGCTCGAAGCACGACAATGTCGACGTCAATGTTACCTCCAACAATTTCGAGCTCGGCACCCAGCTCTCCGAGGCGCTGTTCAAGGCGCTGGACGGCAAGGGCAATATCGTCAAGTTCTACCATTCTGCTCATCCGGGCGTGCATCAGCGCGAACTCGGACTGGACGAGACGCTGAAGGAATATCCGGACATCAAGGTGATCGCCGATCACTTCGTCAAGGTGCCGGGCCCGGTCGATGACGGCCGCATCGCCATGGAAAACATCCTGCGGCAATATGGCGACCAGATCGACGGCGTCTGGGCCGCCTTCGACGATCCGGGCATCGGCGCGGAACTGGCGACAGAATCGGAACTGCCGGATTCCAAGCTGATCATCATGGGCATTGACGGCAATGAGCAGGCGGTCGACATGATCAAGTCCTGCACCCATTTCAAGGCCACATTCCGTCAGGACTTCCCCGGCATGGCGGCGGTCGGCGCTGAAGAGCTTGAGAATATCCTCGCCGGCGGCGCACCCGAAAGCGATGAGATCTATGTGCCGGCCGTGATGATCACGCCGGAATCGCTGGGCGTGACCTGCCCCTGACGGGCCGTTTCGAAACCGGGGCCGCCGGGGCCGGCGGCTCCGCCTTTAACCTTTCGCAGGACGATTATCATGTTGCTGAGCATCAAGGGGCTTGAAAAGCGCTTCAGCGGCGCGCGGGCGCTTGCCGGCGCAGACCTTGCGGTCGAGGCCGGCTCCGTGCACGGGTTGCTGGGCGAAAACGGCGCCGGAAAGTCGACGCTGATCAAGACGCTTTCCGGCCTGATCGTGCCCGATGCGGGCGAGATCCGTATCGACGGCAAGCCGGTCGAGATCGAGAACGTGCGCCATGCCGAGGCCCTCGGCTTTCGCTTCATCCATCAGGAATTGAGCCTGGTGCCGCATTTCACCGCGGTGGAAAATGCGTTCGTCGGCAGGCGTTACCCCAAACGCGGCTTGTTCATCGACCGCAGGCAAATGGCCGCCGAGATCGCCGAGACCGCGCGCGATATCGCGCCCGACCTGCCGCTCGACGTGCCCGCGGCGCGGCTGACGACCGGCCAGAAACAGCTTGTCGAAATCATCCGGGCGCTGATCGGCGAACCGGCGCGGCTGGTCGTGATGGACGAGCCGACGGCCTCGCTGTCCGATGGTGAGGCGCGCAGGCTCTACCGGGCTGTGGCGCGGCTTGCCGAACGCGGCGTCGCCGTGATCTTCATTTCCCATCGCCTTGATGAGGTGATGGAAATCTGCGACCGGTTCACGGTGCTCAGAAACGGCGCGACCGCCGGGGCAGGGGCCATCGGCGACATCGACCGCGCCGGTCTCGTGCGCCTGATGTCCGGGCGCGAGGAAGTGCGGTTGACCCCGGCGCCGACGATGGTGGATGCGCCGACCGTGCTGAAGGTCCGCGATCTGCCTTTCGGCGACCATGGCTCACGGGTTTCCTTCGACATCCGGGCCGGCGAAATTCTCGGCCTTTACGGGCTTGTCGGCGCGGGGCGCTCGTCGCTGATGAAGATCATCTGGGGCGCGACCTCTCATGGCGCAGGCGCTATCAGCCTTGCGGACAAACCACTTCGCCCCGGCCGGATCGACGACCGGATCAAGCGCGGCGGGGCCTATGTGCCGGAGGATCGCCGCCATGAAGGGCTGATCGTGAGCCGCACGATTGCCGAGAACCTTGCCATCGCCAATCTGGCCTCGGTGCGCGCCTCGTCCGGCCTGCCATGGACCAGCGTTGCCGCGCTGAAGCGGCGCACGCAGGAGGTGCGCGAGGCGCTGTCGGTCAAGATGGGATCGCCCTTCGCCAAGCCACTAACGCTCTCGGGCGGCAATCAGCAGAAGCTTCTCTTCGGCCGATGGTTCGGCCGTCCGATCCGCCTCCTCATCCTGGACGAGCCGACGCGCGGCGTCGATGTCGGCGCCAAGGCGGAAATTCACGCGGTCGCGCGCCGTTTCGCCGATGAGGGCGCGGCGGTGCTGATGACGACCTCGGACATGGACGAGTTGCTGGCGCTGTCCGCCCGCGTTCTCGTGATGGCCGGGGGCGAGGTGACCGCGGAACTTGCTGGCGAGGCGCTCACGCCCGAGCGCATTATCGACGCCGCCTTTCAACATCAATCACGGAAAGACCCCGCTGCATGACCGGCCTTGTCAGACGTTACGGCACGCTTGCCGCGCTTGTCGTCATCATCATCGCCTTCTCGATCGCGTCTCCAAACGCCTTCGGTTCGGCGAACAACCTGATCAACATCACCCAGCAGATGACCCTGCTCGCCATTGTCGCGATCGGCGCGACCGTGGTCATGGCGGTTGGCGAGTTCGATCTGTCCACCGCCTCGATCGTGTCCTTCGGCGGGATTTTCGTGGTGGTGCTGTTCAAGGCCGGCGTGCCGGCGCCGCTTGCCTGCATCATCGTTCTGGCGGCAGCCTCCGTCTTCGGCATGGTGTCCGGCTTCGTGGTCGCCCGCTTTGAGGTGCTTTCCTTCATCGCCACGCTGGCGGTCGGCACGATTGTCGGCGGCATCACCTTCTGGCTGAGCGAGGGCGCGACGCTTTTCGGCGACATCCCCGCCGCCTTCCGCGATATCGGCCGCGGTCGCACGCTCGGCCTGCCGACATTGACGTGGTGGCTGATCGGAATCGCGATCCTCGCCTGGCTGATCCTCGACAAGTTCGAGATCGGACGGCGGCTTTACGCGATCGGCGGCAATCGCGAGGCAGCAAGGCTTGCGGGCGTGCGGATTGTCTCCAACACCATGTTCGCCTTCGTGGTCTCCGCCGTGTTTTCCGCGCTTGTCGGCATTCTGCTCACCGCGCGCATCGGCTCGGCGGGGCCGACGGGCGGCGGCGGCTATCTGCTGTCGGCCTATGCGGCCGTGTTCCTCGGCATGACCGCGTTTCGCGAGGGCGAGGCCAATGTGCCGGGCACGCTGGTGGGGGCGGCGATCATCGCCGTCATCGGCAACGGGCTCACCATTCTCGGTGTCTCCACCTTCCTGCAGGATATCATCACCGGAACCATCATTCTCGCCGCCGTGCTCGTGCGCCGCGCCGGAAAGGAAAGAGGCTGAGATGGCACGCATGCAAAAGCGGGAAGCGCGCCCGGGCCGCTACGGCACGTTCGGGGGCCAGTTCGTCGCGCCCGTTCTGCTTCCGGTGCTCGACAGGCTGGAGGCGGCGTTCCGCGAGGCCTGGTCGGATCCGACCTTCCACACGGAACTCACTTTCCTGCTCAACCGCTTCGTCGGTCGCCCGACGCCGCTGTTCGATATACCGGCCTTTCCGGCGCGCGCCGGCGGGGCGCGGATCGTGCTCAAGCGCGACGACCTGACCTTCAATGGCGGCAATTACGCCAATTCGGCGGTCGGCCAGTGCCTGCTGGCAAAGCGCATGGGGCTTTCCGCCGTCGTCACCGACACCGGCTCGGGGCAGAATGGCATCGCGGCGGCGGCCACCGCCGCGCGTTTCGGCATGGGCTGCACCATCTATATGGGCACGCGCGATGCCGCGCAGCAGGCGGCGGCGGTGAAGAAGATGCGCCTTTTCGGTGCGAAGCTCGAGATCGTCGACGATGCCGACCGGGCGCTGAGTGCCGCCACCAGCGCCGCGATCCGCCACTGGATGGGCCATTCCGACACCGATGCCTATCTCGCCGGCGCGCCGATCGGCCCGCATCCTTATCCCGAGATGGTCGCGGCCTTCCAGTCGGTGATCGGCAAGGAAACCCGCCTTCAGCTCATCGAGGGCGGCATTTTTCCGGCGGGGGTGTTTTCCGCCGTCGGCGGCGGCTCCTCGACCATCGGCCTGTTCTCGTCCTTCGTCGATGACCTCGCGATCCGGTTGGTCGCAGTGGAAGCGGCGGGCACCGGAGAGCCGGGCGCGCTCCACGCCGCAAGGCTCTCGCATGGCCAGCGCGGCATCTTCCATGGGGCGGAGACGCTGGTTCTCTCCGACGCGGAGGGGCAGATATTGCCGGCCGCCTCGATTGCGCCGGGGCTCGCCTATCCGGGCTCCGCGCCGCAGCTTGCCGATCTCGTCCACCGCCGCCGCGTCGAAACCGTTTCGGTGACGGATAGCGAGGCGCGCGCCGCCGTGCGCCGGCTCGCCGAAACCGAGGGCGTTCTGCTCTGCCTGGAGGCGGGACATGCGCTCGCCGCCGCCGAGCATGTGGCGCGGACCATGGAGCCGCATGAGGCGGTCGTGGTGATGGCGCCCTCCTCGGGCGACAAGGACATCGATATTCTCTGGCAGGATGACTGATATGGCGCGCAAGACCTACAAACGCGAAAACCGCATCGACGCCATGTTCGCCCGCCTCAGAAAGGAAAAGCGAACGGCGTTCGCGACCTTCACGGTGGGCGGCGATCCGACCTTCGAGGAAAGCCTCGCCCGGCTGAAGACATTCGTGGAGGCGGGCATCGACCTGATCGAGATCGGCTATCCGTTTTCCGACCCGATCCTGGATGGCGCGACGATCCAGAAGGCGAACCGGCGCGCGATGGCGGCCGGCGGCAACCTTTCGAAGACCTTTGAGCTTTGCACCGCTTTCCGCAAAGAGGACGACACGACGCCGCTGGTGCTGATGGGCTATGCCAACCCGATCATCGCGCTCGGCTATGAGCGGTTCGCGCAAAAGGCGGCTGCGGCCGGGATCGACGGCATCATCGCCGCCGACCTTTCCTTGCGCGAGGCCGGAGACCTGCTGAAGGCGCTCGCCCGGCACGGGCTCTACATGATCCCGCTGGCCGCGCCGACGCTGGAGGCCAAGGACTTCGCCGTGGACCAGCCGGGGCTCGGCGGTTTTCTCTACTGCATACCCGTCGTCGGCCCCACCGGCGGTCCCTCGGCCTCGCAGGACGCGATTGCCGAAGCGGTGGAACGCTGCCGCCGGCAGGTCCGGCTCCCGGTCATGGTCGGCTTCGGCGTCAAGACGCCGGAGATGGCCGCGGGCGTGGCAAGCGTGGCCGACGGCGTTATCGTCGCCACCGCGCTGATCGACGCGTTTGTCGCGCTGGAGCAGGAAATGCCGCTTGCCGATCCGGCCTTTCAGAGCCGGGTTGCCGAAAAATTGGCGGCGTTCCGGGCGGCGATCTGAAGGGCCGGTCCGTCCAATGCGAGGTGTGTTTGGCGTGCGATTGCAACCCTAATGAAGCGCTCTCAGTTTCTGCATGTCGGTGATATCGATGGCGTTATATCCGATCACCAGTATGCCGCTCGCTTCGAGATCCTTGAGGACGCGGTGGACGCTTTGCCGGGAAACGGAGAGCATTGCCGCGATATCGTACTGGTTGATCACGATCTGTGTTCGCCCCGGTTTTTCCGATCGGAAACCGCGCTGGTCGACATAGGTCAACAGACAGCGCGCGACCCGGGTGGTGAGGCTGCCGGGCGCGAAGCGGTTGAGGGTTATCAGCGACATGCGCAGCCGCCGACACACGATCTCCAGCATGGCCCTGGTCAGTCCGATGTCGGAGTAGATGAAATTGCGGAACTGGCCGGCCGGAACGAAAATCGTCGTGCTCTCGCCGTGAGAGGAGGCGAAGTGGTCCGGCGACTGGCCATCAATTACGGACAGGAACCCGAAAACGTCGCCGGCCAGCAAATCCCCCGACAGAAACCGGTCTCCGTTTTCACCGATGTTCTCAAGTCTGATGCTACCGCGCACGATGAAATAAATCCCGTCGGCGGGGGCATCCAGCGTGGCGATCACCTGACGGTTGGCGAGCGTTCTCACCGAGGACATCGTCATGAGCTGCTGTTTCTGTTCGGCGGTCATGCCGTTCAGAAACTGGTGCGAATCGCCGAATTCCTCGAAAAGCCGGGCAACACTCTCTGCCATGATCGTACTCCCTCGATGCTTGCTGGAGGGAGACTGTAACAATAGATACAATCCGTACAATGCTGCAATTGATATTCCTCGGGCCGCGACAGCCCTGCTGGAGGGAAAGTCTTACCGCGAACCGACCAGCGCCATCGCTATCCATGGCTGGAAGGTCACCAGCAGAAGGCACAGGATCATCAAAAGCACGAAAGGTATGGCGGCGCGGCAGACCAAGCCGAAATTTTCCTTGAACGCCGTCATCGCGACGATCAGGTTCAGCCCGAGTGGCGGCGTGAGAATGCCGATTTCGAGGTTCAATACGATGATCACGCCGAGATGCGTGCTGTCGACGCCATAGGCATGGGCCAGCGGCTTCAGGAGCGGCGCCGTGATTGCTATGGCCGAGGCCGTATCCATGAAACAGCCGATCAGCAGCAGCATCACATTGGTCAGCAGCAGGAACACGGTCTCGTTGTGCACGTGCTCCGTCATGAAGGCGATGATCTGGTTCGGGATGCGGTGCTCGGCAAGCAGCAGGTTCAGCGAGACGGCGACGGCGATCAGCGGGAAGAGCGCGCCCACCAGCTTCGCCGATTTCACGCATATTTCGACATAGTCTCGGGATTTCAGCTCGCGGAAGAACAGCACCTCGACGACAAGCGCATAAAGAAGCGCAACGGCGGCTGCTTCGGTGGGGGAATAGTAGCCGCTGTAAATCCCGCCGAGCAGAATGATCGGCATCAGCAAGGCGGGTATGCCCCGGAAAATGGCTTCGCCCAGATCGCTCATGCTGAACCGCTGGCGCGGCACGGACCAGTTGCGCGCCATGGCATAGGCCGAAAATACGCCGGTCAGCAGCAGCCCCGGCCCGATCCCGGCCAGGAACAGGTTCGAGATATTGGTGTCGGTGACGACGCCGTAAAGAATCATCGGCAGGGAGGGCGGGATGATGATGCCCAGCGTTCCGCCCGCGCAAAGCGCCCCGATCGCGAAGGATTTCGAATAGCCGTTTGCAGTCAGCGCAGGATACAGCACTGAGCCCACCGCCAGCATGGTGACGATGGAGGAACCGGAAATCGCCGAAAACACCGCGCATGACAGGATCGTGGCCACTGCCAGACCGCCGGGAATGGGACGGGTGAGGGCGGACATGACCGCCACCAGCCGTTCGGCGATGCTGCCGCGACCCATCACCGCGCCCACCAGGATGAACAGGGGCACGGACAGCAACAGTTCGCGATCCATCGTCGCCCACAGGTCCTGCAGGAAATATTCCGGCGCGCCGCCGCCCCAGATGAGCTGGGCGACGCCCGCGACGAACATCAGGATCAGCACCAGCTCGACCCGAAGGATCAGAAGCAGGATCGCGACCCCGAGAAGAAGCAGGGCCATCATTCCGGCTGTTCCCGTTCGACAGGGGCCAGTTCAGGAAAGGCCGCATAGATCAGATGGCGCAGGGCGGAGAGCACAAAGGCCACGGGCAGGATCGTCTGCACCGGCCAGACCAGCCAGCCCAGAGTCAGGTCGCGCTCCCCGATCATGCGGGAAAAGGACACCATGTCGACGGCGCCCCATGCCAGAAACAGAAGGATGGCGGCGGAGGCCACCCGGCCTGCGCGCCGGGCGCGCGCTTCGGCGCGGCCCTGCGTGACGAAATCCAGAAACCGGGGTCTGAGATGCGCGCCGCTGGCGGTTGCCAGACCGAAACCCGCCATGGCGCACAGGATCAGGGCATAGACGGCAAACTTTGAGGAACCGAACAGACCATGCGCGAAAACCTCCCGTCCGATGACGTCCGCGGACAGGGCGGCCAGCACGGCCGAAAAGCTCAGCACGACGACGGCTTTCTCGATGGTCGATACGGCATTCAGAAAGCCCTGGACTATGCGGATCATGAGCGTTTTCTTTTAACGAAACGAAAGGTGCCGAGCGTTTGGCGCGCCTTCCTGTTTCTGGTTTCAGGCATTATGAACCGCAATCCGCTTTTGCTTGCTGAATGGTCTCGAAAAAGCCGGTGGCATCCCCTTTCAACTCGCTGAGGGACTTGTGCCACGTGGCGCGCGCGGCATCTTCCCAAAGCTTCTGCTGGTCGGGCGTCAGATGGACGATCGTCCCGCCGGCTTGCGTAAGCCTGTCGGACATTGCCTTTTCAAAGGCCAGGATTTCCTGCAGTTTGGCGCCGAATTCCATCAGCGACAGGGCGTCGGTCAGGGCGGCTTTCTGCTGATCGTCGAGCTTGGCCCAGCTCCGCGGCGACACGATCACCGCGCCGAGGCTGAACAGCACGTCAGCGCGGGTATAGACGGGCAGGGTCTCGGTAAGCCCGGACGCCATCGCATAGGTCAGCCCGAAGTTCACCGCGTCCACCAGATGCGTACTTGCCGCCGACGGCGTGTCCTCGGCCGGCAAAGGCAGGGGCGTGGCGCCGATCGACTGGAAGAAATTGATCGAGGAACTGGAAGGGGCGCTGCGCACTTTCTTCCCCTTCAGGAGGTCGGGCGACACCAGCGGCTCGGAGCCGACCATGGCCTGATGCTCCACAGGGGCAAAGGTCAGCAGGTGAAATTTCCTGCCCGCCGCCTTCTGGGCGGTTTCGGTGAGCCTGGGAACCGCGCACACGGTCTGTTCGTCGCTGTCGAACATGAACGGGAACATCATCGTATCAAGCTCGGGCACGATGCCGGACAGGATCGGCAGCGATCCGGACCACATGTCGATCCTTCCGCTCAGGGCGCTCGTCAGCGTGTCGCCCATCGAGCCAAGCTGTCCGGCGTAGAATATCTCGATCTTGACCTGACCGCCGGAAAGCTCATCAACCTTCTGGACATAGGCCTGCGTCTGCTTCGCCCATATGGTCGAGTCCTGTGCGCCGGTCGCCAGTTTCAGCGTGACCGGCTCGGCCTGCGCCGCGCTCGCCATGCAGACGGCGAGGGCGGTCAGCAGCCCTTGGACAGAAATTCCCATAAATCCCCCCGGATGATTGTTTCAATGAATAAGTCTAGCTCCGAAGCTTACCATAAATTGTACATTTTTTAACGTTCCCCCGATTTAGGCGTTCGGGTTGACCCCTGGAACTTGGAGGACCCTCCAGCCGGCTGGAACCGGATATTGCCGGGCTGGCGCCAGAGGTCGGCAGGGGATTAGGATTTTTTTCCAAAAACCCCGGGCTCAATGGTCAAATTGACATTTACTTATCCCGCCGAACCTTTATCCATAGGTCGCATTTAGGAATTTCGGTTCATTCATATTATCGGGAATATTCAATGGCTCTTACACATTTGCAGAGACTGGAGGCGGAATCGATTCACATCTTCCGCGAGGTCGCGGCAAGCTTTTCCAGACCGGTGATGCTGTATTCGATTGGCAAGGATTCGTCGGTGATGATGCACCTGGCGATGAAGGCGTTCTATCCGGCCAAGCCGCCCTTTCCGTTTCTTCATGTCGACACCACCTGGAAGTTCCAGGCGATGTATGCGTTCCGGCAGAAGATGGCCGATGATCTGGGCATCGATCTGCTCGTTCACGTCAACCCGGAAGCGGTCGAGGCCGGCATCAATCCCTTCGATCACGGCTCCAGCACCCATACCCATCTCTGGAAGACGGTCGGCTTGCGCCAGGCGCTCGACAAATACGGCTTCGATGCTGCTTTCGGCGGCGCGCGCCGCGACGAGGAGAAGTCGCGCGCCAAGGAGCGCATCTTCTCCTTCCGCAATGCGCAGCATGCCTGGGATCCGAAGAACCAGCGCCCGGAAATGTGGAAGACCTACAATACCCGCGTCGGCAAGGGTGAATCGATCCGCGTCTTTCCGCTGTCGAACTGGACCGAGCTCGATATCTGGCAGTATATCATGAAGGAGAACATTCCGATCGTGCCGCTTTATTTCGCGGCCAAACGCCCGGTGGTCGAGCGCGACGGCGCGCTGATCATGGTCGATGACGCGCGCATGCCGATCGGCCCGGATGAGGCCGTGACGGAGAAGATGGTGCGTTTCCGCACGCTCGGATGCTATCCGCTGACGGGCGCGGTCGAATCCGATGCCAGCGACCTGCAGGCGATCGTGCGCGAGATGCTGACGGCCAGAACCTCGGAGCGTCAGGGCCGCATGATCGACAAGGACGAAGCCGGTTCAATGGAAAAGAAGAAGCGGGAGGGGTATTTCTGATGGTCGAGGATGTTTCCGGAGACATGATCGCCTATCTCGTCGAACAGGAAAAGAAATCGCTGCTGCGCTTCCTGACCTGCGGTTCGGTCGACGACGGCAAGTCGACCCTGATCGGCCGCCTGCTTTACGATACCAAGCTGATCTTCGAGGACCAGCTTGCCTCGCTTGCAAGCGACAGCGCCCGCCACGGCACGACCGGCGAGGATATCGACTTCGCGCTTCTGGTCGACGGGCTGGAATCCGAGCGCGAACAGGGCATCACCATCGATGTCGCCTATCGGTTCTTCGCGACGGCGCGGCGCAAGTTCATCGTCGCCGATACGCCCGGCCACGAGGAATATACCCGCAATATGGCGACCGGCGCTTCGACCGCGGATCTCGCCATCGTGCTGGTCGACAGCCGCCAGGGCATTCTGACGCAGACCCGCCGGCATTCCTTCATCGCCTCGCTGCTCGGCATCCGCCATATCGTGGTCGCGATCAACAAGATCGACCTGATGGACTATTCGCAGGAGGTCTACGACAGGATCGTCGCCGACTATCTGGAATTTGCAAAGGATCTCGGCTTCGAGACGATCGTGCCGATCCCGATCTCTGCGCGCTACGGCGACAATGTCACCCTGTCGTCAGAGAACATGCCGTGGTATGAGGGACCGGCCCTGCTCGACCATCTCGAGACGGTTCCGGTCGCCTCCGACCTTGCCGAAAAGCCGTTCCGCATGCCGGTGCAGCTGGTTACCCGCCCGAACCTCAATTTCCGTGGTTTTGCCGGCCAGATCGCTTCCGGCCGGGTCGCCGTTGGCGATCGCGTCATGGTCGCCAAGTCCGGAAAGACTTCGGCGATCCGCCAGATCGTGACCATGGATGGCGATCTCGACAGTGCCGAGGCGGGGCAGGCGGTAACGCTCGCCCTTCAGGACGAGATCGAGGTCTCGCGCGGCAATATCCTGGTGGCGCCCGGTGCGCGGCCGAATGTTGCCGACCAGTTTCAGGCGAAAATCATCTGGTTCGATGCAGACGCGATGATCCCCGGCCGCTCCTATATCTTGCGGACCGAGGCGGACCAGACGCCGGCAACGGTAACCGCCCTCAAATATCAGGTGAACATCAACAGCTTTACCCATGAAGCGGCCAAGGCGCTCCACATGAACGAGGTCGGGGTGTGCAACATCTCCACTCAGGCCCCGATCGTGTTCGATGCCTATGCGGATAACCGCACCACCGGCAATTTCGTGATCATCGACCGGATCTCCAACAAGACCGTTGGCGCGGGCATGATCGATTTCGCGCTGCGCCGGGCGCAGAATGTTCACTGGCAGGCTGTCGAGGTCAACAAGAAGGCGCATGCCGCCCTGAAGACACAGACGCCGGCGGTGCTCTGGTTCACCGGGCTTTCGGGATCGGGCAAATCGACGGTCGCCAACGCGCTGGAGAAAATCCTTCATGCCAAGGGCAGGCATACCTACCTGCTTGACGGCGATAATGTCCGCCACGGGCTCAACCGCGATCTCGGCTTCACGGCCGAAGACCGGGTCGAGAATATCCGCCGCGTGGCGGAGGTGGCCAAGCTCATGGCCGATGCCGGGCTGATCGTGCTGGTGTCGTTCATCTCGCCGTTCCGCTCCGAGCGGCGGCTGGCGCGCGAGATGATGGATGATGGCGAGTTCATCGAGATTTTCATCGATACTCCGATCGAAGTCTGCGCCGAGCGTGACCCGAAAGGGCTCTACAAGAAGGCGCGGGCCGGCGAGATCGAAAACTTCACCGGTATAACGTCGCCCTACGAAGCGCCGGAGAATCCCGACCTCCATCTTCACACCGTTGGTCACGACCCGTTTGAACTGGCGAGCCGGATCGAGACGTTCCTCGCGAGCCGGGAGACGGGCGAGTGAGCGCCATGGCCGATATGCAGCAGGTCTTCCTCGATGCGGCGCTTGAAGCGGGCAGGGCGATCATGTCGATCTACGAAAACGGCATCGACGTGTCCTACAAGGAAGACCAGTCGCCGGTGACGGCAGCCGACGAGCAGGCAGAGGCGATCATTCTCGCCCATCTCGCCCGCGCCTTTCCCGACATTCCGGTAATCGCCGAGGAGAGCGTTGCCGCCGGCGTGGTTCCCGATATCACCGGCAAGGCCTTCTTCCTTGTCGACCCGCTCGACGGGACGAAGGAGTTCATCAACAGGCGCGAGGATTTCACCGTCAATATCGCGCTCGTTGAAAACGGCGTGCCGGTTGCCGGAATCGTCTACGCGCCGGCCAAGGGCGTGGCCTACCGCACCATCGCCGGCGGCGCCGAGAAGCTGATCGTGACAGATGGCGTCGTCGCGCGATCCGAGACGATCAGATGCCGCCCCAGGGGGGAGGTACTGACCGCGGTGGCCAGCCGATCGCACAACAGTCCGGAAACCGAGGATTTCATGCGGAAAATCGGCGTGTCCGATTTCACCTCAGTGGGCTCTTCGCTGAAATTCTGCCTTCTCGCGGAAGGCGTTGCCGATGTCTATCCGCGTTTCGGGCGTACCATGGAATGGGATACCGCCGCCGGCGACGCGGTCTTGCGCGCCGCCGGAGGAACGACCGAATGTGCCGACAGCACCGCCTTCGCTTATGGCAAGACCCGGCAGGATACCGACAGCGATTTCGCCAATCCGCCCTTTATCGGATGGGCGCATCTGCCTTCCCGCTCTTGACTGCGGCCGATCTGAGATGAGTGACCGCGCGGCGCTGGTTTGAAGCGCGGGCTGCTGCTTGGAGCCTCCTTTTCCGATCAGTTCATCATCAGACCGTCTCGCCTCGTCGCGGATCGCTCAAAGTCTGCGTTATGATCTCCACGGCGGTTTTGACGCCGTTCTCCCGGCGCAGACGCGCCGCCAGGTTTTCCGCATTGTCGCGCAGAAGCGTGTTCGTCACCGCTTCCGCGATGGCTGCTGCCAGGCTGTCTTCCGTCAGACGCCTGCGGGGCAATGGGGCGACGCCGACGCCAAGTGCGGCGCTCAATTGTGCCCAGCCCCGCTGGTCGCCGAAAAACGGACATATCACGCAGGGAACGCCGGCGTGCAATCCTTCCGCCGTCGTTCCCGCGCCGCCGTGATGGACAACCGCCGCCATGCGCGGGAAAAGCCACGCATAGGGAACGGGCGGTATGGCTATGATATCGTCGCTGCCTTCCACGTCCAGGCCGGCCCACCCCTTCGCGATGACGCCGCGCCGGCCCGCCTTGCGCAGGGCCGCCGCCGCCAACCTTGCGAGCGCCCTGGCGTCACCGCTCGGCATGCTTCCGAATCCGATGAAAACCGGCGGCTCTCCGCGATCGAGAAAGGCGGCCAGGTCCGGAGGCGGCGTGTAACCCCGACCGTCATCGAGCCGCCAGTAGCCGGTGACGCGCGCGCTCTCCGGCCAATCCCTTGGGCGCGGCAGGACGCCGGAACTGTAGGCGTGCAGTACGCCGATATTGCCGGCGCCGGGCGGAAACAGGACCGCGCTTCCGTTCCGCACCGGCGGCAGGTCGAGAACCTCGTGGCGAAACCGGTTCATGCGACGGCGAAAGGAGCCGATGGATTTTCGGACAAGCACATAGGTGAAGCGGTTGTAGCCGGGGAGCGGAAGGTTTGGCAGGCCCATGGCCGGGAAGGCGGCCGTCGGCACGAGCATGGGCTGGAGCATTCCCAGAAAAGCCGGAACACCGAGTTTCTCGGCCACATGCGGGGCCGCAAAAAGCTTGGCATTGAAGACGATGAGGTCAGGAGGGAAATCGATGGCGGCAGCAAAGGTTTCGCGCATCAGACCGTCCTGGATGGCGCCGGATCGTCTTGATAGTCGAATGCCGGCGGTGATGCGTGGCAATAGGCCGGAATCGCCTTCGAGCATGGTCTTGCCGTCCGGGGATTCAAGGGCGGCAAGAGAAGTGTCGGACATCGGGAAAAAAGCGACGCCATGACTTTCAACAAACGCGCGGAAGCGGGATGAGGTCGCAAGCGCGACATCGAAGCCGGCCTCTTTCAGGCCATGGGCCAGAGCCAGGAAGGGCTCCACGTCCCCACGGGTGCCATAGGTGCAGATGAGAACCTTCCTGGGCGTCAATTGCCATCACTCCTCTTCACACGAACGCCGCCGCAAGGGCTGGGCTTGCCGTGCATGCTCAGATTGCGGGATCGAACAGCTCGCTCTATCAGGCCGCGCAGATTTCACTGACCGAATAAAACATGAAGTCTCTGTTGACGAAGTGCAGCCATATGGTAATTTAACAGTATCTTGATTGCATTTTGCTTGCAATTTTTACGTGGTTACATTTTAAGTTGTAATGTGGTCCGAATTTTTGGATCGCAATTCATGATTGTATTCTATTTTAATTGATTGATTAAGTTTGAACGGCCTGGTCAGCCATCGTTTCTTTCAGGGGTGCCACCATTCATGAGTGGGTATTTTTTTCAAGCGCTAGTGTCTGCGTTCGTCGTCTCGGCAGCGGTCTGCGCTCTCATTTTGTCGACTCGAAAGTTTCATCTCAGATTTTCGGACCGTCGCAGGGACACTGCGGCCGTTCAGAGCGCACACCGGGTGCCGACGCCGAGAATCGGCGGGGTTGCCATTCTGGTCGCGCTCGTGTCGTTCGGCGTGCTTATACCCGATACTGGAAACCATAATCTCTGGTTGCTGCTCCCTTCGCTCATGCCGGTGTTTCTCGCCGGTCTGGCGGAGGATCTCGGATTTAACGTATCGCCGCGCGATCGTCTGCTCGCCGCCGCGATATCATCCTTGCTTGCAATTCTGCTGTTCAAGCTCTGGATCCCGAGAACCGACATTCCGCTGATAGGCGCGATTTTGATGTTCGCGCCGTTTGCGATGGCCATAACCATTTTCGGCGGAGCCGGTATCTGCAACGCTTTCAATCTGGTGGATGGCGTCAACGGACTTTCCGGCCTCATCGCTGTCGTCGTTGCGGCTTCGCTTGCGGCTATTGCCGCACAAAACGGTTTGTTCGAGGTCAGCGCCTGGTGCGCCGTCGTCATGGGCGCACTGCTCGGCTTTCTTGTATTCAACTTTCCGCTGGGCAAGATTTTCCTGGGAGATGCCGGCGCTTACGGCATCGGTCACGTTCTCGCCTGGCTTGCGTTCCTGATACTGAACTTCGTTCCGGATCTGACCCCGTGGGCGTTGCTGCTGATATTCTTCTGGCCGATCGCGGACACCATGCTCGCCATCTTCCGTCGCCGCATTGCCGGACGTCCCGCCGACCAGCCGGACCGACTGCATTTTCATCAATTGGTCATGCGCGCGCTTGAGATCAGTGTCCTTGGACGGAATGCGCGGCATATCAGCAATCCAATGACGACGGTCATCCTCGCGCCGATGTTCACCGCGCCTGCGATCGCCGGGGTCTTGTTCTGGAACAAGCCGGCGATGGCCGCTCTCCTCCTGGTGTTTTTTGCCGCCCTCTTCGTGGCGACCTATCAGTTCGGCGCCCGCATCACGGCCGCCCTTCGTCCTCAGTCCGGCCACAGGTTCAATTTCCACTTGGCGCACCACAAGAGGCTGTCCCATAAGAAGGATCTTTGATCGGGCGTTGCGGCAAGCTGGGATATGGCCGGACACAGGTCATTGCGTCCGGCGTCCGGATGGCACGAACATGTGAAGACGAACAGCCGCTGGCAGCTTGCGCTTTCCGGCATTTTCAGAGACTATAAATTCTGGTTTTGACGGGAAACTATTTTGATCAAGCTTGGCCAAGCCGCACCACCGCTTTCCGGCGGTCGCCGATCTTCCGGGCGTTGCGCGTGATGTGGGTGTTTCCGTTGTTTCCGGATATCCCTGGTTCTGGCCTGACCTTGGCCCCCGAACCTTCCAGCAAGCCGCGCGAGGCACGCCGAAAGAGGTTCGGCTGGCGAGCAAGCCTCCACGCCGCCATAACGCGCTCTTGCCTTCCGTTCAAAGCATTTTTCAATCAGGCCGATGCGCGCAGCAATGCTGCAGGTCGCGGCGTTCATGGTCGGGAGCTTGACTGGTCGGACCGCTTGGTCTATCGCCCGGTCGACTCATACCGGGAAAGACTGCGTCTAAATAATGCGGGATCGGCTGAGAGCATGACCAGAACGTTTTACACCTGAGTATTTGAGCAACATGCTAAACAGCAAAAACAATACTGAAAATGACGATATCGATCTCCAGAAGATATTTTCTATATTCTGGAGGCGGAAGTTTCTGATTGCGGTGATATTCATCCTGTTCGTTCTGGCGGGCGGGTATTACGCCATCAGGATGACGACGCCGATCTATCGGGCAACTTCAGTCACGATGGTGAGCGGTCAGGCGGAGAACATTATCGATATACCGAGCGTCCTTGCGCAGCTCGGAACAGACGATGTCGCCCTGCAATCCGAAATCGAGGTGATCAGGTCGCGTATTTTGATCGGAAACGTGGTCGATAATCTCGATCTGATGGCGGACCCGGAATTCAACGCGGCTTTGAGAGAGTCGACGACGTTTGCGAGATTTGTCGCCTATATCAAGAGCCTATTCCCAACGCCGTCCGATTCCGACGTCCCAGGGCCGGACAGGACCCGGGACCGGGTGGTGAGCGCGTTGCTGGATAAGTTCACGGCAACCGTGGTTCCCGACACCACCACCTTCAGGATAACCGTGAGTTCAGAGGATCCTGAAAAGGCGGCGCTGATCGCCGACTCGATCGCCGAGCAGTATGTGCAGCGCCAGATCGATGTCAAACGCGGCGCGACGGTCGATGCGATCGACTGGCTCAGCGAGCGCGTCGCCGAACTGAAGGTCTCGCTCGAAAAATCCGAAAATACCGTAAAACAGTTCAAGACCGATACGCCGCTGACCACGCCGGAAGTGTTAAGCGGGCTGGAGCGGCAATTGAAGTCGATCCGCGATCGCATCACCGAGACGCGCCAGAGGGTCGAGGCTTCCGATGCCTTGTTCGCGAATCTCGAGCAGGCGTCGTCTTTTGAAGACAAAGCTGTTCTGCTGGGGGACCCGACGCTCATCGATCTCTCGGCCACCGCGCCTCGCAATAGAAGAGATGCCGCGCGTTTTGAAGCGAGACTGGAGACCCTGCTCGTCGATCGCCGCAGGGACGCGGCCGAACTCAAGAGCCAGCTTGCCTCTCTGGAGACCGCGGAGGCAGCGCTCGAGAGAAAGATTCAGACCGAAAGCGCGGCCTATCTCGAGCTGGAGCAGTTGACGCGGGAAGCGGAAGCCAACCGGACACTTTACGAATATTTCCTGGCACGTCTCAAGGAGACCTCCGCTCAGCAGGGGATACAGCAGGCGGACAGCGTCATTCTTTCCTATGCCGTCGTTCCCGAGAATGCGAGCGAGCCGTCCAAGAAGCGGATCGTCCTTCTTGCCGGTCTTGTGGGGCTTGTTTTCGGCGGCCTGCTCAGTCTGCTGCTGGAGATGCGGAACAGAACCTTCAAGACATCGCAGGAACTCGAGGAGCTCGCTGGTCTGCCGGTCGTCGGCATGTTGCCTCTGGTGCCGGCGAAACACCGGAGCGATCTCTTCCACTACCTTCAAACGCATTCGACCTCACCGTTTGCCGAGGCGATACGCAATCTCAGAACGTCGGTTGTGCTTGCCAATCTCGACAAGCCGCCGCAGGTGATCATGCTTTCGTCTTCCATCCCCGGCGAGGGGAAAACGACAAGCAGTATCGCTCTGGCGCTGAATTTTGTAAGCATGGGCAAGAAGGTCCTTCTGGTCGAAGGCGATCTGCGACGGCTGACCTTTCACCAGTATTTCGGCAATTCCAGAACCGACGCCGGTCTGATTTCCGTGCTTTCGGGAAAGCAGACCCTGGATGAAACCGTTTTCCACAGTGAAGACCTGGAGCTCGACGTTCTGTTTGGCGAGCGCTCGCCGAAAAATGCGGCCGATGTTCTTTCATCGAGGAAGATGGATGAGCTGCTTCGCGAGGCCCGGTCAAAGTATGACTTCATAATCGTCGACGCGCCGCCGGTGCTGATCGTGCCTGATGCGCGTGTTCTCAGCCAGTTTGTCGATGCCATCCTCTTCGTCGTCAAATGGGATTCGACCCACCATCACCAGGTCGAAGAGGCGGTCCGTTCGTTCGAGGAAGGCAAGATCGAGGGGCTCGTACTAAACCAGATCGATCCGAATGGATTCAAGCGGTATGGCTACAACTACGGCTATGGCTATGGCTATGCCGCCCATTACGGCGACAAATATTACGATACGGACGACGACTAGCCCAGTTGCGGCCCGACAGGCCAGGGACTTGCCAGCCCGTGTTGCACAGCGGAAAAAAAACTTTCACCGCTGTGCCTTCCTGCACCCCCGTTCCATAAATTGGACGCAAGCTCGTGCTCTTTCGGTCGGGAGGCCGATGCGCTAGGCTTGCGCACGAATGGAGCGGGGTTATCTGTATGTATCTGACGCGACGCGCGTTTTCTCTCGGGGCGATTGCAGCAGCGCTTTCAGCGTGCACGAACAGTTCGGTTGGCAGTTTTTCCTCCGTTGCCGATCCGGCGATGCGGCCGGTGGCCAATCCGGAATGGAACGCCTGGGTCGCCGGGTTCAAGAGCCGCGCGGCGGCGCGCGGGATTTCCAACGACACCCTGACGGCGGCCTTCGCCAATGCCGGGTACACGCCGGGGGTTATCGAGCAGGACCGCAACCAGACCGAATTCAAGCGCACGCTGGAAGACTATCTGGCCATTGCCGGCTCCGATGAGCGGATCGCCAAGGGGCGCGCCAATTATGTCCGCTACCGCGATGTTCTGGAGCGGATCGAGGCGACCTATGGCGTCGACGCCAATGTGATCGTCGCCATCTGGGGTCTTGAGAGCATGTATGGCGAGCGGCGCGGCAGCATTCCGGTGGTCTCGTCGCTCTCGACGCTCGCCGTCGAGGGGCGGCGCGGCGCTTTCTTCGAAAGCCAGCTGGTCGGGGCGATGCGGATCCTGCAGAACGGCGATATCACGCCCGAACGGATGACCGGAAGTTGGGCCGGCGCCATGGGCCATACCCAGTTCATCCCGACCTCCTATCTCGGCTACGCCGTCGATTTCAATGGCGACGGGCGGCGCGATATCTGGGACGCCGACCCGACCGACGCGCTGGCCAGCACCGCGAACTATCTTGCCCGCTCGGGATGGCGAAAAGGTCAGCCCTGGGGCGGCGAGGAGGGCTCGCCCGGCGCTGCCATCGACGGCACCAGGATACAGCCGCAGGCGGGCGGTCCGGTCTTCGTCGTCGGGCACAATTTCAACGTCATCAAGCGCTACAATAATTCCACCAATTACGCGCTGGGTGTGGGATATCTCGCAGACCGGATCGCGGGCGCTGGCCCACTCAGGGGCAGTTTTCCCGATGACAATTACGGCTTCAGCGCCGACCAGCGCAAGGAATTGCAGTCGCGGCTTTCGGCGGCGGGCTACGATGCCGGCACCATCGACGGCGTGTTCGGCGACCAGACCCGCGCGGCGATCGCCGCCTATCAGCGGCAGAACGGGCTGAATGTCACGGGCGAACCGTCGATGGCTCTGCTGCAAAGGCTTCGGTAAAACCCGTCGGTGGAACGCTCGCAAGTTTTCTTGCGTTGCCGCCAGACGCTACGTTTCCGGCCTGCCATTGACACAGGCCCAAAAGCCGGACAAAACCTGACTATTCCGAGGGGTGCATCCTGCGATGCTGAGACGGCGGTGAGCCGGACCCTTGAACCTGATCCGGGTCATGCCGGCGTAGGAACGGAAAATCTGGCCGCTCTGCCATAACCTTTCTCTTCTCCGCCGGTCTCCGTGATTGCAACATCCTGGGGATCGCATCATGAAGCCTTGCCTTCCAATACCATGCGCGGGCCGCCGATGGTTCAGCCGTCCGAACGGATGTTTAGAGACAGGCGCCGCCTGCGAACGGCATCGTCCGTACCCATGACGGCGATCCGCAGCACCGCCGGACGGTTTGCGGACGCGCTGGAGACGGCGCTCGGCATGCTCGCCGCCGTTATTCTGATGGCGATGCTCGCCCTTGTCGTGGCGGGCGTCGTGCTGCGCTATGTCTTCCACACCGGCGTCGTCGGCATGGAGGATCTGGGAATCTGGCTGAATATCGCGCTGATCTCGGCCGGCCTGCCGCTCACCCTCTCCGGACCGCTGTCAATGCGGCTCGACGGCCTTGTGAGGCTGCTCCCCGATCGGGCATCCAGCGTGCTCGCTGCCGTGGCCGACGGCTTCAGCGTCGTCGCGGGCTTGATCCTGTGCCTTGGCGGACGTGAGGCGATCGCGTTGCTCGGCGGAATGTCGCCAACGCTTGGGCTTCCGGAATGGGTGCGCTTCGCCTTTCCGGTGGCGGGCGGGCTGGGTCTGCTCGTGTTGCTCTGCCTGCGCCGCCTGGAGCGCTCGAGCGGCGCGCGGCTGATCTTCGGCTTCGCGCTCGGCGGGTTTGTTTACTGGGCGGTTGGCCGGTTTGCGATCAATATCGCGCTGCCGGCGAGCCTGCCGCTCGCGCTTGCCGCCGCGCTCGGCCTCGTTGCCGGCGCGCCGCTCGCCCATGTTTTTCTGGCATCGTCCTACGGCGCGATTGCCTTCGGCGCGTTGCAGACGGAGCAGGCGATCATCGCCAATACGGTGGCCGGCATGTCGAAATTCCTGCTGCTGGCGATCCCGTTCTTTCTCCTTGCGGGCGCGTTTCTGAAGCTCTCGGGCGCGGCCGGCAAGCTCGTGCAGTTCGCGGCCTCGCTCGTTGGCCATTATCGCGGCGGGCTGGCGCAGACGACGCTTTTGACAGGGGTTCTGTTTTCCGGCGCGTCCGGTTCCTCCGTCGCCAATGCCGCCTTTGCCGCCTCGACCTTCCACCCCGAACTGGTGCGCCATGGCTATCCGCCCGCCCGCGCCGGCGCGCTTGTCGCCGCGTCCTCGGTTCTCGACAACGTCATCCCGCCGTCGATCGCCTTTCTCATCCTGGCGACGGCGACCAATCTCTCCGTCGGCGCGTTGCTTGTCGGCGGGCTGTTTGCCGGCCTGCTGATGGCGGTTTGTCTCGCCGTCGCGATAAGGCTTGCGATGGGGACCGCGAGCGGCGCGCCGCCGGCTTCGGCGGAAACGCGCAGGCGTGCCGGGATCGCGGCCCTGCCAGCCTTCGTCCTCGGTCTGATCGTGGTGTTCGGCATTCGCCTGGGCATTGTCACGACGACCGAGGCGGCGGGGCTTGCGGCGCTCTACACGCTGATCCTGGCAGCAACGTCCCGCCGTTCCGGTTCCAGCATTGTCGCCGCCTTCCGCCAGTCGGCGGCAGAGGCGGCGGCGATCGGCCTGCTGATCGGGGCGGCGGCCCCCGTCGCCTTCCTGCTCGCGATCGACGATATCGCCGGGCTTGTGCGCCACCTCGCCGGCCTGTTCGGGGGCAGCGCCGTTGCCGTGCTCCTGCTCGCCAATGTGCTGCTGCTGGTCGCGGGCCTGGTGATGGATATCGGGGCGGCGATCCTGCTTCTTGGTCCCGTCCTGCTGCCGGTCGCCGTTTCCGCCGGAATTGATCCGATCCGCTTTGGCGTCGTCCTCGTCGTCAACCTGATGATCGGCGGACTCACCCCGCCGGTCGGCATGCTGGCCTTCGTGGTCGGCGGCGTCACCGGTCTTTCGCCGGAAAGCCTGTTCAGGGCGATGCGTCCCTTTCTTCTGGCGCTTCTCACCGCCCTGCTCGTCATCACCCTCTTTGCCGTTCCTGTCTGAAAGGTTTGTCTGCCATGACTTCGCTCAACCGTCGCAGTCTCATGAAAACAGGCGCTGCCGCCGTGGCAGTGCTTGCCGCGCCCGCCTATCTGCGAACCGCCAGCGCTGCCACGCGCGATGTCGTCATCGCCTCGCTTCTCAGCGAGGACAAACCCGAGACGAAGGTCTGGCGTTTCTTCGCCGCTGAGGTCGAGCAGCGGCTGCCGGGCCGGTTCCGTTTCCGGATCGTGACCAATGGCGCGCTCGGCGGCGAAAAGCAGGTGGCGGAGAATATCCGCCTCGGAGCCGTGCAGGCGAGCCTCTCCACCGTCTCGGCGCTTTCGGCCTGGACGCCGCAATTACAGTTGCTCGACCTGCCTTTCCTGTTTCGCGATGCCGCCCATCTTCGCGACGTCGTCACCGGCCCGATCGGCGACGACCTCTCGGCCCGGCTTGCTGAAGAGCAGTTCATCGTCGGCGGCTTCATCGATTACGGGGCCCGCAACCTGCTGGCCAAGGCGCCGATCACGCGGCCCGGGCAGATGGAAGGCAAGACCATCCGCGTGATCAACACGCCGCTCCACACGCGCCTTTGGAGCGCCTATGGCGCGACGCCGGTCGGCATCCCGATCACTGAAACCTATAACGCGCTCGCCACCGGCGTGGCGGATGCCATGGACCTGACGAAATCGGCCTATGCCGGGTTCAAGCTCTACGAGGTGGTGCCGTACATGACCGAAACCCGCCATATCCGCGCCGCCGGGGTGCTTTATTTTTCAGCCGGCTTCTGGAACAGCCTCGATCCCGAAACACAGACCGTCCTCGGCGCGATCTCGGCCGAGGCCGCGCTCTATTTCAATCGCTTGATCGTCGAGGATGAGGCGCAATCCGTGGCGCTTGCCAAGGCGAATGGCGCCACTTTCCTTGAGCCGGAGGAGATGGAGGCATGGCGCGCGGGGGCGCGGGGCGTGTGGAGCGATTTTGCGCCCATCGTCGGGGGAATGGAGATGATCGAGGCGGTGGCGCAGGGCTGAGCTACGCCCGAAACCGCCTTCGAAGGTCAGCCGGTGACCTTCACCTGGTTGCGGCCTTCCATCTTGGCGGCATAGAGCGCGCGGTCGGCGAGCTCGATAATATTGGGCGGCGAAACCCGCGGGCTGAAGACGGATATGCCGATGCTGACCGTCAGCGTCTGCTTCTGCCCGTCCGGGAGGATGAGCGTCTGCGCGGCGATAGTGTTGCAAAGGCGCTCGGCGATCGCTGTCGCCTCGTAGGTTCGCAGTCCCGGCAGGATCATCGCGAATTCCTCGCCGCCATAACGATAGGCCCGGTCATTCTCGCGCGCGCTCAGTTCAATCGTATCCGCAACCTGCCTGAGCGCATCATCGCCCGCGAGATGGCCATGGGTGTCGTTGAACTGCTTGAAATGGTCGACGTCGATCATCAGCAGGGAGAACGGCTCGCCGCTCTCCTTCGATACGGCGATAGCCTCGTCGAGGGCGCGGTCGAACTCGCGCCGATTGTAGAGGCCGGTCAGGCCATCGGCGCGCGCGGCCGCGGAGAGGGCATCTTCCTGCTGATTGATCTGCTTGAGCATGGTGTTGAAGGCCTGCGCCACCGAGGCGAGTTCGGGGGGAACCTGAACCTCGATTTCGCGGTTGCGCGTGCCGCCGGCGACCAGCATCGCACCTTCCACCAGTTTGTCGGTGCTGCGGATCAGAGCCTGGTCGATGATGAATATGCCGATCCCGGAAAAAACCAGCGCCAAAACGCCCGCAATCGCGGCAAAGCGGTCGAGCCGCTCCATCGTTTCAAGCGCTTGTCGGTGGCTTTCCTCGTTCAGCAGGCGCATGCTCTCGGCAATGCTTTCCACGCGCTTGCCGGTTTCGCCGATGACGCTTTCAAAGCGCATCAGGGGCTGGTCGGCGCCGCCGGGCAAGGGGCTGACATTCGAGGCTGCCTCAAGCAGCAGTGTCCATTGCTGGCGCACGCCTTCGAGCACGGGATCGAAGGAAGGATATGTCTCCGTTATCATTTCCAGATCGCACAGGTTGGCGGCGATATCGCGCTCGGCCGTCTCGAAACGATCGCGGTAGCTTTCGTCTCCGGTCTGGGCGAAGTCGTTCACGTCGGTGGCGATATCCCAGAGATTGCCCTGGATCCGCTCCAGCGCCAGCGATACCTTGTGCTGGGTGTGAAGGACCTGCCGGAAGGGTTCACGGAGCTGATCGCGATAGTCCAGATACCAGAAGGCGGAAAGGAGCGCGACCGGCAGCAGCGCCATCATGAAGCCGACGATCAGCCAGGCCCTGAGAGAAAGCCCTCGGAACCAGCGGCCAAACAGGCCGGGATCACCCGATTTGTCCATCCAACAATATCCCCTGCGGCATCATGCCGTTGTTCGCTTTTCCAGTGTGTTTCGGTGGTGCTGCACTAGACTGAACAGGGGGCCGGTTCAACTATCTCCAAGTTGTCATTTGGCCCGGGCGGTAAGCCACCTTGAGCATGCGCGGCGCTTTGGTTGAGAGGCAACGCGCCGGAAATTGACCTCCTCGCGGCCAGCGGCGGCATGTCGCAGCGGTTCCGGAGGGACCGGGTTCGCACGCGGGAGTTGATCGCACGACTCCCCCGCCGTCATGGGCTGCGGGGCCGAAAGCCTGCGTGACGCAGCTATCCGTACATCAGGTTCGGCAGGAACAGCACGATACCCGGCACGAACAGAAGCAGCGCCACCAGCGCCATGATGGCGGCGATGAACGGCCAGGATTCTTTCACGTAATCCTCGATCTTGGTGTCCAGCAGGCTGCAGACCGTGAACATCGCGACGCCGACCGGCGGCGTCATGCCGCCGAAGGTGACGATGGTCATCATCAGGATGCCGAAATGCACCGGGTCGACCCCCGCCTTGACCACGACCGGGACGAGGATCGGCGTCAGCAGCAGCACCAGGATCGTGCTTTCGAAAAACAGGCCGGCGATGAACAGGCCGATTAGGATGACGGTGACGATCAGAACCGGATTGGCGAGGCTTTCCAGCATGAAGCCCGCCACGCTCTGCGGCACCTGAAGGAAGATGATCGCGAACCCGATCATGCCCGACATCAGGATGATCAGCATGATCAGGCCGATATCCGACAGCGCATGGCCGAAGGCCCGCTTGATCGTCTCAAACGTCATCACCCGGTGGGCGAAGACGCCGACGAGGATCGCGTAGACCACCGCGAACGCGCCGACTTCCGATGGCGTGAACAGCCCGCCGCGGATCGAGCCGATCAGAAGCACGGGAAACAACAGCGCCCATTTGGCGCCCCAGGCCGCGCGGCCGAGTTCGCCGGCCGTCGGCTTCCTCATGTCGCTCATGACGTAGTTACGCTTGCGGGCGACGAGCCAGGCGGCAACCATCAGAAACGCCATCATCAGCACGCCGGGGACGATGCCCGCCATGAACAGCCGGCCGATCGAGACCTGGCCCACATAGCCGTAGAGGATCAGGCCGATCGACGGCGGAATGGTCGCGGTGATCAGCGAGGACATCGCGATCACGGCGGAGGAGTAGCCCTTGGAGTATCCGTTGGAGATCATCTGCGGACCGAGCACGCGCGCTTCCATGGCGGCATCGGCGACGGCCGAGCCGGACACGCCGCCCATCAGCGTCGACAGGATGATCGAGACCTGCGCGAGGCCGCCCGCCATCCAGCCGACGGCGACCTTGGAAAAGGTGAACAGCCGGTCGGTGATCCCGCTTTCGTTCATCAGGTGGCCGGCGAGCACGAAGAACGGCACCGCCAGCAGCGGAAAGCTTTGCGAAACGGTCGCGATTTTCTGCACGCCGATCGAGACCGGCATGATGTCTGAGGTCAGGAAGAAGGTGAAGCCCGAAATGCCGATCGCGAAGGCAATCGGCGCGCCAAGCAGCATCAGGGCGAAGAAGACGATACCGATCAGGGCCATTGGCTTACTCCGCCGCGCCGGCGTGGACCACCGGTTCGTCGTAGGCCGCGGTGCGGGTGAAAACCAGCGTCCCGTCCTTCACATTGCGCCAGGCCTGCCAGAGATTGCCGAGGATCGAGATCGACAGCATCACGCAGCCTGCGGGCACGGCAATCGTCACCCAGGCATAGGAGAGGCCGGAGTCGCCGAACTGGCGTTCCTTGTTGAGCATGGTGAGCTTGTAGCCCTCATAGGCAAGCAGCATGAGAAAGGCGAGGAACAGCGCGGCAAGCGCCGTCTCCAGCGCTAGCCGGTAGCGGTGCGGAAACGGGCGGACCAGGAAATCGACGCCCAGATGGCCGCGCTCGCGCATGGCCCGCGTCGCGCCGATGAAACAGAGCCAGATGAACAGAAGCTGCGCAAGATCGACGGACCAGATCAGCGGATGGCCGAAGAAACGCATGGTCGCGGCGATGAACACCAGAAAGGTGATGACCGCAAGCAGGGTCGCGCCTGCAACATACTCGATCTTTGCGAGGAAACCGGGCATGGTGGCCCCTCCCGATATGGCGCGAGGAGCGACAGCTCCCCGGCGTGTTTTTCTTGGGCTCCCGCAGTGGAAGCCGAATGTTGTTTTCGGCCGCGCCTCTGGAGCAGGGCGCGACCGGCTTTCGGCAGGGCCCGCGGGCTTACTGCGCGGCGATCGCCTGAAGCTTGTCGCGCAGATCGCCATAACCGAGATTGTCGTAGACCACGGCGGTCCGTTCCTTGAACGGGGTGACGTCGATCTCCTCGACCATTACGCCGTTGTCTTTCAACTGCTGTTCAAGGCTCGCCAGCGCGTCCCGGGTGCCGTAGGAGGCGATGTCGCCGGCCTTCAGCGCTTCCTCATGCAGGATCGTCTGCAGATCTTCCGGCAGCGAATCGACCCATGCGGCGGAGGTGATGAGGCCGGTGATCAGGTTGATATGGCCGGTCAGCGTGATGTTGGTGATGACCTCGTCGAGCTTGGCGCCGACGACGGCGGGAAGCTGGGCTTCCGCTCCGTCGATGACGTTGGAGGAGATCGCGGAGTAGACCTCGCCCCAGGGCATCGGCGTCGGCGTCGCGCCCATGGCCTCGATCGTGCCGGTCCAGACCGGCGCGCCGGGCGTGCGCATACGAACGCCGGAAAGGTCATCCGGCCCGTTGATCGGCTTCTTGGTCAGCAGATGGCGTTCGCCCTGCCACCAGTTGAAGCTCAGGACGTCGAGGCCTGCCTCGTCGTGAAGCGTCGTCGCCCATTCGTTGAACATGTCGGAGGTGACGACCTTGCGGATGCCGTCATAGCCATTGGCGAGGTAGGGCGCGCCCAACACGCCGAATTCGTTGACGAAAACGGCAAGGCGGCCGCCGTCGACCACGACCGCGACCGGCGCGCCGGCGCGGGCCTGTTCGAGCACATCCTCGTCGGGACCAAGCTGTGAATTCGGGAACAGGCGCACTTCGAGCGCGCCGTCGGAGGCTTCGGCAACATTGTCGCGGAAGGCCTCAAGGCCCTTGTAGAGCGGGTCCGTGGTGGCGAGCGCGGTGTTGACGCTCAGCGTATAGTCGGCGGCGAGCGCTGTGCCCGCCATCAGGCTTGCGGCAAGGCCGGCAAGCGCGATGCTTTTGATATTGGCGATGTAGTTCATATCGTCCTCCCATTCAGACGGCGGGGCGTTGCCCCGGTGGCAATGTCCGGGGCCTAGCGTCCCGGCTCCTCGAAAAACTCAGGCTTTTCCTCGAATATCGCGGGCAGGTCGCTCAGGATCTCGCGCAGATGTCCGCGCACCGCGGCCTCCGCCGCTTGCTGGTCGCCATCGCCGATCGCGTTGACAATGGCTTCATGCTGGGCGGTGAGCTTGACCATCGGGAAACGCAGCAGGCTGAGATAACGCACGCGATCCATCTGCACCTTCAGCCCCTCGATCAGGGCCCAGGCGCGCGCCTTGCCGGCGGCGTCGGCCAGCGTCTTGTGAAACAGTTCGTCCAGCTTGATGAAGCGCGCGGCGTCGGTGCGGGCCGCTTCGCGCTGTTCCTGCAACTGGAGCCGCAATTCCTCCACCAGCCCCGCGTCGGGTCTTGCGGCCAGAAGCTTGACGATATCGGCCTCGATCGCCTCGCGCACGAAGCGGGCATCCATGACGGCGGCCTGCGATATCCGGCGCACGAAGGTGCCGCGCTGCGGACGTACTTCCAGCAGGCCTTCCTCCGAAAGCTTGATGAAGGCTTCGCGCACTGGCTGGCGGCTGACGGCGAAGCGGGCCGCAAGCTCCGACTCGGAAAGCCTGGAGCCGGGCGGCAGATCGTTGTGAAGAATGAGGTCACGCAGAATGCCATGCAGCTGGGCGCCGACCGGCGCGCCCGGAGCAATCATCGTTTGCACTGTCTCTGGCAGCATTGCGTTCCTCCCTATGGTTTCAGGTTGCACCATACTTCCATACTAGTCAACAGGACATTTCAATGCTAAGCCTGTGCCGTGGCCATCCGGGTGTTTGCGCGCCCGGGCCCGGCTGCTTGAGCGCGTCCAGGAAAAGTGGATACCGTTTGCCGACCGGACACGCGTAAAAACAAATGGATTGGGCATTTCCGGGGATTCGGTTTCCATCGGAAATGCTCTAATGAGATGAAAAATGTTTCGGGAGAGAGAGTATGCGGCAGACATGGCGCTGGTTCGGACCTTTGGATCGCGTATCGATCGACGATATGCTGCAGGCTGGCGTCGAAGGCGTGGTCACCGCGCTGCACCATGTCCCGACCGGCGAGGTCTGGACACCGGCCGAGATCGCTGGGCGGCAGGCCGAGCTGACGCTGATGAGCGACGGCACGCCGTCCGGTCTGAAATGGGAAGTGGTCGAAAGCCTGCCGGTTTCCGAGGATATCAAGAAGCAGAAGGGCGACTGGCGCCGCCACATCGATAATTACAAGACCAGCATGGCAAATCTCGCCGAGGCCGGTATCGAGACCATCTGCTACAATTTCATGCCGGTTCTGGACTGGACCCGCACCGATCTCGCCTATCGCCTGAAGACCGGCGCGACCTGCATGCGCTTCGACTACGCCGATTTCGCCGCCTTCGATATTCATATCCTGCAGCGTCCCGGCGCCGGGGAGGATTTCGCCGATGATGTGCGCGCCGAGGCCGACCGCCGGTTTGCCGCAATGGATGAAGCGCGCAAGACCGAACTTGCGAAGAATATCGTGTTCGGCCTTCCGGGCGCGGCCGAGAGCTTCACGCTGGAGGATGTGCGCCGGCATCTCGCCGAGTATGCAACGATTTCAGCCGAGGGGCTGAGGGCTCATTTCATCGATTTCCTGGAGGAGGTTGTGCCGGTTGCCGAAGAGCTCGGGCTCAGGCTCTGCTGCCACCCCGACGATCCGCCCTTCGGCCTTCTGGGCCTGCCGCGGGTGATGTCGACGGAAGCCGATTACGGGGCGATGATGAAGGCGGTCGATAGTCCAGCCAACGGCATCACGCTTTGCTCCGGTTCGCTCGGCGCGCGGCCCGACAATGACCTGCCGGGCATGATGGAGCGGCTGGGCGACCGGGTGCATTTCCTGCACCTGCGCAATGTCCATCGCGAGAGCGTCGGCATTGCGGGCTCGTTCTACGAATGCGAGCATCTCGGCGGCGATACCGATATGGTGGCGCTGATGGCGGCGGCGATTGCCGAGGAGCGGCGACGCAAGGCCGCGGGCCGCGCCGACTGGAATATCCCCTTCCGGCCCGATCACGGCCTCGACATTCTCGATGACCAGAAGCGCAGGGCCCAGCCCGGCTATCCGGCGATCGGCCGGCTGAAGGGGCTTGCGGAACTGCGCGGCATCCTCACGGCGCTGGATCGCTGAGTTCTTCGTCGGGGTCGGGCAGTGCAAATGTCAGCGCCAGAAGGTTTGTGCGCAGCCGGTCGATATCCGCGCCAACCACCTTGTCGATCCGGTCATGGGTCTCGCGCCAGATCGGCACGGCCTTCTCCAGAAGGTCGCGCCCCTCATCGGTCAGTTTCAGCCGGCGGACGCGCCTGTCCTTGTCGTCCTGGAACGAGGTCATCAGGCCGCGACGTTCCAGCGGCTTTATGCTCGCCGTCAGCGTGGTGCGGTCCATCGCCAGCAAATGGGCGACCTCGGCCACGCGCGGCGGTTCCGGCCGGTTGAGCGAGACCAGCAGCGAATACTGTCCGTTGGTGAGCCCCAGCGGCCGCAGCACCTCGTCGAAATACCGGCCCACGGCCCGCGCGGCGCGCTGGAGGTGAAGGCAAAGGCACCTGTCCCGAACCTCCAGGGTGACTGACAGGGGTAGACTTTCACGCATATCCGTGCCTTTATGTTGATATCAACGTATGTTCCGCAACGGACAAAGTCAAGATATCGGAGGATTTCATGGCGTATGTAGACGGGTTTTTGGTCCCTGTTCCCGCTGAAAACAAGAAGGCCTATGTGGATTTATGCGCCCATGCGGCAAAAAAGTTCCGGGAATGGGGTGCGCTCGACTATGTCGAATGCTGGGGCGATGACGTGCCGGACGGCAAAGTGACCTCCTTCCCGATGGCGGTGAAACGTGAGGAGAACGAAGTCGTCGTGTTTTCCTGGGTCATCTGGCCGGACAAGGCGGCGCGCGACGCGGCCTGGCAGAAAATGATAGACGATCCCGAAATGGGCGAGATGAAAATGCCCTTCGATGGCAAGCGCATGATCTTTGGTGGTTTCGTGCCGGTGTTCGAACTCGACGCATAAATGCCGCGTTGACACTGTGTCTCGCCCTTCCGCGACAGCGAAGGCAGAATCGGGCTTGTCATTTTCAGATTGCCCCCCTAAGTTTAGGTCGCCGGTCCGGTTGGGCCGGTGACGTTCTCAGGGCGGGGTGAAATTCCCCACCGGCGGTAATTGCTCTTATCGAGCATCAGCCCGCGAGCGCCTTTTTCGAGAGTCGAAGAAGGGTCAGCAGATCCGGTGTAATTCCGGAGCCGACGGTTAGAGTCCGGATGGAAGAGAACAAAGCGTATCGACGCGCGGAATCTACCCTTTGACGAGGGTATTTTACGCTGTTTTTACGCTTTTTGCCCTGCTGGCGTCTTGTTGCAATAACGAGGCCAAGGGCATGATCACAGCCCCGGACATAACGATATCATCAGCCGAGCATGCCGCCTTGCGGCGTGCGCTTGAGGGTGCCGCGCGCTTTGCCGGCGCCACCTCTCCAAATCCGCCGGTCGGTTGCGTGTTGCTGGATGAAGATGGCGCGGTGCTGGCCGAAGGCTATCACATGAAAGCCGGCGAGGCGCATGCTGAGGCCATGGCAATCGCGAGCGCCCGGACGCTTGGCGTGTCGGGCCGCATCCACACCGTGGTGGTGACGCTCGAGCCCTGCAATCACCATGGCCGCACCCCGCCCTGTTCGGATGCGATCCTAGCGACCCCGGCGCGCCGGGTGATCATCGGCGCGGCCGATCCCAACCCCTCGGTCAAGGGCGGCGGCGCGGCGCGGCTGAAGGCGGCGGGGCTCGATGTCGTCTTCATCGACGACGACCCGGAACTCCGTGGCCAGAGCGTTGCCGCCAGACGGCTGATCGCGCCTTTCGCCAAACATGCCCGAACGGGAAGGCCCTGGGTCACCGTCAAGCAGGCGGTGGACGAGACCGGCGGCATGGCACCGCCGGCCGGCCGCAAGACATTCACCTCGAAGTCCTCGCTGGTGTTTGCCCACAGGCTGCGCCGCCGTGCCGATGCGATCCTCACCGGATCGGGCACGGTGCTTGCCGATGACCCGGAATTCACGGTGCGCCATGTGCCCGATTTTCCCGGCAAGCGCCGGTTTCTGGCTTTGCTTGACCGCCGGGGGCGGGTGCCGCAGCGCTATCTCGAAGCGGCACGCGCGCGCGGCTTCACCGTGCTCAACCCCGCCGGCCTTGACGAAGCGATCGCCATGCTGGGCGCGCGGGGCGCGCTGGAAGTGCTGGTCGAGGCCGGACCTTCGCTCACCGCAGCCGTGCTTAATGCCGGCCTTGCCGACGAACATGTGCTGATCACCAAGGGTAATCCCGATCATATCGCGATCACCCATGCCAATCCCGAATTTGATGCCGTTAAAGGGCCCGGAGAAGACCAATGAAGATGGAACGCGATTTTTCTATGGAGCCGGTGGAACGCGCGCTGGACGCCATGCGCGCCGGCCGCATGGTGCTGCTGGTCGATGACGAAGCCCGTGAAAACGAGGGCGATGTCGTGGTCGCCGCCGAGTTCGCCGATGCCGCCGCCGTCAATTTCATGGCCAAGCACGCGCGCGGGCTGATCTGCCTGACGCTGACGGGAGCGCAGGTCGACCGGCTAGGCCTGACCCCGATGGTGGCCGACAACCGCGCCCGCCATACCACCGCGTTCACGGTCTCGATCGAGGCGGCAGAGGGGATTACCACCGGCATTTCGGCGGCAGAACGCGCCCGAACGGTCGCCGCCGCCGCCAATCCGGACGCGAAGCCCGGCGATATCGTCTCGCCCGGCCACATGTTTCCGCTGCGCGCCGTCGAAGGCGGCGTCCTTGCCCGTGACGGCCACACCGAGGGGGCGGTGGATCTCGCCCGGCTCGCCGGCCTGAACCCGGCGGCTGTGATCTGCGAGGTGATGCGCGACGACGGCGAGATGGCCCGCCGCGACGACCTGATGGCGTTTGCCAAAGAGCATGACATGCCGTTCCTGACGATTGCCGACCTTGCCGAATACCGCATGCGAACCGAAATCCTCGTTGACGAGGTCGCGGCGGCCAACCTGCCCGTCGCGCATGGCGCGTTCAAGGTCCATGCCTTCACGAGCAGGGTCGACGGCGTGGAGCATCTGGCGCTGGTCAAGGGCCCGCTTTCGGCAAGCCCGCTGGTGCGGGTGCATTCGGAATGCCTGACCGGCGACGTGTTCGGTTCGCTGCGCTGCGATTGCGGCGATCAGCTTGCAGAAAGCATGGCGCTGATCGGGGAGAAGGGCGGCGTCGTGGTCTATCTGCGCGGGCAGGAGGGCAGGGGCATCGGCCTTGCCAACAAGATCCGCGCCTATGGCCTTCAGGAACAAGGGCTCGATACCCACGCGGCCAATCTGGCGCTCGGCCTGCCGGCCGATGCCCGGCAATATTATACCGCCGCCCATATCCTCAAGAGCCTCGGCGTCTCAAGGCTGCAGCTATTGTCCAACAATCCGGCAAAGCCCGAGGCGCTCGCCCGCTGCGGGCTGACGGTTGAAAAACGGTTGCCACTGATCATCGCAACCAACCCACATAACGAAACCTATCTGGCGGCCAAGCGCGAGAAGTTCGGCCACCTTCTGCCGAACTGAGCCCGCCTGCCTGTTCCGGCACATCTTGACACTGAAAGGAAAACAGCGTGTCCCATCGCATCGCCATCGTCATCTCCCGCTTCAACGAAAAGGTCACCACCGGCCTTCTGAACGGCGCAAAGGCCGAGCTTGCCGAACGCGGCGCGCCGGTTTCCGACGCCGATATCTTCGACGTGCCGGGCGCCTTCGAAATCCCGCTGGTCGCCAAGAAGCTTGCCCAAACGGGAAAATTCGCAGGCGTCGTCTGCATCGGCGCGGTGATCAAAGGCGAGACGGCCCATTTCGAATATATCTCGGAAGCCGCTGCTCACGGCCTGATGCAGGTCTCGCTCGAAACCGAAATGCCCGTCACCTTCGGCATCCTCACCACCTACACCGCCTTCCAGGCTTTCGACCGCTCGGGTGACGACGAGCACAACAAGGGCCGCGAGGCTGCCGCCGCCTGCGTGGAGGCCCTGGACGCTCTGGCGAAGGTCGCAGCGGCCTGAGTGCTGTCAACCGCCCCCGCCTGTTGCTCGTCGGCCGGGGGCGTTTTTTTCTTGTAAAAACGGCCTTCGCCCGTCATCCATGGTTTCGATATGAGCGGAGGACGAGGCTATGGCGGGCGCATTGAAACCGGAATTCCTGATAGCGGACGAACAGGAACTGCGATCCCTGTTTCCGGCGACGCACGACCTTGCGGCGAAGAAATCCCTGCCGCGGCTCGACCGGCATGCGATCGATTTCATCGCGCGCTCGCCGTTTCTCTGTATCGGCACCCAGGCGGCCGATGGCCGGGCGGATGTCAGCCCGCGCGGCGATCCGCGCGGGTTCGTGAAGGTGCTGGATGACAGGACGCTGCTGATACCCGACCGGCCCGGCAACAACCGGCTCGATACCCAGTCGAACATCCTCGCCAATCCTTCGGTCGGCCTGATCTTCATGGTGCCGGGCTTCGATGACACGCTGCGGATCAACGGCCGGGCCGTGATCACCCACGATCCCGACCTGCTCGCGCTGCTTGCGGTCAAGGACCGCCTGCCGCTGACCGCGATCGCGGTCCATGTGGAGGAGGTTTTCCTGCACTGCGCCAAGGCCTTCCGCCGCTCGAAACTCTGGGACCCGGAAAGCCGCCAGGACCGCAGCGAAATGCCCTCGCTGGTGAAGATCATCCTCGACCAGATCGACGCCGCGCCGGAAGATCCGGAGGAGATGAAGACGTTGGATGAGGGGCTTGAGGAGAGCTACCGGAAGTCGATGTATTGAGGTGTCGTGTCCGGCCCCGCTTCCGGTCTGATGCCTCAAAGATTTGATATGATTTGCGAAACGGCCTGTTCGACGCTGCTTCCGGCGGTGTCGATGCGGATATCGGCGATGGACCAGCCTGCGTAGTCGCGCGCGATCACGTCCTGCCAAGTGGGCTTCTTCCAGCCGGGGATATCGATCGGGCGTTCTTCGACGCGCAGACGGTGGATGGCGGGATCGGAACAGATGATCTCGACCCCCAGAAAGCGGGCATCGGCCCGCGCGGCAGCCTCCGCGAACATCTCTCTCGTAAGCGCCCAGGGGTTCACGCAATCGGTGATCACGGTATGGCCGAGGGCGAGATTGGAGGTCGCGAGTGCGGCGAGAATCTCATAGCTCTCCGATCCGATATCCCGGTCGGGAGCATGCGCCAGCATGATGGTCTCGATTTCATCGACACGAAGATAGACCGCGCCGGTCTTGGCCGAAAGCGCCCTGGCAATGGTGCTCTTGCCCGTGCCGGGCAGGCCCGCGAAAGCGATAAGGGTTTTCAAGTTTTTCGTCCTTTCATGGCTGCGCCGGGCTATTTCATGCCCCGGTATCGGATGAAAACTCAATGAAAATCCCGGCTCGGGAACAACCGTTTCGCCTGCTCCCGCGGGTGGTGGGCGCGGGGCTGGAGTTTCGGGCGGCGCGGCGTGTCGTCGGCCTTTGGATCGGTGATGCCGATGGCGTCGTCCATCGGGTGGCCGAGTTCGGAGAGGCGCCAGGAGCAATCCTCGATGGTTTCGGCGATCACGTGGACGACCACGCCTTCGCGCTGTAATTTGCCGGTGACCTTCAGCAGCCTGCCGCCCATCACCGTGCGGCGGAAGCGTTCATAGACCTTTTTCCACACGACGACGTTGGAGACGCCGGTTTCGTCTTCCAGCGTCAGGAAGATGACGCCGGAGGCCGTGCCGGGGCGCTGGCGGGTGATGACGAGGCCTGAGACGCTGACGCGCCGCAGCGGCGTTGTCGCCAGCGCCGAATGCAGCGTCAGGCCGGGCATTTTAGGGCGCAGCAGCTCCATCGGGTGGGCGCGCAGGCTCATGCGGGTCGCGACATAATCCTCCACCACCTGTTCGCCGAGATTCATCGTCGGCAGGATCACATCCGGTTCGCTGATATGCTCGCCGTCGATCGGGTCGTTGAAAAGCGGCAGCGGTTTTGGCGCGCGGATCGCCTTCACCCGCCACAGCGCATCGCGGCGCGACAGGCCGGCATCGGCGAAGGCGTCGGCCTCGGCAAGGCGCTCCAGCACCGCCGGCATCAGGCCTGCGCGCAGCCACACGTCTTCCGGCGTCTGGTAGCCGTTGCCGCGCGCGTTCTCCAGCCAGACGGCATCCTCCTGCTTCAGCCCCTTGATCTGGCGGAAGCCGAGCCGCAGCGCATAGGCGCCATCGGCGCGGCGCTCCAGCGTGCAGTCCCAGGCGCTGTGATTGACCGAGATGGGCCGCACCTCGACCTGATGCTCGCGGGCATCGCGGACGATCTGGGCCGGCGCGTAAAAGCCCATCGGCTGCGAATTCAGCAGCGCGCAGGCGAAGGCCGCCGGATAATGGCATTTCAGCCAGGCCGAGACATAGGTGAGCATGGCGAAGGCGGCCGCATGGCTTTCGGGAAAACCGTAATCGGCAAAGCCCTTGATCTGGGCGAAGCAGCGCTGGGCGAAATCAAGCTCGTAGTCATTTTTGAGCATGCCGTTGATGAATTGTTCCTCGAATTCACCGATCGTGCCCATCTGGCGGAAGCTTGCGAGCGAGCGGCGCAGCCGGTCGGCATCCTCCGGCGAAAACCCAGCGGCAACCACGGCGATCAGCATCGCCTGTTCCTGGAACAGCGGTACGCCCTTGGTCTTTTCGAGAACGCCGCGGAGTTCCTCCTTCGGATAGGTGACCTTTTCATGCCCCAGCCGCCGCCGGATATAGGGCTGCACCATGCCCCCCTGGATCGGGCCGGGGCGCACGATCGCGACTTCGATGACGAGGTCGTAGAATTCACGCGGCTGCATGCGCGGCAGGAAGTTCATCTGGGCCCGGCTTTCCACCTGGAACACGCCGATGGCATCGGCGGCGCAGAGCATGTCGTAGGTGGCTTCGTCGTCCTGAGGAACCTCGGCTATGGTAAGCGGACGGTTGTAATGCTGGGTCAGCAGGCCGAAGCATTTCTGTAGACAGGTCAGCATGCCAAGGCTCAGGACATCGACCTTGAGGATGTTGAGCGCATCGATATCGTCCTTGTCCCATTCGATCACGGTGCGGTCTTCCATCGCCGCGTTCTCGATCGGACAGAGCTCGTCCAGCCGATCCTCGGTAATGACGAAGCCGCCGACATGCTGCGACAGGTGCCGGGGAAAGTCGATGATTTCGCCGATCAGGCGAATGGTCTGGGCGAGCCGGCGATCGGAAGGATCAAGGCCGACCTCCTTCAGCCGTTCCGGTTCGGCGCCCTTGCTGGAAATACCCCAGATCTGGCCGGAAAGGGCGGCGGTGACATCGTTCGACAGGCCCATCACCTTGCCGACCTCGCGGATCGCCGCGCGCGAGCGGAAATGGATCACGGTGGCGCAGAGCCCGGCATGGTCGCGGCCATATGTCTTGTAGATGTACTGGATCACCTTCTCGCGTTCTTCATGCTCGAAATCGACGTCGATATCGGGTGGCTCGCCGCGATGGCGGGAGACGAAGCGCTCGAACACCATGCCGATCATCTCCGGCTTCACATCGGTGATGCCGAGCGCATAGCAGAGGATGGAGTTGGCCGCCGAGCCGCGCCCCTGACACAGAATGCCCTTGCTGCGCGCAAAGGCGATGATGTCGTGGACGGTGAGGAAATAGGCGGCGTAGCCGAGCTCGCCGACCAGCGCCAGCTCCTTTTCCGCAAGCTCCCGGTTGCGTGCCGGAATGCCTTCGGGATTGCGCCGCCTCAACCCCTCCCAGGTGAGGCGGGCAAGGCGGGCCTGCGGCGCCACGCCATGGGCGACCTCGGCGGGATAGTTGTAGGAAAGCTCGGTCAGCTCGAAGGTGAGGCGCGCGGTGATCTCCAGCGTGCGGCGGATGGCGGCGGGATGATCGCGGAAAATATCCGCCATTTCCTGCGCCGGCTTCAGCCGCCGCTCGGCATTTGGCAGCGCAAGGTGGCCGATCGCATCAATGGTGATGTGATGGCGCATGCAGGTCAGCACATCGGCGAGCTGGCGGCGGCTGGCGTGGTGCATCAGCACGTCGCCAACGGCGACCATCGGCGCGCCGGTCTTGTGTGAAAGGGCGGTGAGGGCGGCAAACCAGGCGGCATCGGAGCCGTCATAGCGCGGGGCCGCGCCGGTGAAGACGTGGCCGGGAAAGCGGCGGTGCGCCTGGGTGATATGGTCTGTCGCCTCCGCCCTGTTCTCCAGCCCCTGGGGCAGCGCGATCAGGATGGAGCCATCGGCCCATTCCAGCATGTCGCGGAGGTAAAGCAGGCATTCGCCCTTTTGCGCGCGGCGCTTGCCGAGGCTCAGGAGCCGCACGAGTTTCTGATAGGCCGGCTTGTCCTTCGGCAGCGCCACGAAATCGACGGGGCTGTCGGCCAGCACCAGCCGGCAGCCGACGATCAGGCGCGGCAGGCGGCGGATGGGCGGCAGAGGGATGGCGCGGGCATCGCCGGCCGGCTGGCGCGACGAGGGATCGATATGGGTCGAAAGCCGGATCGATTGTTCCTCGGCCTGCTTCTCGATCTTGCGTCTGATTTCCTTCAGCGCCCGGAAGGCGCGGACCACGCCGGCAAGTGAATTGCGGTCGGTGATGGCGATGGCCGCAAGGTCCAGTTCGGCGGCGCGGATCACCATCTCCTCCGGATGCGAGGCACCGGTGAGGAAGGTGAAATTGGTGGTGACGCATAACTCGGCATAATCCATGGTCGGACCTCACGCGAACAGGCCATGGACGAACCAGCCGGGGGTCTGCGGGGTGTGAAACATCCACAGCCTCAGCCCCTGGCGGGTTTCCACCCGCCAGTAATCGCGCAGGCCTGTGCGCCAGGCCTCGTCCGGCCGCCACCATTCCGGGGCGATCCGCTCCGGTCCGCAGCTTGCCGCCGTCTCGAACCGCATGCGCCGCCAGGAAAACCGCGAGGGCGGGCGGCGGGCGGCGTCGCTCGTCACCGGCTCGGGGGCGAACATGCGCAAGGGGCGGGGATGATCCATGCGCCATTCGGTATCCACCCTGCCATAGGCGGCGGGGTTCTCGGTGAAGCCGCGTTCGGGAATATGGCTGGCGACCGGCTGGAAGCGGACGATGTTATCAAGCCCGATGCGCGCGCCAAGCCTTGTGACGAGATCGTCCAGCGCCTCGCCCTCCACCAGCCCGCCTTCGCCGATCTGCTCGGCGGGCAGGACTTCCACATCGAGGGCTTCGAGCCGGATCCGCTCGATGCCGAAGCCGGCGTCGATCTCGCCGACCGGGCGTTCGAACAGGCGCAGGATCCGGGGTGCCTCGCGCATCGGGCGGGCGAGGCGGAGGGTGACATTCTGTCGGGTCTGGTCGACGCGCTCCACCGAGAGCATAATGGCCCGCGCGCCTGCTTCCCGGTTCTTCAGCCGCAGGCAGAGCGTGTCCAACAGGCGGGAAAGGGCGGCCATCACGTCATCCACAAGGCCGATCGGTTCGGGAAAACTCATCCGCACACCGTAATGCGGCGGCTCGGAAAGCGGCGAGACGGCCTCGCCGCGTGTCCCGAGCGCCTGTTCGAGTCGTTCGATCAGCGCCATGTCGAAGCGGCGGGCGAGCGTGGCGCGGGGCAGGGCCGTCATGTCGGCAATGGTGTTGAGGCCGAGGCGTTTCAGGGCGGTTGCGGTCTTGTCGTCGATGCGGAGCGCCGAGACCGAAAGCGGGCCGAGTGCTGCGCTGGTCTTGCCCGGGGGCGCAATGCCGGGGGCGAAATGGGCCAGCGCCCAGGCCGCGCCGCGCGTGTCGGCGATGCCGATCTTCGCGGAAAGCCGGGCGCGGGCAAGCCGCTCCTTCATGTCCTCAAGCATCGCCGCTTCGCCGCCGAAAAGGTGGGATGCGCCGGTGATGTCGAGCACCAGCCCGTCTTCGCCGTCGAGCCCGGCATGGGGCGTATAGCGCGTCGCCCAGCGGGCGAGCATGGTGAGGAAGCGTCGGTCGGCATCGATATCGGCGGGACGGGTGACGAGGTCCGGCACATAGGCGCGGGCATCGGCAAGCCCCATGCCGCGCTCCAGCCCCTGGCCCTCGGCCTCCCGGTTGAGGTCGTAAAGCCGGTCGTGATTGCCCTCGTTCAGCGTGACGGCGAACGGGCCATCAACCGGGCGGGCCCTTAGAACCCGCTCGCTCGGCAGTCTCTGAAACCATATGGATACGACGCGCCGTTTCATCCCACCGCACTGCCCAACTGTTATTTGTTCCTGCTTTGTTCTTTATAATCGACCATTCCTGCAGAGTCGAGTCGGAAGCCGAAAACAGCGGTTTGCAGAGCCAGCGCGTGGTCGCCGCCTGATTGCCGGCGCCTTCGGGATGCAGCGAAAGGCCGATGCTGCGGCCGCTTTCGGCGGCAAGCTGCAGGCGGCGGCCGGGGGTGAGCTCGACCGGCTTGTCCACCTCCATGACGACGAGGCCGACGGCGCCCGAACGCAGGCCTTCTTCGGCGGCGGCCAGCGTTTCCGTCTGGTCGGCGGTGCGCGCCAGGATGATATCGCGCGGGTCGAAAAAGGCCGAAAACGCTACCGGATTGATCTCCTCGGCAAACCATGCCGGCTTGATCCACAGCACAGTGCCGCCGGTCATGCCGGCAAGGGCTGCCGCAAAGAAAGGGGCGCCGGGGCCGGAGGCGTCATGCACCCGGCCGCGCTGGAGCGGAAATATGGTCGAAAACGCATCCTGCATGAGACGATGATATAGCGGATCGGATGAGAATGAAAAGGCAACAAAAGTGTGAGCGCATGCGCCCTCACGCCTGTTCCATCAATGCCACCGCATCCGCGCCCGCCGGAAAGCGCAATTGTCCCGATGTGTCATGCACCGCGCGCCAGATTGCCTCGGCGACATCGCTTTCCTTCGTCATCAGCGGCGGGTTCGCATAACCGGCGAAAATCGGTGCGGCATAGTCCGCATAGGCCTCGGGAATGAGGTCCATCACCGGAATATCGGTATTGGCGGCGAATTGCGTGGTCGGGGCATAGCCGGGCTCCACCAGCTTCGCGCCGATCCCGAAGGCGCCGAGTTCATGGGCGAGCGAGCCCGTAAATCCCTCGATCGCCTGCTTGCTGGCGGTATAGGCGGCGGCGAGCGGCATTGGCGCCAGCGTCACGCTGGAGGTGACGTTGACGATCGTGCCCGTCCCGCGCGTCCGCATGCCGGGGATAGCCGCCTGGGTCATCGCCATCACGCCGAAGGTGTTGGTCTCGAACACCTTGCGGATATGGGCCATCGGCGTGGCCTCGAAGGCGCCGACGACGCCGATACCGGCATTGTTGACGAGGACATCGATGGGGCCGGCGGCCTCGATGGCCGCAGCGATGCTGTCGGCGTCGGTGACATCCAGCGCCAGTAGGCGGATGCGCTCCGATGCGGGGTATAGCTCCGGGCGCGGGCAGCGCATGGTGGCGATGACGGTCCAGCCCTCGGCATGGAAGTGGCGGGCGGTCTCAAACCCGTAACCGGACGAACTGCCGGTGATCAGGATGGTTTTCATATCGGTCTCCCGTGTGTTGTTGACGGGACCGATGTAGCCCGGATAAACTGGATTATCATTAATCATAAGTCCTGTTTTAATTTGAGATAGTCCAGAATGGCGGATCCACTTTCCGATGTCGTCCGGCTTCTCCGGCCCGGCGCGGTGTTCTCCAAGGGCATCAGCGGTGCCGGGCGCTGGGCGGTGCGCTACGCCGAATTCGGGCAGCCGGGGTTTTGCGCGGTGCTCGAGGGGCGTTGCAGGCTGGCCGTCGATGGAGAGGAGCCGGTCGTGCTGGAGGAGGGCGATTTCGTGCTGCTGTCGGCCACGCCGGCTTTCACCATGTCCGGCATGGAGCCGGCGCAACCGGTCTTCATTGACCCCAAAGCCGATCCCCTGCCTGATGGCGCGGTGCGTTATGGACGGCAGGAGGGGGCGGCCGATCTCAGGCAGTTCGGCGGCTGGTTCAGCTTTGCCTCGCCCGATGCCGGTCTCCTCGTGGCGCTGCTGCCGCGCATGATCCATATCCGTGGGGTTTCAAGGCTTGCGCAACTCGTCCGCCTCGTGGGCGAGGAGGCCGCAGGGGAGGCGGCGGGCCGCGAACTCATTCTGGAGCGCTATGTCGAGATCCTGCTGATCGAGGCGCTGCGGGCGGTGCCGGCCGAAAGAACGCTGCCCGGCCTGCTGCGCGGCCTGGCCGATCCCCGGCTCGCCGCCGCACTCCGGGCCATGCATGGCGATGTCGGTCGCGCCTGGACTGTCCCGGACCTTGCCCGCGTCGCCGGCATGTCCCGCTCGGCCTTCTTCGAGCGCTTCGCCCGCGCGCTCGGAACCCGCCCGATGGAATATCTCGCCCGGTGGCGCATGAGCCTTGCCAGGGATATGCTGCGCCATGGCGGCCACACGCTGGACGAGATCGCCGAGACGATCGGCTACAGCTGCGCAAGCACCTTCAGCACCGCCTTCAGCCGCCATACGGGCAGCCCGCCCGGCCGTTTCATGCGGCAGGCGGTCCTGTCTTCAAACGCCTGATGGTCCGGCAAAGCCGGCATCAGCCCGCTGACCTCGTGGTCCTCAGCGCGAGTACCAGCGGCACGGCAAGCGCATAAACGGCGACCACCGAGAGCCAGACCGCTCCCGGCCATGTGGACTGGAACGAAAAATAGATCGCCGAAAAGGCCAGCGGCGCGATGATGGAGGAGAGGCTGATGATCGCCGCCACCACGCCCTGGAACCGGCCTTGCTGCGTGTCGTCGACCATTCGCGTCGCGAGCGATTGCAGCGCCGGCACGCCGATGCCGGCAAGGGTGAACACCGGCATCACGGCGAAGACCATCCAGCCGTGATGGGTGAAGGCCATGGCGGTGAGCGCGATCGACGCGCCGCCGATCCCGGTCAGGATGGCGCCGCGCTCGCCGAGGATCCGGGCCGCGGGGCCGGGCAGGAAAATCTGCGTTAACGTTTGGCAGATGCCGAATGTGCCGAGCGTAAGCCCGATCCAGAGACCGTTCCAGCCGAACACATCATGGCCCCAGAGCGCCCAGCTCACGCCATAGGCCTCGCCGGTGAAGCTGAACAGGAAGAAGATCAGGATCACGGGCAGCATGCCCGTCATCGACAAGGCCCAGCGCAGTGGCCGCAGCGGATTGAGCGAGGCCGGATCGAACCTGCCGGCAGTCGCCTTGCGGGTTTCGGGAAGAACGAAAAGGGCGAGCAGGAAATTGCAGCCGTTCAGGAGAGCGGCCGCGATGAACGGCAGCCGCAGCCAGTGATCGCCGAGAAAGCCGCCGGTGACCGGACCGGCAATGAAACCGATGCCGAACATCGCGCTCATCAGGCCGAAGCGGCGGGCGCGGGTGTCTTCGGCCGAAATATCGGTGATGAAGGCGGCTGCGACGGCTGTGTTCGCGCTGGTGAGGCCGGCAATGGCGCGGCCGAGAAACAGCAGCCAGAGCGATGGCGCGAAGGCGAGCAGCAGATAGTTGACCGCCGCGCCGCCAAGCGAGATCAGAAGCACGGGACGCCGGCCGATCCGGTCCGAAAGCGTGCCGAGCACCGGGGCGAAGATGAATTGCATCGCGGCATAAAGGGCCGTGAGTGCACCGATAAAGGGGGCGACGTCGGCGGAATGGGTCACCTCCTTCAGCAGTGCGGGAAGGATCGGAAAGATCAGGCCGATGCCGAGGGCATCGAGCACAATGGCGGTATAGATGATGATGAGAGGTCTGTTCATGGACGCGTTCCTCTGACGCAGACACGATGGGTCGTGCTTGCGTTCGGCCTGACGGATCAGGCACGGGTTTAAGGGAAACGCTGGCCGGCCGGGACGAAGGTCTGCGGCGGCGTGTACTCGACCGTCCAGTTCGCCAGAGGGCGGAGACGATCGCTTTTCGCGATGCGCATTCTCATATACCCGCAGAGGCGGGAGCGCAAGTTCGAGTGCCCCTTGCAGGTCACGGACCGGGCCGATGGTTGCGCCGGTCGTTTTCGGACCTCATAATGACATCGTGCTCGCCTCCCTCAACCGGCGCTGCTAAAATCGGGCCATGTTGGATTTCGACACATGCGAAGCGGCGCGGCAGGCGCGCGATCCGGCGTATGACGGCAGGTTCTTTACCGCCGTTAGGACGACGATGATCTATTGCCGGCCGGTCTGCCCGGTGAAACAGCCGCTGACGAAGAATGTCAGCTATTTCCCAACGGCAGCCGCCTGCGAGCGGGCGGGCTACCGGCCGTGCCTGCGCTGCCGGCCTGAAACCGCACCGTTTTCGCCGGCCTGGAACGGCACGCGTACAACCGTCGAGCGGGCGCTGAAGCTGATCGGCGAGGGCGCGCTGGATGCTGGCACGGTGGAGCAACTTGCCGCACGCCTCGGTGTTGGCGCGCGGCATCTGTCGCGGCTCTTTGCCGTCCATGTTGGCGCGTCGCCATTGCAGACGGCTCAGACGCTGAGGATCGGCCGGGCAAAGCGGTTGCTGGATGAGACTTCGCTGCCGGTCGCGGACGTGGCGGCGCGTGCAGGCTTCGGCAGCGTCCGGCGCTTCAACGCCGCGTTTTCCAAGCTTTACGGACGTCCGCCCTCGGCGATCCGGAGACCGGCGCGATGAGCGGGCTGTTCTATACCTATATCGACAGCCCGGTGGGCGCTCTGCTGGTCGCCGGAGATGGCAACCGGCTGCATTTCATCTCGTTTCCGACCGGCCACAAGGCGTTCGGGCCGCGGCCGGACTGGCAGCGCTATGATGCGCCGTTCGCAGAGGCGCGACGTCAGCTCGATGCCTATTTCGCCGGCGAACTGAAGCAGTTCGACCTTGCCTATCATCTGTCGGGCAGCGGGTTTCAGAACCGCGTCTGGGAATATCTGGCAACGATCCCCTATGGCGAGACCACGACCTATGGCGCGATCGCCAGGACGCTCGGCGATGCCAATGCCAGCCGGGCGGTCGGAACCGCCAATGGCAACAATCCGCTGCCGATCCTGTTGCCCTGTCACCGCGTCATTGGCGCGAACGGCGCACTCACCGGCTTCGGCGGTGGGCTGCCGACCAAGAAATATCTGCTCAAGCTCGAGAATGCCTGGGAGGAGCCGCCGCAGGCGGACCTTTTCGCTGGTCGGCTCTAGAGGCTTTCAGAAAGCCGGGTCGCCTTCACCCAGGCCGAAGGGCTTTTGCCGGTAACCCGCTGGAATTCCCGATTGAAGTTCGACTTGGTGTTGAAGCCGCTTTCCAGCATCGCGGTGGTGACGCTGTCGCCGGAAACGAGCCTTTCGCAGGCATGGACGATTCGAAAACGGTTGATGTGGCGGGAGATATTCTCGCCGGTGGCCCGGTTGAGCGCCGCCGAAAGCTGCTTTGCCGGCATCTGCAGCCGTCGGGCGAGGCGCGCGAGGGTGAGCGAAGGTTCGAGATAGAGCCTTTCCTCTGTCAGCAAACCGTCAAGCCGATCGACGATCGCGTGGTCGCCTTCCTCCGGTGCGGGCGCTGCGGCGGGGCGCGGCGGCGCCTCCGCTTCGGTCTCGCCGAATGCGTTCGGCGAAACGCTCAGAAGGCCGACCGAAAGCAGCGCGCAAGAGGTGAAGATGGAAATGATCAGCTGCGCCCATCCGGGGTTGTCTGAGAGAAAGGCGATCGCGATCAGGCTGTCGCTCAATGCCGATGCTAGCAGGCTGACGGCAATGCCGGTCCATAGCCACAGCGGCTGGCGTCCCGCCTCAAGCCGCGCCAGCGGCAGGGCATCGCCGCCGGATTTCAGCACGTAAAGGATCAGCCCGCCATAGGCGATGAAGATTGCCGGCAGGATGAGGTCGATAGTGGCGGGTGCGAACAGGATGCAGAAGACGGTGAAGGCCGGCACCAGCAGGTGGAGGCTGTCGCGTGCCGGTTTCAGCGGACGCAGAAATGCGGTCTGGAAAGTCAGCCAGGCCAGGACCGGTATCAGGGTCGCCGTCACCGGCTGAACCGGGCGCAGCAGAGAAAACCCGTAATATTGCAGCAGCGCGACGATCAGGCTCTGCACCGCGCAGGCCGAAAGAAACACGATCACCACCGGCGACCGTTCCTCGACCGTCAGCACCCGGAGGATCAGAAAACCAAGCACCAGAGCGGTGACCATCGGGACGGGCAAAACCAGCATGTCGTCTCCTTCATCTGCCGGTCTGATAGTTCATAAACCGGTTCCGGGCGACCTGAAACCGGATTGAGGACGCCGGAGAGGCCGAAAATTACGAGAAGGAGGCGGTTTCAACCCGAAAGGATACGTCCATGAAAAGCATTCTTCTCTCCCTCCTGTTCTCCTGCGGCGTTGCCGCGCATGCCTTCGCGGCAGAAGACCTTCCCGGCTATGAGCGGATGACCGTGCTTCCGCCGGACCGCGCCCTGCCGGTGGCCGCAAGCCTCTGGTATCCCGCCGGCGTCAGAAGCTATCGCGGTGTCGTCGGCGACAATCCGGTTTTCCACGGCGCCTCCGTCTGGATGGGCGCGAAGATTGCCGAAGGGCAATATCCGCTGTTCGTGTTCTCCCACGGCTCGGGCGGCAATATGGAAAACAGCGCCTGGCTGTTTTCGGCGCTGGTCGAAAAGGGGGCGATGGTGCTCGCGGTCAATCATCCGGGCAGCACGTCGGGCGATTCCTCGCCGCGCGCCTCGCTCTATCTTGACCGGCGTGCAGGCGATATTTCCGCAGCCCTCGACGCGCTGCTCGCCGATCCGGTGCTGGGGCTGCATGTGGACAGGTCGCGGATCACTGCGCTCGGCTTCTCGCTTGGAGGTGCAACCGTGCTCAATCTCGGCGGCCTCCGCTTCGACCGGCAGACCTATCGCGACTATTGCCAAGCCAATCCAAAGGCGACCGATTGCGGCTTTCTGGCCAAGGGCAATGTCGATCTCGATCATCTGCCCGAGGGCTTTTCCGCCGATGGCCACGACGACCGGATCGGCCACGTCATCGCCATCGATCCAGCCTTCACCTATACGGTGACGGAGGCAAGCGTGGAGGCGGTGACCGTGCCGGTGTCATTCATCAATCTCGGCGACCGGGACCGACTGAAGACCGGGGATGTCTCGGAGAACGGCAGCAACCTCGCCAATCGCCTGGCCGATGCCGACTATCAGGTGATCGCGCCTTCCTATCACATCACCTTTCTGGGGCTGTGCAAATCGGATGGCGCAGCCTTCCTCGCGGAAGAGCAGGACGATCCGGTCTGTACCGATCCGGACGGCGTGGATCGCGCCGACACCCACGAAAGAATCATAAAGGCCGTTGCCGCATCGGCGGGGCTGTGATGGCTTCGGACGGCTGGCGACACAGAGGGCCAAAAGCCCGCGACTAATCAAAAAAATACCCCCGGAAAGCGTTGCCGCTCCGGGGGTAGTGCAGGGCCCAAAGGACCCTGCGATCTGTTTGCGTGACTTAGAAGTCGCGCTGCAGACGGAACCAACCGGCCCAGTAGTCATCAGCGTAGTACTGATCAGGCGTGTCGGTGTATTCAACGTTCAGCTTGGCGCTCAGGCCTTCGACGATGGTGTAGTCGAACAGCGCACCGGCAGACCAGTAATCTTCGTTGTCGGCACCCGGGATGTTGGCCGAGGTCCACTGAACAGCAGGCGTAACGGAGAACTTGTCGGTTACGTTCAGCTTGTAGCCGGCAGCAAGAGCCCACTCAGCATATACGCCCGGGATAACGGTCGGGGTCGGCAGCGAGTAGTTCTGGAAGTCGTTGTTGCCGTAAGAGTTGGCGTAAGCGTTCCAGCCGGTGGAGTAGTTGGCGCCGAGGTCGAGCGAGCCCGGGCCGAGTGCCAGCGAGGTCATCAGACGGAACGAAGCTTCTTCGTTGTAGGTGTCGTAACCAACATCGAGCTTGGCGCCAATGCCGCCAGCCTGGAAGCCTACGCGACCGGAAACGCCGAGCTTGGGCGTGTTGTCGCCAGAGTTGGAAAGGCCAACCATGGAGGGCTCAAGCGCGTCGAGCGAGAGACCGCCTACGAAGCCTTCGCCAACATAGACGTAGCGCATCGAGTTGAAGTTGGTCTGACCTGCAAGGTCGTCGATTTCGCCGAGAAGACCTTCATCCCAGTAGCTGAGGAACTTACCAGCCTGGAAGCCGCCGAGGCCGAGGTAGGCTTCGTCGATGTAGGTGTCGCTGGAGCCATCGTTCGAATAGTATTCGCTGTTCAGAACGATCACACCGGTCAGAGCGCCGAGTTCGGTGTCGGTCTTGGAAGATACGACCAACTGGCCGCGCGTCCAGGCGTTCCAGGTGTCTTCGACGTTGCCGCCGGTCTGTGCATCGATCTGGAAACGGATGTAACCGCCGACGTTAAGGCAGGTTTCAGTGCCCGGGATGTAGAAGTAGCCGGCGCCGAAAGCGTCGCAGACTTCAACATAGTTGGCCTGTACGGGTTCGATCACGACGACCGGATCAGCTGCCTGGGCAGCGGAGGCAGCGGCGAAAGCTGCTGCGGAGCCCAGGAAAAGGCTTTTGATGGTCATAGTTAAATCCTCAATTTAATCGAGCATGGAAAGGAGGCGCTAGCCCCGATTTAGTGAAGTCCGGTGAATTGCCCCCCGGCTTCTGGCAACCATTAACAACGTCTTGTGCGTCCGTCTCAATAAACCCTAGGTGGAACTATAAATCATTTGATTGAATAAAAGGGGGTGGTGCAAATTCGCAACAAAAGTGGATGCCGCCCGCTAACGGCGAATCATGTCGGCCGCGTCTGAAGCGTCATCTTGCTTTTTTCGCCCTGGCGGAGAATTCCTTTTAAATCAGTCGATTAAAAGAGAGTTTCTGCGCAGGCTCACGATGCTTCGCGGAGTTGTAGCGGGTATTGGTCCGGTTGTTGCTCCCGCTGAACGGGAGAGAAAATGAACAAAATCTTAACGCGCCGCCGCGCGCCGCCTCGGACGCTGAAAAACAGGCCATAAGGATACCCGGATGTTTGCTATCCCAGCGTCTGCTGGTCGAGGGCGGCAGGAAAAAATTATTTTATAACAATAAGATAGTTTGGTTTTAGGGCGTTCGTTTCGCTAGTGATGGCGATCACGCGGTTTGGTTTCGAGCCCGTCTATGGAGGAATACGGCATTGATTCCACGGCCTATTCCGTCAGGCGAAAAAAAGACGCGCTCATCGAAATGAGCGCGTCTTATGCAACCTGAGATTTAACGAAGCATTAATATGTGCCGGAATCAGGTCTCCGGATCGCCGCGCCGCATCATTTCGGGGATGGGCATGGAGAGGATATTGTAGCCATTGTCGACGAAATGGATCTCGCCGGTCACGCCAGAGGCGAGATCGGACAAGAGATAGAGCGCCGACCCGCCGACATCCTCGATCGTGGTCGAGCGGCGCAGCGGCGCGTTGCGCTGCTGCCATGCGTAGACGAGACGCGCGTCGCCGACGCCGGAGCCCGCGAGTGTGCGCACCGGACCGGCCGAAATCGCGTTGACGCGAATCCCCTGCGGGCCGAAGTCGCCGGCAAGGTAGCGCATCGAAGCTTCCAGGCCGGCCTTGGCCACGCCCATGACATTATAGTTCGGCACCACGGCGGTGGAACCGCCATAGGTGAGCGTCAGCAGCGATCCGCCATCCGGCATCAGCGCGGCGGCGCGCTTGGCCACTTCGGTGAAGGAGAAGCAGGAGATCACCATGGTGCGGACGAAATTTTCCCGCGAGGTGTTGGCGTACTGGCCCTTGAGTTCGCTCTTGTCGGAAAAGCCGATCGCGTGAACGAGGAAGTCAAGCTTGCCCCAGCGTTCCTCGATTGCGGCAAATACCGAATCGACGCTGGCGATGTCTTCGACGTCGCAGGGAACGACGAAGTCGGAACCGACCTCTGCCGCCAGCGGATGAACCCGCCGGCCGAGCGCCTCGCCCTGATAGGTGAAGGCAAGCTCCGCGCCCTCGGCGTGAACCGCCTTGGCGATGCCCCAGGCAATCGAATGATTGTTGGCAACGCCCATTATCAGGCCGCGTTTGCCTTTCATAAGTCCGGTCATTTGCGCATTATCCATTGTAGCGCTGGAAGACCAGCGTAGCGTTCGTGCCGCCAAAGCCGAACGAGTTTGAAAGAACGGTGTCGATCTTGGCGTTGTCGATGCGCTCGCGCACGATCGGAACGCCTTCGAACTCGGGATCGAGTTCGTCGATATGGGCGCTCTCGCCAATGAAGCCTTCCTGCATCATCAACAGGCTGTAGATCGCTTCCTGGGCGCCGGCAGCCCCCAGCGAATGGCCCGTCAGCGATTTGGTCGACTGGATTTTCGGCAGCTTGTCGCCGAAGACTTCCTTAATGGCACCAATCTCGCGGCTGTCACCGACCGGGGTCGACGTGCCGTGGGTGTTGATGTAGTCGATTTCGCCGTTGACGGTCTCGATCGCCATCTTCATGCAGCGCACCGCGCCTTCGCCGGAAGGGGCGACCATATCGTAGCCGTCGGAGGTCGCGCCGTAGCCGACCACTTCGCCGTAAATCTTGGCGCCGCGCGCCTTGGCGTGTTCCAGTTCTTCCAGAACCACGACGCCCGCGCCGCCGGCGATGACGAAGCCGTCGCGGTTGGCATCATAAGCCCGCGATGCCCGGGTCGGATCGCTTTCGTTGAAATCGCTCGACATCGCGCCCATGGCGTCGAACAGGTTGGACATCGTCCAGTCGAGGTCCTCGTGGCCGCCGGCGAACATCATGTCCTGCTTGCCCCACTGGATCATCTCGACGGCATTGCCGATGCAGTGCGCGGACGTGGAACAGGCCGACGAGATCGAGTAGTTGACGCCGTGGATCTTGAACCAGGTCGCAAGCGTGGCCGAGGCCGTCGATGACATCGCCTTCGGCACGGCGAAGGGGCCGATCCGCTTCGGAGAGCCGTTCTTGCGGGTAATGTCGGCCGCATCGATCAACGTACGGGTCGAGGGACCGCCGGAGCCCATGATGATGCCGACGCGCGGCTTCTCGCTGTAATCGCTCTCTTCCAGGCCGGAATCGGCGATCGCCTGCTTCATGGCGACGTGGTTCCACGCGCCGCCCTGCGAGAGGAACCGCATGGCGCGGCGATCGACCTTGTCGCTGGTATCGATATCCGGGCTGCCCCAGACCTGGCACCGGAAGCCGTGTTCGGCAAAGTCCGGCGAAAAGGTGATGCCTGATTTGGCCTCACGCAGCGAGGCGGTGACTTCGGCCGCATCGTTTCCGATCGAGGATACGATTCCCAACCCTGTGACGACAACACGTCTCATATCTGTTGACCTCTTTATTTGACTTGCAAGCGAAGCGTTACTCTGCCTTGTCCTTGGACAGGCCGACGCGCAGGTCGCTCGCCTGGTAGATCATTTCGCCATCGGCCTTCAGCCAGCCATCGGCCGTGCCCAGAACCAGGCGGCCGCGCATGACGCGCTTGAAGTCGATGCCGTATTCGAGAAGCTTGACAGACGGGCGGACCATGCCCTTGAACTTGACCTCGCCTGTGGAAAGCGCCATGCCGCGGCCTTCCTCGCCCAGCCAGCCGAGGAAGAAGCCGGTCAACTGCCACATGCCGTCAAGACCCAGGCAGCCCGGCATGATCGGGTTGCCCTTGAAGTGGCAGGCGAAATACCAATCGTCGGGGGCCACATCATATTCGGCGCGAATGAAGCCCTTGTCGTGGGCGCCGCCGGTCTCCGATATTTCGGTGATCCTGTGGACCATCAACATCGGCGGGAGCGGCAATTGCGCATTGCCCGGGCCGAAAAGCTCGCCCTCGGCGCACTTGATGATGTCCTCGTAGTCGAACTGCGATTGTCTCGTGCTCATTAAAACTCTGCTTCCCTTCGTTCAGCGAGGGGGTTTCGTGTCTGCCTCAAGATAAGGGCGTAACCGCTTTCCAGCAATGCGCGGCGGTATTACTTCACCAAAATCTGCAAACCCTTCATCGTTTCGCTCCACCCGTGGCCATACAGGAAGCCGCCGCCTGCTGCCAGAGTGAAACGCCATTCGGGCCCGTATTTGCAGTTTAATTTCAAGTGCCGCAAGCCCTCACCCTATTGAAAGCGATTCTCAATCCCGTTATATCGGGCTATATTTGTGTTGTGACAGTTCAGGCGCCCGTAGGAATTATGGCAGCGAGACATCGTATCTCCGAAGCAAGGCTCCGCGAAAGCGGTCTGCGTCCCACGCGCCAGCGTGTCGCGCTGGCCGAACTGCTGTTTGCCAAGGGCGATCGCCACCTGACCGTCGAGGAACTGCATGACGAGGCGATCGAGGCCGGCGTGCCGGTTTCTCTGGCGACCGTCTACAACACGCTGCATCAGTTCACCAATGCCGGCATGATCCGGGTGCTCGCGGTCGAGGGTGCCAAGACCTATTTCGACACCAACACCTCGGATCATCATCACTTCTTCATCGAGGGCGAAAACCAGGTTGTGGACATGCCCGAAAGCAGCATTTCGCTCACCGGCATGCCGACCCCGCCCGAGGGCATGGAGATCGCCCATATCGATGTCGTGGTCCGCCTGCGCCCCAAGCGCCGCTGATACGTTTACGGCCCGCTCGCTGAACGCCGCAACAGCAGCAATCCCGCCCATTCCCTGAGCGCCGTCGAGAGCATCATCGCGTTGATCATCGGCTTGTCGAAGCTGAAACCGAACCGGATATTGCCGTCGGTGCGATAATCGGCGGGCCATGGCATGACCTTCATGCGCTGGCGGCCAAACAGCGCCATCGAACGCGGCATGTGATAGGCCGATGTGATGACGATGCAGCCTGCGTCTTTCAAACCTTGGCTGGCCAGCAATGCCGCCGTCAGGCTGGCGTTTTCCGCAGTATTGCGCGCGCTCGGCTCGTAGATCAGCCGTTCCGCGGCAATGCCGTGATCGGCGAAGAACCGGGCGGCGGGCGCGGCCTCGCCATGGATATTGCCCGACAGCGAATTATCGCCGCCGGTCACCAGGATTTTCATCGCCGGATAGAGCCGCGCGAGCCTGAGCGCCTCGATATAACGGTCGCCTGCGCTGGAGAAGACATAGGTGCCGCGCCGCGCCGAAATGCCGGTGCTGATGCCGCCGCCGAGCACGATTGCAAGGGCAGGCGGCGCCTCAAGTTCCGGTCGGGGAAAACGGTTCTCTAGGCCCGCCATCAGCATTGCCCCGGCCGTGGTGAAACAGGCGATGCCGAGCGTAATGGCCGCGAGCGCGGCGAAAACTGCTGCCGCCGCGCTCCACGAAAAGGCGAGGCAGACGAGCGCGGCCAACATTGTCAGGAAAGCGAAGGCAAGCGGCTGGAAGATCATCCAGAACAGTTTTGAAACGACAAACATCCGGCCGCGATTCCAGACCCGGCGGCTTTACGCCGGGGCCTTCTTGGTCTCGCTCTTGCGGAAGACATAGTCCGTCTCCTGCCGAAGCGTCTCGCCCGGGCGCAGGATGGCGTTGGGAAAACCCTTATGGTTGACGGCGTCGGGCCAGACCTGGGTTTCGAGACAGAAGCCGGCGAACGGGCCATAGGGAAAGCCGCTCAGCCCTTCGGGCGTCTCGTCCAGCTTGAAGGCGGTGTAGAACTGCACGCCGGGTTCGGTGGTCAGCACGTCCATGGTGACGCCGGAGGACGGCGCGCGCACGCTGATCACCGGGCGCTTTTCCATGCGCTCCGATGACAGGCAGAAATTATGGTCGAACAGCACCTGCCGCCCGTTCGGATATTCCCGTTTCATCGGCTGGGGCTTGCGGAAATCGAACGGCGTGCCGGAGACCGGCGCCAGTTCGCCGGTCGGGATCTGGCGCTCATCGGTCGGCAGGTAATGCTCGGCGGTGATCATGATCTGGTGTTCCAGCGTATCCGTGCCATTGCCGAGATTGAAATAGCTGTGATTGCAGATATTAGCGATTGTCGGCTTGTCGGTGGTGGTTTCGTAGACCACCGAGAACACGCCGCGCGGCTTGAGCTGAAAATGGGCGCGGATCGTGCAATTGCCCGGAAAGCCGCCGCGGCCGTCGCGGTCCACGATCTTCAGCGTCACCCGATCCTCGCCGATCTCCTCGAATTCCCAGAGGCTGACGCCGGTGCCGTCGCTGCCGCCGTGGAGATTGGTGACGCCGTTTTCATTGCGGTCGACTTGGTATTCCGTGCCGTCGATGGTGAAGCGGCCATCGGCGATGCGGTTGGAGGAGCGTCCGGGCGTCGCGCCGAAATAGGGCGAATAGTCGAGATAGTGCTCGAACGTGTCGAAGCCCAGCACCAGCGCGTGCGGGTGGCCGTCCAGGCGCAGGTCCTGCACCACCGCGCCCCAGTTCAGGATATTGGCGGTCAGTCCGCCGCCGGAGATCGTGACCCGTTCTACCGCCTGTCCGTCTCGGGTTTTTCCGAAGTCCTGGGGCGTGTTCATTGCTTTTCTCCGCGATATGTCATTGCGGCGCGATACTGCGCCGGAAAGGGGAGGGCTTCAAGCGCCCTCCCGATCGATCTGTCGGTCGATCCCGATTTCTTCCAGATGATAGGGCGTGGTCTGGTAGACCTCGTTGATCCAGTTGCCGAACAAGAGATGGGCATGCGAGCGCCAGCGGTTCTGCGGCGTGCGCGCCGGGTCGTCGCCGGGGAAATAATTGTGCGGCAGGTCGACCGGTACGTTGGCTTCGACATCGCGCCGGTATTCATCGCCAAGCGAGTTCGAATCATATTCGATATGGTTGAACATGTAGAGCCGGTTGGCGAATTCCTCGTGCGCCAGGCACGGCCCGACCTCGTCGGAATCGATCAGGATTTCCATGCCGGAAGCACTCGCCAGTTCCGCGCGCCGCACCTCGGTCCAGCGCGACACCGGAACCTGGAAATCGTCGGAAAAGCCGTTGAGATAGATCGAGGACGGCTTCAGGTTCTGGTGGCGATAGATGCCGAAGGCCTTCTTGTCGAGAAGATGCTTGGCGACGCCGTGAAAGTGATAGGCCGCCGCCATCGCGCCCCAGCAAATATTCATCGTCGAATGGCAATGGGTGGTCGTCCAGTCGAGGATTTCCTTCAGCTCATCCCAATAGGTGACCTCCTCGAAGGCGAGTGTCTCGATCGGCGCGCCGGTGATGATGAAGCCGTCGAACTTGCGGTCCGCAACCTCGTCCCAGGTATTGTAGAACGACAGAAGATGCTCGATCGGCGTGTTCTTGGCCTTGTGGCCGCCGACGCGGATCAGCGACAGCTCGATCTGCAGCGGCGAGGCGCCGAGCAGGCGCGCGAACTGCAGCTCGGTCTTGATCTTGTTCGGCATGAGATTGAGCAGCCCGAAGTGCAGCGGGCGGATATCCTGCCGCTCCGCAACCGTTTCCGTCTTGACCCGCACGCCTTCCGCAATCAGCGTTTCATAGGCGGGCAGTGTGTCTGGAATCTTGATAGGCATGTTCACATCCATACAAACAGAAAACCGGCCGCGCACAAATCGCAGGCCGGGGGCTTCCGCTCGCTCGGCCCTTTAGCGACTTGTTTAACGTGGCTGCAAGCCGGCCGGCCAAATCACCACGAGGAAGAAGTCAATAGCGCCGCACGGGGCAGGCGTCAATATTCCCGGCTTACGACGCCGCCCGTCGCCATGCCGCCGTGGCAATGCCCATGGCCATCAGCGCGCCGCCGCCGAGGTGGGGCAGAAGGGCGGTGACGACCGGGGAGGCGAGCTTTTTCCGAAGCCTGTCGGCGGCAAGCGCATAGGCCAGCGCGTTGAGCGCGGCGAGGGTGACGAAGGTCGAAATCAGGATGGCGAATTGCGGCGCGAGCGGCGCTTCCGGCTTCACGAATTGCGGCACGAAGGCGATGAAGAACACGATCGATTTCGGGTTGAGAGCGGTCACCATCAGGGCATGGGTGAAGACATGCCGGGGCGGGAGGGCGGCTTCCGACGCCGAGGGCACGGCATCGCCGACGCCCTTGCTGCGAAACAGCTTGAAGCCGAGATAGACGAGATAGGCCGCGCCGATCCATTTCAGCACCATGAACAGTTGCGCCGAGGCCAGCACCAGCGCGCCGAGGCCGGCCAGCGAGGCGGTCATGGCGATGAAATCGCCGAGCGCGACGCCCGCGACCGTCGCCAGCGCCACCCGCCGGCCCTGGCTCAAGGCATAGCTCAGCACCAGCAGCACCGTCGGCCCAGGGATCAGCAGCAGCGCTGTCGAGGCGGCGGCAAAGGCGAGCCAGATATGCAGGTCCATGGTGTTTTACCTCCTGTTTCCGCAAGCAAAGACAGAGCTTCCGGCGGTTTTCAAGCGCGGTGACAAGAAAAATCAACGGATCGCTCTTGACCTTCCAGCAACTGGAAGCCCCATCTCTGCCGCAACAGGTTCCAGAAGGAGAATGTCAATGACCGAGACCTTGAAGATTGAAGGCATGGGCTGCGGTGGCTGCATAACGACCGTGACCAAGGCGCTTTCCGCTGTGCCGGGCATTTCCGACGTGGATGTCAGCCTCGAGAAACACGAGGCGCGGTTTGCTTTAAATGCGCCGGCAACGCGCGAGCAGGCTGTAAAGGCCGTCGAGGATGCCGGCTACGACGTGAAGGGGTGAGCCAGACCGGCCGATCCGGGTTCGACTGAGATTGCTTCGTTCCGGAAACGCCGCAGCCAACAATCTCCCCCCTTGAGGGGGAGATGTCGCGAACGCGACAGAGAGGGGTGAACCCTCTCGGCGAACTCAGAGCGCATAGGCTGGCGCTGTACCCCTCTCTGCCCCTGTCGGGGCATCTCCCCCTCAAGGGGGGAGATTGTTTGGAGCAAGCGGCGCGCCACGCACCAAGAAGGAAAACCGACCATGGAACAGACGCTTGCGAAAAAGCCTGCCCACATCACCCTTCCGGTGACAGGCATGACCTGCGCCTCCTGTGTCAGCAGCGTCGAGCGGGTCGTCGGCCGGGTGGAGGGCGTTTCGGCGGTCTCCGTCAACCTCGCCACAGAGACGGCCGATGTCACGCTTGCAGACCCGACGGCCGCCGGCGACGTGGTCGCTGCGATCGGGAAGGCCGGCTATGGCGTGGCGCTCGAGACCATCGAACTCGGCATCGAAGGCATGCACTGCGCCTCCTGCGTCGGCAATGTCGAACGCGCGCTGATGGCCGTGCCCGGCGTCGTCTCGGCGCATGTGAACCTTGCAAGCGAACGGGCGACCATCGAGGCCGCCGCCGATAGCGCCGCGCTGATGACCGCCGTCGAGGGGGCCGGTTATACGCCGCGCCGTATCACCGATGCCACGGCGGAAACCGAGACCCATGCGGATATCAGGGCGAAGGAGCAGGCCGCGCTGAAGCGCGATTTCCTGGTGGCGCTGATTTTCACCCTGCCGCTGTTCGTGCTGGAAATGGGCTCGCACCTGATCCCGTCGCTCGGCCATGCCTTGATGAACGCCGTTGGCGTCTTCCCGCTGCATATCCTTTACTTCGTGCTGGCGACCGTTGTGGTGTTCGGTCCCGGACGCCGCTTCATCCGCCATGGGACGGCCTCGTTCAGGCGGCTGTCGCCCGACATGAACGCGCTGGTCATGCTCGGCTCGCTGGCGGCCTGGGGCTATTCTACGCTTGCAACCTTCTTGCCGCAGCTTTTCCCTGAGGGCGCGGCGCAGGTCTATTTCGAAAGCGCCGCCGTCATCGTCACGCTGATCCTGCTCGGCCGCTATCTGGAGGCCAAGGCCAAGGGCCGCACCTCCGCTGCGATCACCCATCTCATGGACCTCCAGCCGAAGACCGCGCGGGTGGAACGCGATGGCGAGACCGTCGATATCCCGATCGCGGATGTCAAGCAGGGCGATTTCGTGGTCGTGCGTCCGGGCGAGCGGATCGCGGTCGATGGCGCGGTCGTTTCGGGCGCGTCGCATGTCGATGAATCGATGATTTCCGGCGAGCCGGTTCCGGTGAAGAAGGCCGAGGGCGACGCCGTCACGGGCGGTACCATCAACAAGACCGGAAGCTTCACCTTCCGCGCCACCGCCATCGGCGCCGATACCGTGCTGGCGCGCATCGTGAAAATGGTGGAAACCGCGCAAGGCGCGAAACTGCCGGTACAGGCCATGGTCGACAAGGTCACCGCCTGGTTCGTGCCGGCGGTGCTGGCCGCTGCCGCGCTGACATTCGTGATATGGCTGGTATTCGGCCCCTCGCCGGCGCTGTCCTTCGCGCTGGTCAATGCCGTGGCGGTGCTGATCATCGCCTGCCCCTGCGCCATGGGGCTCGCCACGCCGACCTCCATTATGGTGGGCACCGGCAGGGCGGCGGAAACCGGCGTGCTGTTCCGCAATGGCGAGGCGCTGCAGACCCTGCGTGATACGAAGATCGTCGCCTTCGATAAGACCGGAACGCTGACCGAAGGCCGTCCGGCGGTGACCGATATCCTCGCCGTCGGCGGCTTCGAGGAGGATGCGCTGCTGGCGCTTGCCGCCGCCGTGGAGGCGGGCTCGGAACATCCGCTTGCCGAAGCCGTCGCGGCTGGTGCGCGCGAGCGAAAACTGGCCGTGGAAAAGGCGGAGGGTTTCGAGGCCGTCCCGGGCTATGGCGTGAAAGCATCGGTCGGCGGCAGGTCCGTTGCCGTCGGCGCGCGCCGGTTCATGGAAAAACTCTCTGTCGATACCGCAGGCCTTGGTGACGAGGCCGAAAGACTGGCGGCGAAGGCGCGCTCGCTGCTGTTCATCGCGGTCGATGGCCAGCCCGCCGGCGTTATCGGCGTTGCCGACCCGGTCAAACCCTCGGCAAGGGCCGCGATCGCCGCGCTGCACGAGGCGGGCGTGAAGACTGCGATGATCACCGGCGACAACGAGAAGACCGGCCGGTCGATCGCCGCCGAAGTGGGGATCGATACCGTGGTGGCCGATGTCCTGCCGGATGGCAAGGTCGCGGCGCTCGAGACGCTGCGGGCAGAGCACGGCGCGATCGCCTTTGCCGGCGACGGCATCAACGACGCCCCGGCGCTCGCCGCCGCCGATACCGGTATCGCCATCGGCACGGGCACCGATATCGCCATTGAAACGGCTGATGTCGTGCTGATGTCCGGAGATCTTGCCGGTGTGGTCAACGCCATCGCGCTGTCGCGGGCGGTGATGCGCAATATCGCGGAGAACCTGTTCTGGGCCTTCGGCTATAATGTGCTGCTGATCCCGGTTGCCGCCGGCGTGCTCTATCCCGCAGCCGGCATTCTGCTGTCGCCGATGCTGGCAGCGGCGGCGATGGGGCTGTCGAGCGTGTTCGTGTTGAGCAATGCGCTGCGGCTGAAGCGGTTTCGGAAGGTGGCGTAGCGGCGCGTTTCAGCGCGTAGCGATCCTCGTCACAGGGATGGGCGCTTGCAGCTTGCTCCCAATACTCTCTCCCGCTGGCGGGAGAGATACCCCCGAAAGGGGGAGTGAGCGACTGTCTTTCTGGTCAAGCGTTTTGTTCGCGCCATGGATGATTGTCCCGGAGGATTGCGTTGAGGATGGTGATGAGTTTTCGTGCGACTGCGATGATGGCCACGAGTTTAGGTTTTCCATGAGCGACCAGACGATCCCTGAACGCCCTGAGGCTTGGATTGTGATGCGCTGCAACGAGGGCTCCCATGTAGAGCGCCGTTCTGACGCCGGCGCGTCCTCCGCCGATGAAGCTCCTTCCGCGCCATTGGCCGGACTGACGCGTCCATGGAGCCAGACCGACGAGAGCGGCGATCTGACGTCGGTCGAGCGTACCGAGTTCCGGCAGTTCGGCGATCAGGGTGCGGGCGATCTGGTCACCGATACCGGGGACAGACTTCATGAGCTCGACCTTGGCCCGCCAATGGGGCGATCGGCGAATGCTGTCGTCAATGTCCTGATCGATGTCGGTGAGTTCCTTCTGCAGCGCCTTGAGGAGCCGGTTGATGCTCTTGGCCGTGCGCTGAGACGATCGCTTCAGGCGTTGGTTTTCCGCGCCGATCATGGCGATGATCTGCCGCCGGCGAGCGACGAGATCACCCAGGGCCTGGGTTTCGGCGTCCGGCAGCGGCCGCAGGGCGGGCCTTGTGGCCTCGGCGAAACGGGCGATCACGGCTGCATCGATCGGATCGGTCTTGGCCCTCTTGCCGAGCGCCTGGGCAAAGGCCCGCACCTGCGCCGGATTGACGATGACAACCGGCAGTCCGGCCGAAGCCAGCGCCGCCGCGACCACGGTTTCGAAGCCGCCGGTGGCCTCAATGGCGATCCGTGCGGCCCCGAGCGGCTTCAGCCGCGCGATCAGGTCCTCCAGCCCGTCATGATCGCGCGGGACATGAAAAGGGGCCATCGAAGACGTGTTGGCGGCGACATCCAGACGATCCCTGGAGACGTCGATACCGATGTTAAGAGCGTCCATCCGATCCCATCCTTGCTTAAGCGGGCTTCGCTTCGAGCGGCCCAAGCGACTGTTCGGGTTCGATGGAACGGCGGACGAGGACCCTTGCTCACTCACGGGCTTGGTGTCCCTCAGGGTGACCGGTCTCCCGTCCGCCACCGCAACCTGCTCTATACCACAAGCAGCGGATTCGAAGTTACAAGGGTGGCGCAGCGCATCCAGCCGCGAGGGCGTTCGCGGTGAAAGTCTCCCCCCTCACTGTCGCTTTCGCGACATCTCTTCCCGCCGGGGCGAGAAGATTGGGGGGCTATGCGGGGAGACCATATGCAAAAAAAACGCTTATGATCCGCTTACTTCGCCGGCCGCAGATACGAGGTCGGGTTGCCGTAGTGGGGGGCGATGCGGGTGATGGCATGGTCGAGGTTTTCGCGGGTGACCCGCATGGTCGCGCCATTGGCGTGGATCAGGGTCTTGGGGTCTTCCATCAGCCCGACATGGCCTTTCCAGAACACGAGATCGCCGCGCTTCAGGCCGCGCCGGGTCACCGGGTCGCCATCCATCAGTTCCTGCATGTCGGAATCGCGCGGCACGGTGCGCCCGGCCATCATCATCGCGATCTGCACCAGGCCCGAGCAATCGAGCCCGAAGCCGGATCGTCCGCCCCAGAGATAAGGCGTTTCGAGAAAGCGCAGCGCCGTCTTCACCGGATCGCGCTCGAACGGGCGGCCGACGGGAAAGCAATGATCGGCGAAGACGGCGGTGCCGTCCGCCGACATGAGATAGCGGCTGCCCCGCAGCTCCGCCTCGTCCACGAAGGTCATTCGGCTGCCCATGGAAAGCGCCGAGACCGGTCCGGTTTTCAGGTCAGGCTCGGGATAGAGGAAGGTGCGGGGCACCGAAATCACATGGGTCGCCACTGGATGGGCGCCCTCGGCAACCACGTCCTCCGGCAGGTAGCCGACATAGCAGTCGAAGCGGGATTGCACCCACAGCCAGCCGTTTGCGCGCTCGAATATATCGACCGTCTCGCCGAACAGGAGCTGGGTGTCGATCCGCGCCGCATGCGCCGGCTCGCGCCGCACCGAGGCGACCGGGACGATCACCTGCGCCGGGATCGGATCCGCGAACCGCGCCGCGCGGACGATGCCGGAAAGCCGGACATCGGCGAGATCATCCCTGAAAGCGTGAAGCCGGCGGTCGAGTTGCATGCGTCAGCCCTTGCGGATGGTTTCGAAGATGGCGCGGATCGCCTGCGCCTCGCCGCCGGCCGGACCGAAATCGCGGTCGGACTGGGCATAGGCGTAGATGTCGAAATGGGTCCATTCCCTGGCGCGGCCGACGAATTGCTTGAGAAACAACGCGGCGGTGATCGCGCCCGCCAGCCCGCCCGACGGCGCGTTGGTGAGATCGGCGATGCCGGTTTTGAGCTTGGACTCGTAGCCGGCAAAAAGCGGCATCCGCCAGACCGGATCGCGCAGCCGTTCGCCTTTGGCTGCAAGCGTTTCGGCGAAGGCATCGGATGTCGCGAAGAATGGCGCGATATCCGGGCCGAGCGCCACGCGGGCCGCGCCCGTCAGCGTCGCCATGTCGATCAGGAGGTCGGGCAGTTCCTCGTCGGCATAGGTCAGCGCGTCGGCGAGGATCAGCCGCCCCTCGGCATCGGTATTGTCGATCTGCACCGTCAGGCCCTTGCGCGAGCGGTAGATGTCGCCGGGGCGGAAGGCGTTGCCGGCCACGGCATTTTCGACGCTCGGAATGATCACGCGCAGATCGACGTCGAGCCCGGCATCCATGATCATCAGCGCCAGCGCCATCACATTGGCGGCCCCGCCCATGTCCTTCTTCATCAGCAGCATGCCGGCAGCGGTCTTGAGATCGAGGCCGCCGGTATCGAAGCACACGCCCTTGCCGACGAGGGTGATAGCCCGCGCGCCCTTGCGGCCCCAGCGCATTTCCATCAGCCGCGGCGCCTTCTCGCCGGCGCGGCCGACAGCGTGGACCAGCGGAAAGCCCGCCGAAAGCAGATCGTCGCCGCGGATCGCGTTGAAACTGGCGTCATAATGACGGGCAAGCCTCGCAAACACCTCTTCCAGATGGTCGGGCTGCATGTCGTTGGTGGGGGTATTGACGAGATCGCGGGCCAGACAGATCGCGGCCCATGCGCGCTCAATCTCGGCGGCATCAACGCCGTCGGGGATCGCGAGCCGCACGACCTTCGCGGCGGGCTTCACATAGCGCTCGAAGCGGTAGGAACCGGCCGCAAAGCCCGTTAGTGCCAGCGTCGCATCGCCGGCATACTGCGCCAGACGCCAGTCGCCCGCTGGAAGCAGTTTCGTCAGTCGGCCGAAAACGAAGGGGTTCGCGCCATTGCCGAGGCCGAACAGCGCTGCGCCAAGGCCGCCATCGCCGCCGGGAACCAGCAGGAGCTCTCCCTCGTTTCCCGAAAAGCCGGCGGCGCTCGCAAAGGCGCGGACGCTTTCCGGCAATTTGTCCGTCTCGCCCTGGGCAAGGGCGTAGAGCGGCCGGACTGGCGCGTCGGCGGGACAGAAGGGGAGCGGGCGGGTGATAAACTGGAAATGCGACATGTGGCTTTGCTCGGAACTGGTTTTCCCGCGTACTTTCGCGCGAAAAAACTTTCTGTAAAGTAACCAAAGGCGGTGGACGGTGATTCCATACGCCGATCGAGGCGCTGAGAACAGACGGAGATTGCATGAAAACCAACAATCCCACCGGCCATGCATCGCGCGCGGCGATAGTGCTTGCCGCCGGCCTTGTTGCGCTATCGGGTTGTGCCAGCGTGCGCGGCGGCGGCATCAACACATCCGGCTACCGCATGGCGGAAGATTTCGCCGGGCTTTCGCTGTCTCAGCAGGCGCAGGTGAGCTACCGGCTGGAAAGCGCCTATCTTTCCCGTCCCGGCCGGCTGAACAGCGGCATCGAATATTCGGAATATCTCAAGGCGACCGGCGATTACAAAAAGGCCAATGAGGTGATGCGACAGGTGGCCGCCCTCAACCCCGGTTCCGGCGAGGCGCAGCTTTTCTACGCCAGGTCACAGGCGGCGCTCGGCTATTATCCGGATGCGCTCAGAACCGTGCGGCAGGCCGCTGCGCTCAGCCCCAATGACTGGCGCGTCTACAATGAAGAGGGCACGATCCTCGACCAGATGGGCCAGCCGATGGAAGCGCGGATGCGCTATCGCAAGGCGCTCAGCCTGTCGCCGAACAATCCCGACGTGCTGTCGGCGATGGCGACGTCCTATGTGCTGACCCATGACCTGCCGACGGCCGAAAACTTCCTCCGCGAGGCCGTGAACCAACGCGATGCCGGGTCGGATGTCCGGGTCAATCTCGGGCTGGTTCTGGCGCTGCAGGGCAAGCAGGAAGAGGCCCAGCGCGTGGTCACCGCCGGCGTTTCGGCTGAAGAAGCGCAGCAGAACCTCGCGGCGCTCGCGGCGGCCACCGCGCCGGGCGGGGCGTGGGAGCAGTATGCGGTCGGGATGTAGGGATAACCGTGGTCACCTCAGGCGCAAGGCTGTTGTTGTCCGGTTTGGCGACTTTCCGCCGCGCTTTCCCGTCCACCTGTGTCATCCTCGGGCTTGACCCGAGGATCCAGGCCACACGGAGAGCGTCGCCTGGACCCTCGGGACAAGTGTAAAGCCCGGAGACATCCCTGACAGGTGTTCGGAGACATGCCTGACAGTTACTCGTCTTTGTTAAGGTCGATGAGGGCGACTTGGTTTGCTGCGAAGAACACGCCATGTTGGCCGTCGGTTTCGAGGGGTCTGATTGCCAGCATTTCCCCTTGAAAGGCCTTCGGCACACGCCATGCCTTGCCGTTGAATGCGACATAGGCGTTTGTGCTGCTGACGCGCCTGACGATCTCGCCTGGGTCATAGACGGGCTCGGGAACAGTGGCGGGAAAGCTGCGGGGCGACGGGCTGTAGCGGCTTGCGGGCACGGCCATGGCGATGCCCTGATGCGGCCGATGATGGTTATAGAGGTCGCGCCAGCGATCAAACGCCCTTTGCGCCTGCCTGAAGTCCGACAATGGCTGGAAGGCGAGAACTTCAGCCTTGAAACTGCGGTGGAAGCGTTCGTTCTTGCCGCGTCCCTGCGGATGGTAGGGGCGGGCGTGAATGAGTTCTACCCCCAGCTTGAGGAGCCAGACGCGCAAGCGTGTCCAGCCGTGCTGAACGCCGTTCCCCACGGGTTGCCATTGTCGGTATAGATCGCCATCGGCAGCCCATGGTGACGAAAGATGCGTTCCAGCCGACTGCGAACCGTCATCCTCCGTTCGTCGGCGCAGGCCTCAAGTCCGAGGGCAAACCGCGAATGATCATCGAGGACGGTGAGCGGATGACACCAGCCCCCGAGACGAGTTGAAAACGTCCTTTGAAGTCCATCTGCCATAGCAGGTTTGGCGCTTCGCGCTCGAAACGTCCATAAGCCGGGCCCGCGCCCTCAGGCGTTGTGATCCGCTTGTGTCGAACCAGGATGGCATGGACTGTCGAGGCCGCCGGCGGATCGGTCCCCATACGCTCCAGCATCCACGCAATCTTGCGGGCGCCCCAGGCCGGATGCGCATCGCGCACCTCAAGCACCGCCTGTTCAAGCGCCTGACCGGTGCGCCGCGGGCTCGCGTGCGGCCGCCGCGAGCGATCCTGCACCCCCTCGCCAGCCCTGACACGCTTCAGCCAGACATAGCCCGTCTGGCGAGAAATCCCGAAGCGCCGGCACAATTGCGAAATATTCGCGCCCTCAAGCGCACAAAGCCGGCAAAACTCCAACCGCTGATCCACCACAGACTTCGTCTCCCACCCCATCAAAACCTCCCAGATTGCAATCCGAGAAGTGTCAGGCATGTCTCCGAACATCTGTCAGGTATGTATCAAGGCTGTACACTTTTGTCCCGAGGGTGACCCGGAACAGGGGGAGAGAACTTTCCTCAAACTGAGTGGTGGTAGAGGAAAGCCATCATCCTCAATACGCCCGCATATCCCACAACTGCTTCAGTGATTGCCGGTAGTTCGGAAACTCGAACTCGTAGCCGAGCTTGCGCAGCTTGGCATTGCTCACCCGCTTGTTCTCGCCCCAGAACGACCGCGCCATGGGCGACATGTCGGCCTCCTCGAACGGCACTTCCGGCGGCGGCTCGATGCCCATCAGACGGGCCGCTTCGGTGATCACGTCCTGCGGCGGGGCCGGTTCGTCGTCGGTGACGTTGAAGATGCCGCCGATCTCGCGCTCGGCCAGAAAGGCCACGGCATAGGCGATATCCTCCACGCGGATGCGGTTGAAGACCTGGCCTTTCTTGATCACCCTTTGCGCCGTTCCATCCAGCAGCTTGCGGAACGGGTTGCGGCCGGGGCCGTAAATGCCGGAAAGCCGGAGAATGGCGACCGGAAGCCCGTGTTTCGCGCCGGTTTCCAGCCATTGCTGCTCGGCGGCCAGGCGCTGTTTCGAGCGCTCCGAGGTGGGCCGGCATTCGGAGGTCTCGTCCACCCATGCGCCGTCATGATCGCCATAGACGCCGACGGTCGAGAGATAGCAGAGCCATTGCAGGTCCGGCAGTTCGTTGTGGGCGGTGTTGCTGGCGATGTTCAGCAGGCTGTCGCCATCGGGACCGGGCGGGATCGATTGCACCAGATGGGTGACGCAGGAAAGCTTGTGGCCGAGCGCGGGATCGATGGTCTTTCCGTCGAAGACGAAGGCTTCCATGCCGCAATGGCCGAGGTCAGCGGCCTTTTCCGCGCTGCGCGTGGTGCCGGCGACCTGGCTGGCGGAGGGAGCAAGCGCTGTGGCGATCGCCTTGCCGGAATAGCCGGCGCCGAAAATCATCAGATGCATAGCGTCTCCTCCTCGCGTTGCCATTCGTGGCGGACGGTCTCATCACTCTCATGTAAGCGTGTTCTTGCCAATGCGGCAAATTCTTTTCCGGGCAGAAGCCGCGCCAGCGCCCAGACCGCCATGGCGCGGACGGCCGCGCTGTCGTCATCGATCAGGCGGCGGCAAAGCGGAACGAGCGCGGCGTCGCCGCTATTGCCAGCGGCAATCAGGCAATTGCGGACGAAACGGTCGCGGCCGATCCGCTTGATCGGCGAACCCGAGAAGAAGGCGCGGAAGTCGGCATCGTCGAAGCCGAGAAACTGGGACAGGCGCGGGGCCTTCAGGTCGTCGCGCGCGATCAGTTTCATCTCCGAGGATTGTTCGGCGAACTTGTTCCAGGGGCAGGCGGCGAGACAGTCGTCGCAGCCATAGATGCGGTTGCCCATCGCTTCGCGAAATTCCAGCGGGATGACGCCGTGATGCTCGATGGTGAGATAGGAAATGCAACGCCGCGCATCGAGCCGGTAGGGCCTCGGAAAGGCCTTCGTCGGGCAGACATCCAGGCAGGCGCGGCACGAGCCGCAATGGTCGCGCTCGGCGGTATCGGGCGCAATGTCTTCGGTGGTGAAGATCGAGCCCAGGAACAGCCATGAACCGAATTGCCGGCTGACCAGATTGGTGTGTTTGCCCTGCCAGCCGATGCCGGCCTTTTCGGCAAGCGGCTTTTCCATCACCGGCGCGGTATCGACGAACACCTTGACGTCGGCCCCGCTGCGGGCGGCGAAGCGCCCGGCGATCTGTTTCAGCTTTCCCTTGATGACGTCGTGATAGTCGCGGTTTCGGGCATAGACCGAGATATTGGCGCGGTCCTTCCGCTTCAGAAGCGGTCGCGGATCGTCTTCCGGACCATAATTCATCGCCAGCATGATGACGGAGCGGGCCTCCGGCCAGAGCTTCAGCGGCGAGGACCGGCGTTCGAATGTTTCCGCCATCCAGGCCATCTCGCCGTAATGACCCTTGGCGATGCCTTCGGCGAGCGCGTTCGCCGCCTCAGGCATATCTTCGGCGCGCGCAATTCGGCAGGCGGAAAAGCCCTGCGAGAGGGCTTCTTCGCGCAGGAAGTATTTCAGCTTTTCGGAACGCTCATTCATAACGCCGCCGTTTCACAGATCGCGCATCGCCGCAAGGGTGATACTTTCTCCAAAGGTGGCGCGTTGCGGCCTAAAAATCCAGATCGGCGTAGTGAGAAACCGGCACCACGCCGCGCACCCGGTCGGCGAGCAGCGCCCGGAAGGCGGGGCGGGATTTCAGACGCTGGTACCATTCCTTGGCGGCGGGGGTCTCGTCCCAGTTGATTTCGCCGAGATAATCGAGCGCGGAGATCGCGCCGCCGGCGGCAAGATCGGCATAGCTCATCCGCTTGCCCGCCAGCCATCCCCGGCTGCCGGCAAGCCAGGCGACATATTTCATATGCTGGCGGATATTGGCGCGGGCCGCCCGCAGCACGCGCGAATCAGGCGCGCCGCCGCCATATTCGGTGCTCATCTGCAGCTTGTAGACCCGCTCGCGGCACAGCGGATGGGTGACGTCCTGTTCGAGCTTCAGCAGGAACCATTCGGTCAGCCGGCGAATTTCGGCGCGCTGGAACGGCTCTTCCGCCAGTAGCCGGCGTTCTCGCTGCAGCACGCCATGGGTCTCGTCCATGAATTCGGCGATCACGAACGGGCCACAAAGCGCGCGCATATTGTCATCGACGAAGACCGGCAGGGTGCCGGCGGGATTGGCCGTCAGGAAGGCCTTGCGTTTTTCCCACGGCCGCTCCTCGATCATGTCGACCTCGAAGGCATATTCGCCGATCACCAGGCGAATGAAGCGTGAGGCGGCGGACATCGGGTGGTGATAGAGCGTAGACATCTGGCTTCCGTCGCGTAGGTCATGGATCGACGCCCGGCCAGAAGCCGCGACACGACCCGATCACGTGATTGTTTGCGGCCCATCTAACCACCGAAGGATTAATGATGGGTGACCGTCAGCCAACAGGACTGATCACACCGAGCCCGAGCAGGACCAGAAGGCCTGCGCCGAGCGCGACCCGGTAATAGACGAACGGCATGTAGCTGCGCGTCGAAACCAGCCGCAGGAAGAACACGATCACCGCGTAGCCGACGAAGAAGGCAATCGCGGTTGCAAGCGCCGTTGCCCCCCAGCCGACCGGATTGTCCTCGCCGATGCTCTTGAAAAGCTGGTAGAAGCCGGAGCCGAAAACGGCCGGCACGGCCAGCAGAAATGAATAGCGCGCCGCCGCCTCGCGGGTGTAGCCGAGCAACAGCCCGGCGCTGATCGTGCCGCCGGAGCGCGACACGCCCGGTATCAGCGCCATCGCCTGGGCAAAGCCAAAGAGAATGCCGTCGCGCCATGTCAGGTTTTCCAGCCGGACGCGCTTGGCGCCGATCCGGTCGGCGATCCCCATGACGATGCCGAAGATGATCAGCATCGCGGCAGTGATGTAAAGATTGCGCAGCGAGGTCTCGATCTCGTCCTTGAACAGAAGGCCAAGAATGACGATCGGCAGCGAACCGATGATGATCAGCCAGCCCATGCGCACATCGGCCCTGTCGTAACCGCTGCCGAGCCGGAGATTGTGGCCGAGCCATGCCTTCGCGATCCGCATGATGTCGGACCAGAAATAGACCAGCACGGCGAGTTCGGTGCCGATCTGGGTGATGGCGGTGAATGCCGCGCCGGGATCGGCCCCCGATGGCATGAATGCGCCGGCGATGCGCAGATGCGCGCTTGAGGAGATCGGAAGAAATTCCGTCAACCCCTGCAGCAGGCCCAGAAAGGCGGCCTCGATCCAACCGATAGTCATGAGTTTCAGCCGACCTCAAAATTGACGACAAGGGCAGTGCGGCCGCGGGCGGCGAGGGGCCGGTGCGACGGTCACGTGCTTCCTATCCGAAGACGGCGGGCTTGGGAAGAACGGAGCCGCACGATGGCCAATGCGCGCTTATTGCGCTCGTTGCGCACCGGGCGTAGTCTGATGCCGGGACAACAGGGGAAAATCATGTCGGAATCACCAACTTCGATCGTCGGTCGCGATCACCGCAATGTCGGTTTCGTGGAGGCGTTTCAGCTTACGTTCAAGAATTATGCCCTTTTCAGCGGACGGTCCTCGCGCGGGGCGTTCTGGTTCTGGGTGCTGTGGACCATCATCATCAGCGGCGTTCTCGGCGGAATTGATTCGGTCCTGTTCGGCAAGGTCGGCTATCTGCAGGGGCTCTGGAACCTGGCGACCCTGATTCCGTCGATCGCGATCTCCGCGCGCAGGCTTCATGACGTCGGCCGCAGCGGTTGGTGGCAGCTTATCGGCTTCACCGTGATCGGCCTGTTCGTTCTGCTTTACTGGTACTGCAAGCCCGGGCAGGAACAGACAAACGACTTCGGCGCCGATGTCGAGGCGGGACGGGCCTGAGAGCCATAAACGCCATCGTAATGCCCAGATGCGGCCATAATTGATTTATCATTCGGTAACCCTGATGCCCGAGACTCCGCGCGAAAAGGAGAAGCCTGAATGAACAGATCACGCCCGTTTATGGCCGTCCGCATTCTCTGCGCCGTGTTTGCGATCGCGCTCGCCTTCCTTGCGGGCGCGGGTTTCTCCACGGTCGCCAATGCCTATGACAGGGCGACCGTCGACCGTCAGTTCAGCCATTGGCTTGCCAGCGACATGCGCCAGGCGGCGCTTCGTTCCGGGGTGTCGGCTTCGGTCTATGACCGGGTCACGCAGGGGCTTTCGATCAACTGGTCGCTGCCGGACCTCGTACCACCCGGCACCAAGCCGCCGGCGCAGCGAAAGCAGACGCAGCCGGAGTTCTCCGAGCCCGGCCCCTATTTCAGCGAGAACAATCTCAATTATCTCGCGGTCAAGGGACGCCAGCTCTACAATCAGTACAAGCCGGTACTGGACCGGATCGAGGCGCGCTACGGCGTGCCGGGCCGCATCGTGCTCGCCATCTGGGGTCGCGAGATGGGCTATGGCGCGGCGGAGGAAAAATACGACATTCTCCAGGTGCTCGGCACCAAGGCGTTCATGACCGGCTCGCGCCAGCAGATGTTCCAGCGCGAATTCATCGCCGCGCTGCAGATCATCCAGAGCGGGGCTGCCCCGCTCGACAAGCGCAAGGCGTCATGGGCCGGCGCCTTCGGCCAGCCGCAGCTGATGCCGTCCAACTTCATGAACTATGCCGTCGATTTCGACGGCGACGGCGTTATCGACGTCTGGGACTCGGTGCCCGATTCGCTCGCCACCATCGCCAAGCATCTGGCAAGCGACGGCTGGGAACGCGGGCGCGACTGGGGCTATGAGGCGGTGATCCCTGACAATGTCTCCTGCGCCCAGGAAGGGCCTGACAATGCCCGGGCGATTTCGGCCTGGACCAAGCAGGGTATCACCCGCGTCAACGGCAAGGCCTTTCCCGCCGAGGAACTGCGCAAGCCGGGCATGATGCTGGTGCCGCAAGGCCGCTACGGGCCTGAATTCATCGTCACGCCGAATTTCTACGTGCTCAAGGAATACAACAATTCCGACCTCTACGCCCTTTTTGTCGGCAATCTCGCCGACCGCATCCAGTACGGCATGGGCGCCTTTGCCCAGCCCTGGCAGCGCACCGGCACGCTGTTGCGCTCCGACGTCGCCGCCATGCAGCGCAAGCTCGAGGGCATGGGCTATGACGTCGGCGGCGCGGACGGTCTTGTCGGCTTCAAGACCCGGCGCTCGATCGGCGATTGGCAGGCGAAAAACCGCGTCAGCCAGACCTGCTGGCCGACGCCGGCGCTGAAGAACGAATTGCTGCGGTAGTTTCAGGGCTGCCGGGATTTGTGCTGAAGCAGATATTGCTTGAAGCAGTGGCCGCATAGCCCTCAATCAATCTCCCCCCTTGAGGGGGAGATGTCGCGAAAGCGACAGAGAGGGGTATCGGGCATACGCCGCACGCTCTGTGCTCCCGGAAAGGGTTCACCCCTCTCTGCCCCTGTCGGGGCATCTCTCCCTCAAGGGGAGAGATTGTGGGTTGCGAGGTCTCCAACCCACACCAAAGCCCAACGAAGCTGATGGAGAAGGCCGCCCTCATACTTCCCCTTCAATGATGATGATGATGCGCGTCGTAGGGGCGGTTGAAGATGGTGTCGCGCGGCGGGATCGCCTGGCGTTCGATCATGCGCCGGACCCGCGGCATGCCGTCTTCCCGATGCAGTTCGCGCAACCGGTCGAAATTGTCGGCATCGGCCTGGGTGCGGCGCTGGTTGTGGCGCACATAATCGACCCAGGTGGGCGCGTGATAGGTCTCGAACCAGACATCGGGCTCCTCGATATCGCGCATCAGCGCCCATTTGCGCGCGCCGTCGCGCAGCCGGATGCGGCGGCGCTCGACCATCAGGCGCAGGAATTCCTGGGTATCTTCAGCCGCGATCACGAAGCGGGTCTCGACCACAATCGGGCCGGAGCGGGCGACGAGGCCAAGGGCGGGCTCCGGCGTGCGGAACCTGTTGAGCGGATCGAGGTTCAGGCTTTCGAAGGCCGGCATCTTGAACACGAAGCCGACTGCCGCGCCGAAGGCCGCGACGCCCGCCGCGGCCAGGAAGGCATGGGTGATGGTGAGGTTTTCGGCGACATAACCCCAGAGCCAGCTTCCGCCCGCCATGCCGCCGAAGGCAGCGGTCTGGTAGAGCGACAGGGCCCGGCCGACCACCCAGCGCGGCGTTGTGAGCTGCACCACCGTGTTGAACAGCGAAAGCGCCATGACCCAGCAAGCGCCGGCGAAGAAAAGCGCCAGACAGTCGATGATCAGCGAGGTCGAAAGCGACATGACCACCGCGCTCGCGCCGAACACCAGGAAGGCCGCGCGGATGATCGCTTCGTTGGAAAGTGCGGCTCTCAGCCTTGCATTGGCGAAAGCGCCGCCGATCGCGCCGATGCCGAACGCGCCGAGCATGATGCCGAATGTCTGCGGCCCGCCGGCGATCACGTCGCGCGCCACCAGCGGCAGCAGCGCCAGCGCCGAAACCGTGGCAAGGCCGAACAGGAAGGCGCGCAGCAGCACCTTCAATATGTTGGGCGACATGAACACGTAGCGCAACCCGGCGCCGATGGCGGTGGTCATCTTCTCGCGTGGCAGCGGGTTTTCCGGAGGCACAAATTTCCAGCGGAAGACCACTGTCAGCAGGCCGAGATAGCTCAGCGCGTTCACAACAAATGCCGCCGCCGCCCCGCCGATCGCGACGATGGTGCCGCCGACGGCCGGGCCGACGCTGCGGGTAATGTTGAAACCCACGGAATTGACCGTGACCGCCCCGGGGACGTCGGAACGCGGCACCATATCGCCGACGGCAGCCTGCCAGGACGGGTTGTTGAGGGCATTGCCGCTGCCGATGAGAAAGGTGAAGGCCAGCAGCATCCACGGCGTGATCACGCCGGCAACCGCCGCAAGCGCCAGCGCCACGGAGACGGCGAACATGAAGCCCTGGGCGGCGAGGATCACCCGTCGGCGATCGAAACTGTCGGCAATCGCGCCGGCGACCAGCGCGAACAGCATCACCGGCAGCGTGGTCGAGGCCTGAACCAGCGCCACCATGCTTTCCGAATTCGAGATCGAGGTCATCATCCAGGCCGCGCCGACATTCTGGATGTTGGTGCCGAGATTGGAGGCGATCGAGGCAAACCAGATATTGCGGAAGGTGGTATGCGCAAACGGGGCAAAAAGCGAGGGTGTCGCCTTGTTCATGGATCGTCGTTCCTCCGGGCATTTTGTTGTTTGCGCGCAGCGCGATCGGCGGATGCGATGCTGCGTTCGCTTCGGCTTCTCCCGAACCACAAGTATAGGACCGAAATCAGGCGGTTGCCTATATCCCCCGAGGTCGGTTCCATGCCCGGGCCGCGATAAAACTTGCAATTTTCCCTTCGTGAGGTTATCTAGGGCTCAAATTCTTGATCGTCAGATGAAGAGTGGGGCCGCACGGACCCGCTCTTTTTTGTTTGGCGCGGCCGCCAGGCGCCGGGAGCCTGATGGGACAGATTTGAGGAACATGGCTGACAAACATGGATGATAGGGCAAGAGAAGAACGGCTTATCGTGGAAACCGGCGTCGAGAAGCGGATTGCCGATATGCTCGAGCCTGTTCTGGAGGATATCGGTTTCAAGCTGGTGCGGGTCAATCTCTCCGGCCAGAACGGGCTGACGCTGCAGATCATGGCCGAGCGTTTCGACGGCACGATGACGGTCGAGGACTGCGAGGAAGTGTCCAAGGCGGTCTCTCCGGTGCTCGATGTCGAGGACCCGATCGACCGCGCCTATCATCTGGAAATCTCCTCGCCCGGCATCGACCGGCCGATGGTGCGCAAGTCCGATTTCTACCGCTGGAAGGGTCACCTGCTTAAATGCGAGACCTCTGTGCTCATCGGCGAGCGCAAGCGGTTCCGCGGCCGCATCGTCGAGGCCGACAATGACGGCTTCACGCTTCTGCGCGACGGCGTCGCCTATGGCGAGCCAAGCGAGGTCACGATCCCGTTTTCGGCGCTTTCCGATGCCAAGCTGATCCTGACGGACGAGTTGATCCGCGAGGCGTTGCGCGCCGACAAGCTGGCCAAGGAAAAGGCCGCCAACGAAAACGACGAAGACAATGGTGTCGAAGACACCGAAGAGAATTGAACACCGCCCGACCGCAGCTTTTATCGCGCAGGCGTGACAGCAATTTCGCGAAGCCTCGAGGCTCGCAGACAAGAATGGAGACAGGAACATGGCAGTAAGTGCGAACCGGCTGGAACTGTTGCAGATCGCCGACGCGGTGGCGCGGGAAAAATCGATCGATCGCGAGATCGTCCTGACCGCCATGGCCGACGCCATCCAGAAGGCGGCCAAGTCGCGCTACGGATCGGAAACCAATATCCGCGCCGACATCAATCCCAAGACCGGCGAAATCCACCTGCAGCGCCTGCTCGAAGTGGTCGAGGAAGCCGAGGATTACAGCACCCAGATCCCGCTGGCGCTGGCGCTCGACCGCAACCCGGAAGCCAAGCTTGGCGATTTCATCGCCGATCCGCTGCCGCCGATGGATTTCGGCCGGATCGCCGCTCAGTCGGCCAAGCAGGTCATCGTCCAGAAGGTGCGGGAAGCCGAGCGCGATCGCCAGTATGACGAATACAAGGATCGCATCGGCGAGATCGTCAACGGCACGGTCAAGCGCGTCGAATACGGCAATGTCATCGTCGATCTCGGCCGTGGCGAGGCAATCATCCGCCGCGATGAGATGATCCCGCGCGAAGTGCCGCGCTACGGCGACCGCATCCGCGCCTATGTCTATGACGTCCGCCGCGAACAGCGCGGTCCGCAGATATTCCTGTCGCGCACCCATCCGCAGTTCATGGTCAAGTTGTTTGCCATGGAAGTGCCGGAAATCTACGACGGCATCATCACCATCAAGTCGGTTGCCCGCGACCCCGGTTCGCGTGCCAAGATCGCCGTGATCTCGTCCGATTCGTCGATCGATCCGGTCGGCGCCTGCGTCGGCATGCGCGGTTCGCGCGTCCAAGCGGTCGTCGGCGAGCTTCAGGGCGAGAAGATCGACATCATTCCGTGGTCGGAAGATCCGGCCTCCTTCATCGTCAACGCGCTGCAGCCGGCCGAGGTCGCCAAGGTGGTGCTGGACGAGGATGCCGAGCGCATCGACGTCGTGGTGCCGGACGACCAGCTTTCGCTGGCGATCGGCCGCCGCGGCCAGAATGTCCGTCTCGCCTCGCAGCTCACCGGCTGGGACATAGACATCATGACGGAGAACGAGGAATCGGAGCGCCGCCAGAAGGAATTCAACGAGCGTTCGCAGCTGTTCATGGATGCGCTGGACGTCGACGAGATGGTTGGTCAGGTGCTGGCCTCGGAAGGCTTCGCGGCCATCGAGGAACTGGCCTATGTCGACCTTGACGAAATTTCCTCGATCGAGGGCTTTGACGAGGAAACCGCGCAGGAAATCCAGATGCGCGCCCGCGAGCATCTGGAGCGTCTCGATGCCGAACTGGACGAGAAGCGCCGGGAACTCGGCGTTTCCGACGACCTGCGCCAGATCGACGGCATGACGCTGGCGATGATGGTCGCGCTCGGCGAGGAAGGCATCAAGACGATGGAAGATTTCGCCGGCTGCGCCGCCGACGACCTGATCGGCTGGACCGAGCGTCAGAATGGCCAGACCAAGCGTTTCGACGGCACGCTGTCGTCCTTCGCGCTGTCGCGCGTCGAAGCGGAAAACATGATCATGCAGGCGCGTCTCGCTGCAGGCTGGATCACCGAGGAAGACCTCGCCGCCGACCTTCCCGAGGAAGAGGAAGTAGAGGTCGAGGGCGGCGACGAGGAGCCGGCAGCTGACGATCTGAGCGGCGTATTCTCGAAGTCGTGACCTCGCCCCGCAAAGCGGTCGAGGCTGAGGCGATGAGCGAGCGCACCTGCATCGTAACCCGCAAGGCCGGCGATTCGGATGAACTCATCCGGTTTGTCGCCGGCCCCGACGGGCAGGTCGTGCCGGACCTGAAGCGCGAGCTCCCCGGCCGCGGCTGCTGGGTCGTCGCGGAACGTCGGGCCGTCGACAAGGCTGTCGCGAAGGGCCTGTTCTCCCGGGCGCTGAAGCAGAAGGTTCAGGCCGCCGACGATCTCGGCGCGATGGTTGACATGTTGATGGCGCGCCAGTTGGCGGGTATGATCAACATGGCGATCAAGGCGGGGGAATTCGTGACGGGCTCGGCCAAGGTCGACCTTGCGATCAGAAGCGGCGTGGCGATCGCCGTGTTTCATTCCGCCGATGCCGCGCCGGATGGCGTCCGCAAGCTGGATCAGGCCCGCACCGCCTTCATGCATCAAAGCGAGGCCGATGCGCCGGTGCCGGCGCTCAGGCCTTTCAATGCGGACGAAATCGGCACTCTTTTGCATGAGAATGCGTTTAAACACGCCGCAGTGCTTGCGGGAAAGGCCGGTGAGGGTGTAGTGAAGCGCGCAATGATACTTCAAAGGTACCGGGCAGATGCCCGAACCGAAGGAAAAGCCGCGATGACGAACACATGACGACGTCACGGAAGTTGGCCGGACGCCATAATATGAATTTTTAGGGCGGGCATACTGTCTCCGATCGGAGATGGTTCCCGCGCCAAGGAACGGGAACCGAATGACGGACAGTAAAGACGACAAGACACTCGACAATGAAGGCAAGAAGACGCTTAAGCTGAAGCCGTCGGGTGTGAGCCAGGGCACCGTGCGCCAGGATATGGGCCGCGGTCGCAGCAAGGCGGTCGTGGTGGAAACACGCAAACGCCGGATCCACAAGCCCGGCGAAGACACTTCAGCAGCAGCATCAGCATCGCGCGCGCCGGCTTCTCAGAGCGCCCAGCCGCGCCAGGGCGAGACCCGCCGCAACGATGACCGGCCGACGCACCACCCCAAGGGCCAGCCTTCGCGGCCGGGCGCGCAGAACCGCCAGCGCGGCGGTCAGCCGGATCGCGGCCAGGATCGGGGTAATGCCGACCGTGGCGGCCAGAACCGCCAGCGCGGCAATGTGCTGCACGATCTCTCCCAGGGGGAGATGGATGCCCGCCGCCGCGCGCTGGTGATGGCGCAGCAGCGCGAGGCCGAGGATGCCGAACGCCGCAAGCGCGAGGCCGAAGAGGCCCGCATTGCCGAGGAAAGGGCGAAGCTCGAAGCCGAGGAAAAGGCCAAGCGCGAAGCGGAAGAGGCCAAGGCCCGCGCCGCAGCGCCCGCGCCCGCCGTCGAGGAAACGCCGACCGAGGCCGAGGTGCCGGTCGTGCCCGATCTGCCGCCGGGCGAGGACGCCAAGCCGAGCCGGACCGCACAGCGTCCGCGCCCTGTCGCGCGCACGACGGCGGAAGAGGATGATGAAGCGGCGCGCGGCCGCAAGCCGCGCCGCGAAGGCGAGAGCGAAGGCGGACCGGCGCGCGGCAAGGCGCTGAGGCCCGACACCGCGCCGAAACCCGCCTCCCGCCCCAAGGGCACCGGCGAGCGTCGCCGCGGCAAGCTGACGGTAACTGCGGTTACCGGCGACGAGGACGGCGGCAGCCAGCGCGGCCGTTCGCTTTCGGCCATGCGCCGCCGCCAGGAAAAGATGCGCCGCGCCCATTCGCAGGAGCCGCGCGAAAAGGTTCTGCGCGAGGTCGTGCTGCCGGAAACCATCACCATTCAGGAACTGTCGCAGCGCATGTCCGAACGCTCGGTCGATGTGATCAAGTACCTGATGAAGGAAGGGCAGATGATGAAGCCCGGCGACGTGATCGATGCCGATCTCGCCGAGCTGATCGCCACCGAATTCGGCCATACCGTGAAGCGCGTTGCCGAATCGGACGTGGAAGAGGGCATTTTCGACGTCAAGGATGACGAGGGCGATCTGGAGCCGCGCGCCCCGGTCGTGACCATCATGGGCCATGTCGACCACGGCAAGACCTCGCTGCTGGACGCGATCCGCCATGCCAATGTGGTCTCCGGCGAGGCCGGCGGCATCACCCAGCATATCGGCGCCTATCAGGTCGAGCAGGACGGTCAGAAGATCACCTTCATCGACACGCCCGGCCACGCCGCCTTTACGGCAATGCGTGCCCGCGGCGCCGAGGTGACCGATATCGCCATTCTGGTGGTTGCCGCCGACGACAGCGTCATGCCGCAGACGATCGAGTCCATCAATCACGCCAAGGCCGCCGGCGTGCCGATCATTGTTGCCATCAACAAGATCGACAAGCCGGACGCCGATCCGCAGAAGGTGCGCACGGCGCTGCTTCAGCACGAAGTGTTCGTGGAAACCATGGGCGGCGACACGCTGGAAGTCGAAGTCTCGGCCAAGACCGGCAAGAACCTAGACAAGCTGCTCGAGGCGATCCTGCTGCAGGCCGAAATCCTCGACCTCAAGGCCAATGCCGACCGCACCGCCGAGGGCGTGGTGATCGAAGCCCAGCTCGACCGTGGCCGTGGTTCGGTCGCGACCGTTCTGGTTCAGAAGGGCACGCTGAAGCCCGGCCAGATCGTGGTTGCCGGCGATCAGTGGGGACGCGTGCGCGCGCTCGTCAACGATCGCGGCGAACATGTGAAGGAAGCCGGCCCGTCGATGCCGGTCGAGATCCTCGGTCTCAGCGGCACGCCCGCGGCCGGCGATCGCTTCGCCGTCGTTGAAAACGAAGGCAAGGCCCGCGAAGTCTCCGAATACCGCCAGCGGCTTGCCCGCGACAAGGCGGCCGCCCGCCAGTCTGGTTCGCGCGGTTCGCTCGAGCAGATGATGAGCCAGTTGCAGGATACCGGGCTGAAGGAATTCCCGCTGCTGATCAAGGGCGACGTTCAGGGTTCGGTCGAGGCGATCGCTGCGGCGCTCGAAAAGCTTGGGACCGACGAAGTGCGCGCCCGGATCGTCCATGCGGCGGCAGGCGGCATCACCGAGTCGGATATTTCGCTTGCGGAAGCTTCCAATGCGGCGATCATCGGCTTCAATGTCCGCGCCAACGCGCAGGCCCGCCGGCTTGCCGAGCAGGAAGGCATCGAGATCCGCTACTACAACATCATCTACGACCTGGTGGATGACGTGAAGTCGGCGATGTCGGGTCTTCTTTCGCCGGAACGGCGCGAGACCTTCCTCGGCAATGCGGAGATCCTCGAGGTCTTCAACATTTCCAAGGTCGGCAAGGTCGCGGGTTGCCGCGTCACCGAGGGCCGCATGGAACGCGGCGCCGGCGTCCGCCTCGTCCGCGACAACGTGGTTATCCACGAGGGCAAGCTGAAGACGCTGAAGCGCTTCAAGGACGAAGTCTCCGAAGTGCCGGTCGGTCAGGAATGCGGCATGGCCTTCGAGAACTACGAAGACATCCGCGCCGGCGACGTCATCGAAGCCTTCCGCGTCGAGCACGTCACGCGCACGCTCTGATTTTTCGGAGCAACACGGAAATCGAAAGGGCCGGCAGCGATGCCGGCCCTTTTCGTTTGTGGGGTATTTTGCGTATGCCGCTTTGAGGGAGGTGGTCGTGCAAAGAGCCGAGCAGCCCACAATCTCTCCCCTTGAGGGAGAGATGCCCCGACAGGGGCAGAGAGGGGTGAAATCTTTCCGTTAGTTCGGAGCTTGCGGCTTATGCCCCTCTCTGTCGCTTTCGCGACATCTCCCCCTCAAGGGGGGAGATTGAGGCCGACAGGCTGCAGGATAAGTTCAAGGCTTTTCACACCGTACTGGCCATGTCGGCGTCGGGCTTGACTGCAACCCCCATTTACGCTGCAACCGCTTGGTGCCGCCGGCGCGGGTCGGCGTTGTTGAAGGGGTGCGCAATGCTGCGGGATTTTTCACTGCAGAGCCTGTTCATGGGGCTTCTGGTCGCCTTTGTCGGCTTCGCGAGCTCGTTTTCGGTCGTGCTTCAGGGGCTGGAAGGCGCGGGCGCCAGCCATGCGCAATCGGCATCGGGGCTTATGGCGCTGTCGATCGGCATGGGGGTGTGCGGCATCGTCATCTCGGTGGTCACGCGGATGCCGGTGAGCGTGGCCTGGTCGACGCCGGGCGCGGCGCTGATGGCCACCAGCGGGGCTTTGCCCGGCGGCTTCAACGCGGCGGTCGGTGCTTTTATTATCTCGGCGGTGCTGATCATCCTCGCCGGCATGGTGAAGCCGGTCGGTCGGGCGATTTCCGCCATTCCCGCGCCGCTGGCCAATGCGATGCTCGCCGGCGTGCTGCTGGCGCTCTGTTTCGCGCCGGTGGAGGCTGTGAAGTTTTCGCCGCTGCTGGCGCTGCCGATCGTTGCGACCTGGGTGATCGTCGGCGCGTTTAACCGGCTGATGGCAGTACCGGCCGCTTTTCTCGCCTTCGTGGCGGTGCTGATCTTCGGCGTCGATATCGAAGCGGGCGCGTGGTCCGGCGTATTTCGCAATGCGTTTGCCGCGCCGGTCTGGGTGACGCCGCATTTCTCGGCTCAAGGCGCGATCTCGCTGGCGCTGCCGCTGTGCATCGTCACCATGGCCTCGCAGAACATTCCGGGCGTCGCGATTCTCAACATCAACAATTACCGCCCCTCGGCCGGCCGGATGTTCTCGGCAACCGGCCTCGCCACGCTGTTTACCGCGCCCTTCGGCGGGCACGGGGTCAATCTGGCGGCAATCACGGCGGCGATGTGCGCGGGCCCGGATGCCCACCCCGATCCGAAACGGCGCTACTGGTCGGCGATCATCGCCGGGATCGGCTATATCGTGCTTGGCCTGTTCAGCGGCCTTGTGGTGGCAACCGTTTCGCTGGCGCCGCCGGTGCTGATCGAGGCGGTGGCCGGCCTTGCGCTGATCGGCGCTTTCGGCGGCGCGGTGCTTGGGGCCTTCAAGGAGCCGGACGCGCGCGAGGCGGCGGCGATCACATTTCTGGTCGCAGCCTCCGGCGTCGGCTTTCTCGGCATTTCGGGGGCCTTCTGGGGCCTTCTCGCGGGTCTGCTGGTGCATGGCATCAAGTCATGGGCGGCGAGGCGTTCGCGCAAGCCCGCCTAGGAGGCGCTGTTTGCGATTGCAATTTGCCGCGGATGTCGCTAAGGAACGCTCATGATCAGGTTTGCGAACAATTTTCAGGCGAAGTCCACGCGCGGTGCCATTGCCGCGGCGCCCGTCCTGCGCGACCTAAACTCGCTTCTTCTTCTCGGCCTTAACGGCGGTTGCCGGGTCCTTTGAGGAGCGCCCGGCGGCCGGAAAGCCGTCTGGCACAAGCGCTCCTGAAAAATCCCTGAAATTGAAGATAAAGGCAGCCATTGCGCGGGACGCGCGGATGAGCGCCGGAGTGAGGAAAAATGGACGTGAAAACCACAACCGCCAAGGGCATGCCGTTCGCGGCTCACAAATACCAGCCCTATCAGCAGATCAATCTGACAGATCGGCAATGGCCGTCGAAACGCATCGAGAAGGCGCCGATCTGGTGCTCGGTCGATCTGCGCGACGGCAACCAGGCGCTGGTCGATCCGATGGGCCACGACCGCAAGGCCCGCATGTTCCAGCTGCTGCTGGACATGGGCTTCAAGGAAATCGAGATCGGCTTTCCGTCCGCATCGCAGACGGATTTCGACTTTGCCCGCTGGTGCGTCGAAAACGGCAATGTCGGCGATGATGTGTCGCTGCAGGTGCTGGTCCAGTGCCGGCCGGAGCTGATCACCCGCACATTCGAGGCGCTGGAGGGCGCGCACCGCCCGATCGTGCATTTCTATAATTCCACCAGCGAGTTGCAGCGCCGGGTCGTGTTCGGCAAGGATGTGGCGGGTATTCGCCAGATCGCGGTCGATGCGGCCAAGATGATCACCGACATGGCGGCCAAGGCCGGCGGCGGTTACCGTTTCGAATATTCTCCGGAAAGCTTCACCGGGACGGAGCTGGACGTCGCGCTGGAGATCTGCAACGCGGTGATCGAGGTTGTGAAGCCGACCGCCGACAACAAGCTGATCATCAACCTGCCCTCGACGGTGGAAATGTCGACGCCCAACATCTACGCCGACCAGATCGAGTGGATGTGCCGCAATCTCGACAACCGCGAGAACCTGATCGTCTCCGTGCATCCGCACAATGACCGCGGTACGGGCATTGCCGCCGCCGAGATGGGCGTTCTGGCCGGCGCGGACCGGATCGAGGGCACGCTGTTCGGCAATGGCGAGCGCACCGGCAATGTCGATATCGTCACGCTGGCGCTGAACATGTTCACGCAAGGCGTCGATCCGGAACTGGACTGCTCGGATATCGAGCGGATCAAGGAAGTCTACGAATATTCCAACCAGATGGTCATTCCGGAGCGTCACCCTTATGTCGGCGAACTGGTATACACCGCCTTTTCCGGCTCGCATCAGGATGCCATCAACAAGGGCATGAAGGCGATCAAGGTTGCCAACAAGCCGCAGTGGGAAGTGCCCTATCTGCCGATCGATCCGCAGGATGTCGGCCGCACCTATGAGGCGATCATCCGCATCAACTCGCAGTCCGGCAAGGGCGGCATTGCCTACATCCTGCAATCCGATTACGGCATCAACCTGCCGCGCGGCCTGCAGGTGGCGTTCCGCGAGCACGTGCAGAAGATCACCGATGAAGAGGGGCGCGAGCTCCCTTCGAAGCGGATCTACGACGTGTTCATGGAAAAATATGTCGAGCAGCCGAACGGCCGCATCAGGTTCGTCGATCACCAGACCTACCCGCAGGGCCAGGCCAAGGGCCAGCGCGTGGTGACGGCGGAGATCGAGGATAATGGCGTTTCCAAACGGATCGAGGCCAAGGGCAACGGCCCCGTCGACGGGTTCATCAATGCGCTGTCCGACTATCTCGGCATTGCGCTGTCGGTCGAGGACTATTCCGAGCACTCGCTGAACCACGGTTCCGACGCCAAGGCGATCGCCTATGTCGAGGTCGCCTATGATGGCGGCAAGATCTATGGCGTCGGCATCAACACCAATATCGTCGCCGCATCGCTGGAAGCGATCGTGTCGGCGGCGAACCAGGTCCTGACGGCGCGGTAGCGCGCGCCTTACGACTCTGAAGAAGGCCGGTCGCGCTCAACGCGGCCGGCTTTCGTTTTCTCAAAGCTTGAGATAGGCGGCCTGGGCCAGTTCCGGCATGTTGGCATCGGAAGACGGGCCGACGACGGCGACCAGCGTGCGTTCGCCCTGCCACCACGAGACGATGAGGTCGTCGCGGATGGTTTCCTGCACATCCGTCACCTGATTGTCGGGCGAGGCGGGGCGGGCCAGCACGAACACGGACAGCAGGTCGCCGGCCGCATTGCGGTAGAACAGCTCGATGCCCGGGGCGCGGTCGATCGCCACGACCCTGGCACCCTCGAAGATCGAAGCGCCTTCCTCGAAAGTGGGGACCGTCATGTCGATGCCGATGGTGCGCTGGACGAGTTCCGCAAAGGCTGCGTCATCATCAGGGCCGACATCGACCAGGGGCTGGTATTTCCGGCCGAAGACCCTGAAGCTCGCACAGACGTCATCGATCCAGTCGTTCGACTGGTCGAGCGAAAGATCGACAACGTGGGAGGCGCCGGAATCCCGCGACAGGCTGGCGCCCACGGCCACACCGATGCCGAGAAATACCGCGCAGGCCGCGCCCGCCATCCAGCGGCGACGGCCGGCTGCCCTTTTCGGTCTGCTCTTGATGACTGCGGAATCCATAACGACCTTGAAACTCTCGATCGCATACGCGATATAATAATGGCCGGTCAACCCCTTCGCCGGCCCGCATGCAGGCGCGATATTGCCTTGTGTAAATGGCGGAAACAAGGGGCCTGCAGCGTTTCCCCAGTCGGAAAGCGAATTTACTTGGATCGCAACCTTCTGTTGCAGCAGGTCCAGCCATGCAGCTTGGGAAATATGGCTGAAATATGGCTGGCGCTTGCGGGCACGTTGCTTTATCTTGCCTGCCAAACAGAAAATAGAATGAAGGGGAGAATTAATTCTATGATCAACGTTTGGCCAGAAACAGAGTAATAAACAGAGCCATGATCGAAAATCAGAGCGGTGCAGCAGCAACGAGGCAGGCGATTATCGCCGCGGCCCTCCGGCTTTTTGGAGAATATGGTTATAACGCTGTTTCCACACGTAAAATCGCGGAACTTTCAGGCGCGAATATTGGCAGTATCGCCTACCATTTCGGCGGCAAGCCCGGGTTGATGCGCGCCTGTGCACTTTACGTGATCGATATTGCCAAGAACAATATCGGCAGTGCGATGCTGGAGCCGATATCGGCGAAGATGACGCCGACCGAGGCACGGGAAGAACTGGTCGAATTGATGGTGCGTCTGGTTCAGCCCCTGACGCCCAATTACGACCAGGATGAGATCTCGGCCTTCATCATGCGCTATATCGCGCTTCCAAGCGAGGCTTTCGACCTTCTGTTCAACGAGTTTATCGAGCCGCTGAACAAGCACTTGCGGCAATTGCTGGCGCGGGCCACCGGACGTGACGAGAATGGCGAGGATCTGGCGATCCTGACCTTTACCCTTCTCGGCCAGGCACATTATTTCAAGATTTGTCGCCACGTCGTGCAGCGCAGCCTTGATTGGGACGGGATAGGCCAGAATGAATGCCTGAAACTGCGCAATGCCGTCCGGTTCAACGTTAACGCTATCGTTGATGCCAGCGCTACCCCGGCTTTGCGCCGGACCCCCGTGCACGAGGACGCGGTGTAACGCGAAGGGCCAATCAACGGTCTTTGGTATAAGAGAAGCTGAATTCGCTTTCCGGTTCTATGAGGCCGCTCGCCGCGCTCAAAGCGTGGCGGCGGCATTGCATTTCATATGAGCCGGACCTGCCGCTGACGGAGATAAGGTTGAAGCCGGACGGCGGCTTCTTGCCGTTGGCGCCCTGGCCTGCGGCGGCGATGCCGATCACCGGCGTCTTGCCCTTTCGGGTTTCAATGAAATTCACGGTGTTGAGATGGGTATGGCCGTGAAGCACCAGTTCGCAGCCGCCGGTTGCGATCGTTGCCCGGAACCGGCGAATGCCGAGCAGCCGCTTGTGGCGCGGGGCCGCGTTGCGAACAGGCGGATGATGGATCATCAATATCCGGAACAGCCCTTCCTCGCCTGCCTGGCGTAGAAGCTCGGCGGTCTTGCGCGCCTGTTTCGCCTCGAACGAGCCGATCGCCAGAAATGGCGGCGAGGGAATGGCCGATGAGCAGCCGATGATGGCGATCGGACCGCGTCTGCGGAGATAGGGGAAGGTCATCTTGCCCAGATGCGCCCCCTCGTGATCATCGCCCTGCATGTAGTCGCCCCAGGCCCTGGCGATCTTGGCGTAAGCGCCGCCGACATAGGCATCGTGATTGCCTGGCACCAGCGAGACTTCATGCGCCGGGCCGACGCTTTTCAGCCAGTCGGCGGCGATATCGATTTCCTTGGTGGTGGCGAGATTGACCAGGTCGCCGGTGATCGCGAGGTGGTCCGGATTCTCGTCCGCGATCGCCAGCAGCAGGTTCTCCAGCGTATCCTTGCCGAGATGCTTGCGGCGGTTGCGATGCCAGTTGAAGAAGCCGGTGATCCGTTTGGAAAACAGCTCCTTCGGTGACAGCCGCGGCAGCGGCCCGAGATGGACGTCGGAAATATGGGCGATGGTATACATGCAGTCTTCTTAGCTTTCCGACGCCCGCCGGACAAGCGCCGCCTTTTCAGCTGCGCCCGTGCGGTGCGTCGAGATCGAGTGCCGGCCCTTCGGGCACGATGCCCGTCGGGTTGATCGTCTTGTGCGAGCCGTAATAGTGGCGCTTGATGTGGTCGATATTGACTGTCTCCTTAACGCCCGGCACCTGATAAAGTTCTCTGAGATAGCCCGATAGATTGGGATAGTCGGCAATCCGTCTCAGATTGCACTTGAAGTGGCCGACATAGACCGGATCGAAGCGCACCAGCGTGGTGAACAGCCGCCAGTCGGCTTCGGTCAGCCGGTCGCCCATCAGATAGCGGTTTTCGCAGAGGCGCTTTTCCAGCATGTCGAGCGTTTCGAACAGCTTGAGCACATTCTCCGAATATGCCTCCTGCGTGGTCGCGAAGCCCGCCTTGTAGACCCCGTTGTTGACGGTGTCGTAGACCACGGCGTTGATCTCCTCGATCCCCTCGCGCAGATCCTCCGGGTAAAAGTCGACGTCATTGCCGGTCAGATGGTCGAAGGCGCTGTTGAACATGCGGATGATTTCCGCCGATTCGTTGGAGACAATGGTCTCGCGCTTCTTGTCCCAGACGACCGGCACGGTGACGCGGCCCGAATAGTTCGGATCGGCCTTGGTATAGACCTGCCAGAGATAATCGGCGCCGTTGACCTTGTCGGCCGTGCCGCCGTCGCGGTTCCTGAATTCCCAGCCGTTTTCCAGCATCAGCGGGTCGACGATCGAGACGTCGATATAGTCCTCGAGCCCCTTCAGCTTGCGGAAGATCAGCGTGCGGTGCGCCCAGGGACAGGCCAGCGCGACATAGAGGTGATAGCGGCCCTTCTCGGCCGCAAAGCCGCCTTCGCCCTCGGGGCCGGCGCTGCCGTCGGCGGTGATCCAGTTCCTGAATTTCGAGCTTTCGCGCTTGAACTTGCCGCCCGTCTTGTCGGTGTCGTACCAGACGTCCTTCCAGACGCCGTCTACCAGCATACCCATGGCCTGCTCCTTTCATTCGTCTTACCCATTTACATACGGCGCGCCCGCTACTTTGCCACCCCTGAAACCATTGACAGTGTGTTGCATGCCATCGGGCCCTGTCGTTTTCGCAGTCGCCGGTCTGGACGACCGCTGCGTTTCCTGCTAGTGGCCGACGAAACGCAAATATGGAAAATGTCATGCGGGACCTGCGACGACGCTGATTGAGACTTCAGACCGGACCTCCTCCGGCCCCGAAATCATGCGTTCTCCAGACAGGTTCAGACATCAATGACGAGTGAATTGCGTTACCTCCCCGAAGAGGCCTCCCACGACGCTGCCATCGAAGACATCAATGCCGAGGCCTTCGGCCCGGCCCGTTTCGTGCGGGCTGCCGCCCGTATCCGCGAACAGGGGCCTCATGATCCCGCGCTTTCTTTTGTCTGCGTCGATGGCGACGAGGTTATCGCCTCGGTTCGGATGACGCCGGTTTTCGCGGGTATGGCCGAAGGGCACATGCTCGGACCGCTCGCCGTCAAACCCTCCTACAAGAACCGCGGCATCGGCCGTCACCTCGTCAAGATAGCAGTTCAGGCCGCCCGCGATGCCGGGTCGGAAGTCGTGATCCTGGTTGGCGATCCGCCCTATTACGGCCCGCTCGGCTTCCTGCCGATCGTCCCGCCGACGCTGCAATTGCCGGGACCGGTGGATTACCGCCGCGTTCTGGCCGCGCCGCTTGTCGAAGGCGTGGAAGCGAAGCTCATCGGCATGATGCGGTTTCGCGGTTAGGGCTTTTCCGTTTTGTGAGAGGCCGGCGCGTTGGCGAAACCGCCTCAGCCTCAATCTCCCCCCTTGAGGGCAGGGCTGCCGCATATGGCGTAGCAGCTTGCTCCCAATACTCTCTCCCGCTGGCGGGAGAGATGCCCCGACAGGGGCAGTGAGGGTGGCGCGGCATTTCAAATTGTGAGAGTGCTCGCGGTGATAGGCTCCCCCCTCACTGTCGCTTTCGCGACATCTCTCCCCTCCGGGGCGAGAAGACTTGGGGGCTATGCGGAAAACCATATGCTACTTTCGTGCTCTCAAGGCGAGAGATTATGGGCTGCGAGGCCGCTTATCGAAGCTTGCGTTTCACTTGCGGCAAAGCCCGTCCTCAGCTCCGCCCCTCGCGCCACCATGTGGCGGAGATCAGCGCGAGGAGGGCTGCGAGGCCGAGGAGGCCGTTGAAGAGCGGCAGGGAGCGGATGCTTTCGAGCCTTGTGTCGGCGGTTTCCACAATTGGCATATAGCTGTCGTTTCCAGGCCGGACCGGGCCGTTGACAAGGCGGATCGGCGGCATGCCGTCGGCAATCCGCTGGGTCAGCCCGCCGGTTTCCGCTGAAAGCGGGGCGAGGGTGGCGGTGGTCGAGATCATGCCCTTGAACTCCGGCGCATCCGGATCGCCGACATTGACGAGGCGCTGAAGATCGCCATTCGCAACGGTGAACAGCCCCATTTCATCGACCCGGGTTTCGCCCCGGTAGAGACCGGGCTCCGTCTCGGTGAGCAGGACCGTGATGCTCTGGCCCGACGGCGTGGTCACGGTCGCGTCCGGCGCGCCGTCTTCCATCGTCTGGCGGGTGATTGTCAGCGTCTCGCCATCGACAGCGGCCGAAAGCGTTTCTTCCTCCAGCGCCGGTTCCTTCATCAACCAATGGGCGATGCGACGGTAGAGCGGAACATAGGGGCCGCCGCCCTCGAAACCGCGCGCCCAGAGCCAGCCCTGGTCGGAGAGGAATTCGGCAACGCGACCTTCGCCCTCTCGGGATAGCACCAGCAGCGGCGCGCCGTCGGCGGCGGTCATTACGGTTTCTCCGCGCGCGGGACCGACCGGGATCGAGCGGAACCAGCGGCCCCATGCCGGCGGCTCGGAACCGCTGCCGGGCAGGTAGCGGGTGACGGGATGGCGCTCGCCGGTCTCGGAGATTTCGGGGTAGTAGCCGCCCTCGGCAAGGTCGCCGGTCGGTATCGCCGGCAGCACGGCGGAAAGCGGCGTGTCGGCGATCGATTCGGGGCCCGCGATCTCCGGTCCCGCGGCCACCAGCAGCGCGCCGCCATTCAGCACATACTGCGCGATATTGTCGTAATAGAGCAGCGGCAGCACGCCGCGATTCTGGTAGCGGTCGAAGATGATCAGGTCGAAATCGTCGATCTTGTCGACGAACAGTTCGCGCGTCGGGAATGCGATCAGAGAAAGCTCGTTGATCGGCGTGCCGTCCTGCTTTTCCGGCGGACGCAGAATTGTGAAATGCACCAGATCGACGGAGGCATCGGATTTCAGGAGGTTGCGCCAGGTGCGCTCGCCCGAATGCGGCGAGCCCGAGACCAGCAGCACGCGCAGGTTCTCGCGGATGCCTTCGACGATCTGGACGGCGCGGTTGTTGATGGTGGTCAGTTCGCCATCGACCGGCGCGACGGAGAGTTCGAGAATGTTCTCGCCGCCATTGTCGATGTCGAAGACATAGCGCGTCGGCAGGTTGGTGCCGACCAGCATCTCGGCCGCCACCTGGCCGTTGATGCGGGCCGTCACCTTGGCCGGGCCGTTTGTGTGCTCGTCCACCGGTCCGTCATCGACCACGGTGAATTCCACCGGCAGGCTGTCGCCGACGAGGCCGAAGCGCGGCGCTTCGTTGATTTCGATGCGGCGGTCATATTCGCTGTCGGTGCCGGTCACCAGCGCGTTGAGCGGCATTGCGCCGGGAAGACCGCCGGCATCCTCCGGCAGGTCGTGGATCTGGCCGTCGGTGATCAGGAAGGCGGCGCCCAGCCGGCTTGGCGGCACATCGCGCACGGCCTCCGAAAGTGCGGCGAAGGCGCGGGTTTCGGCGCGGCCGTTCTCGTCGGCGGTGGCGACATCCACCACACGGGGCTCGATCATCGGATCGTCGGCGAGCCTTGCCTGAAGGGCGGCAAGCGCCGCGTCGGTCTGGCCTTCGCGCTCGCCGGTCAACTGGCTCTGGCTGCGGTCAACCACGATCGGCACGATGGTCGTGAGCGCCGAGCGTTCCTCGCGACTGATGGTCGGATTGGCAAGCGCCGTCACCAGCAACAGGCCGGCGGCGGCGCGCAGCGTGGTCGCCCGCATGCGGGTGAGGTAGCCGGCGGCCATCAGCGCGAGCACGAGGGCGAGCGCGGCATAGATCGCCCAGAGCGGCAGCAGCGGTGCGAAGGTCAGCGCCATTATTGCCCCAGCCTTTCCAGGAGGGCAGGGACGTGCACCTGGTCGGCCTTGTAATTGCCGGTCAGCATGTACATCACGATGTTGACGCCGGTGCGATAGGCATATTGGCGCTGCGTCGGGTTTTCCGGCACGGTCGGCAGCATCGGCGTCGAATCGGGATTGGTAGCCCAGGCGCCGGCGAAATCATTGCCGGTGATCAGGATCGGCGAAACCCCGTCGCCGCCGCTGGTGACGATATTGCCGGCCGCATCCTCGCCCGCGCGGGCCTCGACCCAGAGCGGCGAGCCGTCATAGCGGCCGGGGAAATCGGAGAGCAGGTAGAACGAACGCGTCAGTACGTGATCCTCCGGCACGGGCTCCAGCGGCGGCACGTCGATATTGTCGAGGATCTGGCGCAGCCGCTCGGTGTTGGCGCTCACCGCGCTCTGGCCAAGCGGCGAATACTGGTCGCGGGTATCAAACAGCACGGTGCCGCCATTGCGCATATAGGCCTCGATCCCGGCAATCGCTTCTTCGGAGGGCATCGGCGCCGTGGCCGAGATCGGCCAGTAGATCAGCGGGTAGAAGGCGAGCTCCTCGCTCGCCGGATCGACGCCGACGGGGTCGCCGGGCTCCAGCGCCGTGCGGTAGGAGATGTAGTCGGAAAGGCCCTTCAGCCCGCGTTCGGAGATGCGGTCGACCTCGTCCTCGCCGGTGACGACATAGGCGAGGTGGGTCTCGTACAAGAGATCGGCGATCGCCGCATCGTCCATCTGGGCGTGAACCGGCGGCGCTGAGCCGAGATAAAGCGGGATCGCCAGGGCGCAGGCAGCGACGATCGCAACCGACATTGCTGCACGGCGCGGACGCAGGGATCGGAACGCCCCGTTCATGGCCAGCATGATGATGCCGTCGATGATCAGGAGCGCCATCGCGGCGGCCAGCAGCCAGGGTTTCAGGCTGAAGGCGCGGGCATCGCCGATCGTCACGGTTCTGACCGCATCACCGAAGCCCGAAATATCGACCGGCGCAAGCTGATCGCCTGCCGCAAACAGGTTCAGCGCCGTGAAGCCATCCGGCGAGCCGTAGAGGCCGGGCGGGTGTTCCGCCGTTGCCGCCGTTGGCCCGCCGGGGACGGCAAGCGGCTTAGCGTCGGCCACACCGCTGGTGAGCGTGCCGTTGGCGGCGAGCAGGCGATAGGGCGAAAGCAGCGAAACCGCATCCCCTTCTTCGGCCTGTCCCGCCCGCGACAGGTTTACGATCCGACGCAGCATCTCAACGAAATAACCGGAGATCGGCAGGTTCGACCAGTTGGGATCGGCGGAGGTATGAAACAGCGCGATCCGGCCCTCGCCGAGCGCGCCCTCCGTCACCAGCGGGGTGCCATCGGCAAGGCTTGCCCAGGTGTGATCCGCGAGGGTAGGGGCGGGTTCGGCCAGCACCTGACGGGTGACGGTGATGTCGTCTGGAACCGGCAGACCGTAGAACGGGCTTTCGGGGGGAAACGGCGCCAGCGGCTGCGGCTCGCTCCAGCTCATCGCGCCGCCGAAGGCGCGCGCGCCGGAGCGCAGCCGCACCGGCAGAAGGGTGTCATCGCCCGAGGCGGCGGCAAGCCGCGGACCGGCAAAGCGTATCAGCGTGCCGCCGGCCTCGACCCATTGCGAGAGCGCGGCATGGGCCTCTTCGGGCAGGGTGCCGACATCGCTCAGGATCAGCACCGAGGGGTTGCGATCGGTAAGCGCGGCGATCTCCTCGGGCAGCGTTGCCGCATCGCTCGAAATCAGGTCGGCATAAGGCGAGAGCGCCTGCTGCAGGTAATAGGCGGCGGAGAGAAGCGGCTGGGCATCGTTGGCCGGGCTGCCCGATATCAGCCCCACCCGCCGTCGCTTGAAGCCGTCATCGAGCAGATGGACCGCGCCGGCATTGGCCGCGCCATCGATCGCGACCCGGGCGAAATCGTTGCGGACCTCGAACGGCGCGCGGATTTCGGCGGAAGCGGCCCCGGCGCCGGCCTCGAAGACCAGCGGAGCCGAGGCGATCACCCGGCCCTGGAGGTCGTAGGCGTTGACCGTCATTTCCGCCGGCGAAGCGGATTCCGCGCGGCTGGCGGTGATGCGGCTCGCGGTCGCGTCGTTGTCGACATCGGTGAGGGCCGCGGGCAGGGCGCGCGGCGCGCTCAGCACGATATTGTCCTCGGCCGAGGAAAGCATGGAAAAAGCGGCCGCGTCATCCGGTTCGGCAAGGCCATCGCTGATGAAGGCGACGGTCGCGGGCGGGGTTTCGCCGAAGGCCTCGGACAGCGTGGTCGCTGCGGCCAGCCGGTCGGGGCGCGCGGCGCGCGGTTCTGCGGCGGCAAGGCGCTGGCGCGCCTCGGTTGCCGAAACCGGCGTTGGATCATTCACGGTCTCGGCGGTGAACGCCATCATGATCGGCCGGTCGGCATCGGCGGCGGCATCGATCAGCGTTTCGGCCGCGCGGGTGCGCGACTTCCAGTCCTCGGCGCTGGCCCAGCCATTGTCGATCAGGAGCGCCAGCGGGCCGCCGGTCGCGATCGTGGTGCGTTCGGGGTCGATCACCGGATTGGCGATCGCGAGGATCACCAGCGCGGCCAGCGCCATGCGCAGCAATGTCAGCCACCACGGGCTTTTCGCCGGCGTCTCGTCGCGTTTGGCAAGCCTGAGCAGGATCGCGAGCGGCGGGAACACCTCGCGGCGCGGACGCGGCGGCGTCAGCTTCAACAGCCACCAGATTGCCGGCAGAACCACCAGCGCGGCCAGGATGAGCGGGCTTGCGAATTCCATCACCGCACCCCTCTGCCGAGGCCGGCAAGGCGCGTATGGATCGCGGTCAGCGCCTCGGAAGCAGGGCGGTCGGTGTGATGGGTCGCGAACGACCAGCCGGCATGGCGTGCGGTATCGGCAAGCACCTCACGCCGGGCATGATATGCCGCGAGATAGGCGTCCTTCAGGCTTTCAGCGCGGCCGAGCGTCAGTTCGCTTCCGGTCTCGGGGTCGGTGAAAGCTGTGCGGCCGCTATAGGGGAAACTCTCCTCCGCCGGGTCCGCCACCTCGATGAGATGCGCCCTGAGGCCGCGTTCCGAAAGCGGCATGATCTGTGCAAACAGTTGATCCGGCGCATCCAGGAAATCGCCGATCATCACCAGTTCCGACGGGCCGCGCATCATCCGGGTCTGCGGCAGCTCAACCGGCATGTCGGATGCCGCCGCCAGCGCATGGGCAAGCTTTTCGGCGCCGTTGCGGTTGGAGACCGGCTCCATCAGGCCGGGATAGCCGACGCGTTCGCCGGAGCGCAGCAGGGTTTCGGCAAGCGCCAGCAGGATCACCAGCGCGCGGTGTTCCTTGGAGACGGGCGCAAGCTCGGAGCGGAAATGCATGGACGGGCTGAGATCGGCGTAAAGCCAGACGGTGTGCGCCGCCTCCCATTCCATGTCGCGGACATAGGTGTGGTCGTCGCGCGCCGAACGCCGCCAGTCGATGCGCGTCATCGATTCGCCCGGCGAATAGGGCCTGAACTGCCAGAAATTCTCGCCCGGCCCCCGCCGCCTGCGGCCGTGCCAGCCGGTGATCACCGTGTTGGCGATCCGGCGCGCCTCGATCAGGCAGTCCGGCAAAAGGGCCGCGCGCCGCCGGCCTTCGGCAAGGGCCGAATTACGGGCGGTCGGCGGTGTCGTTTGTCCGATTGCAGCCAATGGCAAGCCTGTCAGTTGAAATCGCGCTGGGCGATTGCGGCGATGACGTCGGTCACGGTCTTTCCTTCCGCGCGGGCTGCGAAGGTCAGCGCCATGCGGTGCTGCAGCACGGGGCCGGCAAGGGCGCGTACATCATCGACGGACGGCGCAAGCCGGCCCTGGTAAAGCGCGCGGGCGCGGGCCGTCAGCATCAGCGATTGACCGGCGCGCGGGCCGGGGCCCCAGGCGACGTCGCGGTCGGTATCGGCGTGACCCTCGCCGGGGCGCGCGGCGCGCACCAGCGCAAGGATCGCCTCCAGCACACTTTCGCTGACCGGCATCTTGCGGATCAGCGTCTGGATTTCCATCAGTCGCGCGGCGCTCAGCACCGGGCTTGCGGTTGCCTCTTCCGCACCGGTGGTTTCCAGCAGGATGCGGCGTTCGGATGCGATGTCGGGATAATCGACATTGACCTGCAGCAGGAACCGGTCGAGCTGGGCTTCCGGCAGCGGATAGGTGCCTTCCTGCTCCAGCGGGTTCTGGGTGGCGAGCACGTGGAACGGGCGCGGCAGATCGTAATGCTGGCCGGCGATGGTGACGGCATATTCCTGCATGGACTGCAGCAGCGCCGATTGCGTGCGCGGCGAGGCGCGGTTGATTTCGTCGGCCATCAGCAATTGCGCGAACACCGGGCCCTTGATGAAACGGAAGGCGCGGCGGCCGGCCTCTCTCTCCTCCAGCACTTCGGAGCCCAGAATATCGGAGGGCATCAGGTCGGGCGTGAACTGGATGCGGTTGCCGTCAAGGCCGAGCACGGTGCCGAGCGTTGCGACAAGCTTGGTCTTGGCAAGCCCCGGCACGCCGACCAGCAGCGCATGACCGCCGGAAAGGATCGCGAGCAGAACGTTTTCGACCACGCTTTCCTGCCCGTAGATGACTTTCGACACTTCCTCACGCACGATCCTGATATCGGCGAGCGCCTTTTCGGCCTCCGCCACGATCTGCGTTTCCTCGGTGTCAATCGCGCCCATTTACATGTCTCCACGGCCCATGGCCAGTTCGGGTCTCAGGCGGCGAAAAGTTGGAACGCTACCTGTCGGGAAAGGATAATCACCTGCGGGCGGCTGACAAGCCGGTTTGAAATGACTATTTCGAGAGGAGGGCATTCTGGCCCTGAAAGTGAGACGGAAAAATGACGCAAGGCAATATGGCGGGCGATGTCGGCGGGCTGGCTTCGGCCATTACGCGCCAGCTTGATGGCGGCAAATTGCGCAAGGCCGCGCCTGTGGACCGTTGGGAGCCGGCGTTTTGCGGCGATATCGACATGGAAATCAAGGCGGACGGGACCTGGTTCTATCAGGGCAGCCCCATTGGCCGCGCGGCCATGGCCCAGCTTTTTTCAACGGTCTTGCGCAAGGACGAGGACGGCGAGACCTATCTGGTAACGCCGGTGGAAAAGCTCAGGATCACGGTGGAGGATGCGCCGTTCATTGCCGTCGGCATGGATGTCGAGGGGGACATCGAGGGGGACGGCGACAGCCGGACGCTTGTGATTCGCACCAATATGGGTGATGTGGTTGAGGCCGGTCCCGATCATCCCCTGCGCTTTGCCGCCGATGACGATGATGACGGGCTGAGGCCCTATGTGCTGGTGCGCGGTAGGCTTGAGGCGCTATTTTCGCGGGCGCTGACCTATGACCTGATGGCGCTTGGCGAGGAGATCGACATCGACGGCCGCGCCATGTTTGCGATCCGATCCGGCGGGATGGCGTTTCCGGTCATGGAGATGGCGGCGCTGGAGAAACGTCTGTGAATGAATCTGTGAAGGAAACACCGTTTGCCGCAGGCGCTTTTCGCGAACGGGCGCTCAGCCAGCGCGGACGGCCGCCGGAACATGCCTGGCGCGATCATGGCGATCACAAGCTCAATCCCGACCTCTTCGCCTATTACGAAGATCTCGACATGCGGGCCGCCGCCGTTCTGGTGCCGGTGGTTGACTATGGAGACGAGGCGCGCGTCATCTTCACCCAGCGGACCACGAAGCTGCGCAAGCATTCCGGCCAGATCGCCTTTCCGGGCGGCTCGATCGATCCCGAGGACCGGTCCCCGGAGGACGCGGCGCTGCGCGAAACCGAGGAGGAAATCGGGATTGCTCGCAATTTCGTCCAGCCGGTGGCGCGGCTGCCGGACTATCTTGCGGGCAGCGGTTTCCGGATCACGCCGATCCTGTCGGTGGTGCGGCCCGGCTTTTCGCTGAAGATCAATCCGGACGAGGTCGACGCGGTGTTCGAAGTGCCGCTCGGCTTCATCATGGATCCCGCCAACCACGCCCGCGGCACCGCGATGTTGGGCGGTCAGATGCGGCAGTACTACGAAATCAAGTTCGGCGATCACCGAATCTGGGGCATAACCGCCGGCATCGTCAGGACTATTTACGAAAGGCTTTACGCTTGACCAAGCTCTGCAATCAGGACTGGTTCAAAGACGACCGGCTGAAGACGGTTCTTGGAATTCTGAACGGCGAGGGCGGCGAAACCCGCATTGTCGGCGGCGCGGTGCGCAATGCGCTGATGGATCAGCCTGTCGGTGATATCGACCTTGCGACGACGCTTGTGCCCGACGCCGTCATGGCCCGGGCGAAGGATGCCGGCATGAAGGCGATCCCGACCGGGATCGATCATGGCACTGTCACGGTGGTCTGCGAGGGCAAGCCCTTCGAGACGACCACGCTGCGCGCCGATGTCGAAACCTTCGGCCGCCACGCGACGGTGCGCTTCGGCACCGACTGGGCCGAGGACGCCGCGCGACGCGACTTCACCATCAACGCGCTCTATGCCGATGCCGATGGCAAGATCCATGACCCGGTCGGCGGGCTTGCCGATATCGAGACGAAGACGGTGCGGTTCATCGGCGAGGCGGAAACGCGGATCCGGGAGGATTATCTCCGGATTCTGCGGTTTTTCCGGTTCTTCGCCTGGTATGGCGGCGGCAGGCCGGATGCGGACGGCCTTCGCGCCTCGGCTCGCGCGCGCGACGGTCTCGCATCGCTTTCGGCCGAGCGGGTGTGGGCGGAGACGAAGAAGCTGCTGACCGCCCGCGATCCCTCGCGCGCGCTGCTATGGATGCGTCAGACCGGGATTTTGACCGCCATCGTGCCGGAAAGCGAGAAATGGGGGATCGATGCCATCCCCGCGCTGATCGATTGCGAAGCCGCGCTCGGCTGGCAGCCGGACCCTTATCTGCGGCTTGCCGCGATCATTCCGCCCTATGACGTCCGTGTCACTGAACTCGCCGACCGGCTGAAATTCTCCAATGCCGAGCGTGCGCTCTTCCTCGCCTTCGCGACGGCGCCCGCCATCAGCGGCGCAACCACGGCGCTGGCATTGCGCAAGCTGCTCTATCGCAATGGCAGGGACGGCATTCTCATCAGGCTGAAACTGGCGCTGGCGAGCGCGCGCGGCAAGGCCGCCGCAGGCGATCTCGACGCGGCAGGCGAGGCCGGCAAGCTCGGGCAACTGGTCGATTTCGCGGAGAGATGGGAAAAGCCGCAAATGCCGTTTTCGGGCGGCGATATCGTCGCTGCCGGCGTGCCGGCGGGGCCGGCGGTCGGCGACTATCTGAAAAAGCTGGAAGACTGGTGGATCGAAGGCGATTTCAAAGCTGACCGGGCAGCGCTCGCCGCCCGGCTCGACGCGCTTCGCAAGGATAAGGCCTAAACCTTTTCCTCGTCCTTGATGCGCGCCTTGATGTTGTCGACCATATTCTCGCGAATAATGGTCTCGCCATGGGTTGTCCTCATATGCTCGACGGCGCGACGGACGACTTCCGCCTCCTCGTCCGCACTGGCATGAAAGGTGCAACCGGGTACGAGTGAACCGCAATCAAAGCGTTTCATGGCTTCCTCCTTGTGGTTGGCCTCCCAGCCGGCAAGGACCGGGAGGTCTTTGCTGAGCGCCGCGGGTCGCGGCGGGCCCGATCGGAGCCGTCATTCACGGCTCCCTGTCTTAGTGCCGGGCCCAGGTTTCAAACACGGCCGAACCCTCGCAGGGCCGACGATGCAGGTGGGCGATATGGCCCGTACGCGCATTCTCCTCAGAGGCCGCAACCTTGCGCGGTTTCGGCTTCTGGTCGTCCTGTTTATGCTTGTATTCCTTGATTTCGACTTTCTTCGTCATTGTTCAGCTCCTCCCGAACAAGTTTACAATCAAGTCTTATACTGACGTGGTGCAACGACCCTATGAATGCAAGGTGAACAAGGCGATAGTTTGATAAAAAATTAACTGTAACGATTTAGAATTAAGGCCATCTTGTGACAGGCGGCAGCGAGGACAGGATTGCCTCGATATTGCCCCCGGTTTTCAGGCCGAAAACGGTTCCGCGATCGTAGAGCAGGTTGAACTCGACATAGCGCCCGCGGCGGATCAGCTGCTCGTCGCGATCCTCCGACGTCCATTCGTGATTGAAGTTGGAGCGCACGATCCGCGGATAGACCAGATTGAACGCCCGGCCGATATCCTGAACGAAAGCGAAATCGGCATCGAGCCCGCCCTTGTCATCCGCCGAATGCTGCCAGTCGAAGAACACCCCGCCAATGCCGCGCGCTTCCTTGCGGTGCGGCAGGTAGAAATACTCGTCGCACCATGTCTTCAGCTTCTTGTAGTCGATGACGGCCTGATGGCGGTTGCAGGCGATCTCCATGGCGCGGTGAAACAGCATGCTGTCGGGGTCTTCCTGCTTGCGCCGGCGGGAAAGCACGGGCGTCAGGTCCGCGCCGCCGCCGAACCACCAGCTCTTGGTGACGATCATGCGGGTGTTCATGTGCACGGCCGGCACATGCGGGTTGACGGGATGGGCGATCAGCGAGATGCCGCTCGCCCAATAGCGCGTCTCCTCGTCGACGCCCGGCATGTTGGCGGCCATCTCCGGCGAAAAAACGCCCTCGACGGTGGAGGTGTGGACCGCCGCCTTCTCGAACACGCGGCCATGCATGGTCGACATCCGGCCGCCGCCTTCGCCGTTTTCGCGGGTCCAGTCCTTGACCTCGAAACGGCCGGGTTCGAGATCGCTCATCGGGCCCGTCAGCTCGCGTTCCAGGGCCTCGAAGCCGGCGCAGATCGTGTCCCGGAGGCTTTCGAACCAGGCCTTTGAGGCGGCTTTTTTGTCTTCGATATCGTCCGGCAGACCCACGGGCAATTGCGGCCGTTCCATAGATGCACTCCACTCAAGACTGAAACGCCCGTTGACCCGGGCTTTTGATTTGACTCGCAAAGATCAGATGAAAACCTTATCTTCTTTGAAGAATGAAGGATAGCGTGATGGCCAATGTTCCAAAGCCGCCTTCAATGGCGGGGCTGAAAAAACGCATCCGGGAACACCGGGCGCGGGAAAAGAGCGACGGGTTCGTGCGCGAGCGTTATTGCCTCGCCCGCGAGGATGCCCGCGCCAAGGCGCGCGAGTGGTTCCAGAGCTATCCCAAGGCGGCCTATTGGACCGAAGTTGAAAGCTGGCGCGTGACCGGCGACGACCGGATCGAATTCACCATGCGGCGGCTCTCCTCCGCCGACTGATCGCGGTCAGGAAAGCCCCTCGAAACCACCCGTCTGGCGCATCGCCTCGGCCGCGACGATGCCCGCGGATACCGCGAGATTGATCGAACGCTGCCCCTCAGCCATCAGGATCCGCACCCGATGGTCGGCGGCCTTATGGACATGATCGGGCACGCCGGCGCTCTCGCCGCCGAACAGCAGGATGTCATCTGGCCGATAGGCGAACTCGGTATGGCCGACACTTGCCTTCGTGGAGGCCAGTACAAGGCGCCGGCCGCTATCGCGCCGGAAGGCCTCGAAGGCCTCCCAGTCGACATGCCGGGTCAGGACGGCGCTCGCGATATAATCCAGTCCCGCCCGCTTGAGGTTCCGGTCGGACAGCGCGAACCCCGCCGGCTCGATGATATCGACGGCAAGGCCGAGGCAGGCGGCGAGCCTGAGGATCGTGCCGGTATTGCCGGCGATATCCGGCTGGTAAAGGGCAATGCGCAGGGTCATGGGCATTGTCTATGTCGGAATGCCGGGTGCCTCAAGCCTCAGATGACCCCAAGAAGTCTCCACCACAGGAAGTCGAGGGGAACCAGGATCAGCGCGGTGATCGCCGCCAGCGGCAGGAGGATCTTCATCAGCTTGGCCACCGGCTGCTCGGTGACCTGCATGCCGACCATCAACGGGGCGGACTGGTAGGGAAACAGGATGGTCGAGAAGCCGATGACCTGCGTCATCAATACCGCCATCACGCTGAAGCCGGTCAGTTCCGCCAGTTCGCCCGCCATCGGGGTCAAGACGGCGGGCACGCCCGGCAGGATCGATATGATGCCGACCACGAAGGCGATCAGCGACAAAGACATGAAGTTCAGAAAATCCTGGCCGGGTTCGAGCGGCAGGAAGCGTTCCATGCCATGGGCGATCACGATCCCGAGACCGGTGAAATTGACGACGGCGCCAAGCGCCAGAAAACCGCCCATGAACAGCAATACGCTGAAATTCACATGCTTGTCGAATTCGGCCGGCCCGACCGGCCCCACGCCAGGCCATAGCAGCGCGATCGAGGCGGCAATACCGACCCAGGCCGGATTGATGCCGTGTAACGTATCGGTCATCCAGAAGGCGAGCGTCGTGACGAGAATAACGACGACATACCATTGCCGCCAGCCAAGCGGACGCGAGGCGACCTCCGCCTTACCGCCGTCGCTCTTCGGTCTCGGCGTATCGGGAAAGATTCGGACGATCAGCACGACCATGATGATGCTTTTCAAAAGCCCCAGGATCGGGAAGTGCAGCGCCATGTAGGAGGCATAGGTAAGGTCGATGCCATAGATCGTCTGGGCAGCGCCGGCGAGAACGAGATTGGGTACGTTGGAAGGCAGCAGAGCGAAACCGGGAATATGGCAGCCGAAGGTGACTGCGATGGCAATCGCGGTTCGCCCGGTCGTTCCCTTCTCGAAGCCAAGGCCATCGGCAAGGGCTGCGGCAATCGGCCAGAGCAGGAAGAATCGCCCGAGCGACGAGGGCATCACGAAGGACAGCACGATCGAGATCGCGAATATGCCGGATATCAGAAAGACATAGCTTCCGGAAAAGCGTCCGAGCAGAGCGGAACCGATCTTTTCGCTTAGGCCGGAGCTTTTAATGGCCGCGGCAACCAGGAGCCCGGAGAATATCAGCCACATCGCGGCGGAATGGAACCCGGAAAACACCACCTCCGGCGGCGCGAGTTTCAACAGCAGGGCGATGACGAAGAACAGCAGGCTGGCCAGATAGGGCGGCACCAGGCCGGTTGCCCAGAGGCTGAGCGTCACCAGCACTAGGCCCAGGGTGCGGGCCTGATCCGGGGTCATGAAGGAGACGGGAAAAAATGCGAATATGATCGCCAGTATGGCGATGCCCGCGACGATAAGTTTCTTGTAGGTCGGCATCGATAAGCCTTTGGATTGTTCTTTCGGTCAGTGTATGAGATCGGAAAGAACTGCGGAACTGCTACATGATGCCAAACGATATCGCGTTTCCGACAATCTTCTTCGAGGACGAGGCGCCGGGTTCGGTCCTCGACCCCGAGCGTCCCGTCATGGCGCGGGTGCGGCGCTGGAAGGCGGGCGAGGTCGGCCGCGAATCGCATTCTCATCCGCGCGGCCAGCTTTTGTGGGCGGAGGAGGGGATATTGCGGGTGCGCTCCGGCGGCACGCACTGGCTCGCGCCCTCCAGCCACTGCGTCTGGATACCGGGCGGGGTCGTGCATGCGGTGGCGATGGAAACCGATGTCGCGGCCTGTTTCATCTATATCGACCCCTCCGTGACCCGCGTCGGCAAGAGCGCCTGCGAGGTTCTGCACATGACCGCGCTGATGCGGCATCTGATCCTCAAGTTTCGCGCGCTGGCGCTGGAGGAGGCGGCCGACAAGGACGAGCGGCTTTCGCGGCTGTCAGAGGTCATCATCGATGAACTGGCGACACTGCCGTCCGCGCCCCTCAGCCTGCCCGCCGGCAGCGATCCGCGCCTCAAGCGCGTCACCGGCCGCCTGCTTGAAAGCCCGGACGATCATGCCAATCTGGAGGAACTGGCGCGCTCTTCGGGCGCGGGCGTGCGTACGCTCGAGCGTCTGTTCCGCCGCGAGACCGGGTTCAGCTTTTCCGAATGGCGCAGCCGGCTCAGGCTGATGGAGGCGGTCAACGATCTCGGCCACGGAAGAAGCAGCACGGAGATCGCCGGGCGGCTCGGCTATCAAAGCGTGAGCGCCTTCGTTGCCGCCTTCCGCCGCCATTTCGGGGTGCCGCCGCAATCCTACATGAAGGACGGCTCTCTCTGAGAGACGGAAAGGGTCGCGGTCACCCGGATGGCAGGTTGCGCAGATAGTCGGCAAGCCAGTCGATTTCGGCTTCCACGGCGGTGAACCGGTCGGTTTTCTCGGTGCGCGTTGGTCGCGGCATATGAGCCCTCAGATCGGCCATCGCCTGTTCGGCGGGGGTGATCCGTTCCGGATCCGGCGGCGGCTCGCCGCATTTGCATCCGTCGGCATAGGCGGAAATCGCATCGCAGAGGCGTTCCGCGCCAACGACGGCGGGAAACCACGAAGCGGCCTCGCGGCCTGCCGGCGGCGGTTCGGCGCTCAGTTTCTGAAGCTGGGTGCGCAGGTCGGAAAGCTTGCGATAGGCGGCAAACTCCTTTTCTCCGAGGTTTTTGCCAACGCTTTCCGCGCCGCTGCCGGAGGCTGCGGCGAGAAAATCCGCGACGGCCTGGTTTGATGCCGCAAAGGCGCTCGCGATCCTGATGCCCTGGGAGCGAGGCCAGATCAGGTAGCCGAAAACGAGCACGATCGCCGCGCCGACCAGGGTGTCGTCAAGCCGCTGGAGACCATAGTGAAACGGGGCTGCGGGAACCGCGATCTCGATCATGAGCAGGACCACGGGGGTGAGCAACACCACCTTCGCGGCATAGCTGCGCAGTGCCGCCAATGGCTGGAGAGCGGCAAGCACGGCGATGGCGGCGACCAGCCCGAGCCGGTCGGGGATCAGCTTGATCAGCGCCATCCCGATCAGCACGCCGATGACGGTGCCGATGCTGCGGTGGACGGCGCGCACGAACACCGATCCGAAATCGGGTTTCATGATGATGGCGACGGTGATCGGCACCCAATAGGCATGATCGCCGGAGACGAAGCGTCCGGCGATTTCCGCAATGCCGATGCAAAGCGCAAGCCGCAGCGCGGCGTCGATGACCTCGCGCCCGACGATCAGCTTGCGGAGGCAGGTCTGAAACGCCGCGCGCGAGAGATGCGGCGCGTGGCGGCGGGTCGCATCGGCTGAGCCGCGTTCGACAGTATTCGTTCGCCAGAGCGTATCGGAGAGTTGGCGGCACAGCCGGGCGAGTTCGCCATCGCCTTCCAGAGAGGGCTGGCGACCATTGGCCTCGTGCGCGTTTGCCACGGCGTCCAGCATGTCGGCCGCCGCCTGCCGGGCCTTGGGGTCGCGGTGCGCGCCGATGATCGCCATGGTCAGCTGATGGGCGAGCGACAGCATGTTGGCGCTGCGTGCCATGTCCCGCGTGCGGCCGGCGTCGTGGCTGCGCTTCTCGATCAGCATGTCATAGGCGGCCTTGGTCTGGTCGGTCACGGCGCGGCGGGCGGTCTCGGCGGCGGCGCGGTCCCTGGCGCGGGCCAATTGGGCCAGCGCGCGGATGAGGTTTGCGCGCAATATGCGTTCGGGCCTGTCGTGGTCGGCAAGGGCGTCAATGGCAAGCATGGCCGTGACCAGGGCGGCGCCCGCGACGAAACAGGCGCCGACCGCCCATGCCGGCATGCTGCCCGCGGTGCTGGCATGAACGATGGCAAGCACCAGCATGTACAGTGCGCCAGTCGAAAACGCGGCGCCATAGCTGCTGATGATGCCGGAGGCGAGGCCGACAAGCATCAGGACGAGAAAGGTCGTCGGGCCGTGACCGGCAATCACCGGTCCGATCAGGCATCCGATGGCGCCGATCGCGGTCGAAATCGCGATCATCCGGAACCGCTCGCGATAGGGGCCGAGCCGGGTCGTGACCTCGGTCAGGAACGCGCCGAGCGCGGCATAGAGAAACGGCGCGATGTCGCCGGAAAGAACGCCAGCGAGCAGCGGCAGGCCGGTGCCGAGCGAAATCCGCAGGCAATGGTGCCATGGCTTGTAGGGCGTCATAAGCGCGAGCTTGCGATACCAACCGGCTTTGAAACCTTGCATAGGCAGTCTTCCTGTCCAACTCGCGGCGCGGGGCCTGGAGCGTTTCGCAGTCAGGTGGAAACGCCTGACGTCCGCGGAACTGCTCTCATGTCGCGGTTTCGGACATTTGGCCGCAACTTTCAAGCGGCGCGCGCCACACACAACCAGCGTTGATGGCACTGATCACCCCCGTTGCCCACCGGCAACACTGTCTTGCAATCTCCACGTAATTGTCGATTGACGCTGGTCAAAATTCGGCGGCGGGCGTATAAGCGGCTCCGTTTTCAACGCCGGCAGAGGAGCGACCGCATGATGATTGTCAGCAGCACCGTGTTGCTCCGCGTCCCGCCACGCCGGCTCGCGTGACCTTTCACACGCCTCTTATAATTCCTAGATAATCAATCCCAACTGTCGCGGCCCTTATCGTTTGGCCGCTGTTCCAGTCTCCGTCTCGTCCCGTGTCTGTGCGCCTTTGTGCCGCCGTTTTGGGTTTGAGGAGACCTATTGGAGTCCGATCATGTTTCGCTGGTTTGAAACCCGCCTGAATCCGTATCCCACGGAAGTGCCCGACACGCCGCCCAAGGGGTTGTTCCCCTTCCTGTGGCATTATTCCAAGCCGGCAGCGCCCTGGCTTATTCTGATGTCGGTTGTTGCGGCCGCGGTCGCCTTTGCGGAAGTCTATCTGTTCCAGTTCCTCGGCGACATCGTCAACTGGCTGTCGACGGCCGACCGCGAGACCTTCCTCGCGGATGAAGGCTGGCATCTGTTCTTCATGGGCGCGCTGGTGCTCGTCGGGCTGCCGCTGCTGACCGCCTTCTCGTCGCTGCTGATCCATCAGGCGCTGATGCCCAACCTGCCGATGATCGGCCGCTGGCAGATGCACCGCTATGTCCTGCGCCATTCGATGAACTTCTATGCCAACGAGTTCGCCGGGCGGGTATCGCAGAAGGTGATGCAGACCTCGCTTGCCGTTCGCGAAACGGTGATGAAGACGCTCGACATGTTCGTCTATGTGGTGAGCTATTTCGGGTCGATGATCTTCGTCGTCGCGGCGGCCGATGGGCGTCTGGTGATTCCGCTTCTGGTGTGGCTGGTGATCTACGGCATATTGCTGTGGTACTTCATTCCCAGGCTCAGAAGGATCTCGGCGGAGCAGGCCGATGCGCGTTCGCTGATGACCGGCCGCGTGGTCGACAGCTACACCAATATCGCAACGGTGAAGCTGTTTTCCCATGCGGGTCGCGAGGAGCAGTTCTCGAAGGAAGGCATGGACGGGTTCCTGGATACCGTCTACCGGCAGATGCGCCGAGTGACCCAGTTCCAGATCCTCGTCTATATCAACAACGCGATCGCCCTGTTCTCGGTCGCCGCGCTGGCCATCCATTTCTGGATGCAGGACACGATCACCGTCGGCGCCATCGCCCTGACGCTCGGTCTGGTGATGCGCATCGGCGGCATGTCGCAGTGGATCATGTGGGAAGTGACCGGGCTTTTTGAAAACATCGGCACCGTCTATGACGGCATGGCGATGATGACCAAGAAGCACGAACTCACCGATGTCGAGAATGCTCCGGCCCTGACCGTCAAGAAAGGCGAGATCGTCTATGACGATATCTCCTTCCATTACGGCAAGAAGGGCGGCGTGATCGAAGGTCTGTCGCTGACCATCAAGCCGGGCGAAAAGGTCGGTCTCGTCGGCCGCTCCGGCGCGGGCAAGACCACGATGATGAACCTGCTGTTACGCTTCTTCGATCTGGAGAGCGGGCGGATCACCATCGATGGCCAGGATGTGTCGAAGGTGGCGCAGGACAGCCTCAGGGAGAATATCGGCGTCGTGACGCAGGATACCTCGCTGCTGCACCGCTCGATCCGCGACAACATCGCCTATAGCCGCCCCGGCGCGAGCGACGAGCAGGTGATCGCGGCGGCCAAGCGCGCCAATGCCTGGGAGTTCATCCAGGGATTGAGCGACATGCACGGCCGGACCGGGCTCGAGGCGCATGTCGGCGAACGCGGCGTCAAGCTGTCCGGCGGCCAGCGTCAGCGTATCGCGATCGCGCGCGTGTTCCTGAAGGACGCGCCGATCCTGGTGCTGGACGAGGCGACCTCGGCGCTCGATTCGGAAGTCGAGGCCGCCATCCAGGAAAGCCTGTTCGGGCTGATGGAAGGCAAGACCGTGATCGCGATCGCCCACCGGCTGTCGACACTGACCGAGATGGACCGTCTGGTCGTGCTCGACAAGGGCGAGATCGTCGAGGTGGGCACCCACGAGGAACTCGCCAACGGTCACGGCATCTATGCCGACCTGTGGCGCCGCCAGTCCGGCGGTTTCCTCGGCGGTGACGAGGACCTCATTGCCGACACCGCCGCTGAATAAGATGAGCCGGGCCCGCTGAAAGGCGGGCCCGGTTCGCGTTGAATGGCATTTTCGCGAACGGCGAATCCCTGTAAGGCTCGATTATGATTTTCCGTCGCATTGCCCGCATCTTCGAAAACTGGATCGATCCGCTCGCCGACCGGCCGGTGGAGCAGCCGCCGGACACGCTGCTCGGATTCACCTGGTTCTATCTGCGGCAGGCGAAATGGCCGTTTTTCACCATGCTGGTGCTCGGCGGCGGCGCTGCGCTGATGGAGACGGCGTCGTTCTGGTTCATGGGCGTGCTGATCAACATTCTCGATGAAACCTCGCGCGAGGCGGGCTGGTCGGGCCTGATGGCGGCCCATGGCTGGGCGCTTATCGGCATGGCCTTCGCCATGATCGTGGTGCGCGTGACCTTGCTGTCGGCGTCGATGCTGGTCGAGGAGCAGACGATCACGCCCGGCTTCCAGAACCTTGTGCGCTGGCAGTCCTACCGCTATGTGGCGCGCCAGTCGCTCACCTTCTTCCAGAACGATTTCGCCGGCCGGATCGTCACCAAGGTCTCTGCCGCCGGCCAGTCGATCGGCGACCTGATGTCCTCGCTCCTGCAGGTCGTCTGGTTCATGGCGATCTACACGATCTCGACCATGGCGCTGGTGGCGGCGCTGGACTGGCGGCTTGCGGCGCTGATCGCGCTGTGGATCGCGATCTTTGCTATCCTGGCGCGGTATTTCGTGCCGCGCATCCGTCACAACGCCAAGGAACTGGCCGAGGTCAACTCGATGATGTCCGGTCGGCTGGTTGATTCGTTTTCCAATATCCTGACGCTGAAACTGTTCGGCAGCGACGAGGGCAATGACACCTATATCCGCCAGGGCTTCCTCCGGCTGATCGCCCAGATCCAGACGTTCACCCGGCTGATCACCGGGGTGCGGGCAGCGCTCAACCTGCTCTCCGGGGTGATGATCACCGCGATCGCGGCATTGTCCGTCCAACTCTGGTTCACCAGTGATATTTCCTCCGGCGCGGTCGCCTTCACGCTCGGTCTCGCGCTGAGGCTCTCGATGCTGCTCGGGCGGCTGATGATGCAGCTCAACGGCATCATGCGCGCGATCGGCACGATCCAGAATTCGGCCGAGATGATTGCCCAGCCGATCGGACTTGTCGACAAGCCGGACGCGGCGGAACTGACGGTCAGTCATCCCGAAATCCGCTTCGAGAATGTGGCCTTCGGCTATGACGGCGCGGGCCCGGTGATCCGCAATCTGTCGCTCACGATCGGGGCCGGTGAGAAGGTCGGCATTGTCGGACGCTCCGGCGCCGGCAAGTCGACGCTGGTGAACCTGTTGCTTAGGTTTTACGACGTCGATGGCGGCCGGATCCTGATCGACGGCCAGAACATCGCCGATGTCACGCAGGAAAGCCTGCGCGCCCATATCGGCATGGTGACCCAGGATACCGGGCTTTTGCACCGCGCCATCCGCGACAATATCCGCTTCGGCTCTCAGGACGCCGATGACGACAGGCTGTGGGAGGCGGCGGAACGGGCCGAGGCGGACAGCTTCATCGCCGATCTTTCCGACCTGCGCGGCCGCAAGGGGCTCGATGCCCATGTCGGCGAACGCGGTGTGAAGCTTTCGGGCGGCCAGCGCCAGCGCATCGCGATTTCCCGCGTGATGCTGAAGAATGCGCCGATCCTGGTGCTCGACGAGGCGACATCGGCGCTTGATTCGGAGGTGGAGGCGGCGATCCAGTCCAATCTGATGAAGCTGATGGAGGGCAAGACCGTGCTGGCGATCGCCCACCGGCTGTCGACGATCGCAGCCCTCGACCGGCTGATCGTGATGGACAAGGGCCGCATCGTCGAACAGGGAACCCATGCCGAACTGATCGAGAAGAAAGGGCTTTACGCCTCGCTGTGGGAGCGGCAGTCCGGCGGCTTTCTGCCGTCGTTCGATACGGAGGAGTGATGCTTCGGCGCGCGTCGGTCGCGTCTTTGCCGCTCGCATTTTGGGGGCGCGCGAAGGCTTGGGCTTTTGCTTGTGATTGAAATCTGTCAAACACTGGACATCGTTGATGAACATGCATAAAACTTGGCGGATCAAATGGACGCTGCCACGCGCCTTCGCGGGTAGACATGCGGAGGAAGGACGGTCCTCGGTGGCAGCGGCATCAGCTATGGAGGGACAGCGGTGCAAGACGAGATTGTTTCGACGGATCATTCCGGCGAACCGACCCGGCGCGATTTTCTTTATCTGACTACCGGAATGGCCGCAGCCGTCGGGGCCGCGGCGGTCGCCTGGCCGTTTATCGACCAGATGCGACCCGACGCGTCGACCCTTGCGCTATCGACAGTGGAAGTGGATGTATCGAGCCTCGAACCCGGCATGTCGCTGACGGTGAAGTGGCGCGGCAAGCCGGTTTTCATCCGTAATCGCACGGAACAGGAAATCGAGGAGGCCAAGGCCGTCCCGCTTTCCGACCTGAAGGATCCGGAAGCGCGCAACGAGAACCTGCCCTCAGGCTCGCCCGCGACCGACCTCGATCGCTCGGCCGGAGAATCCAAGGAAAACTGGATCGTGATGATCGGTTCCTGCACCCATCTCGGTTGCATACCGCTCGGCCAGGCCGGTGACTTCGGCGGATGGTTCTGTCCCTGTCATGGCTCGCATTACGATACGGCCGGCCGTATCCGTAAGGGGCCTGCGCCGCAGAACCTCGCCATTCCGCTATACGAATTTACGGCCGATACCGTGATCACGATCGGTTGAGGGGGAGAGACTGTTTCATGAGTGGACACTCAAGCTATGTGCCGTCGAACGGCGTGTCGAAATGGGTGGATTCGCGTCTGCCGCTGCCCCGCATGCTTTACGACAGCTTCGTCACCTACCCGGTGCCGCGTAATCTGAACTACGCCTACACGTTCGGCGCCATGCTGTCGGTGATGCTGATCGTGCAGATCGCCACCGGCGTGGTGCTGGCCATGCACTATACCGCCTCCACCGGCGCCGCCTTCCTCTCCGTCGAGAAGATCATGCGCGACGTCAACTACGGCTGGCTGCTGCGCTACATGCATGCCAATGGCGCGTCGTTCTTCTTCATCGCCGTCTACCTGCACATCGCGCGGGGGCTTTATTACGGCTCCTACAAGGCACCGCGCGAAATCCTCTGGATGCTCGGCGTGGTGATCTACCTGTTGATGATGGCCACCGGCTTCATGGGCTATGTTCTGCCCTGGGGGCAGATGTCGTTCTGGGGCGCCACCGTCATCACCGGCTTCTTCACCGCCTTCCCGCTGATCGGCGACTGGGTGCAGCAACTCCTCCTCGGCGGTTTTGCCGTTGGCGAGCCAACGCTGCAGCGTTTCTTCGCGCTGCACTACCTGTTGCCGTTCATGATCGCCGGCGTCGTGATCCTGCATATCTGGGCGCTGCACGTGACCGGGCAGACCAACCCGACCGGGATCGAGGTCAAGCAGAAGAGCGACACCGTCGCCTTCACGCCCTATGCGACCGTCAAGGATGCGCTTGGCGTGACCGTGTTCCTGATCGTCTATGCCTGGTTCATCTTCTACATGCCGAACTTCCTCGGGCATCCGGACAACTACATTCCGGCCGACTCGATGAAGACTCCGTCGCATATCGTTCCGGAATGGTACTACCTGCCGTTCTACGCCATGCTGCGCGCCATCACCTTCAATGTCGGCCCGATCGACTCCAAGCTCGGCGGCGTGCTGGTGATGTTCGGTTCGATCCTGATCCTGTTCTTCCTGCCCTGGCTGGATACGTCCAAGGTGCGTTCTGCTGCCTACCGTCCGTGGTACAAGCTGTTCTTTTGGCTGTTCGTCGCCAACGCGATCATGCTCGGCTGGCTCGGCTCGCAGGCCGCCGAAGGCATATTCGTGGTGCTGTCGCAGCTTGGCACGCTCTATTATTTCGGGTTCTTCCTCGTCATCATGCCGGTTCTGGGGCTTATCGAGAAGCCGACCAGGATACCGAATTCCATCACCGAGGCGGTGCTTGAAAAGGAAGCCGCCCGGAAAAAGCCAGCCGGTTCCGGCGTGTGAAGGGCGGGGGAAATATCATGAAGAAACTTGTTACCCGCATCCTGTTCGCAGCGCTGATGACGCCCGTCTGTCTGACGGGTGCCATGGCGGCCGAGGAGGAGGGACACGAAGGCGGCACGCCGCATTATCCGCTGAAGCATCCGCACAACATGGAATGGAGCTTCTCCGGCCCGCTCGGCACCTATGACCGCGCCCAGCTTCAGCGCGGGCTGAAGGTCTACAAGGAAGTGTGCTCGGCCTGTCACTCGATGGACCTCGTGGCCTTCCGCACGCTGACCGATCTCGGCTATTCGGAAGATCAGGTGAAGACCTTCGCCGCCGATTACGAAATCGAGGCCGGTCCGGACAATGACGGCAACATGTATATGCGGCCGGGCATCCCGTCGGACTATTTCCCGGCGCCGTTTGAAAATGCCGAACAGGCCGCCGCCTCCAACAATGGTGCTGCCCCGCCCGATCTGTCGCTGATGGCGAAGGCGCGCGGCATCACCCGTGGCTTTCCCACCTTCGTGTTCGACATGTTCACGCAGTATCAGGAAGGCGGACCGGACTATATCTATTCGCTGCTGACCGGCTATGAAGAGCCGCCGGAAGGCGTCGAGGTTCCGGCGGGCGGCCATTACAACCCGTATTTCGCCAATGCCGCGGCTCTGGCGATGGCCCCGCCGCTTTCCGATGGGATCGTCACCTATGAGGACGGTTCGCCCGAAACGCTCGATCAGTATGCCAAGGATATATCGGCATTTCTGATGTGGACGGCGGAGCCCAAGCTCGAGGCGCGCAAGCAGACCGGTCTTACGGTTATGGTCTTTCTTGTGATCCTGACGGTTCTGGTCTACCTGACGAAGAAATCGATCTACGCGCGCAAGCCGCATTGATTTCTCGACGTTTTGCATAAGCAGGAAAAGGCGGCGGCAGCCGCCTTTTTAATGTGTTCGGTCTGGCACGACGAAAGGACCTTTGACAATGAAATCGAACCCCGAACTGGCCGCCGCGATCCGTTCGATCCCGGACTATCCCAAGCCCGGCATCATCTTTCGCGATATCACGACCCTGCTGGGCGATGCCCGCGCCTTTCGCCGGGCCGTGGATGAGCTGGTGCAGCCTTATGTCGGGATGAAGATCGACAAGATCGCCGGCATCGAGGCGCGCGGTTTCATTCTCGGCGGCGCGCTGGCGCACCAGCTATCCGCCGGTTTCGTGCCGATCCGCAAGAAGGGCAAGCTGCCCGACAAGACCGTCTCCATGGCCTATCAGCTCGAATATGGCGAGGACACGATGGAGATGCATGTCGACGCCATCCGGCCCGGCGAGAAGGTAATCCTGTGCGACGACCTGATCGCCACCGGCGGCACCGCGGAAGGCGCTGTCAAGTTGCTGCGCCAGATGGGCGCCGAGATCGTCTCGGCCTGCTTCATCATCGACCTGAAGGACCTTCCGGGCCGCAAGAAGCTTGAGGCAATGGATGTCGAGGTACGCTCGCTGGTGGAGTACGAGGGGCATTGAGGCGGTTTAGGCCGGTTGTCTTCGTGACCCGCCCGTTCACGACGGGCGTCACCCACGAAAAATTGGCAGCGTGAAGCGACTTCAGGCCGCTTTCGCCAGCGCGTCGTTGATATCGTCCTGGATATCCTCCGGCTTTTCGGTCGGGGCGTAACGCTTGATCGGCTCGCCGTCGCGGCCGATCAGGAATTTGGTGAAATTCCATTTGATCATGCCGGAGCCGAGAAGGCCGGGGCGTTCCTTCTTCAGATATTTGAACAGCGGATGGGCATCGTCGCCATTGACATCGACCTTGGCGAACATCGGGAAGTCGATGTCGAACTGGGTCTTGCAGAATTCGGCGATCTCATCTTCCGCACCCGGCTCCTGACCGCCGAACTGGTTGCACGGAAAACCGAACACCGCGAAGGCCTGATCCTTGTATTTCCTGTGCAACATCTCCAGCCCTTCATATTGCGGCGTGAACCCGCATTTGCTGGCGGTGTTGACGATCAGCAGCACATGGCCCCTGAAATCGGCAAGGCTCACGTCCTCGCCGGCTATGCTCTTCGCGGTAAAATCATAAACGCTCATGCTCGGTCCCCGGATGCTCACTGGATGACAGCAATGTGGCGCAGGGGAGAGGCGACTTCAAGCAGGCCGCAATGCAGGCAAGAGCGTTTACGTATTAAACCGGAAGTGGATCACGTCGCCGTCGGCGACGACATATTCCTTGCCTTCGTCGCGGGCCTTGCCCGCTTCCTTGGCGCCGGTTTCGCCGTTGAAGGCGATGTAGTCGTCGTAGGCGATGGTGTGGGCGCGGATGAAGCCGCGTTCGAAATCGGTGTGGATCACGCCGGCGGCCGCCGGGGCCTTGGTGCCGCGGCGGATGGTCCAGGCGCGGGTTTCCTTCGGCCCGACGGTGAAATAGGTGATCAGGTCGAGCAGCTTGTAGCCGGCGCGGATCAGCCGGTCGAGGCCAGGCTCCTCGAGACCCATTTCGGAGAGAAACATTTCGGCTTCCTCGGCATCGAGCTGGGCCACTTCGGCCTCGATCGCCGCCGAGATGATCACGGTTTCCGCGGCCTGTCTGGCCGCCATCTCTTCAACCGCTTTTGTGTGTTCGTTGCCATTGGCGGCATCGGCTTCGGCGACATTGCAGACGTAAAGCACCGGCTTGGAGGTCAGAAGGTTGAGCGCCTTCAGGATCTTCAGGTCCTCGGGGTCAAGGGTCGCGAGAAGGCTGCGCACCGGCTTGCCGTCCTGCAAAAGCTTCAGCGAGGCTTCCATCACCGGCAGCACGGCCAGCGCCTCCTTGTCCTTGCCGGTCGCGCGCTTGCGGGTCTGGTCGGCGCGCCGTTCCAGGCTTTCGAGGTCGGCGAGCATCAGCTCGGTCTCGATGGTTTCGGCATCGGCCACCGGGTCGATCCTGCCCTCGACATGGGTGATGTCGTCATCCTCGAAACAGCGCAGCACGTGGACCACGGCGTCGACCTCGCGGATATTGGCGAGGAACTGGTTGCCGAGCCCTTCGCCCTTGGAGGCGCCGCGCACCAGGCCGGCAATGTCGACGAAGGAGATGCGGGTCGGGATGATTTCCTTGGAGCCGGCGATTTTCGCAAGGGCTGCCATGCGCTCGTCGGGCACGGCGACTTCGCCGGTGTTGGGCTCGATCGTGCAGAACGGATAATTGGCGGCCTGCGCCGCGGCGGTCTTCGTCAGCGCGTTGAAAAGGGTCGATTTGCCGACATTGGGCAGGCCGACAATTCCGCATTTGAAACCCATGGAAATATCCTGTTTCGTTAATTCGCTTCTGGCCTGTGGCTATGGGCGATCTAGGCCGCCAAGGTCAAGGCTCGATCGACGAAACCGGGCTTTTCTCGCCCCGGCCCTTGCGAAAATGCCGCTGAAAGCGCAAAATAGGTCCATCGTCGGGCGCCGCGATGAATGGCCGCCGCCGACCACACAATCCTCATCAGAGACCAAATCAGAGAGCAAGCGCGTGAGCGATACGGGCGCCGATACCAAACGCAAGACCAAAACCGTCCCGAAGGTTGAAAAGCCGCGGCTCTACAAGGTCATTCTCGTCAATGACGACTATACGCCGCGCGAATTCGTGCTGGTGGTGCTGAAGGCGGTTTTCCGCATGAGCGAGGATCAGGGCTACAAGGTCATGATCACCGCCCACCAGAAAGGCAGTTGCGTCGTCGCCGTCTACACCCGCGACATTGCCGAGACCAAGGCGAAGGAAGCGGTTGATCTTGCCAAGGAAATCGGCTTTCCGCTGATGTTCAGGACCGAGCCTGAAGAGTAGGCCGGTTCAGTCCTTCTTCGGGCCGAGCAGCTTCTTCAGCATATCGGCCATCGGGCCGCGTTCCGGCACAGACTGCTGGCCGCGTTGCCGGGCCTTGTGGATGTGAGACTGGCCCTTGCGGGCGGGTGCGGGTTTCGGTTCCGGTTTTGCCGGCACGGCCCCTCCCGAAAGCGCAAGCTTGTTCATCAGCTTTGAATCCTCGCCGCGCACCAGAAGATCGGCATTTTCCGCGAGTGCCGAGAGCAGCGGCTCCAGCCATTCGGAATCCGCCTTGGCGAAATCGCCCAGCACATGGCCGTGGACGCGCTCCTTGCTGCCGGGGTGGCCGATGCCCAGCCTCAGCCGTCGGTAGTCCTTGCCGCAATGCGCGTCGATCGACTTGATGCCGTTATGGCCGCCGGAGCCGCCGCCGGTCTTGATCCGGGCCTTGCCCGGCATCAGGTCCAGCTCGTCATAGATCACGATCAGATCGGCCGGCGTCAGCTTGTAGAAGCGCATTGCCTCGCCCACGCTTTCGCCGGAGAGGTTCATGAAGGTTTGGGGCTTGATGATCAGCACCTTCTCGCCGGCAAGGCTGCCCTCGGCGATCAGTCCCTTGAACTTCTTCGACCAGAGCGAGAAGCCGTTCTTTTCGGCGATCGCATCGGCGGCCATGAAGCCGATATTGTGGCGATTGCCTTCATATTGGCTGCCCGGATTGCCGAGGCCCGCGATGATGAGCATGGGACTGTCCTGTCGTGAAAACCGGTTCTCAACAACCGGTTTTCGTCGCCGGTGTCAACCGCTGGAAAGCTTTGCGATGGTAGCGGCAAGAGAGAGCGGTCGGGAATAGAGATAGCCCTGGCCATATTGAGCGCCGATGGCGTGAACTTGTCGCGCCTGTTCCGCGTTCTCGACGCCTTCCGCCACCATCTGGCAGCCCATATTGAGCGAAATGGCGGCGATTCCCTCGATCAGGCGGCGTGACCGGCTGGCGACGGCGGCGTCGTGATCGGTGAGGTTGCGGGTGAACGACTGGTCGATCTTGATCACGTCCACCTGCAGGCGCGAGAGATAGGAGAGCGACGAATAGCCGGTGCCGAAATCATCAAGCGCCAGCCGGCAGCCCATCAGCCGCAGCTTCTGCAGGCTCGCGCGGATCCGGTCGCTGTCTTCCAGAAACACCGCCTCGGTGATCTCGACGGTCAGCCGCGCCGGATCGATGCCGAAAGCATCGAGTTTCTCGGCCATGAAATCGATCATGTCGGGGGTGAGCTGCACCGGCGAGAGGTTCACCGCGAGATAGAGCGCATCATTGTGCAACGCCCTGCTGATCTGCCGGAAACCCGCAAGCGTTTTTGCAAAGAACTGGCGTCCGGCCGGAACGATCTGCTCGGTCTCCTCGGCGATCGCGATGAATTCGCCGGGCATGATCACGCCCTTTTCGGGGTGGTTTATCCTGATCAGCGCCTCGAAGCCGATCGTTGCGCCGCCGGCGAAGCTGATGATGGGCTGGAAGTGCGGCTCGAACAGGTTCTCCTCGATGCCCCTTTGCAGATGCGCCTCGGTTTCCGCGCGCCGTCTGGCGTTGGCGAACATTTCCGGCTCGAACCACAGCGTTCCGTGGCGGCCGGCGTTCTTCTGAACCGAAACCGCGATTGTGGCAAGCCGCAGCAGATCCGTGCCATCGGTGGCGTGGTCCGGCGCGCAGGCGATGCCGGTGCTGACATTGGTCGTGATCGAGGCCGTCTTCACAATGAAGGGCAGATAGATCGCATCCTGGATGGCGCTGGCGAGCGCCTCGGCCCGCGCCTTGGCATCGGGACCGGTGAGCACGAAGGCGAATTCATCGCCCCCAAGGCGCGCGGCGGCGGTCATTTCATCCAGTGCCGGGGTGAGCCGCTTGACGAAACCGCGCAAGACCTCCTCTCCGGTGCGGAAACCGTGGTGGTCGACAATGGTCTTGAAACGGTCGAAATCGACCAGAACACAGATCACGTCCCGCCCGGGATTGGCCAACAGGCGATCCAGAGCCCGCTCGAACCCCATCCTGTTCAAAAGCCCGGTCAGGGGATCGGTGAGAAGCGGCGTGTGCGCATCCGCGCTGCCCGATATCTCAGGGAGCTCCCGGATGACGGCGAGTATGAAATTGTTGCCATCGGGTGTGGAGACGGGAACGGCGGAAAACCAGATATCGATGCAGCTGCCATCGGCGCGCAGATATTTCAGCGTGCCCGCCTGCGACAGTCCCGAAGATCGCATCCGCTCCAGCCGGTCGGCCACCATGCGGCGGTCGGGGTCGGCGATGAACTCGGTCATGTGAACGTTCAAGACCTTCTCGCGCCGGTATCCGCCCGCGGTCAGCCAGCCATGGCTGGCGTCTACGATCTGGCCGGTGACCGAAATCAGAACGACCATTTCGCTTTCACTTTCGAACAATTCGCCGAAAGCGGTGGTGGCCGGCAGCGACTTGCGTTCCGACAAGGCAAAACTGCGCGAGAACCTGTTCAGTTTCGCCCGGCGCCGCCGCCGCCGCATGCGGCCTTCAAGCAATTCGCGTTTGAAGGCGCTGTCCGCCAGGGCCGGCGGCGCCCGCCAGACGAGCAGGGCCAGCGCCACCGCCGCGAACAGGCAGATGCCGCGCAGGATCCAGGTGCTCCAGAATGTGGGGTCGGCAAAATAGAACGACAATTGCCCTGTTCCGCCTGCCTGGCGCGTAAAGTCGACCGGCTGGGCGTAGGCGAGCAGGTTCCGCTCCTGACGACGCGTCAGGTTTTCATCTCTCACGATCAGCTCAAGCAGGCCGGTTCGGCTGGTGATTTCAAGCTTTCTGATGACGGATGTATTCACAAGCGCTGTGGCGATCTCGTGAATGGAGCGGCTGTCGGCGGCCCTGATCGCCGGCGCTACCGAGCTTGCCAGGTCGGCAATGTAGTCCCTCGCTTCAACCCGCCGCTTCTCCGCGACCCAAAGTCCAAGAAGCGCGGTCAGCATCATCGTGGAGGCAAGCGCTATCCCGCATGAAAGCGCTATCATATTCGTTCTGCTCAACTGACGGCGTAACACAGAGCGCGCTCCTGCCTGACGCATTGGTTGCTGATCCCAAGGGGAGATGTGCCGATATCCAAAGGCTTGAAACACGCTTTCCCGGCGGGGCAAGGCGCAGCCGACAGACTTAAAACACTGATATTAAACGCTTTGGCAACAGGGTTGGCAAGTGTATTTTAGTCGGCGCTTACAATAAAAGACCGCGAGCTTTCGCCCGCGGTCCCTGATTGCCTGTCCTGGACGGGATCAATTCTCGTCGGAATTGTCGTCGTCAGACTGTGCGGTTGCTTCAACCTCATCGGCCTCGGGCGCTTCTTCGTCGTCGGACTTGAGGCCGGCCGGCGCTGCGATGGTGGCAATGGTGAAGTCGCGGTCGGTGATGACCGGCGTCACGTTCTTCGGCAGGTCAACCGACGAAATGTGGATGCTGTCGCCGAGCTGGGCCGAACCGAGATCGACCGTGATGCTGTCGGGGATCGCGTTCGCCGGGCAGTGGAATTCGACCTCGTGACGGACGATGTTGAGAACGCCGCCCTTCTTGATGCCGGGGCAGGTGTCATCGTTGATGAAGTGAACCGGAACCGCCACGGTCACGATGCTCTTTTCCGAAATGCGCAGGAAATCGACATGCATGACGAAATCGCGGACGGGATCGAGCTGATAGTCCTTCGGCAGGACCATGTACTTGTCCTTGCCGACTTCGACGTTGAACGTGGTCGTCATGAAACCACCGCCGAAGATAAGCTTCGTGATCTCGTTGCGCGAGATCGAAATTGAAACCGGGGGCTGTTTGTCGCCGTAGATGACGGCCGGTACCATGCCATTGCGACGCAGTTCCCGGGCGGACCCCTTACCGACCCGTTCGCGCGCTTCGGCCGTGAGCACAGAGTTGGTGTTGCTCATAGCAATTCCTTTCGGTTGTGTGCGGAGCGTTTTGCGGCGATATCTGAAAGCCGCAAAGCGGAGCGCCGTTGCCGGCCCTCATTCGCGCTGCCTCCAAGGGTGTCTGCGCGAACGCAGTGCCTATATCCGACACGGTTGCAAAAGGCAAGCGCCGTGCCGGTTTGATCGCCGGGCCGGATTTACCGCCGCCCCGGCCTTCCGCCGCGCATCGGGCGGCCGCGCTTCGATTTGTGGAAGGAACGGGTCGCCGCCGGCAGCTTCTTGCCTGAACTGAGCATTTCGAATCTGAGCGCGCCGGCCAGCGGAATGGCTTCTACGAGCTGCACCTCGACATCATCGCCGAGCTGGTAGCCAAGCCCGGTCTTCTCGCCGACCAGAGCCTGGCGGACCTCGTCATGGACGAAATAGTCGGCGCCGAGCGTGGAGACCGGAACGAAGCCGTCGGCGCCATATTCCGGCAGTGCGATGAACAGGCCGGAGCGGGTGACGCCGGCCACGCGGCCATCGAAGCTCTCGCCGATGCGGCCCGCCAGATGATGCGCGATCAGCCGGTCCACGGTCTCGCGCTCGGCGGCCATGGCGCGGCGCTCGAAGGTCGAGATCTCGGCGGCGATGTCGTCGAGCTGCGCTTCCTCCTCCGCCGTCAGCCCGCCTTCGCCGAGATGCAGCGAGGCGACCAGCGCGCGATGGACGATCAGGTCGGCATAGCGGCGGATCGGCGAGGTGAAGTGGGCGTATTTCATCAGGTTCAGCCCGAAATGACCGATGTTTTCCGGCGAATAGACCGCCTGGCTCTGCGAACGCAGCACCATCTGGTTGACGATGTCCTTGTGCGGGCTGTCCTCGGCCTTGGACAGGATGCCGTTGAAAGAATTGGCGCGCAGATTGCCGCCCTTTGCCAGCGGAATGGAAAGCGTCGCCAGAAACTCGCGCAGCGTCTCCTGCTTGGCGAGCGACGGCGCGTCATGGGTGCGGTAGATCAGCGCCTGGCGCTTCTGCTCCAGCGTTTCGGCGGCGGCGACATTGGCCTGGATCATCATCTCCTCGATCAGCCTGTGGGCATCGAGGCGGGGCGGAACGACCACCCTGTCGACCGTGCCGTCATCCTTCAGCAGGATGCGGCGCTCCGGCATGTCGAGTTCGAGAGGCTGACGGCGGTCACGGCCGATCGTCATCGTTTTGTAGGCGGCCCAGAGCGGCTTCAGCACGTGCTCCAGAAGCGGGCCAGTCTTGTCGTCGGTGGTGCCGTCGATGGCGGCCTGGGCCTGCTGGTAGGACAGTTTCGCCGCGCTCTTCATCATGATGCGGTGGAAGGTGTGGGATGCCTTGCGGCCTTCCTTCGAGAACACCATCCTGACGGCAAGCGCCGGCCGGTCCTCGCCCTCGCGCAACGAGCAGAGATCGTTGGAAATCCGCTCGGGCAGCATCGGCACGACGCGGTCCGGGAAATAGACTGAATTGCCGCGCTTCAGCGCCTCGCGGTCGAGCGCGGATTTCGGGCGGACATAGTAAGAGACGTCGGCGATCGCGACGGTGACGATCACGCCGCCCTCGTTTTCCGGCCTTGTGTCCGGCTCGGCGAAGACCGCGTCATCATGGTCCTTGGCGTCGGCCGGGTCGATGGTGACGAGCGGCAGGTCGCGCCAGTCCTCGCGGTGCGACATGGTGGCGGGCTTCGCCGCATCCGCCGCGTCGAGCACTTCCTTCGGAAAGATATGCGGAATGCCGTGGGCGTGGATCGCGATCATCGAGACCGCCTTTTCCGAGGCGAGCGAGCCGACGACGGAAAGCACGGAGCCGCGCGCAAGACCAAAACGGCCGGAACGCTGGACATCGACCTCCACGAGGTCGCCATCCTTCGCGCCGGCAAGGTCGGCAATCTCGACCTCGTCGTTTCGCCGGTCGATCGGCATCAGCCGGGCCGAGCCGTCATCGAGCATGCGGACCACGCCGAGCGCCGCCGTGCGGCGCTTGTCGATGACCTTGATGACGCGGGCGGTATAGGCCGGTCCGGTTTCGGATTTCGACGGGAAGATCTTGGCGAGCACCCGGTCGCCGATGCCGGCGCTCGCCGGTTTGCGCTTGCCGTTCTTGCCGCCGCCCTGCTGGCGGATCAGCACGGCGGGGGCCGCGCCTTCCTCAATTGGCCATTCGGCCGGACGGCCGATCAGCTCGCCGTCCTTGTCGCGGGTGGTGATGTCGAGCACGGTGACCGGGGGCAGGGCGCCAGGCCGCATCAGGCTCTTGCGCTTCTTCTGCAGCAGGCCCTCGTCCTCGAGCTCGCGCAGCATCGCCTTCAGCACCACGCGGTCGTCGCCCTTGATCCCGAACGCCTTGGCGATCTCGCGCTTGGAGGCGCGGTCGGGATTGTCGGCGATGAACTTCAACAGAACATCGCGCGGCGGCACTTCGCCGTGAATGATCTCATCCGGTTTGCGAGACCGGGAGGCGGTCGGTTTTGCGCTCAACTGTCGCTCTTTTCAGCCTCGGCCGTCTTCTTAGAACTGGCCGTTTTCTTTGTCGCCGTCTTGGATTTCGCGGCCGTTTTTTTGGCAGCCGCCTTCTTGGCGGGCTTCTTTATACCTGCCTTTTCGGCGCGCGCTGCCAGAAGCGGGACCGCCTCTTCCATGGTGATCGATTGCGGGTCCTTGCCCTTGGGGATGGTGGCGTTGATTTTGCCCCATTTGACATAAGGCCCGTAACGGCCCTCGTTGACGGTCACTTCGCCGCCGCCATCGGGGTGGTCGCCAAGTGATTTCAGTGCCTTTGCCGTTGCGCCCCGGCGTCCGCCATTGGCCTTCTTGTCGGCAATGGCGGCAACAGCGCGGTTGACGCCGACCTCGAAGACCTCGTCGATGCTTTCGAGATTGGCATAGGTGCCGTCGTGGAGCACGAACGGTCCGTAGCGGCCGAGGCCGGCCGTAATCATCTTGCCGTCTTCGGGATGCGGTCCGACATCGCGCGGCAGCGCCAGCAGCCGGAGCGCCTTTTCAAGGTCAATATCCTCGGGCTTCCAGCCCTTGGGTAGCGAGGAACGCTTGGCCTCCTTGCCGTCGCCACGCTGGACATAGGGGCCGAATCGACCGGAGCGCAGCGTGACGATCTCGCCCGTTTCAGGGTCGGCGCCAAGCTCGTTGGGTTCGTTCGGATTGATGCCGCCGTTTGCGGCCTCCGCGTCGCCGGAAAGCTGGCGGGTGAAGTTACATTCCGGATAGTTCGAGCAGCCCACGAAAGCGCCGTATTTGCCGAGCTTCAGCGAAAGCTGCCCCGTGCCGCAGGCCTGGCACTGGCGCGGATCGCCGCCATCCTCACGCTTGGGGAACACCAGCGGCGCCAGCGCCTCGTTCAGCGCGTCCAGAACATTGGTGACGCGCAGTTCCTTGGTGCCCTCGACCTGGGCATAGAAATCCTTCCAGAAATCGCGCAGCACCTGCTTCCACTCGAGCGAGCCGTCGGAAATCTTGTCGAGCTTTTCCTCAAGCTCGGCCGTGAAGTCATACTCGACATAACGATTGAAGAAGTTCTCCAGGAAGGCTGTCACCAGCCGGCCCTTGGGCTCCGGCGTCAGCTTGCGGCCCTCGATCGTGACATATTCACGGTCGCGTAGCGTGGCGAGCGTCGAGGCATAGGTCGAGGGGCGGCCGATGCCGAGCTCTTCCAGCCGCTTGATCAGCGAGGCTTCCGAATAGCGCGGCGGCGGCTCGGTGAAATGCTGGGTGGCGCGGATCTTTTCCTTGTCGACATTTTCGCCCTTGTTGATTTCGGGCAGACGGCCGTCGTCGTCATCCTCGTCGGATGGCGTCTTTTCCTCGCGATTGTCTGCATAGGCGGCGAGGAAGCCGTCGAACTTCACGACGGTGCCGACGGCGCGCAGGCCGGCGCTCTCGCCGCCCTTGGCTGCAGTGATCTCTGCGGTGGTGCGCTCCATCTCGGCCGACGCCATCTGGCTCGCGATGCCGCGCTTCCAGACGAGGTCGTAGAGCCGGAACTGGTCGGAATCGAGGTACTTTTTCACCGATTGCGGCGTGCGGGTGAAGTCGGTCGGACGGATCGCTTCATGGGCCTCCTGGGCGTTCTTTGCCTTCACCGAATAATGCCGGGCGCTTTCCGGCAGATAGCGCGCGCCGAACTGATCGCCAATCGCGTCGCGCGCCGCCGTCACGGCTTCCGGGGCCATGGAGACGCCGTCGGTACGCATATAGGTGATGAGACCCGCCGTCTCGCCGCCGACCGCGATGCCTTCGTAGAGCCGCTGCGCCACCTGCATGGTGCGCGAGGCGGAAAAGCCGAGGCGAGACGAGGCAGCCTGCTGCAGGGTCGAGGTGGTAAACGGCGGGCCGGGATTGCGGCGAACGGGCTTCGCCTCGACGCTCGCCACCGAATAGGTCGCACCTTCGAGCAGGTCGCGGATGCGGAAAGCCTGTTCCTGGTTCTTCACCGAATTCTTCTGGATGCGCTTGCCGTCGGCTTGCACCAGCCGGGCTTCAAAGGCATCGCCGCGCACGGTTTTCAGATCGGCGACGATGTTCCAGTATTCTTCGGGAACGAAACGTTCGATTTCGTTTTCACGGTCGCAGACGAGACGCAGCGCCACGGACTGGACGCGGCCGGCAGACCGCGCGCCCGGCAGCTTGCGCCACAGAACCGGCGACAGGTTGAAGCCGACCAGATAGTCGAGCGCGCGGCGGGCGAGATAGGCGTTCACCAGCGCTTCGTCGATGTCGCGGGGATTGGCCATGGCGTCGAGCACGGCCTTTTTGGTGATGGCGTTGAAGACGACGCGCTTGACCGGCTTGTCCTTCAGCAGCTTCTTCTTGTTCAAAAGGTCGAGAACGTGCCAGGAAATGGCTTCGCCTTCCCTGTCCGGGTCGGTTGCGAGAATCAGGCCGTCGGCGTTCTTGACCGCGTCGGCGATATCCTTGACCCGCTTGGTCGATGCGGTATCGACCTTCCACGACATCGCGAAATCATCATCGGGCAGGACCGATCCATCCTTGGCGGGCAGGTCGCGGACATGGCCAAAGGAGGCGAGGACCTTGTAGTCCTTGCCGAGATATTTGTTGATCGTCTTGGCCTTCGCGGGCGACTCTACAACAACAACTTCCATGTAATCCGTATCCTGGGTCTGCGTCGGACTTCGTTCGACGCCCGCATCTTCGCGGCAAATTGTCGGTCGCGCGCTCGGCCGTGCCCGCCGGCTTGGCGGCCGCGAGGCGCATCCAGGCAGATGGCGGATATGACGGGCCTCGCGCTTATGGGAGAACGCTACAGAGGCGTCCCCCTGATGGCAACCGTCGCTTCCGCTTCTACCAATTTCGCCGGGAGATCAAGCAGAATAGACATTTTTGGGCTGTTTAAAGCTGCATTTACTGTTCCGGCCGGTCGCTCACGAGATGGACAGAGACAGCGGCCGGGTCAAGCCCTTGAAGCTATTTTTGCATGACTACACGCTAATACAACCTGAAGAGAATACTAATTGTAATTGCAATCCTGACCTTTGCCGGTATTGTTTAGCCGGATGAGTAGAGTACGGTTCGGATTCGATCCGTGGCCGAAAAATAGGTGTATGTATGTCGTCCTTTCCAGCCGAACGCGAAGGTTCTCAAAAATTGACCGAGGAGGAAATAATTTATATCCGTCAGATATTGGGCCAGTTGCGCCGGCTTTCAAACAAGGACGGGGCGGAAATGCTCTGCTACCTGATCGACATGGCCTATATAGAGGCTGGGGATTTGCAGACGCAGGTGCTCGCCACGTCGGTGGGCAAGGGCTGAATTCGGTTTTGATCGGCAACGACCCGCAGGGTCTGTTAGCGCTATCATTGCCCTATGAAGGTCGCGTGTCTCAGATCAGCGAGACCCGACCACCCGGGTGCCGCGCAAGCCGGCCGGCGAGATCCAGCTCGAGCAGGATCAGTTGCACGGCGGCGGGGTTCACGCCGGTGAAGCGTATCAGGTCATCGATTTCGCACGGGCTGGGGCCAAGCGCCTCGGCAACGCGGGCGCGGTCGTCGTCATCGGGGGCGGCTGGCGGCAGGTCTTCGGTATCCTCCTCGTCGGCCCCGCCCCGGATCGGCAGTTCCATCTGGGACAGCGGCGCCAGCGCCTCCAGCACGTCCTCCGGGCTGCATACGATCATAGCGCCCTGCTTGATCAGCCCGTTGGTGCCTTGCGCGCGCGGATCGAGCGGCGAGCCCGGCACGGCTAGCACCAGTCGCCCGCACTCATTGGCAAGGCGCGCGGTGATCAGCGAGCCGGAGCGGTTTGCCGCCTCGATCACCACGACCGCAAGCGAGCAGCCGGCGATCAGCCGGTTGCGGCGGGGAAAGTCGCGGGCGCGCGGCTCCCAGCCATAGGGCATCTCGCTGATGGCGACGCCGCCATCCTCGCAGATTGCGCGATAGAGTTCGATGTTTTCGGGCGGGTAGGGGCGGTCGAGGCCGCCGGCAAGCGCGGCCAGCGTGCCATGGGCAAGGCTCGCGCGGTGGGCGGCGGCGTCGATCCCGCGGGCAAGGCCCGAGACCACGGTATAGCCGGCGCCGGCCGCAGCACCGGCGATCATGGCGGTGAATTTCGCGCCGGCGACCGAGGCATTGCGCGCGCCGACAAGGCCGAGCGCGGGCCGGGTCGCGACATCGCCGCTGCCGGACATGGCAAGAAGCGGCGGCGCACCGTCGATCGCGCGCAGCGCTGGCGGGTAGTCCGGCTCGCCAATCGCGACGAACCGGCCTTTGTGGCGGGCGGCGGTTTCCAGCTCGCTTTCGGCTTCAGTGACGCTTGCCACCCGAAACCGCTTCCGCGCGCCGCCGCGCACGGCAAGTTCCGGCAGACGCTCAAGTGCTTCCTCGGCGCTGCCATAGTGATTGATGAGTTCGCGAAAAGTGACCGGGCCGACATTGTCGCTGCGGATCAGACGAAGCCAGGCGATGCGCTGGCTTTCCGACAGGGCGATGCCGGAGCGGCTTGTCAAAGGGGCATTTCCGTTGATGGAGACCGTTCGGCCCGGATGCGGAAAATCCCCCTCGCTGTCACCCCTTGTCTCCGATCCTGCTTTCGGTGCCCGATATCAGGCGCTCGATATTGGTCTTGTGCCGCCACCATGAGATCACCGTGAGAACGGCCATTACGATTGAAACCTGCGGTAGGCCCATTATCCACAGAGCAACCGGTATGGCAAGCGTTGCAATCAGCGCGGAAAGCGAGGAATAGCGCGAAAGACGCGCAATCAGCAGCCAGACGAAGGCGAAGATAAGCACCGCCGCCGGCGCGACGCCGAGCAGCACGCCGATATAGGTCGCAACCCCCTTGCCGCCCTTGAAGCCGAGCCAGACCGGAAACAGGTGACCGATAAAGGCGGCCGCGCCCGCCAGAAGCCCGGCATCGCTGCCGTAAAGCGTCGTCGCCAGGATTACAGCAAATGTTGCCTTCAGTGCATCGAGCACAAGCGTGAGGGCGGCCAGATGCCGCTTGCCAGTGCGCAGCACATTGGTGGCGCCGATATTGCCGGAGCCGATGCCGCGAATATCGCCGAGGCCAGCGGCCTTCGTGATCAGATAGCCGAACGGGATCGAGCCCAGAAGGTAACCGCCGGCCAGCGCGATCGCGGCCTGCGTCGCTGTCAGATCGAATGAGAATAGTGCCGGCACGTCGTCCCCTCCCGGTCAGTCCGCCTTGTAGACCTCAATGCCGCCAACATATGTCCTGACGGCCCGTCCGGAAAAGCGGGCATTTTCGAATGTCGTGTTTTTTGAACGCGATACCAGCCGGTCGGGCGTCACCACCCAGGGCTCATCGAGATCTATCAGTGTGATATCGGCCTTCGCGCCCGGACGAAGCGAGCCGGCGTCGAGATCGAACAGTTTCGCCGGTCGCGTCGACATCGCATCGATCAGCCGCATCAGCGGCACGTCGCCGCTGTGGTGGAGGCGAAGGGCGGCGGCGAGCATGGTCTCAAGCCCGATCGCCCCATCCTCGGCATCGGAGAACGGCAGGCGCTTGGTGTCGACGTCCTGCGGGTCATGCGAGGAGACGATGATGTCGATCAGCCCGTCCTTCAGCGCCTCGACCATCTTCTGACGGTCTTCTTCCTGCCTGAGCGGCGGCGAGAGCTTGAAGAAAGTGCGGTACTCGCCGATGTCGTTTTCGTTGAGCGTCAGATGGTTGATCGAGATGCCGCTGGAAACCGAAGCGCCACGATCGCGCGCCACCCCCACGGCCTCGACCGATTCGGGGACCGAGATCAGCGCGGCGTGGTAGCGGGCTCTCGTGAGTGTCGCAAGGCGCAGATCGCGTTCAAGCGGGATAACCTCGGCCTCGCGCGGCGTGCCGGAAAGGCCGAGCCAGCTTGCGAAAAGTCCCTCGTTCATGACGCCGGTTTCGGAGAGATAGCGGTCGCGCGGCTCCAGCGCCACCACGGCATCAAACGAGCGGGCGTAGGTCATCGCGCGCCGGAGCACCCGGTTGTCAGAAAGCGAGTAGCGGCCATTGGCAAAGGCGACTGCGCCTCCGGCCCTGAGCATGCCGATCTCGGTCATCTCGTCGCCCTTGAGGCCCTTCGTCAGGGCGGCGGCGGGATAGACGTTGACGACGGCGTTGTCGCGCGCTGTCTTCAGCACGAATTCGAGCAGCGCGATATCGTCGATCGGCGGCTGGGTGTCCGGCATCATCACGAAGGAGGTGATGCCGCCGGCCGCCGCCGCCTGGCTTGCCGAGCGGATGGTTTCGGTATGCTCCGCGCCAGGCTCGCCGACGAAGACATGGGCGTCGACAAGGCCAGGCGTTGCGACAAGACCGTTGCAGTCGACGATCTCGGCGCCCTCCGGCGCGCCCTGGTTCATGGCTTCGGCCCCGGCGGCAACGATCCGGCCGTCCTCGACGATGATCGTGCCGGTTTCATCAAGGTCGCGAGAGGGGTCGATGATGCGGGCGTTTTTCAGAACGAGCGGCTTCATGCGCGCGACCCTCCGTTTTCCGAAAGCATCAGCGTCTCCATCACCGCCATGCGCACCGCGACCCCCATTTCCACCTGCCGTTCGATCACGCTTTGCGGCCCGTCGGCGACGTCGGAGGCGATTTCCACGCCGCGGTTCATCGGTCCGGGGTGCATCACCAGCGCATCCTCCTTGGCCGCCTTCAGCTTCTCGCGGTCCAAGCCCCAGAAGTGGAAATATTCGCGCACCGAGGGTACGAAGGCGCCGGACATGCGCTCGCGCTGCAGGCGGAGCATCATCACCACGTCGGCGCCCTTCAGCCCTTCCTCCATCGTGTCGCAGACCTCGACGCTCATGTCGCGGATACCGGAGGGTAGCAGCGTCGCGGGGCCCACGACGCGCACGCGCGCGCCCATCGTGTTGAGCAGGATGATGTTGGAGCGGGCGACGCGTGAATGCAGGATATCGCCGCAGATCGCCACCACGATATTGTCGAGCCGGCCCTTGGCCTGGCGGATCGTCATCGCGTCGAGCAGCGCCTGGGTCGGATGTTCATGCGCGCCGTCGCCGGCATTGATCACCGCGCAGGCGACCTTCTGGGAGAGCAGTTCGGCAGCGCCAGCCGAGGAGTGCCGGATCACCAGCACATCGGGGTGCATGGCGTTCAGCGTCATCGCCGTATCGATCAGCGTCTCGCCCTTCTTGACCGAGGAATTGCCGACCGACATGTTCATCACATCCGCGCCGAGCCGCTTGCCGGCCAGTTCGAACGAGGCCTGGGTCCGGGTCGAGGCCTCGAAGAACAGGTTGATCTGGGTGAGGCCGCGCAGCACGGCGTTCTTCTTCTCGCGCGACCGGTTGAAGGCGATCGCCTCTTCGGCCTTGTCGAGAAGGGTGTTGATATCGATGGGAGAAAGCCCCTTGATGCCGATCAAGTGTCGGTGGGGAAAGAAGACCATGAAGCTTTCCTCCATATGAGGTCGGGCGGTCCGTCGGAAGAAGTTCTGGCGTCTATAATGGCTCGCCGGCCTCGCCGCAAGCTTTGACAGATGATATCGAAGCATGCCAACTGCGGATAAGCTGAAAACGGGACGATGTGTACGCCGATGGCCGACACCGACATTTACAAGACTCTGAACCAGCCAAGGCCGTGGAGCAATCTGAACGCGTTCCAGTCGGACCCGCTGCTTGGCGACCTGACGCGTTCCCTCGGTAAACCGCTGCGCGAGGAGTTCGATGCGATCGGACGTTACGTTACCTCGCCCGATGCGCAGGAACTTGCGCAGATGGCCAATACCAGCCTGCCGCAGCTCAAGACCCACGGACCGGCGGGCGAGCGGCTCGACGTCGTCTCTTTCCATCCGGCCTGGCATGCGCTGATGCGCCGGTCCATGGCATCCGGCCTGCATTCGCTGCTGTGGGAGCCGCCGCGCGATGCCGATTCGAAATCCAAGGCCCACAAGCTGCGCGCCGTCCGGGTGTTCTTGACCGCCCAGCTCGAATGCGGACATCTGGAGCCGCTGTCATCCACCTCCGCCTCGCTTGCCGTTCTCGCCGCGGCCCCGCAACTGCGCGACGAATGGGCGCCGAAAATCCTGTCGCGCAAATATGATTCGACCAACCGCGCCCAGAACCAGAAGGCATCCGCCACGGTTGGGCTCGCCATCGCCGAAAAGCAGGCGGGCAGCGATATGCGCGCGCTTGCCACCAAGGCGCATCGGGTCAGCGAGGGGGTCTATCGGCTTTCCGGCCACAAATGGTTCGTCTCCGCGCCGATGAGCGACGCCTTCATCATGCTCGCTGATGTCGATGGCAAACCCGGATGCTTCCTGGTGCCGCGGCTTCTGGACGAGGGCAGGGGCAATGCGCTGCGCTACCAGCGCCTCAAGGACAAGCTGGGGCTTCGCTCCAATGCGGCCGCCGAGGTGGAATTCTCCGATGCCTTCGGCTTCCTGCTCGGGCCGCCGGATGGCGGGTTGAGGACGATCCTCGACATGCTGACTCTGATGCGGCTCGACAGCGCCGTGATCGCCTCGGGCCTGATGCGCGCGGCGGTGGCCGAAGCGACGCATGCCGCGCGGGGGCGCAAAGTGGCCGGCCGCACGCTGGTGGTCCAGCCGCTGATGATGCGCGTGCTCGCCGATCTCGCGCTCGATGTCGCCGCCGCCGGCGCGCTGTCGTTCCGGCTTGCCGAAAGCTTCGACCGTGCCCGCGACAGCGCCGAGGAGGCGGCCTATGCGCGGGTCATGACCCCGGTTACCAAATACTGGACCACGAAGATCGCGCCCGCCGTGGTGGCCGAGGCGATGGAGGCAATGGGCGGCAACGGCTTTGTCGAGGACCGGCCGATCGCCCGCCACTATCGCGATGCGCCCGGTCTCGCGATGCATGACGGCGGCGGCAACCTGATGGCGCTCGACCTGCGCCGGGTCGTGGAGCATGGCGGCGAACTGTTCGAGGCCGTGTTCCAGGTCATCGCGCGCGATCTCGGCGCTTCGGGGGGCAAGATCGTGGAGCTGCTGCGCGCGGCGATGGCGCTCTGCAAGAGCGATGAAAGCGCCGCCCGAATATTCGTCGAGCAACTGGCGCTCGCCGCGGGCGCTGCGGAACTTTACCGGCTTGGGGCGGGGCGGATTGCCGATGCCTTCCTGGAGACCCGCCTCGCCGCCGGCTGGCGCTCCACCTATGGCATGCTCGATACCCGCTTCGACCCGAGCTACATCGTTGAATTGCTGTTTCCCGAAGTTGACTGATCTCTGACGCGAACTGCAAACAGAAAAGGCCACCCCGAGTGGGCGGCCTTTGAAAAAAAACATTGCGCCTGCGAGCAAGCTCAAGCAGGCGCAATATTCAACGCTTAAACGTTCCGGCAGATCAGAGACGCGTGCGACCAGACCGTTTGTCGGTGAGTTCGGCGCGGGATTTGCCGATCTCATTGAGAGACACGTCGTCAAGGCGCAGCAGGGCGCCGGCGACGAAACGGTCTGCCTGACGCTGGCGAGCCTCGGTAAGATTCTTGTAGGCGGTGCGGAAAAAGCCCATTTCGGTAACTCCCTGTCTTGATGATCGGAATGCGGTGTCGGCCGCCGATCCAATCGGCCCTGCCGCTTTCAAACCGGACCTCCGGTTCGGCGCGAGGCCTTCATCGATCAACTGTGCCCAATATAGATGCATGCCCGGCGTTGAGGCAGGTGGGCTGGGTCATGGGAGCCATGCACCTCTTGCATGCTTGGCGCGATTACCCGCGCACGCAAAAACGCGGCGGAAAACGATTCCGATCCGGCGTTCGATCAGCTATCGTCGCGCCGTCAAATAGCCAGTGGTATCCATTCATGTTTCAGTCCTTCGACGTTTCCTCACGCCCCGAACAGGCAGCACCCCGCATCGCCGGCCTGCGCGCGCTGTTTCCAGCCCTCGGCATCAACGCCTTTCTGGTGCCGCGCACCGATGAGTATCAAGGCGAATATGTGCCGCCATCGGCCGAGCGGCTGGCCTGGCTGACTGGTTTCACCGGCTCGGCGGGTATCGCGCTGGTGATGGAAGAACAGGCCGTGGTGTTCGTCGATGGTCGCTACACCACCCAGCTTGCCGCCCAGACCGATGCCGCACTCATCACCGCCGGCGATCTTGTCGGCTGCCCGCCTTCCGCATGGCTTGGCGAGCACAAGCCGAAAGGGTTGAAGCTCGGCATCGATCCTTGGCTGCATACGCCAGCGGAGGTCGAGAAGCTGCAATCCGCGCTGGCCGACATCGGCGGCGAACTGGTGCTGCTTTCCGAAAACCCGATTGACGGCATATGGGCCGATCGTCCGGCCGTGCCCTCCGCGCCCGTCACGGTTCAGAAAAGCGATCTGGCGGGACAACCGGCCGGGGACAAGATCGCGGCCATTGCCGCGATGCTGCAAAAGAAGAAGGCCGAGGCGGTGCTGATCGCCGATTCGACCTCGGTCGGCTGGCTGTTCAACATCCGCGGCAATGACGTTGCCCATACGCCAGCCCCCTTGTCGCGCGCGATCGTAAAGGCGGACGGCTCGGCGATGCTGTTCGTGATGCCGGAAAAAGTGGCCGGCGAGGCCGCTGGCCATCTCGCACCGCTTGCCGGCTTGCTGCCGCCCGAAGCAATTTCCGATGCGCTTGCGGCGATCGCGGCGGCGGGCGAAACGCTGCTGATCGATCGCGCGGCGGTGCCCTTTGCCGTGGTGCAGATCGTGGAGGCGGCCGGCGGCACGTGGCAGAACGCGCCCGACCCGGTTGCGCCCGCCCGCGCGGTCAAGAACGCGGCGGAACAGGCGGGCACGCGCGCCGCCCATCTGCAGGACGGCGCGGCCATGGTGTCGTTTCTCTCATGGCTCGATGGTCAGACGCCCGGCACGGTCAGCGAGATCGATGCGGCAAGCGCGCTGGAGGCGGCGCGCGCCGAGACCGGGATGCGGATGCAGAACCCGCTGCGCGACATCTCATTCGACACGATCTCGGGCGCGGGACCGAATGCCGCGATCATCCACTACCGCGTCACCAGCGAGACCAGCCGCATGCTCCAGCCCGGCGAGATGTATCTCGTCGATTCCGGGGCGCAGTACCAGAACGGCACCACCGACATCACCCGTACGATCGCGATCGGCGAAGTCGATGACGCGCAGAAGAAGTTCTTTACGCTGGTGCTGAAGGGCATGATCGCAATTTCCCGGGCGCGCTTTCCGGCAGGCACGCGCGGCATGGATCTCGACCCGTTCGCCCGCGCCGCGCTGTGGCAGGCCGGCGTCGACTATGCCCACGGAACCGGCCACGGTGTCGGCTCCTATCTCTCGGTGCATGAGGGACCGCAACGGATATCGCGGCTGGGATCGGCCGAACTGAAGCCCGGCATGATCTTGTCCAACGAGCCGGGCTACTATCGCCCCGGCGCGTTTGGCATCCGCATCGAAAACCTGGTTCTGGTGAAAGAGGCCGAGCCGATCGAGGGCGGCGAAATCCCGATGCTCGGCTTCGAGACGCTGACATGGTGCCCGATCGATCTGAGGCTGATCGTGCCAGCGTTGTTGAGCCCGGAGGAGAAGGCATGGCTCGACGCCTATCACGGCGAGGTGCGCGAAAAACTTGCGCCTCTGGCTGCAAGCGAGGCCGAGCGGCGCTGGCTGGAGGCGGCCACAAGGCCTCTCAGCCAATGACGAAATAGCGCGCGATCATCACCACCGCCCAGCCGACCGCGATCATCGGCAGAGGCGAGGCGTAGCGGAGCCCGAGCAGGAGAGCGGCCGCCAGGGCGAGTTTCGTATCCCATCCCCCGGCATAGAAGGCAGGCGCGACCAGCGTCGTCAGCACCGCGGCCGGAATCGCGTTGAGCGCCGCTTCGACCCGCGGCGGGATGTGCGAGACCGCCGAGAGCAGGAGATAGCCCGCAATCCGCGTCATGTAGGTTGCGAGCGCTGCGGCCAGAATGACCAGCACGATGTGATCATCGGTGAAATTGCTCATGGCTTGTCCGCCTTGCCGGCAGGCCGGGGTGGCAGTGCCGCGGCAAGCAGGATCCCGGCAAAGGCCCCTACGCTGACATGCCAGGGCGAACCGATGGTTATGAAGGCGACCACCGAACCGATGGCGCTGACCACCACCACGGGCAGATAGTTCGCCCGCCGCCGAAAGCCGATGACGATGTTCAGGAAATAGATGGGCAGCAGCACGTCCAGCCCGAGGGCTTCCGGGTTTTCGATGAACCCGCCGAGGGTCGCCCCGATCAGCGTCATCACGTTCCAGATGGCATAGAAGCAGATCGCCATGCCGATATACCAGGTAAAGGTCACCGGCGTGCCCGCATCCTCGCGCTTCAGCGTTTCGGCGAATTGCGGATCGGTCAGGAAGAAGAAGGAGGCAAGGCGCTCGGCCGATGAAAAACGCGAGAGGATCGGTGTGACCGCCGCCGAATAGAGCACGTGCCGGAAGTTGACTGCGAGGATCGAGGCGACGATGATCCAGGCCGCGACATGCTGGCCAAACAGTTCCACGCCCACCAGCTGGCTTGCGCCGGCGAATATCGTCAGGCTCATCAGCGCGGTCTCGGCCACGCTCTGCCCCTGCGCCACGGCGACGGCGCCGAACAGGACGCCGAACGGCGCCGCCGAAAGCGCCGGCACCACGCCGGAGCGCATGCCGGTCAGAAAATCGGGGGCGTCAACCATGACGGAGACCTTCCGTGGGCCGGAGCGGAAAACAAGATGAGGTCATCAGGCGGCAAGCCCGGATAAGGAAATCGAGGGACATTCTCAGGGCTTAGCCGGTTGAGGCCGGCAACACAAATCAGTTCGGTTGATGGGTGGATTAAGGAATTCTCAGCCGGCGATGGCGGCATCGCTGTCGATGATCTCGACGCCGGCGTCGCGCATCTCGCGAATCGCGTCGCTGACGCCCTCGGCATCGATCCCGCGGCACCCGTCCTCGATCAGGCGAACCCTGACGCCTGGCAGCATGGCAACGGCGTCGAGCGCCGAGAATCGGACGCAGTAATCCGTCGCCAGGCCGAGAATATCGAGCGTTCCGACCGATTTGTGCCGCAGATAGGCATCGAGCCCGGTCACGGCGTTGCGATCATTGTCGCGGAAGGCCGAATAGGAATCGACGTCGGGATTTTCACCCTTGCGCTGGACATGATCGATTGCGGCAACGTTCAGCTCGGGGTGGAAATCGGCGTCGGGCGTATTCTGGACGCAGTGATCGGGCCACATGACCTGCGGCTTGCCCGAAAGCTCGCCCATCTCGAAGGGCTGCTTGCCGGGGTGGGACGAGGCGAACGATCCGTGGCCGGGCGGATGCCAGTCCTGCGAGGCGACGATCAGGCCGTAGCCGCCGTTTTCGATCAGCCGGTTGGCAACCGGCACCACGGCATCGCCATCGGCGACGGCAAGATTGCCGCCCGGGCAGAAGCCATTCTGGATATCGACCAGCAGCAGCGCTTTCATCTCTCACCTCATTCAAAGAGCGTCCAGTGGACGCCGGCTTTCCGTCCGGGCGCACGGACCAAAAGAACATTTCCGCCAGCCTGCCATGGAATGGCACTCAATGGAAAGATGGCAGATAATGCTTGATTGGCTGCGGCCGGCTGAACAGAAAGCCCTGCAGGCTCTCGCAGCCATGTCTGCGCAGCCATTCCTCCTGTTCGGGGGTTTCCACGCCTTCCGCCACGATCACGAGGCCGAGATGGTGCGCCGTGGTGATGATCAGCTCGACCAGCGATGTGTCGTTGCTGTCATGCGGTACGCCGGAGATGAAGGATTGGTCGATCTTCAATTCGTCGAGTGGCAGTTGCTTGAGGTAAAGCAAGGCGGAGTAGCCGGTTCCGAAATCGTCGATCGAGAGGCGGATCTTCAGGTCGCGGATCGCCATCAACTGGGACAGGGTGATCTCGAAATTGGCGATCATCAGGCTTTCGGTCATCTCCAGCGTGAGATGGTTGGGGGCGAAGTCGTAGCGTTCCAGCAGCGCGGTCAACTGATCGACGAAATCCTCCTGCAGGAACTGCTGCACCGAGACGTTGACCGAAAGATGCAGGTCTGGATATTCGCTCAACATCTTGCAGGCTTCCTCCAGAACCCAGGCGCCGATCGGCACGATAAGGCCGGTGCTCTCGGCGACATCGATGAAATCGCCCGGACTGATGACGCCGCGCTCGGGATGGTCGAGCCGCAACAGCGCCTCGAAGTGACGACCCGAGGCATTGCGGTTGATGATCGGCTGTAGGTAGATGCTGAAGCCGTTGGTCTGCAGCGCCCGTTCCAGCGCGGTTTCCAGGTCGAAACGCGATACCAGCTGGTCGACCATGTCGTCATGGAACCAGCTTACGCTGCCGCGTCCCTTCGCCTTGGCGTTGTGCATGGCAAGATCCGCGCGGCGCAACTCGTCGTTGGCGCTTTCGGCGTCCGGGCCCACAAGCACGGCGCCGACGCAGGTGCTGGGCGTGATGTGATGGCTGTTGACGAAGGCCTTCTGGGATAGTTTCTCGTGCAGCCTGTCGATCCGTTCCTGCGCGGTCTGCAGCGCCGTCGTCCGGTCGTCGCCCAGTTCCGTCAGCAGCACCAGAAACTCGTCGCTCGAAAGCCGCGCGGCGAAGCTGCCGGCCTCGATCGTGTTGCTCAACCGCCGCCCGGTCGCCCGCAGCAGCGCATCGCCGATATTGTGGCCGAAGATCGAGTTCACCGCGGCGAAATTGTCGAGGTCGAAGATCGCGAGCGCCATATGCTGCTTGGCATGTCGATGCGCGGCGAGCAGGTCCAGCAAGACTTCCTGCGCCCTGGCGCGATTGGCAAGCTTGGTCAACGGGTCATAGAATGCGAGCGCCTCGATCCGCTCTTCGTTGCGCCGACGGTCCGTGATGTCGCGCCAGATGCTGACGGTGCCGAAGGGCTTGCCGCTGGGGTCGATCACGGGCGCGCGGAACATTTCAAGCGTGTGTTTCTTGCCCGTCGGACTTGTGACTTCGCCCTGGACGACTTGGTGGTCGCGCTCATCGATCGCGCCGAAGACCTGCTGCCGCAACAGGCTGTCCTCGCTCTGCCCGAACAACTCCCGGTCGCTCTTGCCGACGATCATTTCCACCGGCATGCCGAGAAATTCGGCCGCCGCCTGGTTGCAGGCCACGATCTGGCGGTCGGGACGCCTGAAATAGATCTGATCCGGTATCGCGTCCATCATCACGCGCAAAAGCAGGTGCTGTCGGCCAAGCTCCCGCACCAATCTGCGCCGCCGAAATGTGATGAAGATCAGCAGCAGAACCGTCGCCACCAGTATGCCGAGAACAAAGATGAAGGCGAGGTTCATCCGATTGAAGTCGATGATGGCATAGGTCCGGCCGGCATCCCGGCTTTCAAGCACCACGGACATCAGCACCGTTTCGCCTTGCTCGGTAATCGGCCAGCTGAACATGCTGATTTCGCGCAGTTCGCCATCCTTCAGGCGCTGGCTGAACTCGAAATAATTTCTCTGCAACTGCACGGCCTGGTCGAGGTCGTCGGCAACCTTCGACTGCTGCATCTGGTTCAGGTCGGAAACGGAAAGCGCCTGGAACTCTTCCCGCGACCAGCCGTAAAGCGCCTGCGCCGCCCGGTTGGAGGCGAGAAACGAGCCGGTCGAAGGGTCGACGACGAACATGGCCATCGGGCTCTCATCGATGGCGGGCGGGAACGCGAAGGGGCGGGGTCTGGCATGGAGAGGGGAGGCAAATAACACAATAGCGAGCAATGCCAGCTGAGCGAAGCCGCGAACGCACGTCCGTTGTCTGCATGCGGAATATATGACAGCCTCCTTCGCAACGAACCGATATATTGAAATTGGTTTGGTGAGAACAACCTGAACGGAACCGCAGTATGAGGCGAAACTAATTTAAAATTGATAAATGGCGGGATTGCGGAATATGCGTTTGAATACGGTCCAGTGCTTCCATGCGGAATGTTCCAGGCCGCGGAACTGGAGCCTGAACGTCCGATGAAGAGGACCGAATGTCCCTGATTAAGGGTATGCGCTGCCGTGAAAACGGAGCTGTTCTAGTCGAACAGGCTCGAAACCGATGATTCGTGGCTGGTGCGGTTGATCGCCTCGCCGATCAGGGCGGCCGTCGAAATCACGCGGACCTTGGAGGAGGCGACCATGTCGCCGCGCGGCTGGATCGAATCGGTGATCACCAGTTCCTCGAGGCTCGAGGCGGTGATCCGGTCGACGGCGGTGCCGGACAGCACGCCGTGGGTGATATAGGCGGTGACCGACAGGGCGCCATTGGCAAGCAGCGCGCTTGCGGCATTGACCAGCGTGCCGCCCGAATCGATGATGTCGTCGATCAGGATGCACTCCTTGCCCTCGACCTCGCCGATGATGTTCATCACCTCCGATTCGCCGGGCCGCTCGCGACGCTTGTCGACGATGGCGAGCAGACAGTCGAGCCGCTTGGCAAGCGCGCGGGCGCGCACCACGCCGCCGACATCCGGCGAGACCACCATGACATTGTCGAGATTGCGCCGCGCCTTGATGTCGCGCGCGAGGATCGGCAACGCGTAGAGATTATCGGTCGGAATATCGAAAAAGCCCTGGATCTGTCCGGCATGAAGATCGAGGGTCAGCACCCGGTTGGCGCCGGCCTGGGTGATCAGATTGGCGACCAGCTTGGCCGAGATCGGGGTGCGCGGACCGGGCTTGCGGTCCTGACGGGCATAACCGAAATAGGGAAGGACCGCGGTGATGCGGCGCGCGGAGGACCGGCGGAACGCATCGATCATGATCAGCAGTTCCATCAGGTGGTCGTTCGTGGGAAACGAGGTCGACTGGACGACGAAAACGTCCTCGCCGCGCACATTTTCCTGAATTTCAACGAAGATTTCCTGGTCGGCGAAGCGTCTGACGCTGGCTTTGCCAAGGGGCACATTGAGATAATTGCAAATCGCTTCGGCAAGTTGTCGGTTGGAATTGCCCGCGAAAACTTTCATATCATCTCGCCCGTTCAATCTGACTGTCGCTTTTTAACGCGGATCAACGCGAAAGCAAGGCCGCAGTCAAGCTGTCCCTGGGCTTTTCCGAATTTTTTATGACAGGAACATGCGCGGGCCCTGTGCGCGGGCGGGTCAACCCTGCGTATCGAGCCAGGCAAGAAGCGAGCCGATCGACTTCTGGCCGATCGCCGCCATCATATCGGCGCTGACGCCGGCCCAGGGGTCGGAGCCGGTAAAGCCGCCGGTCTCGGAGGCTTGCCGGTCCTGGATGCGGTGCAGACGCACGCCATTGGCGCCGATCACGTCCCAGACATAGATCACGGAGACCACGCCCTCCTGGTCGACGGCGGAGAAATAGCCCTTGAGGCTGAGATCGGCCTTGTCGTCGTCCATGGCGACAATCGAAAGGCCTGCCGCCCGCGCGCTTTCGCCGAGCCGAGCGGAGAGCGGCTGCAGCTTGTCGGACGGCGCGCCGATGATCGGCAGGAAGCGGAGCGTGTCGGCAGCGGCGATCGAAGCGCTCGGCGCGGCTGCTGTGGCGGCGGGCGCGCTTGCCGCCGGAGGTTGGGCAGCCGGGGCGGGCTGGGCTGCCGCAGTCGCGGTCGTCTGCGGCGCGGGCGCGGCCACGGTCTGTTGCGGCGGCGGGGTATAGGCAGGTTCGGCCGGGGCGAGGTTTGCCAGCTGCGCGCCGAAAGTGCTTGGCGGGCGCCCCACGCCCGGCGTCGCGTCATAGCGCGGTGCGCTGGAAGCGGTTGCCGGATAGCTCGTTTGCGGCGAAGTGCTATAGGTCTGCTGCGGAGCGCCCGATGGCGGCGCGAGGCTCTGGCGGGCGACGTTCTCCGCCGGCGCGGCGGCAACAGCAGGCGGATTATACTGGGCGGGGGCGCTGCCAACGGTCTCGGGCGGCGTCGCATCCACCGTCAGAACGTCGGCCGTCGAGCAGGCCGCAAGCAGGCCGGTGATGAGTAGAAGGCTCGCCGCACGCGCCATATGCCTTGCCCTTCCCGGAAAACGCCGGAGGCGTCCGGAAAAACCGGCCCGGACGCCAGAAAAATCAGAAGATTGCGCATTTCCGGGTCACGGATGAAGCGGAAATACGGCCGCAATTTTCCGAAGCGAAGGGGGCAATGTCAAACGCGTGCGGCGATCATCCTTTATTTTGTGTAAAGGTCCAGGCCGAGGCGCGACAGCGGCCGGGGTTCGTCCTCGCCGGTCAGGTAGGTGCGCCCCAGCGTCATCGCCGTGCCGCTGTCGGAATCCATGATGATCACGTGCACGAACAGCGACATCGACGGCAGGATCGGGTGCGGGTTGCCGGTGTGGAACATCTGGTGCTCCATCCATGACGGCGCGAATCGCGCGCCGAGCGAATAGCCGCAGGCATTCAGGCGGTGGCGCGACAACCCGCGCGCATCCATGATCTCGGCATGCTTGTCGAAGATATCGCCGAAGGTATGGCCGGGCCTCAGGATTTCCTCGATCGCCGACAGGGTCGCCGTCGCTGCGCGGAACAGCGACTGGTGGCGCTCCGTCGGTTCGCCGATGACCACGGTGCGCATGGCGGCGACGTGGTAATGCGACCAGACGCCGGCCCATTCGAGCGTCAACTGGTCGTTGGCGTCAAGCTTGCGGCGACCGGATTTGGCGCGGCACAGAAGCGCGCTTTCGCCGGAGCCGACGATGAAGTTGTTGGCGGGGTAATCGCCGCCGCCGGACAGCACCGTGCCCTGCATGGCGGCAAGAATCTCGGCCTCGTCCACGCCCGGCCGGATCAGCGGCAGGGCGGCGTCGAAGGCATCGTCGCAGAGCGTGGCGGCCTTTTCGATGCAGGCGATCTCCGCTTCCGACTTGATGAGCCGGAGATTGCTGACGAGATAGGAGGCGTCCTGAAGCTGGCCGAAGGAACTGAGCTGTCCGTCAAGGAAATGGGCCGAGCGCCCGGTCATGCCATGGGTGTCGTATTCGACGCCGATCCGGCAGCCGAGCAGATCCATGTCGGAAAGCATCTCCTTCAGGTCGCGGCTCGGATCGGTCTGGCCGCGATCGACCCAGATGCGGATCTCGGAAATATTGGAGGTCTGGCGGGCCTGGCGCACATCGGCCGAGCGCGTCAGCAGCGCCGTGCGGCCATCCGCGGTCACCACGAGGCACTGGAAAAACACGAAGCCGAATGTGTCATAGCCGGTCAGCCAGTACATGCTTTCCTGCGCGAACAGCAGCACCGCGTCCAGTTTCTTCTCGGCCATCGCGGCTTTCAGCCGCGACAATCGCTCGGCATATTCTTCAGGTTCAAAAGCAAGCGCCATGTCAGTCTCCCCAAGCGTGCAGGCACGCATTGATATGTGAAATGCTCAAAGAATGGAAATGGCCGAGATCTGGCGGCCATAATCCTTTTCACCCCGATGGGTGCCGCGACGATAGGAATAAAAACCTTCCTCGTCCTGATAGGTGCAATGACGGATGATGTCGTGCTCGATATCCGCCCGGTCAAGCCTGAGGCCGATAAAGCCGGGCAGGTCGAAAAATGCGTGGCCATCGGATGGCGAGGGCCGGAACAGGGCCCTGAAGGCCGGATCGGCGGCGGTGAAACGCTCCACGAATTCCGGCCCTACCTCGTAATTCTCGGGCCCGATCGTGGGCCCGAGTGCTGCGATGATCGAGCGACGGCGCGCGCCGAGCGCCACCATTTTCTCGATCGTCGCCTCGATGATACCGCTGAACGCCCCGCGCCAGCCGGCATGGGCGGCGGCGATGATTTCGTTTTCGGGATCGGCGAACAGCAGCGGCCCGCAATCGGCGGTCAACACGCCGAGCACGAGGCCCGGCGTCGCGCTCGCCATGCCGTCTGCCTGCGGGCGTTCGCCTTCATGCGGGCCGGAAACCGCGATCGCATCGGCGGAATGGCACTGGTAGAGCGTCATCAACCGGTCGGCATCCGCGTCGAACCATCCCGCGACCCGGGCGCGGTTTTCGGCAACCGCCTCAGGGCGGTCATCGGAGCCGATGCCGCAATTGAGGCTGTCGTAGAGCCCCGTGGAGACGCCGCCTCGGCGGGTGAAGAAGCCGTAGCGGATATCCGTGCCGGCAAGCCGTTCCTCGAAGAGCGGGCTTTGCAGCGGCGAGAGCGCATCGCGAATGGCGGTGTCCAGCATGGCGTGTTTCCGGTGTTTCGTTGTTAAATGTTGAGGCGGTCGAGGCGGGTTTGTCAATCCGCGCCATCGAAGGGGGCGAGCTGGACCGGCCCGGACGAGACCGCCAGAACCTTGAACAGATCGCCCATCTCCTCTGGGCCATCGCCGGCAAGTCTGCGGACGGCTGCGACGATTTTGCCCTGGGTTTCCTGGTCCTTGCCGCGGCCGAGCGCGGAGGCGCGGGGACCGAGCCCGAGGGCTGCCAGAAAATCGCCCTGCGTCATTGGCGGATGGACATGCGCGCCTTCCGCGCGGGCGGATGCGGCAAGGGCCGCGAAGTCCACATGGCTGGTCAGATCCGCCTCGCCGGGATGGGTGAGCGGCGGATCGAAGCGATGATCGCGCAGCGCTTGAAGCGTGTCCCCGAAACCGCTTTCGAGATGGCCGTAATCGATGATCAGCGCGCTGCCGCCATGGCGGATCAGCCGGGCCGCGATCTCCGCCATCAGCGCCTCGCGGGCGGGCGCGTATTCGAAGATCGCGCCTTCCTTCGCGCCTTGCCAGCCCTCCGGAAGACTTGCCGGTTCAAGCCGGGCCGGGGACAGGGAGAAGGTAAGCGCGCCATCCTCGTCCAGCGTCACGACCCGTTCGAAGAAATGCGCGCCGGATTTGACGAATTGCCGGGTCGGCAGCGCGTCGAACAGTTCGTTGGCGACGAAGAGTGTGAAGCCTTCGGGCGCGTCGGCCAACTGGTCCACCCAGGAAAGCCGGTCGGCATGGGGCGCAAGCGTTTCCTTCTGCCGGGCGCGCAGCGCCGGGCTGGTTTCCATCAGCGTCACCGAAAGGCCGCTATACATCGAGGGCGCGAGGGCGGCGATGGTCTTCAGGATATCGGCCATCATCGTGCCGCGACCGGGGCCGCCCTCGATCAGCCTCGTTTCCACCGGGCTGCCATGGGCCTGCCATGCGGAAATCAGGAAGACGCCGACCAACTCGCCGAAGAGCTGCGAAATTTCCGGGGCGGTGGTGAAATCGCCCTTGGCGCCAAGCGGATCGCGGGTCCGGTAATAGCCGTGCTCGGGATCGGCAAGGCAGAGCGAGAAATAGGTCGAAACCGGCATTGGCCCGTCGGCTTCGATCATCGCCCGGATTTTCGGCAGCAGCGGCGTCGTCACGGTGCCGGGCTCCGTCTTGCCATGCGGCCGGAATACCATATGCCCCAGAGTCCGACGGCGAGCATCGGCAGCGACAGCACCATGCCCATGGTCAGCCAGCCGCCGAAGAGATAGCCGAGTTGCGGGTCGGGCTCGCGGAAGAATTCCACGAAGATACGTGACAGCGCATAAAGGCAGATGAAGATGCTGCCGGTCAGCCCCGGCCGCTTCAGCGCGCCGAAGAACCGGGTGATGACGAACAGCACGATAAGGATGACGATCCCCTCCAGCCCGGCCTCGTAAAGCTGGCTCGGATGGCGCGGCAGGTCGCCCGCGCCCGGAAACACCATAGCCCAGGGCACATCGGAGGGGCGGCCCCACAATTCGGCATTGATGAAATTGGCGATTCGGCCGAAAAACAGCCCGATCGGCGCGACCGTCGCGATCAGATCCAGCAGCGACCAGACGCGAATGCCGTGCCGCCTCGAGAAGATGATCATCACCACGATCATGCCGATCAGCCCGCCGTGAAACGACATACCGCCGTCCCAAATCTTGAATATCGTCAGTGGGTTGGCGAGGAAAGCGCCCGGCGCGTAAAACAGCATGTAGCCGAGCCGTCCGCCGACCACGATGCCGATCACCGACCAGGTGACGAAGTCATCCAGCCGCGCAACCGCCATTGGCGGTTGGTTTGCCGGCCACAGCCTGTCCTTCTTCAGCAGCCAGCGGGCATAGAGCCAGCCGAGCAGGATGCCGGCCACATAGGCAAGTCCGTACCAGTGGATCTGCAGCGGGCCGAGCCTGAGCGCGATCGGGTCGATGGCGGGGTAGGGGATGGCAGCAAGTTTGATATGATCTGGCAGCAAGGCGGGGTTTCCTCTATGATCGGGCGCGAAGATGGCGGCATAACGGGGCCCGGTCAAGCCGGCCGAATTGCGGCAGGCGCTGCCTGTTATCGCAGATTATCGGTCGGCGGCCTTGCGTGCTTCCCGAACCGGCACTAATTCAAGGCAAAGAGCAGCCGGCACAGCGCCCGGCCGACCAAGGAGACAGCGACATGAGTTCCGGCACCACCCGCATTCTCGACGATCTGGCAAAGCTGATGACCGATGCGGCGGGCTCGGTGCAAAGCGCCGGCAAGGATTTCGAAACCGGGGTCAAGGCCCAGGTCGAGCGCTGGCTGAACAGCATGGACGTCGTCAAACGCGAGGAGTTTGACGCCGTGCGCGACATGGCGATCAAGGCCCGCGACGAGAACGACGCGCTGCGCGCCCGCATCGACGCGCTCGAGGCGAAGCTCAGTGAAAAGGCGGGCGGCTGATCTGCGTCTAAAATATTGACAGACCTATCCTTTTTACGGACGTCATCCTTGTCTGTTGACGTCTGCCGTGAACGCGGCAGTCTGATTGGCGGACGGTGTTTCGTGTCATCCTTGGTCGTTATGCGACCGTGCCCGAGCTGGAAACGCCGCCCGCCTTTCGTCAACCACCCCGAACAGTTGCCGGGGCCGGCGTTGGCGCGCCGAGCCCGTAGGACAAGGATGGGATCATGACCTTGCCACAAAACACGATCGGTTGCGATGTCTCCGGTCAGCGTCTCGATGTTTATCTTCACCCGGCTGCCAGGTCGTGCAGCTTTTCCAACGATCCGGCGGGCATCGCCGCCCTGATCGGCCTTGCGCTCGAACACCGGGCTTTCGTGGTGCTGGAAGCCACCGCCCCGTGGGACCAGCCATTGGTGCGGGCGCTTGAGAAGGCGGAGCTTTCCTTCCATCGCGCCAATCCCCGCCGCGCCCGGGACTTTGCCCGCTCCATCGGCATGCTGGCCAAGACCGATGCGGTGGATGCGCGCATGCTGGCGTTTTACGGCGCCAATCTCGACCTGCCGGCCACCGCCCCGGTTTCGCCCGAACGGCTGAAGCTTCAGGGCCTCAACAGCCGCCGCGACCAGTTGGTCGCGATGCGCAAGGCCGAACGTATCCGCCTGAAGGGCGTCGCCGATCCGGTGGTGACGGAAAGCCTGGAGGCGGTGATCGCCTTGCTCGACGTCCAGATCCGCGCGCTTGAGCGGCAGATCGCCAATGCCATCAAAGAGACCTGCGATCTTGCCCGCGATGCGGCGCTGCTGCGTTCGGCCGCAGGCGTCGGGCCGGTTTGCACCGCCATAATCCTTGCCAGCCTGCCCGAACTGGGCCTGGTTGACCGGCGCGCCATCGCCGCCCTGGCCGGCGTGGCGCCAATCGCGCGTGAATCCGGCCTCATGCGCGGCAAACGCCATGTCCAGGGTGGGCGAAAGCGGGTGCGCGATGCCCTCTACATGGCCGCCCTTGCCGCGATCAGAACCGGCCGGTGGAAACAGGACTACGACCATCTGCGAAGCCGCGGCAAGGCACCCAAAGCCGCGATCGTCGCCATCGCCAGAAAGCTCCTCGTCGCCCTCAACACAGCCATTCGGGAGCAAAGACCAATCCTCAATGCACAAACAACTTGACAGAAAAGCACACAGTTGCTCGGGCTTGACCCGAGGATGACGTCCGTTCCGCGCGAGCGGCGTTGGCGCGCCGGAAGGGAGTGTGTTTGAGGTCACTTTTTTCCCGAGACGCTCCTCGCGTTGATCCGTGCTTAGATCCTCGGCACAAGGCCGAGGATGACGGCGGAGAATAGGGCAGGCTTTGTCAGCAAACTGAAGGGGGGCAAATAACCCGCCCCCCCCACCCTCCGAAAATCCGAATTTTGAAAGCGGGTCAGCACATGCGGCCCGGTTTCTTCGTTTCCGCGCGCCAAAACCGACCTCCAAACGGGCCCAAAGACGGATTTCACCAAAAAAAATCAGGCCTGTGGACATGGCAAAAAAATGCAGGTCGCAGAGTCGGTTAGGTGTCAGCCCTGAATCATTTTCAGAGCCGCGAAAAGACTCGGATCGTGAAAGGCCGCCGTTGGGGGCTGGTGTAGATGAAATCGCATTATACACTGATTTTAATAGATGATTCGAAATTGAGGCAGGAGGTCCTGTGTCGGTCCGCATTGACGGATGACCGGCGGCCCCGCGCTGAGAAGGTGGTTTATGAGCCTGGGTTTGCTGGAAATCGAACGACTGAACAATCCGGTCGATATGATCGAATTCGTGGCCGCCACGAATGAGTGGACGTTCGAGCGTTCCGGCGAGGATGAGATCGCCATGACGGTCGGCGGCCGCTGGGCGGACTATCACGTCTCGTTCTCGTGGATGAGCCACTACGAGGCGCTGCATCTGGCCTGCGCCTTCGATCTGCGGGTGCCCGAGCATCGGGTCAACGAGGTCGTCAAGCTGTTGTCGCGGGTGAATTCCCAGGTGCTGATGGGGCATTTCGATTTCTGGGCACATGAAAATGTCGTGGTCTATCGCCAGTCCCTGCTTCTGGCCGGTGGCGCCGAGCCCACCAACCAGCAGGTCGAAGTCACGCTGTCCAGCGGGCTCGATGCCTGTGAGAATTATTTCCAGGCCTTCCAGTTCGTCGTCTGGTCCGGCATGTCCGCCGACGACGCCATGAAGGCGGTGCTGTTCGAGACGGTCGGAGAGGCCTGAGATGACGGAACTGGCAGACATCGATGGCGTGGTGCTGGTCGGGGCGGGTAATATGGGCGGCGCGATGCTGTCCGGCTGGGTCGCTGGCGGGCTGAGGCGCGAGGCGATCACGGTCATTGATCCCAACCCATCCAACAACATCAAGAGCCTGCTCGACAAAAGCGGCATCCGCCACGCGGTCGCGGCTTCCGATGCGATCAAGGCGAAGATCCTCGTGCTCGCCGTCAAGCCGCAGGTGATGTATGCGGTGCTCGACACGGTCAAGCCAATGATCGATGACGACACGCTGGTGATTTCGGTCGCCGCCGGCAAGACGCTCGGCTATTTCGAGGAGCGGCTTGGCGCGCTGCCGATCGTGCGCACCATTCCCAACACCCCGGCGATGATCGGCCGCGGCATGATCGGCGCTTTCGGCAACGACAAGGTCGGCGCGGCGGGCAAGGCAGTCGCCGACACGCTGCTTGCCGCCGTTGGTAAAGTCGAGTGGGTGGAGAAGGAAGCCGATATCGATGCCGTCACCGCGGTGTCCGGTAGTGGTCCGGCCTATGCCTTCTATCTGGTCGAATGCATGGCCGAAGCCGGGCGCAAGCTTGGCCTCGATCCCGATCTTGCCATGCGGCTTGCCCGCGGCACGGTGACCGGCGCGGGCGCGCTGCTTGATGCGTCCGACGACGATGCGGGCACTCTGCGCAAGAATGTCACCTCGCCCGGCGGCACCACGGCGGCCGCGCTGGAGCAGCTCATGGCCGAGGATGGGCTGCAGCCGGTTTTCGACCGCGCGCTGGAAGCCGCCCGCGAGCGTTCGCAGGAGCTTGCCGGCTGATCGGAGGGCGGAGAATTGAGCGACGAGATTAGTTTTGATGATTTCCTGAAGGTCGACATCCGCGTCGGCACCATTGTCGAGGCCGAAGACTTTCCCGAGGCGCGCAAGCCCGCCTACAGGCTCAAGATCGATTTCGGCCCGGAGATTGGCGTCAAGAAATCCTCCGCCCAGATCACAGTGCATTATACGCCGGAAACGCTGGTGGGCCGCCAGATCATGGCCGTCGTCAATTTCCCGCCGCGCCAGATCGGCCCGGTGCGCTCTGAAGTGCTGACTTTAGGCTTTGCCGATGACGCCGGCGCGGTTGTGCTTGCAGGTGTCGACAAACCCGTCGCGAACGGTTCCCGGCTGCACTGAGCGTACGCCGGAGAAGATAACAGCACTATTTGTTGACAAGTCTCTCTGTTTTACGGGCGTCATCTTTAGGCTTGACCCGAGGATCCAAGCACCTCACCCTGCGACAGGCGTCTGCGGCGTCATGAAGTCATTGAAATATAACATCAAAAATCCGCCAACGCTTCTCGCGTCTGATGTGATTAGATCCTCGGGTCAAGCCCGAGGATGACGCAGGTGGGTGGCTGAGCGACCATCAAGGAACCAAAATCCCAAGGAAACGTGGATGCCAGTGGTTAAGCCGGAGAGCAGCATGACGGAGGACCCTTCGGCAGTCCGATTACCGTCTTCCGGCGTTCAGACCGGCTTCACAAAGCCATCAAGCACGCGCTTGCGGCCCGCCTTGTCGAAATCGATGGTCAGCTTGTTGCCTTCGATCGAGGTGATGTTGCCATTGCCGAACTTCATGTGGAAGACGCGGTCGCCGATGGCGTAGGCGGAAGCCTCCTCGCCGGTGGAGCGCGCCACCAGTTCGCCCTCGATGGTGCGTCCGCGCGGGCCGCTTTCGCCGTAGCCGATCCGCTCCACCGCGTGGCCGGAGCGCGTGCCCCAATTGTCGCGGGTGGCGTCGGAGCGGTTGCCCTGCGCACGCTTCCAGCCCGGCGTGGCATAGGTGTTGGAAAACGGCTCGGCCCGGTCGAAGCGCGACTGGCCGTAGCCGCCATAGGACACCTCGGTCTCGCCGACCTCGACATGGTCTTCCGGCAGTTCATCAAGAAAGCGCGACGGCATGGTCGATTGCCAGAGCCCGTGGATTCGGCGGTTGGAGACGAACCAGATATGGCAGTGGCGCTTGGCGCGGGTGATGCCGACATAGGCAAGCCGGCGCTCTTCCTCCAGCCCCGCGCGGCCGCTCTCGTCGAGCGCGCGCTGGTGCGGAAACAGGCCTTCCTCCCAACCGGGCAGGAACACGGTCTTGAACTCCAGCCCCTTGGCCGAATGCAGTGTCATGATCGAGACGGCATCGAGGTCTTCGTTGTTTTCGGTGTCCATCACCAGCGAGACATGTTCGAGAAAGCCGCGCATGCTCTCGAAACCTTCCATGGAGCGGATCAACTCCTTCAGGTTTTCGAGCCGGCCCGGCGCTTCCGCCGACCGGTCGTTCTGCCACATCTCGGTATAGCCGCTCTCGTCGAGGATCTGCTCGGCAAGCTCGGTATGCGGCGTGGTTTCCAACAGGTCCTGCCAGCGGTCGAACTGGGTGACGACGTCGAACAGCGCCTTGCGTGGCTTCGGCTTCAGCTCATCAGTGTCGATCAGCTCGCGGGCGGCCGCCAGCATCGGAATGTTGCGCTCGCGGGCATAGTCGTGGACCTTGCGCACGCTGGCATCGCCAAGGCCGCGCTTCGGCGTGTTGATGATCCGCTCCAGCGCCAGATCGTCGGCCGGCTGGCAGGTGAGGCGGAAAAACGCCATGGCGTCGCGAATTTCGAGGCGCTCGTAAAAGCGCGGGCCGCCGATGACGCGGTAGTTGAGCCCGAGCGTGACGAAGCGATCCTCGAATTCGCGCATCTGGAACGAGGCGCGCACCAGGATCGCCATGTCGTTCAGCGCCTCGCCCTGCTTCTGGTACTGCTCGATCTCCTCGCCGATCGCGCGGGCTTCCTCCTCGGAATCCCAGGCGGCGTGAACCTGCACCTTGCTGTCGTCGGGATCGGTGCGTTCGGTGAACAGCGTTTTGCCGAGACGGCCCTCATTATGGGCGATCAGATTGCCGGCGGCCCCCAGAATATGCGCGGTCGAGCGGTAATTGCGCTCCAGCCGGATCACCTTGGCGCCCCGGAAATCCTTCTCGAAGCGGAGAATATTGTCGACCTCCGCGCCGCGCCAGCCATAGATCGACTGGTCGTCATCGCCCACGCAGCAGATGTTGATCGGACCTTCGTCGCCGGCGGGCCGCTGGGCCAGGAGCCGCAGCCACATATATTGCGCGGTGTTGGTGTCCTGATACTCGTCCACCAGAATGTAGCGGAAGCGCTTGTGGTATTCCTTCAGGATATCCGGATGCTGACGGAACAGTTCGATCGGGTGCAGCAGAAGATCGCCGAAATCGCAGGCGTTGAGCGTCTTCAGCCGGTCCTGATAGGCCTGATAGAGTTCGCGGCCGCGGCCATTGGCAAAGGCACGGGCGTCGCCCTCGGCAATCGTCTTCGGCGTCAGGCCCTTGTTCTTCCAGTTGTCGATCATGCCGGCGAACTGCCGCGCCGGCCAGCGCTTGTCGTCGAGACCCTCGGCCTGGATCAACTGCTTGAGCAGCCTGAGCACGTCGTCGGTATCGAGAATGGTGAAGTCGGAGCGCAGACCGGCAAGCTCGGCATGGCGGCGCAGAAGCTTGACGCCGATCGAGTGAAACGTGCCGAGCCAGGGCATGCCCTCGACCGCGCCGCCCACCAGCGCGCCGATCCGTTCCTTCATCTCGCGCGCGGCCTTGTTGGTGAAAGTCACGGCAAGAATCTGGCTGGGATAGGCCCTTCCGGAAGCAAGAATATGGGCGATGCGGGTGGTCAGAACCCGGGTCTTGCCGGTGCCCGCACCCGCAAGCACCAGAAGCGGCCCCTCGGTGGTTTCCACGGCGTCGCGCTGCTCGGGGTTGAGGCCGGAGAGATAATCGGGCGCATCCGGCGCGCGGCGCGCGGCCATCGCTCGTGCGGCAAGGCCGGAGCGGGCGGGCGCTGCGGGCTGCGGCGCATCGTCTTCGTCGAAAAACGGAATATTGTCGTCACCTTGATTCATGAGGCCAATCTAATGGCTTGCATGCCAAAGGTGAAGGCGGCGCGGGAAATGAGAACAAAAAAAGCACATCCCAGCCAATGCCGGCCACCGTTTATGTACCGCCAGGCGGAGGTAACATTACAATTTGGTGAGGTTTGATCTGGCGACTTGCGGAGGCGGGAACGATAACGATACTTCGGTGACAGGAATCCCGCCCCAGTTGCCAGTCCGAGGTCATGAATGCGTCTTTATCAACAGCTTGCCGTCAGTCTCGGCGTTCTGGCAGTCGGGGCCGCGGCCTGGCTCTGGTTTGCTCCCGATGGCCGCGAGCTCATGGCCTCGATGGGCATTGCCGGTAATAACGACACGGCCAGGCCCCCGGCAGGCGGCCGCGGCGGCGGTTTCGGCGGCGCGGTTCAGGTCGTCACCGCGCCGGTCGCGATCGGCACGGTCAACGACCAGTTGACGGCGATCGGCAGCGGGGCTGCGATCCAGTCGGTGACGCTGCTGCCCGAGCAGGCCGGCACGATCACGGAGATCAGCATATCCTCCGGCGACAAGGTGGAGAAGGGCGACGTCATCGTCCGGCTCGACGACCGCGAGCAGGTTCTGGCGCGCAACCTGGCGGAGGTCGCGCTTGAAAGCGCCGCCCGGCAGGCGGAGATCAATCGCAAGATCAGTTCCTCGATTTCCAATCTCGAAGTCTACAACGCCGAGATCGCCGAGAAATCCGCTCAACTCGATCTCGAGACGGCGGAACTCAATCTCGCCCGCCGGCAGATCGTCGCGCCGATTTCGGGCGTCGCCGGGATCGTCGGCGTCAATGTCGGCGACTATGTCACCACCTCGTCGGAGATCGTCACAATCGATGATCGCTCTGCGATCCTCGTCGATTTCGACGTTCCGGAGCGCTTCGCAACCGCCGTCACCCCGGGAACGCCGGTGGAGGCAAGCCTGGTCGCAGCGCCCCAGAAGCGCTTTGACGGCGTGGTCGAGGCGGTCGACAACCGGATTGACCCGGCAAGCCGCACGTTCACCGTGCGCGCGCGTATCGACAACGAAAGCGACGCGCTGAGAGCTGGCATGTCCTTCGACGTGACCATGCGGTTTCCCGGCGATGAATATCCGGGCGTCGATCCGCTGGCGATCCAGTGGGATTCGGAAGGCGCCTTCGTGTGGCGTATGGCCGACGGCGCGTCCGAGAAGGTCCGGGTCCGCGTGATCCAGCGCGACCCGGATGTGGTGCTGGTCGATGCCGCGCTGGAGGCGGGCGACCCCGTGATCATCGAGGGCATCCAGCGCCTGCGCGAGGGCGGCGCGGTGCGTCAGGCGAATGCGGGGGCTTCGTCATGAGCGAGGATACCCCGACCGGCGACAAGCGCGACGAGATCGAGGAAATCGCTGTCGATCACGCAACCGAGCATGGCTTCACCGCGCTCTTCGTGCGCCGGCCGATCATGGCGCTGGTGTTCAACGCGCTGATCGTGGTCGCCGGCCTTGCCGCCTATTTCGGCGTCGAGGTGCGCGAACTGCCGGATGTCGACCAGCCGGTGATCACCGTGCGCACCACCTTTTCCGGCGCTTCGCCCGAAACCGTCGACCGCGAGGTCACCGATGTCATCGAAGGCGCGGTGGCGCGCGTCTCCGGCCTGCAGTCGATGTCGTCGCAATCGCAGACCGGCTCCAGCCGGGTGACGCTGGAGTTCAGCAAGGATACCGATATCAATGTCGCCTCGATGGACGTCCGCGACGCCGTCGGCCGGGTCGAGGGGCAACTGCCGGACGACGCCGACGAGCCGCGCATCGTCAAGGCGGATTCCGATGCGCAGCCGATCCTGCGGCTGGCGGTCACCTCCTCCACGCTCGATATCGACGACCTGACCAAATATGTATCGGACAATATCGAGGACAGGCTTGCCGCCGTTTCCGGCGTCGCCGATGTCGCGGTCTATGGCGACCGGGACAAGATCTTCCGCATCGATATCAATCAGGCGGCGCTTGCCAGCCGCGGCCTGACGGTCGCCGATCTCGCCAATGCGCTTTCCGACATGTCGTGGGACGTGCCGGCGGGGTCGCTCACCAGCACCACCCAGGCGCTCGGCGTGCGCGCCACCGCCGACCTTACCACACCGGAAGAATTCGCCGATCTGAAGGTCGCCGACAATGTCCGCCTCGGCGATGTGGCGACTGTCGTCTTCGGCCCGGATACGGCTGCGACGGCGCTGCGCTATAATGGCCAGCCGGGCATCGGTCTCGGCATCGTGCGTCAGGCCAAGTCCAATACGCTGGAGATATCGGAGGGCGTGCACAGGGTCATCGAGGAGCTCCGGCCAAACCTGCCGGAAGGCACCACGATACGGGTTTCGAGCGACGATGCGGTGTTCATTTCGGGCTCGATCGAGGAGGTGGTCCGCTCGCTGACCCTTGCCGCGCTGATCGTGGTGGCGATCATCTTCCTGTTCCTGCGCGACTGGCGGGCGACCATCATTCCGGCGATCACGCTGCCGGTGGCCCTGATCGGCACGGTCGCCGCGATCTATGTCGCCGGCTTCTCCATCAATATCCTGACCCTGCTCGCGATCGTGCTTGCCACCGGCATGGTGGTCGATGACGCGATCGTGGTGCTGGAAAACATCGTGCGCCTGCGCGCGCTCGGCTTGGGCCCGCGCGCGGCAGCCGTTCTCGGCACCCGCCAGGTTTTCTTCGCGGTGATCACCACCACGGCGACCCTTGCCGCCGTGTTCGTGCCGTTGTCGTTCCTGCCCGGCCAAGCTGGCGGCCTGTTCCGCGAATTCGGCTTCGTGCTCGCCTTCGCGGTGATGCTGTCGTCCTTCGTGGCGCTGACGCTGTGCCCGATGCTGGCTTCACGCATCCTGGTCCAGCATTCCGAGACCCGGCCCGGGCTTGCCACCCGGCTCGGCAATGGTTTCAACCGCTTCTATGCGCATTCGCTGCGCCTTGCGCTTGCCGCGCCGCTGGTCGTGCTTTCCTTCGGTGCGTTGCTGATGTTCGGCGCCTATCTCGCCTATGCCAACATCACCAATGAACTCCTGCCGAGCGAGGATCGCTCGATGCTGATGATGCGGGTCTCGGCGCCGGAGGGCGTCAGCCTCGATTATACGCGCGACCGTATCCAGCAGGTGGAAGAGCGCCTGCAGCCGCTGCTCGACAGCGGCGAGATCGAAAGCGTGTTCTCGATCTCCGGCTTCGGCAGCAATACCAATAGCGGCTTTATGGTGATGACGCTCGCCCCCTGGGGCGAGCGGGAACGGGTGCAGAGCGCGATCGCCGGCGATGTCAACATGGCCGCCGGCCAGATTCCGGCCGTGCGCGCCTTCGCCTTCCAGCCCAATTCGCTCAATATCAGGGGCGGCGGCAACGGGCTCAGCGTCGCCCTGGTGGGGTCCACGCACGAGAAGCTCGCGGTCGCGGCGTCCGAGATCGTGGCCGCGATGGAGGCCGATCCGATGTTTTCCGCTCCGCGTCTCAGCAATGACGCCTCGCAGGCGCAGCTTGCCCTGACGCTCGACCGCCGCAGAGCGGCCGATCTCGGCATCGATATCGGCGGTCTGTCAGAGGCTTTGAGGGCCCTGCTCGATGGACGCTCGGTGGGCGAGGTGTTCATCGACGGCCAATCCTATGACGTGCAGCTTCGCTCGGATACCCGCAAGGTCGATGACCCGACCGATCTCAGGAATATATTCCTGAAGGCAGGCGATGGCCGCATCGTGCCGCTGTCCACCATCGCCACGCTGGAGGAAAAATCGATCGCGCCGACGCTGGAGCGCGAGAACCAGCAGCCTTCGGTTTCGCTTTCGTCCAGCCTTGGGGAAGGCGTTGCGCTGGGCGAGGCCTATCAGCGGCTCGTCGAGATCGCGGAACCGCTTCTGCCCCCCGGCGCCCATGTCGAGGCGCAGGCGGAGGCCGCCGCGCTCGATGAGAACGCCTCGGGAATGACGATGGTGTTCGGCTTCGCGATCGTCATCGTGTTCCTGGTGCTGTCCGCCCAGTTCGAAAGCGTCTGGAGCGCGCTGATCATTCTGGCGACCGTGCCGTTCGGCATCGGCTGCGCGGTGATCGCGATGCTGCTGACGGGCACCAGCCTCAACATCTATTCCCAGATCGGCCTTGTGCTGCTGATCGGGGTGATGGCCAAGAACGGCATTCTGATCGTCGAATTCGCCAACCAGCTTCGCGACCGGGGCGAGGGGGTGCGCGACGCGATCGAGCATGCGACGCTTCTGCGGCTCCGGCCAGTGATGATGACGATGATCTCCACCGTTCTCGGCGGCATCCCGCTGGTGCTGGCCTCGGGTGCGGGCGCGGAGGCGCGCATCGCGCTCGGCTGGGTGATCGTCGGCGGGCTCGGCTTCGCCACCATCGTGACGCTTTACATCACCCCGGTCGCCTATCTGATCCTCGCCCGCTTCTCCAAGCCGAAGGTCGATGAGGAACGTCGCCTGAACGCCGAAATGCACGACGCGACATTGCTCGGGCACCATTAACGTTGGGCCATCCTGCGGTGTCGTTTGGCCCGGTCATGAGCGGAAATCGTCAGGCGCTGCTTGCGGAATCATCCGCCATGCTGTTGTTATGGAAACCGGCCGGAAGCACCGGCATTTCGAGAACAGAGGGGAACACCATGATCAGGACCATCGCTATTGCTCTTTCAGGCTTGCTGCTGCTTGCCGGATGCTCTTCGACCGGGGGCGAAGACGTCGCGCCGCAGGAAGTGTCGGTTACGAATATTTCCGTTTCCGATCCGGGGGCTTACATGGACAGTCAGGAGCAGGCGTTCCGTGATCAGCTCAAGGACACCGGCGTGACGATCATCCGGACGCCGAAATACATCGCGCTGGTCTTCCCGTCCTCGATCACCTTCGAGACCGACAAATACGACATCGTTCCCGAATTCACGCCGGCGCTCGATACCATCGCCGCGCTGCTGCGCAAGTACAGTGCCACCGATATCGACGTGAACGGCTATACCGATTCCACCGGCTCGGACGCCTATAACCTGAAACTGTCGCAGCAGCGCGCCAATGCGGTCGCCGGCGCCATTATTCAGCGCGGCGTCAGCCCGCAGCGCATCCTGCCGGTTGGTTATGGCAAGGCCGATCCGGTAGCGAGCAACGATACCGCAGACGGCCGCGCCCAGAACCGCCGTGTCGAAATCCGGATCGCGCCGCCGGCCGCCGCCGCCACGGCTGCCGCGCCCGTGACCGCGGCGCCCATGGCCAATTGAGGCGGCTGCGCTATCTTGACAACAGGTGCGGCTGATTGTGGGATTGCCCCCGAGAAGCCGCACATTCACGCCATATGATTGCCGCAAAGGAACGGCTTCAACATTGGCGAAGCTTTCAACTCTGAGGGACACCATGCTGAAGAAGATCACCATTGCAGCCGTAGGCCTTGCCTTTCTTGCCGGCTGCACGACGACCGACCCGTATTCGGGCCAGACCGTCAACAACAACACCGGAACCGGCGCGCTCGCCGGCGGCGCGCTTGGCGCGCTGGCGGGTCTTGCCGTGGGCGGCGACGCCAAGGGGGCCGCGATCGGCGGCGCGCTCGGCGCAATCGCCGGCGGCGGCATCGGCGCCTATATGGACAATCAGGAGCGTGAATTCCGCCAGGCGCTTGCCGGCACCGGCGTTTCCGTGGTCCGCAATGGCGACATGCTGACGCTGATCATGCCGGGCAATGTGACCTTCCCGACGGATCAGTACACGATCCTGCCGAATTTCTACTCGACGCTGAACGCTGTTTCGACCGTTCTGCGCAAGTATGACCGCACCGCGGTCAACGTCAACGGCTACACCGATTCGACCGGCTCGCTCGAATATAACCAGCGGCTCTCGCAGGAGCGCGCCAACAGCGTGGCGAACTACCTGATCCAGTCCGGCGTGGGCGGCAATCGCATTTCCGCCGTCGGCTTCGGCCCGTCCAACCCCGTCGCCTCCAATGCGACGCCGGAAGGCCGCGCCCAGAACCGCCGCGTCGAGGTTCAGATCTCCGCCGTCAAGATGTAATGGCAAAAGGCGGCCTTCGGGCCGCCTTCCTGGCTTTGCACTCATGAAAAGAGGTCGCGCCCGGCGCGGCCTTTTTTTGTATTTTACCGCAGCCTGAGATTGACGGGCATTCTGCCTTCGGGCTCGCCGGCGATATAGATATGGATCTTCACGGCGGGGGCGATCGAGCGGGCGGCGCGTTCGCTCTGGCTGGACAACAGGCCCACCAGTTCGCGGGCCTTGTAGCGCCCCTGGAAGCGCGCGTAATCGGCGAGCTTCTGGGCGGCTTCCTGCAGCGGGTTTAGGCCGCCACGGCGATCGAGGGGGAGAGATTGGCCTGACATCATTCCGAAACGCTGTTTCCTGGTCACGTCTATCCTCATACGCAAGACACTCAAGGATTTACCGGGGGTTTGGAGCGCGTTGGGGCGAGGTGCGGCTATTCGAACTTTCGCTGTTCTTGCTTTCCAAAACCTTACTCTCGAGAATAAGGCGGAAACCTTTCAAAAGGCTTTACGAAAAACGCCGGCCCGTTATCGGGGCCGGCGTTTTATTGTCGTAAACAGCAGAAAGGTGCCGTTAATTCATGGCGTCTACTGGAGGCTTGCCCAGCAGCTCACGCCGTTCTGCTTCAGCGCGCGGCAGGCGCGCACGGCCTCCTCCTGATCGGAGAAGCCGCCGAAGCGGGCGCGGTAGACCGACTGGCCGCCGGTATTGTAGGCGAGCGCGAAGGGCTCGGAACTGTCGAGCGCGCCGCCGGCCTTGCCCTTGGTGCTGGCGAGAAGCGCCTTGGCGGCCTCGGGCGTTGCGGCGGTGCCGACCTGAACCACCCAGCCGCGCGACGCGCGAACCGAACCGGTCTTGATCGAAGTGTCGGGCTGCGAAGCCTCCGCGGCCGGCACGATCGCGCTTCCCACCGCATCGGCAACGCCATCGGCGGTTTCGAGAATGTCCTCGACGCTCAGACCGTCATCATTGTCGGGCGCTCTGCGCGCGCTCGGCACCGGAACGTTTGCGATCAGCTCGGCCTGCGGTCCGGAGAGGACTGCCGGGGCGGCGGCGGCCGTGTTGTCGTTGGCATAGGCGAGCGCGACACCGCCGGTCTGGCTCGTGGGCCGTGCATAGGGGATCGGGCCGGTCTTCGGGAATACCATGGCGGCTGCGACGATCGGGCCGCCGGTGCTTCTGGTGCGGGCGATCACGAACTGCTTGCGGCCATTGGAGGCCTTGGGCAGGTAGGTGGTGATCAGCCGGGTCGCCCACTTGTCGCGGCTGGCGGATGTCGCGCCGCCCATGACCACGGCAACGATCGAGCGGTTGCCGGAAATTGCCGAGGTCGCGATGTTGAAGCCGGAGGCGTTGGTGTAGCCGGTCTTGATGCCGTCGACGCCCTGAACATTGCCGAGAAGACGGTTGTGGTTGCCGATCGTGGTCTTGCCGAACTTGAAGCTGCGGGTGCCGAAATATTTGTAGTACTGCGGAAAATGCTGGCGCAGCGCGATGCCGAGGCGGGCCTGGTCGCGCGCCGTGGTCTTCTGCGCGCTGTTCGGCAGGCCATGTGCATTGCGGTAGGTCGTCTTCGTCATGCCCAGCGAGTGCGCCTTGTTGGTCATCATCTTGGCGAAATTGGTTTCCGAACCGCCGAGGAGTTCGCCAAGCGCGGTCGCCGCGTCATTGGCGGAGCGGGTCACCAGCGAATAGATCGCCGTCTCGACGCTGATCGAGTTGCCAGCGCCGATGCCGAGCTTGGTCGGCGGCTCGGCAGATGCGTTCTTGGAGAAAGGGACCCGGGTATCGAGCGTGATGCGGCCGTCGTCCAGCGCCTCGAAGGTGAGGTAGAGCGTCATCATCTTGGTCAGCGAGGCCGGATAGCGCGGCGCGTCGGGGTTTTCGCCGTAAAGCACCTTGCCGGTGTTGACGTCGATGACGATGGCGGCGTCATTGCTGTCGGCGCGCGCTGGGGCAAACCCGGTCAGCAGAATCGTGAAAGCCGCGAGAAGGATCGCGGCCGCTGAAAACCGGCTCTTGGGGAATCGGCTTGTTGCCTGTCTCTGCATACGAAAAACTCTTGCGAATTCTGGCGGTTGATGTTTGCTGGCGGTTCCGTGACCGGATGATACCGGGCCGGAAAGCACATTGCTAGGCTGTCGGCGAGTGTGCGCAAATCGGGGTTAATATCCCATTAAGTCCGCGGGCGATTTGCGTGGTTTATTTAAGAATCTACGCATATACAACGCCTGCTTTCAAAATCCCGGCCGATCGGATATCACACCCGCAAACAGGAGTGCGATCATGCAGACACCGCGTATGGGCGGCGGCCGGATGGATCATGAACGGCGTCGCGAGCCCGCCATCAACCTGCCGCCGGTGGTGATCGGCGCGCTGGCCTTGCTGTTCGCGATCTTCCTTGTGCAGGAATTCCTGCTCTCCTATCGCACGAATGTGATGATCTGGCAGGACTTCGGGTTCCTGCCGGTGCGCTATGCCCACAGCCTTTCGCAACAGGGATGGGCATGGCTGTGGTCGCCGCTTACCTATTCGCTGCTGCATGGCGGCTGGACGCATATCGTGTTCAACGCCATCTGGCTGGCGATCTTCGGCGCGCCCGTCGCCCGGCGCATCGGGGCGGTGCGTTTCCTGATCCTGTGGGTGACGAGTGCTGCTGCCTCGGCGTTCTTCTTCGCCGCCACGGATTGGGGCGCGGTCACGGTGCTGATCGGCGCGTCCGGTGTGGTCTCTGCCTATATGGGGGCGGCCTGCCGCTTCGTGTTCGCCGGCGGACGGTTCCTGCCGCAGGCGCATCTCGGGCCGCGGCTTGCCATTGCCGATGTGTTCCGCGATCGCACCGCCCGCGCCTTCGTGCTGGTCTGGCTGGCCGGCAATCTGCTGATCGCGGTGGGCGTCAGCTTTGCCGGCGTCAGTGCCGGCGAAATCGCCTGGCAGGCCCATATCGGAGGTTTTCTGTTCGGTTTCCTCACCTTCCCGCTGTTCGACGTCAAGCGGCCGCGCACCCTGGTTTTCTGAACCGGTCACGGTTTCCTTGCAATCGCCCGAAACCTCATGCACCATTCGACTTTGCGTGGCCGGCCGGAGGCGGACACGCGTCGGCGCCGGAAACGAGGAGGTTTCGATGTCCATTACCGTGAGAATGATACTTGCCGAGAAGGGCCGCGCGGTCGTGACCGCGAAGGGCGATACGTCGATTTCGGAAATCGCGACGATCCTGCATCAAAACCGGATCGGCGCCGTGGTGATCGTCGGCAGGAATGACAGCATTGTCGGCATTTTCACCGAGCGCGACCTGGTCGGCGCGATCAGCAAGCACGGGGCGGGATGTCTTTCCCATCCGGTTTCGACGGAGATGACCGAAAACGTCTATCGCTGCGACGAGGGTGTGAGCGTCAACGAATTGATGGAGGTGATGACCAAGCGCCATTTCCGTCACGTTCCCGTTGAAGTCGACGGCCGTCTCGCCGGGATCATCTCGATCGGCGACGTCGTCAAATCCCGCATCCGCGAGGTCGAACAGGAAGCCGAGCACATCAAGTCCTATATCGCCGGGTGAGGGGAACGCCTTCTTTCTCTGGCCTTTCAGCCAATAATCTCTCCCCTTGAGGGAGAGATGCCCCGACAGGGGCAGAGAGGGGTGAACCCTTTCTGCGAACTCGGCTTTTAGGGCTTACGCCCTTTACCCCTCTCTGTCGCTTTCGCGACATCTCCCCCTCAAGGGGCAGGGGAATCGCGTATGGCTTTTAAGCTATTGAATATTTGACGCAAATCGATTCATCTTCAGCCTTTCTGTTGTGGAGGGTTGGATGGACGGATTTGCGTCTCTTTTCGGGTCGGTTCCGGACCCTCGGGCGGCCAATGTCCGCTATTCGCTGAACAGCGTTTTGTTCATTGCCTTGGCCGCGGTGCTGTGCGGGGCCGAAACCTGTCAGGACATGGCCGACTTTGGCGTCTCCAAGCACAAGCTTTTGAAGGAGATCGTGCCTCTGCCTTACGGCACTCCCAGTCACGACGTTTTCTCGAATGTTTTCAGACATATCGACCCTGAGGCTTTCGAAACGGTCTTTGCACGCTTCGCGCAGGCTTTCGCAAAATCCATCAGCGGCGTCATCGCCATCGACGGCAAGGCCGTGCGCGGGGCCTACAAACGCGGCGACAAGGCCTCGCCCCTGCATCTGGTCAACATCTGGGCCGCCGACCAGCGCATGGTCATCGGCCAGCAGCTCGCGCCGGGCCGCAGTGAAGTCAAAGGCGTTCTGCAAGCTCTTTCATGCTTGTCGCTGGATGGCTGCATCGTCACGGCTGACGCGCTGCATTGCAGGGCAGACACAGCCTCTGCCATTCTCAAGACCGGCGCCGACTATGCGCTTGCACTCAAGGGCAACCAACCGGGCCTTCTCAACCGGGCGATCGCCCTGCTTGAAAAGGAAAGCAACCCCGACAGAGCCGAAAAGGCCGATGGCAAGGCCCATGACAGAACCGAAACCCGACGCGCCGTCATCGTCAAGGCGGAAGGAATGGATTTTCCCGGCGTCAAGGCGATCGCACGGCTTGAAAGCATCCGGGTGGAGCCCGATGGCCGGCAAACGCGTCACATCCGACATTTCCTGCTGTCCAGGTCAGTCAGCGCTACCGCCTTTCTGGACATCGCCAGAGCGCACTGGACGATCGAGAACCAACTGCACTGGGTGCTCGACGTCGCCTTCTGCGAAGACGCCGCCAGAAACCGAAAGGATCACGGGCCCCGGAACCTCTCGATCCTTCGCAAGCTCGCTCTCAACATCATCCGACACCACCCGGACAAGGCGTCCATCCGGCGCAAAATGAAAAAAGCCGGATGGGACGATACCTTCCTAATCTCAATGATCGCTCATATGCGATAGCCCTGCCTCAAGGGGGGAGATTATGGGCTGCGAGGCTGCTGCAAAACCGGACGCCTCAATGTACTGAGATTCGCGACAAGGTAACGTCGAAGTCTCCCTCCCGAAAATCCCTATTTCCCGCCGTAGACTTCCTTCGGATCGAAGGCCCTGTCATCGTCGATGCTGGTCAGCACGGCTTTGCCGCCCTCGATCGAGGCGGAGCGGTAGAAGCAGGAGCGGCGGCCGGTGTGGCAGGCGGCGGCGTGGCCGGTCATGGTCACCTTGATCAGAACCGCGTCCTGGTCGCAATCAGCAAGCACCGTCTCGACGCGCTGGAGATTGCCCGAAGTCTCGCCCTTCTTCCAGATCGCCTTGCGCGAGCGGCTGTAATAATGAGCAAAGCCGGTCTGAAGCGTCAGCGCCAGCGCCTCGGCATTCATATGGGCGAGCATCAGCACGGCGTTGTCGCGCGCGTCGGTGACCACGGCGGTGACGAGACCGTTTTCATCAAAACGCGGGGTGAAGACGCGCGATTCATCGAGCAGGGCCTTGTCCTGCGGCGGCTTTTCGAAATTCAGCATGGCTTTTCCCGTTTCCGGCGGTTTAAATAGACCCGGATCGGAACCTTGGCAATCGTGCGCTGCGGGCTTGTTGCGACAGCGCCGAAAACCCATCTTCCGTATGAAACATTGAAAAGACGCGCCGCAGGGTGACCGATGGACGATATCTATTCCGCGAAAATATTGCAGCATGCCGGCAATGTGACCCGGCTCGGCGTTCTCCCGGATGCCGACGCATCGGCCTCGGCGCATTCGCGGCTGTGCGGTTCGAAACTGACGGTCTATCTCAACCTCGCGGATGGTCGCGTCAGCGGTTTTTCCCACGAGTTGAAGGCATGTGCGCTCGGTCAGGCGTCATCCGCGATCATGGCCGAGACCATCATCGGCGCGACGCCGGCGGAAATCCGCGATGCTCGCGATAAGATGCGGGTCATGCTGAAGGAAGGCGGGGAGGGGCCGGACGGCCGCTTTGCCGAGATGCGCTGTCTCTTGCCGGTGAAGGATTATCCGGCCCGCCACGGTTCGGTGATGCTGACCTTCGAGGCCACCGTCAAGGCGCTCGATGCGCTGGAACGCGGCCCCGCTCTGGCCGAGGCCGTCGGGCGCGATGTGTAACGGGCATTCGCGCAATTACAGCGGGCCCTTTCCGAAGACGCCGGGCAGGCTTCTGGGAACCGGCCTCATCCGGCTCTACCAGCTCACCTTTTCAAGCCTGATCGGCCAGTCCTGCCGGCATCTGCCGACATGTTCGGAATATGGCTATGAGGCGATCGCCCGCCACGGTCTGTGGTCGGGCGGGTTTCTCACGCTCTTCAGGGTCGGGCGCTGCGGGCCGGGCGGCACGTCCGGCTTTGATCCCGTGCCGGAGAAGCTGGACCCGCGCTGGCACTGGTACACGCCGTGGCGATTCTATCGCGCCGGACGCCGTCATGCCTCCTGAAGCCGGGCGATCACCAGATAGCCGGGCGTCGGCTTACCGTTTTCCATCCGGACATTGATATCGGTAACCTCAACCGTTTCGAAGCCGGCGTTCTTCAGGCCAGTCTCGATATAGGCGAGGCTGTGGCCGAAGCGGTGATGCGGGCCGACGGCGTAGCCCGCCCCCTTCAGCCTTTCCTCCGGCAGGGTCTCGGCGGAAAAGGCGAAGATGCCGCCTGTTTCCATATTGGCGGCAGCGCCCTGAAACAGCGCGTCGAGTGTGCCGAGATAGGGCAGCACGTCGGCGGCGATCACCAGATCGAACGGCGTTTCGTCGCTTTCCTCGAGGAATTCTTCGACCTCGGCAACGAACAGGGTGTCGTAGAGACCCTTTTCATAGGCGATCTCGACCATGTTCTCGGAAATGTCGAGGCCGGTGATGTCGTCCGCCATGTCGCTGAGCGCGTCCGCGCCAAGGCCGGTGCCGCAGCCGAGATCCAGCATTCGCCGGAACGGGCCGAGCGCAAGCGCCTGAAACCGCTGGCGGATCGTCATCGGCACGCAATAGCCGAGTTGCTCCACCAGAATATCCTCGAAGTCATCGGCATGCTGGTCGAACAGGGTCTCGACATAGGCGCCGGGCGCCTTCAGCGGCGTATCGCCGAAGCCTGTGGCGGCAAGGCGCACCTCAGCGCCGCCATGGTCCTCGGGGTCGAGGGCCAGCACCTCGCGATAGGCCTCGGCGGCCTCGGCAAGCCTGCCTTCCTTTTCCAGCGCTAGTGCCCGGTTATAGGCCTTTGCCAGCTTCTTCTCGTCGATCTTCCGCGCCATCGCCTCAGCCTCATGTCTTTCGGCCTACGCTCTATGCCGGGTCGCGGGATGGCGCAACAGCCGATTTACAGCGAACCGAACCGTATTCGGGCCTGTTCCAGCTCTTCCGGCGTGTTGATGTTGAAGAACGGATCGCTATCGCCGGTTATTTCGAAATCCACGAACCGGTGCGGATGGCGCTCCAGAAAGCCCATCAGTCTTCTGTTGCCGTCGGCAAGCCAGGCGGCAAGGTCATCGGCAAGCAGGAGCGGCCAGAGCGCGAAAACGGGATGGACGCGGTCGTTCGAACGCGCGGCAATGATTTCGTTGGGGGTGGGGGCTGCTGCGGCTAGCCGGTCGACGAAATCCGCCGGGAAAAACGGCGTGTCGACGGCGATCGAGGCGATATGGGATGCCGACCCGCCCTCGAAATGGCGAAGCGCGGAAAGGATGCCGGAGAGCGGACCATTGTGCTCCCCGCCGCCATCGGTGACGATGGGGGCGCCTGCGAATTCCGCCATCGCCCCATCATGGCGGCTGATGACCACCGGTCCGCTTTGTGCGGAAAGACGGGCAAGGGCATGGGAAAGCAGCGTGCCATCGCCGAAGGCGAGCATCGCCTTGTCTTCGCCCATGCGCCGCGAGGCGCCGCCGGCGAGAATGACGGCCGGGATGCGGTCAGGTTTCGTCAATCGCGCAAAACCTCCTCTTCGGCGCGCGCCAGCAATCCCCCGCCCTGCGGGCCGCCGGGCTGGGTGGTTTCGCTGAGCGGCTCGATGCCCTTCTGGCGTTCGCGGTAGAACGAGTAAAGGCCCGCGCCGACGACGATCGCGCCGCCGATCAGCACGTTCACGCCCGGATAGGTCGCAAACATGATCATGCCGAGAATGGTCGACCACAACAGCCCGGTATAGCGGAACGGCGCGACATAGGAGATATCGGCCTTGCGCACGGCAAACACGATGAACTGGTAGCCGATCAGCAGAAAGCCCGCCGCAAGGACCAGCAGGCCGACGAGCGGCCAGCGCATCAAATCCCAGTCCTGTTCGATCGTGCCGAGCCCGGCGCCGCCGATGGTCAGCAGGGCCGAGGTCGACAGGGTGATCACGATCGCCGGCACATCGGTGCGGATCGCCTTGGTCAGAAGGTCGCGGGCGGTGGCGAAAAGCATGGCGATCACGACGTAGAGCGCGCCGCTCTCAAAGCCGGCGGGACCCGGCTTGATGATGATCATCACCCCGATAAAGCCGGCGATGATCGCGCTCCAGCGCCGCCAGCCGACGGGTTCGCCCATGAACAGCGCCGCGCCAAGGGTCACGGCGAGCGGCAGGCATTGCAGGATCGCCGCCGCATTGGCAAGCGGCATCGCCTTCAGCGCTTCGAGGTAGGCGATGGCGGCGATAAGCTCGCATGTGCTGCGGATCAGAACCCGCGGCTCGAACACGGCCCGTATGTGCGAAAACACGCCCGCCCGCCAGGCGATGATCAGTGCGATGACCATGACGATCAGGCCGCGGAAGAACATGATCTGCCCGACGCCGATCTCCTCGGTCAGCTTTTTCACGATCGCGTCGTTGATCGAAAAGCTGGCCATGCCCGCGATCATGAACAGCGCGCCGGAAAGATTTGAGGAAATACGCATCATTCGCCCATATTTTGATCATTCGGTTCATATCGCCGAACCGAGTCTGGGGGAAGACGCGTTGATGCTTTATATTTTCAGCCGCCGGTCATGCTCATGTGGCGGGCGACGGCGACGCGGGAGGTTTTCTCGTCGAGCTCGAAATTGTGCTCTTTCGGTTTGCGGGCGATGGCATTGTCAATGGCGTGGTGGAGTGCCGCGTCGTCACCCGGATTGTCGCGCAGCACGGCGCGGAAATCGGCATTGTCGTCCTGGCCGAGGCACATATAGAGCATGCCGGTGCAGGTGAGCCGCACCCGGTTGCAGCTTGCGCAGAAATTGTGACTGAGCGGGGTGATGAAGCCGAGCTTGCCGCCGGTCTCGGCAACCCTGACGAACCGCGCCGGCCCGCCGGTGTCGAGCGGGATGTCGGTGAGCGTGAAGCGCTCCTCAAGGTCGCGGCGGACCTTCGACAGCGGCAGATATTGCGCGGAGCGATCGGTCTCGACCTCGCCGAGCGGCATCGCCTCGATCAGCGTCAGGTCCATGCCCTCGCCATGGGCAAAGCGGAGAAGGTCGGGGATTTCGGCCTCGTTGAAGCCGGCAAGCGCCACCGCGTTGAGCTTGACCTTCAGTCCGGCCTTGCGCGCGGCTTCGAGCCCCGCCATCACCTTGTGAAAATCGCCCCAACGGGTGATCTCACGGAATTTCTGCGGGTCGAGCGTGTCGAGCGAGACGTTGATGCGGCGCACGCCGGCGGCGTGGAGATCGTCGGCAAAGCGCGAAAGCTGAGAGCCGTTGGTGGTCAGCGTCAACTCGTCAAGCGCGCCGTCATCAATGCGGCGGCCAAGCGCCTCGATCAGATGCATCACATTCTTGCGCATCAGCGGTTCGCCGCCAGTGAGCCGCAGCTTGCGCACGCCCTTGTCGATGAAGGCGTTGCAGAGGCGTTCGAGTTCCTCCAGCGTCAGCAGGTCGCGTTTCGGCAGGAAGGTCATGTTTTCCGCCATGCAATAGGTGCAGCGGAAATCGCAGCGGTCGGTCACCGAGACGCGCAGATAGGTGATCGCGCGCCCAAAAGGGTCGATCATCGGGGCGGTTTTTTCGTCCGCTATCTCGCTGAAATGCCGGTTCACGCAAAATCTCCTTGCCGGGAAGATGTTCTTCGGCTTGGCAAGCGTCAAGTCCGGTGTCAAACAAAGCTCTGTGAATTGGACGGAAAAGGGAACCGGTTTTGACAGCGACACCGACGGAGATCAGGGTCTCGAAAGACCGCAAAAGCCTGACCGTGACGTTTGACGATGGCGCCCGTTATGCGCTGCCGGCCGAGATGCTGCGGGTCTTGTCGCCTTCAGCAGAGGTCAAGGGCCATGGTCCCGGCCAGGCGGTGACGGTGCCGGGCAAGCGCAATGTCGAGATCATGACGGTCGCCGCCGCCGGCAATTACGCGATCCGCATCGGCTTCGACGATATGCACGACAGCGGCATCTATACCTGGAGCTATCTGCGTGAGCTGGGCGAGGACGGCGCGCGGTTGTTCGCCGACTACGAGGCGGAGCTTGCCGAAAAGGGCATGACCCGCGACCGGGCCGAGCGACCGCGTTGAAGCCTTAGTCCTGGCGCGGCGCGGCCAGCAGCGCCCTGGCTTTTTTCGGTCTCGATTTGCCGCCGAGAATGGCGGCGACCCAGTGCAGCGAGGGAATGTTCTCGCACACCGTCAGGAGCGCGATCGTGATCGGCACGCCGAGGAAGGTGCCGAACAGGCCCCACATGAAGGTCCAGAAGAAGATCGAGAAAACCACCACGAAGGGCGAGATCGACAGGGTCGAGCCCGACACCATCGGTTCCACATAATTGCCGATGATGAACTGGATCAGGTTGAGCGCGGCAAACAGCACCAGCGCGGTTTCCCAGTTCTCGAACTGGATGACGCCGTAGAGCGAGGGGAACACGGTGGCGATCACCGAGCCGATGAACGGGATGTAGTTGAGCGCGAAGGCGATCACGCCCCACTCGATGGGGAAATCGAGGCCGGTGACTGTTGCGGCGCCCCAGAACAGGAAGCCGGTGATGGCGCTCATTTCGGTCCGGACCAGCATGTATCGGCCGAATTTGCGGGCCGTTTCGTGGGCAATCCTGACAGCCGTGGCGGCAAAGCCGGGCTGGTTGATCACGTCGAGCTTGCTCCGCAGCTTGTCGACCTCGGTGAGGCCGAGCACGACATAGGCAAGGACGACAAGCCAGAAGCTCAGCGTGGTGCTGGCCTGGCCGGTGATCTGCCGGATGGTGCGCACGACGAGCCCGACATTGAAGACGTCGGAGAGCGAGCTTGCGACCGCGATCCCCTTTCCATCGAACCAGGCGACGGCGTCCTGATAGGCGATCTGGAGCTGCCACGCTGCCTCGATGAAGGAGGTCGCGACCCGGGAAAAGCCCCAGATCACCAGCGTGGCGAAGATCACGAACACGACGATTGTGGAAATGACGGTGAGCGCCAGCGCCGCCAGCGCCGGCATGAATCTCTGCAGCGCGTTCTTGATCGGCCAGGTGACGGCGATGATGAACAGCGCCAGCGCCACCGGCTTGAGGAATGTCCCCGCTCCGCGGATTGCCAGCAACAGCAGGATCACGAAGATCAACGATGTGACGACGGTGACGCCGCGCCGCGATCCGGCTGGTTCAGGCATATATGTCTCGCAAATGTCTTGCTTGAGCGGAGCTATGTGAAAATGTATCGTCCCCGTCTGTCATGCGCAAGCAGAACTGCATAAGCCGAGGAGAGGCGACATGAGCGAATTCATCGACGAGGCGGCGAGCCCTGAACAGGTGCTCGCATTCTGGTTTGAGGAGCTGACGCCAAAGGACTGGTTCCAGCCCGACGATGTGGCGGCGCTCGACCGCACCATCCTCTACCGCTTCTTTTCCACCCACCGGGCTCTGGCGCAGAAGATCGGCGGCGCATGGCGCGCGACCCCCGAGGCGCAGCTTGCGGCTGTTATCGTGCTCGATCAGTTTCCCCGCAATATCTACCGCGCGACGCCGATGGCCTTTGCCACAGACCGGCTGGCGCTCAGGGAAGCCAAGTTCGCGGTGGCCAGCGGCGCGGACCAGGCGTTGCCGGCGGACCGTCGCGCATTCTTCTACATGCCGTTCGAGCATTCTGAAAAGCTGAAGGACCAGAAGCGCTCCGTCGAATTGTTCAAGGCGCTCGGCAATGAGGAATATTCCCGCTTTGCCGAGAGCCATCGCGATGTGATCGCCGAATTCGGCCGTTTTCCCCACCGCAACGCGATCCTGAAGCGCCGTTCCACGCCTGCCGAGCGGACCTATCTTTCGAGCGAGGAAAACACCGGCTGGGGCCAGAAGTGACGAAACGGGGGCGGCGGCAAGGGTCGCTGCCTTGAAATTGACGCGCTGCTCGTCAAGAGCACCGGTGCAGGACAAGTGAAAGGGCCAGCGGTTTGATTTGGCGAGGCGGCGCAAGGGCGGGGATTTTCGGCATTTTATGTCTGGCGCTGGCGCTCACCTCTACGTTGCCGGTCATGGATGTCCGGGCCCAGCAGGCATCGGAGACGGCAGCCCCGGCCGCGGGCGATGCGTCCGCCGCGCCGGCCGCCGAAACCGGTCAGCCGCAGGCGGCCGACCAGGCGGCAACGGAGCAACCGGCGCTCGATCCTTTCTTTCAGGACATGAAGGATCAGCTTGACGGGTTCTCCCGGTCGCTTTCAACCGTCGCCGCGACCGTTGCGGAGGATACGCCGGGCACCGATACGCTGGTGAGACTGCAGACTGAGGTGGATCAGGTTCAGGCCGGCCTCGCCAAAATTCTGAGCTCGATTTCGATCCGGCTGACGGAGGTCCGCGCGCAACTTCTCGAACTCGGCACCGCGCCCGGTCCGGGCGAGACCCCGGAGCCTGCGGTGACCACCGAGGAACGCAACAAGCTTCTGGCGCAGCGTTCGGAAATCAACGCGCTGTCCGACCAGGCGCAGAAACTGAGCGCCCTGGCCGAGAAGACCTCCGCCGACATCAGTCATCTGCGGCGGGTGCAATTTACCGAGATGCTGTTTGCCCATACCGACCTGGTGCAGTTGTTCTCCTCCGATTTCAGTCGTCTGGTGCGCGGCGAGATCACCGCATTCAAGGTGTCCTATGGCGGTTGGCTGAATTATATCTGGAATGCCAAGCGGCTGCAGTTTCTGGCCGCGCTTTTCCTGTCCCTGCTGGCGGCGGTGTTCTCCTACCGCATATCGAGCCGGCTTCTGGATCGCACCAAACTCGATCTGCAGGAGCAGGAGCCCGATTACGTCGCCCGGCTTCTGGCAAGTTTCTGGACAACGATGATCCCGAGTCTTGCGCTTCTTGCCTTTCTCGCCGTGTCCTATGTGCTGTTCGTCGGCCTGAATATCTTCCTGCCGGATGTCGAGCGCTTCGTGCGGGCGGCCTATGTTTCCGCCGCGGTCGTCATCTTCGTGTTTCTGCTGTCGCGCAACGTGCTGACGCCGGGGCGGCCGCAATGGCGGCTGGTGCCGATCAGCAATTCGGCGGCGCGCAACCTGACGCTGGCCTTCACCGCGCTCGCGGTGATCAACTGGGCGGATATCCTGTTCGGCGTATTGAACGACACGCTCGATGCCGATCTGCGTCTCGAAGTGGCGCGAAGTCTCATCACCTCGGTGATGATCGGCACCATACTGATCGCGGTTTCGTTCATCCGGCCCCGGGCTCCGCTTGGCGGGGCGACGGCGCAGAAGCGGTCGATCAGAACCCTGTTTCCGTCCGCCATCGCCGTCATGACCCGGCTTGTGGGCGTGTTCATCGTGGTGGCGGCGCTGATCGGCTACGTCGCGCTGTCCCGGTTTGCCGCAAACCAGGTGGTGCTGACGGGCGGCGTGCTGATCACGATGTATATCGGCATCCTGCTCGGACAGGCGGTGTCGCAGCCGGGCAGTTTCGCAAGGACCGGATATGGCAAGCACGTCGTCAGCCGCTTCGGCGTTTCAAGCGTGCGCAGCGACCAGATATCGCTTGTTCTGGGGCTTGTGACCTATGCGGCGACGTTTCTCATCGGTGTCCCGATGATCCTGATATCGTGGGGGGTGCGCTGGGAGGAGATCAAGCTCTGGGCCGGAAAGCATCTGACCTCGGTCACCGTCGGATCGATCACCATCTCGCTTGGCGGCATCCTGATCGGGGTGCTGCTGTTTGTCGGCGGCTATCTCGGAACCCGCTGGTTCCAGGGCTGGTTCGACAATAATGTGCTGCTGCGCTCGAAGGCAGACTCCGGCGTCAGAAATTCGGTCAAGACCGGCATTAGCTATCTCGGTATCGTGCTCGCGAGCCTGCTGGCGATTTCGGCCGCCGGCGTCAACCTGTCGAGCCTTGCGCTTGTCGCCTCGGCGCTGTCGATCGGCATCGGCTTCGGATTGCAGACGATCGTCTCCAACTTCGTCTCCGGCCTCATCCTGCTGGCGGAGCGGCCGTTCAAGGTGGGCGACTGGATCGTGTCCGGCACCACCGAAGGCTTCGTCAAGCGCATCTCGGTGCGCGCCACCGAGATCGAGACCTTCCAGCGCCAGTCGATCATCGTGCCGAATTCCGAGCTGATCAATGCCTCGGTCGGCAACTGGATGCACCACAACCAGATGGGGCGCTCGGAAGTCGCCGTCGGCGTCTCCTATGACAGCGATCCCCGCACCGTGATGAACATCCTGATGGAGATCGGAACCACCCATCCGCTGGTATTGCAGAACCCGGAGCCGATGGTGATCTTCGTGGGGTTCGGCGAATCGACGCTCGATTTCGAGCTGCGCGTCTATCTCGCCGACGTCTTCAACGGCATTACCGTGCGCAACGATATCCGCGTCGCGATCTTCGAGCGGTTCCGCGACGAGGGCATCACCATCCCCTATCCCCAGCGCGACCTGCACATCATTCCGCAGAAGGAGCGCCACGACGAACTGGCGAACTCGATCCGCAAGCAGATGCGCAAGACCGCAACCGCGCCGGTGGAGACGACGGAGACGACAACGCCCTCCTACGATCATCCCGACGCCGGCAATGACGACAGCGGCGAGCGCTGAGCGGCGCGCGCCGGGCCGATTTTCAACGCGTCGCGGCCACAAGACTGCATGTCGCAAACGGGCTGTTGGCGGCGCGGTGGGCGTTGCATAGTCGGGTACAGAACGGCCCGTCTGACGCGGGCGCACACGCTATCCTCAGAGGCGGAACGGATGACAACGAAAACTCGGGCACTGGTGATCGGCGGCGGCGTCGTCGGCGTATCGACGCTTTATCATCTGGCGAAAAAGGGCTGGTCGGACGCGGTTCTGATCGAGCGCAAGGAGCTGACCTCCGGCTCCACTTGGCATGCCGCCGGCCTGTTGCCGCTGTTCAACATGAGCTATTCCGTCGGACAGCTGCACAAATACTCGGTCAATCTCTATTCCTCGCTCGAAGAAGAGACCGGGCTGAATGTCGGTTTTTCGAAGGTCTCGAATATCCGCCTCGCGATGACCAAGGACCGGATGGATGAGTATCTCTATTATTCCGGCATCGCCGAGACGATCGGGGTCGATTTCAGGTTCCTCACGCCGGAGGAGGTCAAGGAGGTCTGGCCGCTGTGCGAGACCGACGGCCTGCTCGGCGCGATCCAGCATCCCGGTGACGGTTATATCCAGCCGGCCGACCTGACCCAGGCGCTGGCCAAGGGCGCGCGCGACAACGGCGCGCGGATCATGCGTAACACCACGGTCACTGAAATCCGCCAGAACACGGACGGAACCTGGCATGTCGAGACCGACAAGGAGGCATTCACCGCCGATCACGTGATCTCCTGCACCGGCAACTTTGCCCGCAGGACCGGCGCCATGGTCGGGCTCAACATTCCCGTCATCCCGGTCGAGCATCAGTATATCGTCACCGAACCGCATCCGGCGATCCTGGAGCGCAAGAAGCAGGGGCTGCCCGAGATGGGTGTGCTCCGCGAATCCGACAGCGCCTGGTATATGCGCGAGGAGGCCGGCGGGCTGATCCTCGGGCCGTATGAAGTCGGCGCACCGGTCTGTTATGTCGACGGGCCTTCCGACGACAGCGAATACGAGTTGTTCCAGGAGGAGCTCGACCGGCTGATGCCGCATATCGAGACGGCGATGGCGCGCGTTCCGGCCTTTGCCGAGGTCGGCATCAAGAAGGTCTATAACGGCGCGATCGCCTATACGCCGGACGGCAACCCGATCGTCGGGCCCGCGCCGGGGCTGAAGAATTTCTGGCTGAACGAAGGCCATTCCTTCGGCATTACCGCAGCAGGCGGCGCCGGCTGGCAGTTGGCCGAGTGGATCGTCAATGGCGAGCCGACGGTGGACCTTGCCGGCGTCGATCCGCGCCGCTTCGGGCCCTACGCCACCGAGGGCTACCTCATCGCCAAGAACGAGGAGGCCTATGCCAATGTCTTTACCATGCACTATCCCGACGAGGAGCGCGCCGCTGCCCGGCCGCTGAAGACTTCGCCGGTCTATGAACGGCTGAAGGCGCTCGGCGGCGTGTTCGGCTCGGTCTATGGCTGGGAGCGAGCCAACTGGTACGCGCCGGAGGGCTATGCGCTGGACGAGAGCGAGCTCGGCGTCGGCGCCGATGTGCTGACCAGCCATAACCACGCTCCGCCGCTGGAAGACGGCCGGATCGTGGAAAAATGGTCGTTCCGGCGCTCGAACTATTTCGAGCATGTCGGCAATGAGGTGAAACACGTCCACGAAAAGGTCGGCGTGCTGGACATGACGCCATTCGCCAAGATGGAAGTCTCGGGCGTCGGCGCGCGCGCCTTCCTCGACAGTATTTTCGCCAATGCCATTCCGAAGAAGCGCGGCCGGATCGCGCTTTGCCACCTGCTGGGGCAGGAAGGCGGGGTGAGGGCGGAGTTCACGCTTTACGAATGGGCGCCCGACCGGTTCTATCTGGTCTCCGGCGCGGGGCTCGAAAGCCACGACCACGACCTGCTGATGAAACTCGCGCCGACCGATGGCTCGGTCACGCTGCGGCCGCTGACCATGGAAATGGGCGTGCTGGTCGTCGCCGGCCCGAAATCGCGCGATCTCCTGAAGAAGCTGACGCGCGCCTCGCTCGCAAACGAGGATTTCGGCTGGCTGACGGGGCAGCCGATCTCGATCGGGGCGGCAAGCTGTCATGCGCTGCGCGTCAATTTTGTTGGCGAACTCGGCTGGGAGCTGCATCACCCGATCGCGATGCAGACCTATATCTTCGACAAGCTGATGGAAGCCGGTGCCGAATTCGACATCAAGCCCTTCGGCATAAGGGCGATGGGCGCTATGGCGCTCGAAAAATCCTACCGCGCCATGCAGCGGGAAATGTCGATCGAATACACCGCCTACGAATCGGGCCTCGACCGCTTCATCAAACCGAAGAAGGATTTCATCGGCAAGGAGGCGCTGCTGTCGAAGAAGGAGGCGGGTCTCGGCTCGGTGTTCGCGACCCTGATCGTCGACGGCGTCACCGATTGCGACGCACGCGGCTCGGAGGCGATCTATGACGGCGACGGCAACCTCGCCGGTCGCGCCACCCAGGGCGGCTTCGGCTGGCGCATCGGCAAGTCGATCGCGCTGGCGATGCTGAAGCCGGACTATGCGGTACCCGGCACCAAGCTGAAGATCAGGATCCTCGGCGATCTCTATGACGCGACCGTTGTGGAGGAGAGCCCGTTCGATCCGGAAAACGAGGCGCTCAGGGCGTAGACCGGCCGCACCTCTCTTTCTTCTTCATGCCGGCCTTGAGCCGGCATGCAGGGCAACGCGGCAACGGTTCAGGTTTTCGCGCGCCATGACTTTGCGGCGACAGGGGGTAGAGCGAGTCACGCCGCCACCAACCGGGCAACGGGCCGGATTGCGCAATCTTCACAGGCATTCATGAAAAACACCCTTGCAAAGCGCGCGTCATATCCGTAAATGAGCGCCATGTCTGATGCTGGCGCGCGGAAACGCCTGTCGCTCGCTGAGGATGAAGGGGTATAGCTCAGTTGGTAGAGCGGCGGTCTCCAAAACCGCAGGTCGGGGGTTCGAGCCCCTCTGCCCCTGCCAGCACGCCGTTTGGTCGCGCAAATCAGTGGCCGGCTCGCGTGAATGTGAAAACAAAAATACGTTTTTCTCTTGTGTCAACGAAAAACGATGATATGTAGTGAAAAACAGACTCGCGGCGCGTGGAGCTGGATCTTCCGCTTTACGTGCCGTAAAGGCGTGGGCATTTATGGCATCTAAAACCAATCCATTCACGTTTCTGCAGCAAGTGCGCGCTGAGACGGCCAAAGTCGTTTGGCCTTCCCGGCGCGAAACTGTGATTTCGACCCTCATGGTGATCGTGATGGTCGTGATCGCGGCATTTTTCTTTTTTGCTGCGGACCAGTTGATGAGCTTGTTGATGAATTTCATCCTCAATCTCGGCGCCTGATCGGGGAAGGGGAAGCAGATGGCTATGCGTTGGTATATCGTTCACGCCTATTCCAACTTCGAAAAGAAGGTGGCTGAGGCGATCGAGGAAAAGGCCCGCCAGAAGGGTCTCGACCAGTATTTCGACCGCATTCTCGTGCCGACCGAAAAGGTCGTCGAGGTGCGTCGCGGCCGCAAGGTCGATTCTGAGCGCAAGTTCTTCCCCGGCTACGTGCTGGTGAGGGCCGAGCTCAATGACGAGGTGTTTCATCTTATCAAGAATACGCCCCGCGTGACCGGTTTCCTCGGCAGCGACCAGAAGCCGGTTCCGATTCCGGATTCCGAGGCCGAGCACATTCTCGGTCAGGTTCAGGAAGGCGTCGAGCGTCCGAAGGCGACCGTGCTTTTCGAGATCGGCGAGCAGGTTCGGGTTTCCGATGGTCCGTTCGCATCGTTCAACGGTGTGGTGCAGGACGTCGATGAGGAGCGCTCCCGCCTGAAGGTCGAGGTCTCGATCTTCGGTCGCGCCACCCCGGTCGAGCTGGAATACGCGCAGGTCGAGAAAGTTTGATGATTTGCCCCTTCGGGGGCATTGCGCGTGGAAGAACAGGACGCTTAGCCGGCGCCCGGATGTTCGCACCACGCAACCGCAGCCGCCGGCGATAGGCCGGCAGTCGGGCCGGGGTTCCGGTCCACAACGTGAAAGGCAGAGTAATGGCTAAGAAAGTTGCAGGCCAGCTCAAGCTGCAGGTCCCGGCAGGTTCGGCAAATCCGTCCCCGCCGATCGGTCCCGCGCTTGGTCAGCGTGGCATCAATATCATGGAATTCTGCAAGGCGTTCAACGCCGCCTCGCAGGAAATGGAAAAGGGTATGCCGATTCCGGTCATCATCACCTATTTCCAGGACAAGTCCTTCACCTTCGTGATGAAGCAGCCGCCGGTTTCCTACTTCCTGAAGCGGGAAGCGAAGCTGAAGTCCGGTTCGAAGACCCCGGGTCGCGCATCGGCAGGCAAGATCACCTCTGAGCAGGTCCGCAAGATCGCGGAAGCCAAGATGAGCGATCTGAACGCCGCCGATATCGAAGGCGCAATGCGCATGGTCGAGGGCTCCGCCCGCGCCATGGGCCTGGAAGTGACGGGTTGATTGCCATGAGCAAGATTGCAAAGCGTATTCAGAAGAACCGCGAAGGCGTTGATGCCGACAAGTTCTACGCCCTTTCCGAAGCCGTGAAGATGGTCAAGGAACGCGCCACCGCGAAGTTCGACGAAACCATCGAGATCGCGATGAATCTCGGCGTTGACCCGCGTCACGCCGACCAGATGGTCCGCGGCGTCGTCAACCTGCCGAACGGCACGGGCCGTACGGTTCGCGTTGCCGTTTTCGCCCGTGGCGCCAAGGCCGATGAAGCCAAGGCGGCCGGTGCGGACGTCGTTGGCGCCGAAGATCTGGTCGAAGCCGTTCAGGGCGGCAACATCGATTTCGATCGTTGCATCGCCACGCCGGACATGATGCCGCTCGTCGGCCGTCTCGGCAAGGTGCTCGGCCCGCGCGGCATGATGCCGAACCCGAAGGTTGGCACCGTCACGATGGACGTCAAGGCGGCTGTCGAAGCCTCCAAGGGCGGCGCTGTCGAGTTCCGCGTCGAGAAGGCCGGCATCGTTCACGCCGGCGTCGGCAAGGCCTCGTTTGACGCGAGCGCGCTGGAAGAAAACATCCGCGCCTTCGCCGATGCCGTCGTCAAGGCCAAGCCGGCCGGCGCCAAGGGCAACTACGTCAAGCGCCTGGCGCTGTCGTCGACCATGGGCCCCGGCGTCAAGATCGACTTCTCGTCGGTCAACGCCTGAGCGCGGACTGAAGAATTTCTGGAAGTGCGCTTCCGGTGACAAGTTTCCGGGCTCCAGGGCCCGGAAAAACCCGGGATAAAACCCGGTTTCCTGTCCGAGATTGCAGGTGGGCAACCTTAATTATGCCTGCATGAGACGGGTGAGACCAATTTTTCCGTTGGCGACGCAAGTCACCTTTGGCGGTTTAACTGGTTCGAACCTGGTTGTGCCTAGGCGCTTGAGAAATCGCGCGCCGATGGGGGCAGGATCCTCGAGCGTCGCTTGGGATCTTGGATAAAAACAAGAAGCCCCTTGCGGCAAAGGCAAACCGACAGGTCCGAAAATGGGCCTGTCAACTGGAGATAGGCAGTGGAAAGAGCGGAAAAACGCGAATTCGTCACGGAACTGAACGAAGTCTTCAAGGCTTCTGGCTCAGTTGTCGTGGCCCACTATGCCGGTGTCACCGTTGCGCAGATGAACGATTTTCGTTCGAAGATGCGTCAAGCGGGCGGCACTGTCAGAGTCGCGAAGAACCGCCTGGCCAAGATTGCCCTTCAGGGTACGGAGTCCGAGGGTATGTCCGACCTGTTCAAAGGTCAGACGCTCATCGCATTTTGCGATGACCCGGTGACGGCTCCGAAGGTCTGCATGGACTTCGCCAAGACCAACGACAAGCTCGTTGTCATCGGCGGCGCCATGGGGGCAACCGTGCTCGACGCGGAAGGTGTGAAGTCGCTTGCGACGATGCCTTCGCTGGACGAGCTGCGTGCGAAGCTGGTTGGTATGATCCAGACCCCGGCTACCCGTATCGCGACGATTGCTTCGGCACCCGCAAGCCAGCTTGCGCGCGTGCTCAATGCCTACGCCACGAAGGACGAAGCCGCCTGATGCGGTTTTTCGCTGTTTACAAAATTTCGAACCAGTTCGAACCAACACTGAAGGAATATGAACATGGCTGATCTCGCCAAAATCGTAGAAGAACTCTCTGAGCTGACGGTTCTCGAAGCCGCCGAGCTTTCCAAGATGCTCGAAGAAAAGTGGGGCGTTTCCGCCGCTGCACCGGTAGCCGTTGCTGCTGCCGGCGGCGCTGGCGCTGCTGCTGAAGCCGTTGAAGAAAAGACCGAATTTGATGTCATCCTGGCGGAAGCCGGCGGCAACAAGATCGGCGTCATCAAGGAAGTCCGCGCCATCACCGGTCTCGGCCTCAAGGAAGCCAAGGACCTCGTCGAAGGCGCTCCGAAGCCGGTCAAGGAAGCCGTTTCCAAGGCCGAAGCCGAAGAACTCAAGGGCAAGCTGGAAGCAGCTGGCGCCAAGGTTGAGCTCAAGTAAGCTTTGCATTTTGTTGCGCGGGCGGTCACCGCCCGCGCAATGACAACTGACCCGAAACCATTACCCAAAGTCCCATTTCGGGCCTTTGGGTAATGGGTTCTCAAGAAGACCCTTAAATGACGACGGAGCCAATTGGCCATCGGTGACCGTCTGTTGCAGGCCCGGATGCAGATTGAAGGAGCTACCTGAATGGCTCAGACCCTTTCCTTTAACGGTCGCAGGCGCGTACGCAAGTTTTTCGGAAAGATCCCGGAAGTCGCGGAGATGCCGAACCTGATCGAGGTTCAGAAGGCCTCCTATGACCAGTTCCTCATGGTTGACGAGCCCAAGGGCGGACGTCCCGACGAGGGGCTGCAGGCGGTGTTCAAGTCCGTCTTCCCGATGACCGATTTCTCCGGCGCTTCGATGCTCGAATTCGTGTCCTACGAGTTCGAACAGCCGAAGTTCGACGTCGAGGAATGCCGCCAGCGCGACCTGACCTATGCCGCGCCGCTGAAGGTGAAGCTGCGCCTGATCGTGTTCGATATCGATGAGGACACGGGCGCGAAGTCGATCAAGGACATCAAGGAGCAGTCGGTCTATATGGGCGACATGCCGCTGATGACCAACAACGCGACCTTCATCGTCAATGGCACCGAGCGCGTCATCGTTTCGCAGATGCACCGTTCGCCGGGCGTGTTCTTCGACCACGACAAGGGCAAGAGCCATTCGTCGGGCAAGCTGCTGTTTGCCGCCCGCGTGATCCCCTATCGCGGTTCCTGGCTCGATATCGAATTCGACGCCAAGGACATCGTGCACGCCCGTATCGACCGCCGCCGCAAGATCCCGGCGACGTCGCTCTTGATGGCGCTCGGCATGGACACCGAGGAAATCCTCGAGACCTTCTACGAGAAGGCCACCTATGAGCGTGATGGCGAGGGCTGGAAAGTGCCGTTCTCGCCCGAGCGTCTGCGCGGCCAGAAGGTCATTGCCGATCTGATCGACGCCGACAGCGGCGAAGTCGTGGTCGAGGCCGGCAAGAAGCTGACCCCGCGCATGTTGAAGAAGCTGTCCGAAGGCGGCCTCAAGGCGCTCAAGGTGAGCGATGAGGAGCTTTACGGCACCTTCCTCGCAGAAGACCTCGTCAACCTGGAAACCGGCGAAATCTATCTCGAGGCCGGCGAAGAGCTGGACGAGAAGAATCTCGCTGGCATCATCGATCAGGGTATCGACGAGATCGCGATCCTCAACATCGACCACGTCAATGTCGGCGCCTATATCCGCAATACGCTGGTCGCGGACAAGAACGAGAACCGTCAGGACGCGCTGTTCGATATCTATCGCGTCATGCGTCCGGGCGAGCCGCCGACCATGGAATCGGCCGAGGCCATGTTCAACTCGCTGTTCTTCGACAGCGAGCGCTATGACCTGTCGGCCGTCGGCCGCGTCAAGATGAACATGCGTCTCGACCTCGATGCCGAGGATACGGTTCGCGTGTTGCGCAAGGAGGACATCCTGGCCGTCGTCAAGACGCTGGTTGACCTGCGCGACGGCAAGGGCGAGATCGACGACATCGACAATCTCGGCAACCGCCGCGTCCGCTCGGTCGGTGAGCTGATGGAGAACCAGTATCGTCTGGGTCTTCTGCGCATGGAGCGCGCGATCAAGGAACGCATGTCCTCGATCGAGATCGACACCGTGATGCCGCAGGACCTGATCAACGCCAAGCCGGCGGCCGCCGCCGTGCGCGAGTTCTTCGGTTCGTCGCAGCTTTCGCAGTTCATGGACCAGATCAATCCGCTGTCGGAAATCACCCACAAGCGTCGTCTTTCGGCGCTGGGTCCGGGCGGTCTGACGCGTGAACGCGCGGGCTTCGAAGTCCGCGACGTGCATCCGACCCATTACGGCCGTATCTGCCCGATCGAGACGCCGGAAGGCCCGAATATCGGTCTGATCAACTCGCTTGCGACCTTCGCCCGCGTCAACAAGTACGGCTTCATCGAAAGCCCGTACCGCAAGATCTCCGAGGACGGCAAGCTCACCGACGAGGTGATCTACCTGTCGGCCATGGAAGAGGCGAAGTACTACATCGCCCAGGCCAACTCGGTGATGAACGATGACGGCACCTTTGTTGAGGAGTTCGTTGTCTGCCGTCACGCTGGCGAAGTCATGCTGGCCCCGCGCGAAAACATCAACCTGATGGACGTTTCGCCCAAGCAGCTCGTGTCCGTTGCCGCCGCTCTCATTCCGTTCCTGGAAAACGACGACGCCAACCGCGCGCTGATGGGCTCGAACATGCAGCGTCAGGCCGTGCCGCTTCTGCGCGCCGAAGCGCCGTTCGTCGGCACCGGCATGGAGCCGATCGTTGCCCGTGACTCCGGCGCCGCGATCGCCGCCAAGCGCGGCGGCATCGTCGACCAGGTGGATGCGACCCGTATCGTTATCCGCGCCACGGAAGATCTCGATGCCTCGAAGTCGGGCGTCGATATCTACCGGCTGATGAAGTTCCAGCGTTCGAACCAGAACACCTGCGTCAACCAGCGTCCGCTGGTGCGCGTCGGCGACGTTCTGAACAAGGGCGACATCATTGCCGACGGTCCGTCGACCGATCTCGGCGACCTGGCCCTCGGCCGCAACGCGCTGGTCGCGTTCATGCCGTGGAACGGCTACAACTACGAGGACTCGATCCTGCTTTCCGAGCGGATCGTTTCGGATGACGTCTTCACCTCGATCCATCTGGAAGAATTCGAGGTCATGGCCCGCGACACCAAGCTTGGCCCGGAAGAAATCACCCGCGACATTCCGAACGTTTCGGAAGAAGCGCTGAAGAACCTCGATGAGGCCGGCATCGTCTATATCGGCGCCGAAGTGCATCCGGGCGACATTCTCGTCGGCAAGATCACGCCGAAGGGCGAAAGCCCGATGACGCCGGAAGAAAAGCTTCTGCGCGCGATCTTCGGCGAGAAGGCTTCGGACGTTCGCGACACCTCGATGCGCATGCCGCCCGGCACCTTCGGCACCGTGGTTGAAGTCCGCGTCTTCAACCGTCACGGTGTCGAGAAGGACGAGCGCGCCATGGCGATCGAGCGTGAGGAAATCGAACGCCTCGCCAAGGACCGCGACGACGAGCAGGCCATTCTGGACCGCAACGTCTACGCGCGTCTTTCCGATATGCTGCGCGACCAGACCTCGATTGCAGGCCCCAAGGGCTTCAAGAAGGGCGCTGTGCTGACCGATGAGGTGATCTCGGCCTATCCGCGTTCGCAGTGGTGGATGTTTGCCGTCGAGGACGAGAACCTTCAGGGTGAACTCGAAGCGCTTCGCGGCCAGTATGACGACTCCAAGAACCGCCTTGAACAGCGCTTCATGGACAAGGTCGAAAAGGTCCAGCGCGGCGACGAAATGCCTCCGGGAGTGATGAAGATGGTCAAGGTCTTCGTGGCTGTGAAGCGCAAGATCCAGCCCGGCGACAAGATGGCCGGCCGTCACGGCAACAAGGGTGTGGTTTCCCGCATCCTGCCCGCCGAAGACATGCCGTTCCTGGAAGACGGAACCCATGTCGATGTCGTGCTGAACCCGCTTGGCGTGCCGAGCCGCATGAATGTCGGTCAGATTCTGGAAACGCATCTGGCCTGGGGTTGTGCCGGCATGGGCAAGCGCATCGGCGAGATGCTCGAGGCCTATAAAGAGACCAACGACATCGGCCCGCTGAAGGAAACGCTGACCGAGGTCTATGCGTCGGAAGCCCGTAACGAAGTCGAGTATTTCGACGATGACGGTCTGGTGCGTCTGGCCGAAGAGGCCAAGCGCGGCGTCTCGATCGCAACGCCGGTCTTCGACGGCGCCCATGAGGGCGACGTGTCGGAGATGTTGTCGCGCGCGGGCTTCGACCCGTCCGGTCAGTCCGTGCTCTACGACGGCCGTACCGGCGAGCAGTTCGACCGTAAGGTAACCGTTGGCTATATGTACATGATCAAGCTCAACCATCTGGTTGACGACAAGATCCATGCACGCTCGATCGGTCCGTACTCGCTCGTTACCCAGCAGCCGCTGGGCGGCAAGGCGCAGTTCGGCGGCCAGCGCTTCGGCGAAATGGAGGTCTGGGCGCTCGAAGCTTACGGCGCCGCCTACACGCTGCAGGAAATGCTGACCGTGAAGTCGGATGACGTTGCCGGTCGTACCAAGGTCTATGAAGCCATCGTCCGCGGCGATGATACGTTTGAAGCCGGTATTCCGGAGAGTTTCAACGTTCTCGTCAAGGAAATGCGCTCTCTGGGTCTTTCGGTCGAACTGGAGAACTCCGCCGAGGAGCCGCAGCCGGACGTCGAGCTTCCGGACGCCGCGGAATAAAGTTGAGAGCCGACGCGCCCCCTGTGAAGGGCGGGCGCGTCGCCGGCGCTCGATGCTTAGAAAGTAAGCCTCAAGTGTCAGTTTCGCCGCATTTCGCGGCCACAACCGTTTTAAAGGCAGGTCGTCCGGTATCGGGGTTTTGACCGGATCGACTGCCAGCAAGGGCGATGCCGCCCAGTCAAGGAGACAGGCATGAACCAAGAGGTCATGAATCTTTTCAATCCGCAGGCGCCGGCGCAGGTCTTCGATTCGATCCGGATCTCGATCGCCAGCCCGGAGAAGATCCTTTCCTGGTCTTATGGCGAAATCAAGAAGCCGGAAACGATCAACTACCGCACCTTCAAGCCGGAGCGCGACGGCCTGTTCTGCTCGCGCATCTTCGGCCCGATGAAGGATTATGAGTGCCTGTGCGGCAAGTACAAGCGCATGAAATACAAGGGCATTATCTGCGAAAAGTGCGGCGTTGAAGTGACGCTGTCGCGCGTTCGCCGCGAGCGCATGGGCCATATCGAGCTCGCAGCACCCGTTGCCCATATCTGGTTCCTGAAGTCTCTGCCGAGCCGCATTTCCACGCTGCTCGACATGACGCTGAAGGATGTCGAGCGCGTTCTCTATTTCGAGAACTACATCGTCACCGAACCGGGCCTGACCGACCTGAAGGAGAACCAGCTCCTTTCGGAAGAAGAATACATGATGGCCGTCGACGAGTTCGGCGAGGACCAGTTCTCGGCCAATATCGGCGCGGAAGCGATCTACGAGATGCTTGCCAGCATGGATCTCGAAAAGATCGCTGGCGATCTGCGTGCCGAGCTTGCCGACACCACGTCGGACCTGAAGCAGAAGAAGCTGATGAAGCGTCTCAAGATCGTTGAGAACTTCCTCGATTCCGGCAACCGTCCGGAATGGATGATCATGAAGATCGTTCCGGTGATCCCGCCGGATCTGCGTCCGCTCGTGCCGCTCGATGGCGGCCGGTTCGCGACGTCGGACCTCAACGACCTCTATCGTCGCGTCATCAACCGTAACAACCGTCTGAAGCGGCTGATCGAGCTGCGCGCGCCGGGGATCATCATCCGCAACGAAAAGCGGATGCTGCAGGAGTCCGTCGACGCCCTGTTCGACAACGGCCGTCGCGGCCGCGTCATCACCGGCGCCAACAAGCGCCCGCTGAAGTCGCTCTCCGACATGCTGAAGGGCAAGCAGGGCCGGTTCCGTCAGAACCTGCTCGGCAAGCGCGTCGACTATTCCGGCCGTTCGGTCATCGTGACCGGTCCCGAGCTGAAGCTGCATCAGTGCGGCCTGCCGAAGAAGATGGCGCTCGAACTGTTCAAGCCGTTCATCTACGCCCGTCTCGACGCCAAGGGTTATTCCTCGACCGTCAAGCAGGCGAAGAAGCTGGTCGAGAAGGAGCGTCCGGAAGTCTGGGATATCCTCGACGAGGTCATCCGCGAGCATCCGGTTCTCCTGAACCGCGCGCCGACGCTGCACCGTCTCGGCATCCAGGCGTTCGAACCGATCCTGGTCGAAGGCAAGGCGATCCAGCTGCATCCGCTGGTCTGCACCGCCTTCAACGCCGACTTCGACGGCGACCAGATGGCCGTTCACATTCCGCTGTCGCTGGAAGCGCAGCTGGAAGCGCGCGTCCTGATGATGTCGACCAACAACATTCTGCATCCGGCCAATGGTCTGCCGATCATCGTGCCGTCGCAGGACATGGTTCTCGGCCTCTATTACCTGTCGATCATGAACGACAAGGAGCCGGGCGAGGGCATGGTGTTTGCCGATATGGGCGAACTGCATCACGCGCTGGAAAACAAGGTCGTCACGCTGCACGCCAAGATCAAGGGCCGGTTCAAGACCGTGGACGAGGACGGCAATGTCGTCTCCAAGATCCACGACACCACGCCGGGCCGGATGATCATCGGCGAGCTTCTGCCGAAGAACGTCAACGTGCCGTTCGACACCTGCAACCAGGAAATGACCAAGAAGAACATCTCCAAGATGATCGACACGGTCTACCGCCATTGCGGCCAGAAGGACACGGTGATCTTCTGCGACCGGATCATGCAGCTCGGCTTCAGCCACGCCTGCAAGGCCGGCATTTCGTTCGGCAAGGACGACATGGTCATTCCGGACGCCAAGCACACCATCGTTGCCGAGACCGAAGCGCTCGTGAAGGAATACGAGCAGCAGTACAATGACGGCCTGATCACCCAGGGCGAAAAGTACAACAAGGTCGTCGACGCCTGGGGCAAGGCCACCGAGAAGGTTACCGAAGAGATGATGGCCCGCATTCGCGCGGTCGAATTCGATCCGGAGACCGGTCGTCAGAAGCAGATGAACTCGATCTACATGATGAGCCATTCCGGCGCGCGTGGTTCGGTGAACCAGATGCGTCAGCTGGGCGGGATGCGCGGCCTGATGGCCAAGCCCTCGGGCGAAATCATCGAGACCCCGATCATCTCGAACTTCAAGGAAGGCCTGACCGTGAACGAGTACTTCAACTCGTCGCACGGCGCCCGTAAGGGTCTGGCCGATACCGCCTTGAAGACGGCGAACTCGGGTTACCTGACCCGTCGTCTGGTCGACGTCGCGCAGGATTGCATCGTCAACACGGCAGATTGCGGCACCGACAAGGGCCTGACCATGACCGCCATCGTCGATGCCGGTCAGGTGGTTGCGTCCATCGGCCAGCGCGTTCTCGGCCGTGCCGCCCTCGTTGACATCGAGGACCCGACCACCGGCGAACTGATCGTCGAGGCCGGCCGCCAGATCAACGAGGCGGACGTCGTGCGGATCGAAGCCTCCGGCATCCAGTCGGTGCAGATCCGTTCGGCGCTGACCTGCGAAGTCCAGACGGGCGTCTGCCAGGTCTGCTACGGTCGCGACCTTGCACGCGGAACGCCGGTCAACCTCGGCGAGGCTGTCGGCGTCATCGCCGCGCAGTCGATCGGCGAGCCGGGCACCCAGCTCACCATGCGTACCTTCCACCTTGGCGGTACGGCAACGGTGGTTGACCAGTCGTTCCTGGAATCCTCCTATGAGGGCACGGTGCGCATCAAGAACCGCAACGTTCTGCGCAATTCCGACGGCGTTCTGGTGGCGATGGGCCGCAACATGGCGATCCAGATCCTCGACCAGCGCGATCAGGAGCGGTCCTCGCAGAAGGTCGCCTACGGTTCGAAGCTGTTCGTGGACGACGGCGACAAGGTCAAGCGCGGCCAGCGTCTCGCCGAGTGGGATCCCTATACCCGCCCGATGATGACGGAAATCTCCGGTACGGTTGATTTCGAGGATCTGGTCGAAGGTCTTTCGGTTACCGAAACCACGGACGAGGCCACCGGCTTCACCAAGCGTTCGGTCATCGACTGGCGCTCGACGCCGCGCGGTTCGGATCTGAAGCCGGCAATCGTCATCAAGGGCGAAGACGGCGAAATCCTGAAGCTGCCGCGTGGCACCGAAGCCCGCCTGCCGCTTTCGGTGGACGCGATCCTCTCGGTCGAGCCCGGCCAGAAGGTCAGCCAGGGTGACGTGCTTGCACGTTCGCCGCTGGAAAGCGCCAAGACCAAGGACATTACCGGTGGTCTGCCGCGCGTGGCCGAACTGTTCGAAGCCCGCCGTCCGAAGGACCATGCCGTGATCGCCGAGATCGACGGTACGATCCGCTTCGGCCGCGACTACAAGAACAAGCGCCGCATCCAGATCGAGCCTGCGGAAGACGGTGTCGAGCCGGTGGAATATCTCATTCCCAAGTCGAAGCCGTTCCACCTGCAGGATGGCGACTACATCGAGAAGGGTGACTACATCCTCGACGGCAACCCCGCTCCGCACGACATCCTTGCGATCAAGGGCGTCGAGGCGCTGGCCTCCTACCTCGTCAACGAGATCCAGGAAGTCTATCGTCTGCAGGGCGTGGTGATCAACGATAAGCACATCGAGGTGATCGTTCGCCAGATGCTGCAGAAGATCGAGATCACGTCTTCGGGCGACAGCGGCTATATCTCCGGCGATATTGTCGAGGCGATCGCCTTCGACAATCTCAACGAGGAACTGGTCGCGCAGGGCAAGAAGCCTGCGGAAGGCGAACCGGTGCTGCTCGGCATCACCAAGGCCTCGCTGCAGACGCCGTCCTTCTTCTCGGCGGCTTCCTTCCAGGAAACCACCAAGGTGCTGACCGAAGCGGCGATCGCCGGCAAGGTCGATACCCTGCAGGGCCTGAAGGAAAACATCATCGTCGGCCGTCTGATCCCGGCCGGCACCGGTCGCGCCATGTCGCAGGTCCGTCGCATCGCGACCACCCGCGACGAGCTCATCATCGACGCCCGCCGCAAGGCCTCCGGCGCCGACGAGGCGACCCCGATGCTGTCCGCCATGAACCCGGAAAGCGAGCCGCAGCCGGGCGAATAAGCCTCTGCGTTGAAGCTGTCTGATCTGGAAGCCGCCGGTCTCGCACCGGCGGCTTTTCTGTTGTGAAGCGCTCTGTCGCCAGACAAGCTTGCGACGCGTTGCCAACGCGCGTAACCTGTTTTTCAAACGTAGCGGGGACCACGTCCATGGCCCATCTGTCCGGTATTCTCGCCATCGCGCTGGCATTCTTTGTCGTTGCCGTCTCGCCCGGTCCGGCCAATATCGCCGTCGCGACGATTGCGATGCGGTTTGGCAGAGCCGCGGGGCTTGTTTTCGGCGCCGGTCTTGCTGCGGGGCTTTCATTCTGGGGCGTTATCGCTGCGACGGGAATGGGTGCGATGCTTCAGGGATCGGTATATTTCCTGAGTGTGCTTAAAGTGCTCGGCGGGGCCTATCTGCTTTACCTTGCCTTTCAGTCGGCGCGCGCGGCGGCAAAAGCAGGCGTTGAAACTGGCGGGAAAACGGCCGTGGACGGGCGTTGGTTTCGCCGCGGACTTGTCCTCAACCTCTCGAATCCCAAGGCAGTGCTGGCGTGGATGGCGGCGCTTTCCATTGGCGCGGAGTCCGGCGGGCAGCCGATGATTATCGCCACGGGATTTTGCATGATCCTCGGGCTCGTCAATTACATGCTTTATGCCCTGGTGTTTTCGCTGCCGGGCGCGATGGCGGGATATCAGCGGTTCAGGCGCGCCATCGAAGGCGCGGTGGCCGGTCTGTTCGCCATGGCCGGTTTCGGTCTGATGCGTTCGGCCTTCAGCCGGTAGGAAACATTCTGGCTCCGGCCTGTTACCGCTATTCCTCCGCTTCCCTCGTTTACGGTGCGGCTGGACCATTTTTGGGTCCTACTGAAATATCGTTAGCCAAAACAACGGCGGACGCACAGACTGAAGTGGTTGCGGAGCGAGCGGCGATCAGGTGATTTCATGCCTTCGCTTCGCATGGAAGAATGGAGCGCTTCATGCGTTCTGATAACAAAGCCGGTACGGGTCGCCATGTTCATGACATGGATGGTCGTCGCGGCGCGTCCCGCGACGACCTCATCGTCGACGCCCGCCGAAAGACCTCCCGCGCCGACGAGGCGACCGCCAATGACCTCCGCGATAAACCCGCAAAGCGAGCCGCAGCCGGGCGAACAGGCACCAGCTTCGGCTTCCGGCCAAGCGTTTTCACGCTTTTGTGTAAGAGGATACCGACTTTCGGCGGTCTTTGACATTTACTGCTAAAATGCTAGCGATAACATTTGCTGGTTACGCGGTCTTGTCGTCGGCGGTCGATCTGGGAGCGATTGCGGGGCGATTTGCGCTTCAGAAGGGGAGAGCCAAAAGGTCCCCTGATTAGCGCGGCGGCGGAAAGGAAGCGCTATGGAGGCGGGTAGACGGAGTATCTGGATCATCTGTCTTGTCTGGGTCTTTCTGGGCGGGATATGTTCGCTGGTGATCGCCGAGTTCATCCGCAACCATAGCGCCGACGAATATGTCGACTATTATGGCTCCGATGTCTTTCAAAACGCGGTCTCCGTCGCCGAAACCAGTCTGACGGTATTGCGCACCCTCGACCGATCTGACAATGCGCCCTGTTCCGCAGAGGACCTGGAGGCGATGCGCGGCGTCGTTTTCGCCGCTCCGTATCTTACCGACGTCGGTCGTTTGAGGGACGGGTACCTGGTCTGTACCGGCATATGGGGCGAACTGGCAACGCCGGTGAAGATGCCGCCGCGTTCGCAGGTCGTGGGCGTCAACGCGGCCACGCTCTGGAAGGGCGCCAGGGGCATCGCGCCGGCTGGCCTTGCGGTCGATATGTCTTCCTTCGGCAACAGCGTCGTGATGACGGCGCCCACCGCCTTCGCGCGCTACGAAGACCCCGCCGAGCGCCTGGCCGCCCTGGTGCTGACCAGCGATGCCAGCTACAGCTATCAATCCTTCGGCGATACCGAAGGGCTCGCGCCTTTGCTCGGAAGTAATAGTGATTGGTATCGCATTGCGCAGCGAAGGGTCTATTCGCGCTGCAATGACAAGATCGATGTCTGCGTCGTCGCCACCTATGACGCGCCCGCCCTTTTGAAGACGGCGCCGCTTGATTTCCTGCTTGTCCTGGCCGGCGGTGTTTCGGCGGGCGCGTGTCTCGGGCTCTGGCACGCGCATCTCTATCGTGAAGGCCGGTCATGGCGCCAGAAGCTGGAGCGGGCGCTGAACGACGATCGGCTGACGGTGCATTATCAGCCGATCGTCAGGCTTTCCGACAATAGAATATGCGGGGCGGAGGCCCTTGCGCGGCTGGTCGATTTCGACGGGACGTTGATCCCGCCCGATCATTTCATTCCCGCGGCGGAGACCTGCGGGTTCATCGGGCAGATCACCCGCAGCGTCGTCAGGCGGGCATTCACCGACATGGCGGCGCATTTTGCCGCCGATCCGGATTTCTATGTCAGCATCAATGTTGCCTCCGAGGACATACTGAGCCTGGAGTTTCTGGATTTTCTCGAGACCGAAACCCGGTCCCACGGGCTTTCCGCCGGTCAGGTCGCGCTGGAACTGACGGAGCGTTCGACGGCGAGCCAGGACAGCCTGACCCAGGCGATGGCGGCTTTCAGCAGACGCGGCTATCGCATCCTCATCGACGATTTCGGCACCGGCTATTCGAACCTTGCCTATATCGCCCGCATGCCGATCGCGGGCATCAAGATCGACCGGATGTTCACCCAGGCGCTCGATCAGCAGGCGATCGGCGCGGTGATCGTCAGCAAGGTCTGTGAGCTTGCCGCGGTGCTCGAGGTGACCCTGATCTGCGAGGGCGTGGAAACCAAAGGCCAGGCCGACCATCTCGTTGCCATCTATCCCGACATCTGCATTCAAGGGTTCCTGATCGGCCGGCCGATGCCCGCCCGACAGTTCTCACGCGCCTTTCCGGCCAACCATCATGCATGGACGCCATCGCCGAGCGAGAGCGCCGGCTGAGCGGCATTCTGGCGTTGTCTTGCTCGCGAATATCCATTGAAAGCGTCCGAGCGCCAGTTTCAGAAGCCGCCGTCTGCGCTGCCGCCGAGCTTCACGATCGCCACTTCGCCTTCGAGCGCCGTCTGATAGGCTGACGCGTGGGGCTCTTCGTCGGGGATTTCGGAAATCATGCCGATCTGGTCAAGGTCGGCCTCCGAGTAGCCCTCGTTTGCCAGCGCGTTCAGCGTGTTGCGCACGGCGGTGTCCTCGTCCGGCGCGGCGATCAGGACATGGACCTCGGTATCGCCATTCCACTCGTGGTAGACCTTGCCGGTGATGATGAAGACCATGCGCTCGCCGTCGCTGGTGTAGCCGGGTATGGCAATCATGTCGGGCCTTTCTGTGATGTCGCTCCCGATCCGCATCAGTATTTGCCGGGAATAAGGGGCGTTTTACGGTGTGGCGCGGAGCCTGCTTCGTCGCATGATATCGCGATCCGGGCCTTGAAAGCGACCATAGATTTTCCATCTGGTTGCCGTTCGATATTTACTATACCATAGGTTGTGTAATCGAGTTTGGCGAGGATGGAGCGCTATGTACAGGATCATTGATACGCCGTGGGACACGACGGCCTATATTCCCCAACTGAAAAGCGGCGGCGTCGAGACCGTCATCCGCTATTACAATCTCGAGGATTCCTCGTCCCTGCCGCAGAAGCAGTTTCAGCCGGCCGAGGCCAGCGCCCTTGCCGCAGCCGGCCTCACGATGGCGGTCGTGTTCGAGCAGACCGGCGGCGCGGACGGAAAGATCGGCGATCTCGACCCTGCAAACGGAAGCCGCGATGCCGCGCAGGCGCTGAAACTTGCGGCCGCGATCGGCCAGCCGCATGGCTCCGCGATCTATTTCTCCGTGGACTATGACTATTATGAGAGCGCCGATCTCCAGACCGTGGAATCCTATTTCGCCGCCGTTTCCAAGGCGCTGAAGGGCGCATACCGGCTCGGGGTTTATGGCTCCGGAACCGTGGCCTCCGCCGTGGTCGGCGCAGGCCATGCGGAACTGATCTGGCTTGCGGGCTCGACCGGCTGGTCCGGCACCGAGCAGATGCTTGCGACCGATAATTGGGCGCTGTTCCAGAGCGAGATGGATATCACGGAGCCTCTCGCCCACGACGGCAATACCGCCTCGTCGGCATTTCCGAATTTCGGCCAGTTTACCCTTGGAAGCGGACCGGTTTCCTGATGCGGCGAGCGGCCATTGGCGATCTTGAAACGACCGCAGGGATGGCATAGATAGAGGCGGTAGCAAACGACAAGGATGCGCGGGACGATGATTTATCACCTCAAGACAGCACTGATTCTGGCTTCGAGGGAGAATTCCATCCATGCATGCGTCCATCACGCTTTCCGGCCTGTCCTACAGCACTGCTGACGGCCACACGCTTTTCAAAGACATTTCCGCGGTTTTCAGCGCCGGGCTGACGGGCTTCGTCGGCCGCAACGGCGTTGGCAAGACGACACTGCTCAAGCTCATCGCCGGCGCGCTGACGCCGTCCTCCGGCAGCGTTGAGGTCGTCGGTCGGATCGCCGTGCTCGATCAGGCGGTTTCTGCGGGCGAGGGCGAGACCCTGGCCACGCTCTTCGGCATCGATGCCATGCTGGCGGCGATCGAACGGGCGGAGCGCGGCGAGGCCGATGCCGAAACGCTTGCCGCGATCGACTGGACAGCGGAGGAGAGGGCGGTTGCCGCGCTTGCCCGGCTGGATCTGGCAGCGCCGCTTTCAACACCTCTGGGGCGGCTTTCCGGCGGCGAGGTCACCCGCGCCCGGCTGGCGGCGCTGGCTTTCGAAACGCCGGACTTCATCCTGCTCGACGAACCCACCAACAATCTCGATGCCCCCGGGCGGGAAGCCCTTCTCCGCTTCCTCGGGGATTTTCGCGGCGGCGCGCTGGTGGTCAGCCATGACCGCGCGCTTCTGGAGCATATGGATTCGATCGTCGAACTGACATCGCTCGGCATGACGCGCTATGGCGGCAATTTCAGCTTCTACGCGGCGGAGAAGGAGGCCGAGCGGCTGGCGCTGGAGCACGAACTCCGCGATGCCGCAAAGGATGTGCGCAAGGCGGCACGCACCGTGCGCGAACGCTCCGAGCGCAAGGCGCGGCGCGATGCCAAGGGACGCCGGCTGCGCGACCGTCGCGACCAGCCGAAAATGGTGCTCGACGGGATGAAGGCGCAGGCGGAACGGACCGGCGCGCGCGACAAGGCGCTGTCCGAACGCCAGCAGCAGGAGGCGGCGGCGGAACTGGCGAACGCCCGGGCCAGGGTCGAGGTGGTCGCGCCGTTCACGGTGATGCTTGCGCGTTCGGGGCTTGCCTCGGGCAGGCGGGTCGCCACGGCGGACCGTCTTACCGGCAGCTACCGTCCGGAGCAACCCCTGTTTCGCGATCTTTCCTTCGAGATGACGGGTCCCGAACGGGTGGCGATTGTCGGTCGCAACGGGGCAGGCAAGTCGACGCTGATCCGCGTCCTGACCGGCAGGCTCGCTCCGCTTGGCGGCAGCGCCGCAATCCATGTGACCCATGCGCTGTTCGACCAGACGGTGTCGCTGCTTGATCCGGACCAGACCGTGCGCGACAATTTCCGCCGTCTCAATCCCGATGACGACGAGAATGCCTGCCGGGCCGCGTTGGCGCGATTTCGGTTCCGTGCCGATGCCGCCTTGCGGATGGTATCGACGCTGAGCGGCGGCGAGCGATTGCGGGCGGGGCTCGCCGTCGCGATCGGCGGCACCCGGCCGATGGAACTGCTGATTCTCGACGAGCCGATCAACCATCTCGACCTCGAGAGCCTCGCCACGCTGGAGGCGGGACTCAACGCCTATGACGGGGCGATCCTAGTGGTCAGCCACGACGCGACGTTCCTTGAGAGAATCGGCGTCACGCGCATGATCGACCTCGACGGGCGGGCGTCATGAGCGGCGAGTCATTTTATTGCGTCGGGCGGTCCGCTTGTTGCCAAAACTTGCCGCCTCAGTGAGAATGGCCCGCAAACCGCCGACCCTTAAGGGTTTTGGTAAAGAAATTCCGGGCTTCAGGCTTGACGGTGGCCGGGGAACCGAGTATGTCCGCGCCAACGGAACCCATGTGAGGTCTGGCCGTTCGGGAAGCCAAATGTCCCGGAGTTCACCTCAGACTAGGTTCTATACAGCACGTTGAAGATCAAATGCTGCACGCATGACGCGGCAAAGCGCCTGTGTCCTCTGCTTTTAGGTCCATCCGCCGGAAAGGCGGCTTGGGCCGTGCTTGTGCGCATATAGCGCTTGATGTGCTTCTTTATCGCCGGAAACGGCATGGAATATGCCCCAGAAGGGCGATGAGACACGAAATCAAGGGATGGTTGAATGCCTACCGTAAACCAATTGATCCGCAAGCCGCGTCAGCCCCAGGTGAAGCGGAATAAGGTTCCGGCTCTGGAGCAGAACCCGCAGAAGCGCGGCGTTTGCACCCGCGTCTACACCACGACGCCGAAGAAGCCGAACTCGGCGCTTCGTAAGGTTGCCAAGATCCGCCTGACCAACGGCTTTGAAGTCATTGGCTATATCCCGGGCGAAGGCCACAACCTGCAGGAACACTCCGTCGTTATGATCCGCGGCGGCCGCGTGAAGGACTTGCCGGGCGTGCGTTACCACATCATCCGTGGCGTGCTCGATACCCAGGGCGTCAAGAATCGTAAGCAGCGTCGTTCGAAGTACGGTGCGAAGCGTCCGAAGTAATTCGGTTTTCATTTCTCTGGCGCTGCGCGAGGTTCTCCGCGTTTTAAGCGCCGCAACTGTTGAGAGACAAAGAACATGTCACGACGCCACAGTGCAGAAAAGCGTGAGATCAACCCGGATCCCAAGTTCGGCGATCTGGTGATCACCAAGTTCATGAATGCCGTCATGCTGCACGGCAAGAAGTCGGTCGCCGAATCGATCGTCTACGGCGCGCTCGACGCTGTCGAAGGCAAGCTGAAGCAGAACCCGGTTGAGGTTTTCCATCAGGCCCTCGACAACGTTGCTCCGCACGTTGAGGTTCGCTCCCGTCGTGTTGGCGGTGCTACCTACCAGGTTCCCGTCGACGTCCGTCCCGAGCGCCGCCAGGCGCTTGCCATCCGCTGGTTGATTGCTGCCGCGCGCAAGCGCAACGAAACCACCATGATCGAGCGCCTGTCCGGCGAGCTCATGGATGCTTCGAGCAATCGCGGCTCCGCCGTCAAGAAGCGTGAAGACACGCACAAGATGGCCGATGCCAACCGCGCATTCTCGCATTACCGCTGGTAATTAGAACACCGAGGAAGGCCTGATATCATGGCTCGCGACTACAAAATCGAAGACTACCGCAATTTCGGGATCATGGCGCATATCGACGCTGGCAAGACCACGACGACCGAGCGCATCCTGTTTTATACCGGCAAGTCTCATAAGATCGGTGAAGTCCACGACGGTGCTGCTACCATGGACTGGATGGAGCAGGAGCAGGAGCGCGGCATCACGATCACGTCCGCTGCGACGACCACCTTCTGGGAAGGTCGCGACGGCAAGAAGCGCCGCTTCAACATCATCGACACCCCCGGCCACGTTGACTTCACCATCGAAGTCGAGCGTTCGCTGCGCGTGCTTGACGGTGCTGTCGCCCTTCTCGACGCCAATGCCGGTGTTGAGCCGCAGACGGAAACCGTCTGGCGTCAGGCTGACAAGTACAACGTTCCGCGGATGATCTTCTGCAACAAGATGGACAAGATCGGCGCCGACTTCTATCGCTCGGTCTCCATGGTGAAGTCCCGTCTCGGCGCGACCCCGGTTGTCATCCAGCTGCCGATCGGCGCTGAAAACGACTTCGCCGGCGTGATCGACCTGATCGAGATGAAGGCTCTGGTCTGGGATGGCGAGCATCTTGGTGCTCAGTGGGACGTCACCGACATCCCGGCTGACATGAAGGACAAGGCCGAAGAGTACCGCGAGCTGATGATCGAGACGATCGTCGATATCGACGAGGAAGCCATGGAGGCTTACCTCGAAGGCAATATGCCCGATAACGACAAGATCCGCGAACTCATCCGCAAGGGTACGATCAACGTCGAGTTCTTCCCGATGCTGTGCGGCTCGGCGTTCAAGAACAAGGGCGTTCAGCCGCTGCTCGACGCTGTTGTCGACTTCCTGCCGTCGCCGGTCGAAATTCCCGCGATCAAGGGTATCGACGTCAAGACCGAGGCCGAAATCTCGCGTAAGGCCGATGACAACGAGCCGCTGTCGATGCTGGCGTTCAAGATCATGAACGACCCCTTCGTCGGTTCGCTGACCTTCTGCCGTGTCTATTCCGGCACGATCGAAAAGGGATCGGGCGTTATGAACACGGTCAAGGAAAAGCGCGAGCGCGTCGGCCGCATGCTGCAGATGCACTCGAACTCCCGTTCGGACATTGACGTGGCTTATGCCGGCGATATCGTCGCGCTTGCCGGCCTCAAGGAGACCACCACCGGTGACACGCTCTGCGATCCGCTGAAGCCTGTTATCCTGGAGCGGATGGAGTTCCCCGAGCCGGTTATCCGGATCGCGATCGAGCCGAAGACCAAGGCCGATCAGGAAAAGATGGGTCTCGCCCTCAACCGTCTGGCCGCCGAGGATCCGTCCTTCCGGGTTGCCACTGACGAAGAGTCCGGTCAGACCATCATCGCCGGCATGGGCGAGCTTCACCTCGACATCCTCGTCGACCGCATGAAGCGCGAGTTCAAGGTCGAGGCCAATGTCGGCGCGCCGCAGGTGGCCTACCGCGAAACGATCACGCAGGCTCACGAGGAAGACTACACCCACAAGAAGCAGTCGGGTGGTTCGGGTCAGTTCGCGCGCGTCAAGATTATTTTCGAACCCAATCCGGATGGCGAGGATTTCGTATTCGAATCCAAGATCGTCGGCGGTTCCGTTCCGAAGGAATATATTCCTGGCGTTCAGAAGGGTATCGAAAGCGTTCTGTCCTCCGGTCCGCTGGCAGGCTTCCCGATGCTCGGCATCAAGGCCACGCTGGTTGACGGTGCCTACCATGATGTCGACTCGTCGGTTCTCGCCTTCGAAATCGCATCGCGCGCCTGCTTCCGCGAAGCAGCCCGCAAGGCTGGCGCCCAGCTTCTCGAGCCGATCATGAAGGTCGAGGTCGTGACGCCTGAAGATTACGTCGGCGATGTCATCGGCGACCTGAACTCCCGTCGCGGTCAGATCCAGGGTCAGGAACCGCGCGGCAACGCGACGGTGATCGAAGCCCAGGTTCCGCTCGCCAACATGTTCAAATATGTCGACACGCTGCGCTCGATGTCGCAGGGCCGCGCCCAGTATTCGATGGTCTTCGACCACAATGCGCCGGTGCCTTCGAATGTGGCACAGGAAATTCAGGCGAAATACTCCGGTCAGAAGTGACCGGAGCACGGCCTCAAAGATAATGAGATTGACCCCTTCGCGGGTTCGACAGGAATAGGAGCCTTAAAATGGCAAAAGCAAAGTTTGAGCGGAGCAAGCCGCACGTAAACATCGGCACGATCGGCCACGTTGACCATGGCAAGACGTCGCTGACGGCAGCGATCACGAAGTATTTCGGCGATTTCCGCGCGTATGACCAGATCGACGCGGCTCCGGAAGAAAAGGCCCGCGGCATCACCATCTCGACCGCGCACGTCGAGTATGAGACCGACAAGCGTCACTACGCCCACGTCGACTGCCCCGGCCACGCCGACTATGTGAAGAACATGATCACCGGCGCTGCCCAGATGGACGGCGCGATCCTGGTTGTGTCCGCCGCCGACGGCCCGATGCCGCAGACCCGCGAGCACATCCTGCTTGCCCGTCAGGTTGGCGTTCCGGCGATCGTCGTGTTCCTGAACAAGGTCGACCAGGTCGATGACGAAGAGCTGCTCGAGCTCGTCGAAATGGAAGTCCGCGAGCTGCTCGACTCTTACGAGTTCCCCGGCGACGAAATCCCGATCATCAAGGGTTCGGCTCTGGCCGCTCTCGAAGATTCGGACAAGAAGATCGGCGAAGACGCCGTTCGCGAACTGATGGCCGCCGTCGACGACTACATCCCGACGCCCGAGCGTCCGATCGACCAGCCCTTCCTGATGCCGATCGAAGACGTGTTCTCGATCTCGGGTCGCGGTACGGTCGTGACCGGTCGCGTCGAGCGCGGCATCGTTAAGGTTGGCGAGGAAGTCGAGATCGTCGGTATCAAGGACACGCAGAAGACGACGGTTACCGGCGTTGAGATGTTCCGCAAGCTGCTCGACCAGGGCCAGGCCGGCGACAACATCGGCGCGCTTATCCGCGGCGTCCAGCGCGATCAGGTCGAGCGCGGCCAGATCCTCTGCAAGCCCGGTTCGGTCACCCCGCACACCGTGTTCAAGGCAGAAGCCTACATCCTGACGAAGGACGAAGGCGGCCGTCATACGCCGTTCTTCACCAACTATCGTCCGCAGTTCTACTTCCGCACCACGGACGTGACCGGTGTCGTCACGCTGCCGGAAGGCACGGAAATGGTTATGCCGGGCGACAACGTCACGGTTGACGTCGAGCTGATCGTTCCGATCGCGATGGAAGAAAAGCTGCGCTTCGCGATCCGCGAAGGCGGCCGTACCGTCGGCGCCGGCATCGTCGCCTCGATCATCAAGTAAGCGGCTGGCCCTGAGGGCTTGACGCAAATATGCCAGGGGCGGGTCAGCCGCCCCTGCAGATGTTTGAAAAGCCGGCAAGCCCGGGCTGCAAGTTAGCAACGCGCCTGATCGAAGAGAGATGGCGGAGATAAGAACAAGACAAGGACGAGTCGCATGAACGGCCAGAATATCCGCATCCGCCTGAAGGCGTTTGATCACCGGATCCTTGATGCCTCCACGCGTGAGATCGTTTCGACGGCCAAGCGCACGGGCGCCAATGTTCGCGGTCCGGTTCCGCTTCCGACGCGGATCGAGAAGTTCACGGTCAACCGTGGCCCGCATATCGACAAGAAGAGCCGCGAGCAGTTTGAAATGCGCACCCACAAGCGCCTGCTCGACATTGTCGACCCGACCCCGCAGACCGTTGACGCGCTGATGAAGCTCGATCTGGCTGCCGGCGTGGACGTTGAAATCAAGCTCTGATTTCCAGGGCGAGGGATAATTAAACGGGACCAATCGCTGGGCGCTTTATGGAAGCGCGCATGATGTCCCAAAAAGAGACACGCCGGAGGCTTTGCCGAAGGCCGGAACTCTAAAAGGAACGAACCGATGCGTTCAGGTGTGATAGCACAGAAGGTGGGAATGACCCGCGTCTTCACAGACGCAGGAGAGCATATCCCTGTAACAGTTTTGCGAATGGAAGGCTGCCAGGTCGTCTCCACGCGCACCAAGGAAAAGAACGGCTACACCGCCGTTCAGCTCGGCGCCGGCCGCTCGAAGGTCAAGAACACCTCGAAGGCGCTGCGCGGGCACTTTGCCGCCGGCTCCGTCGAGCCGAAGGCCAAGCTCGTCGAATTCCGCGTGTCGGAAGACAACCTGCTCGATGTTGGCGCCGAACTGACGGCCAGCCACTTCGTTTCGGGCCAGCTCGTCGACGTCACCGGCACCACCATCGGTAAGGGTTTTGCCGGTGCGATGAAGCGCCACAACTTCGGCGGCCTTCGCGCCACCCACGGCGTTTCGGTCTCGCACCGCTCGCACGGCTCGACCGGTTCCAACCAGGACCCGGGCAAGGTCTGGAAGGGCAAGAAGATGGCCGGTCACATGGGCCAGACCCGCGTCACCACGCAGAACCTCGAGGTTGTCCGCACTGATGAAGAGCGCGGCCTGATCCTAGTCAAGGGCGCCGTTCCCGGTTCGAAGGGCGCCTGGATTACGGTTCGCGATGCCGTGAAGTCCGGTGTTCCTGAAAATGCGCCGCGGCCTGCCGGCCTGCGTGCGGCTGAAACCAATGGAGCCGAATAATGGATCTCACAGTTAAAACACTTGAGGGCAAGGACGCCGGCAAAGTCAGCCTGAAGGACGAGATCTTCGGCCTCGAGCCGCGCGAAGACATCCTCGCCCGCATGGTTCGCTACCAGCTCGCTGCCAAGCGTCAGGGTTCGCACAAGGTCAAGGGACGCTCGGAAGTGTCGCTGACCGGCGCCAAGATGTACAAGCAGAAGGGCACCGGTAACGCCCGCCACCACGCCAAGCGTGCGCCGCAGTTCCGCGGCGGTGGTGTTGCCCATGGTCCGGTCGTTCGCGATCACTCGCACGATCTGCCGAAAAAGGTCCGCGCGCTCGCTCTGAAGCATGCGCTGTCGACCAAGGCGAAGTCCGAGGACCTGATCATCATCGACGATCTGGTTGCCAAGGAAGCCAAGACCAAGGCGCTGCTTTCGCAGTTCACCGGTCTCGGCCTCGACAACGCGCTGATCATCGGCGGTGCGGAAGTGGACGGCAACTTCAAGCTGGCGGCCCGCAACATTCCGAATATCGATGTTCTGCCGGTTCAGGGCATCAACGTGTATGACATCCTGCGCCGCGGCAAGCTCGTGCTGTCGAAGTCTGCGGTCGAAGCTCTGGAGGAGCGGTTCAAATGAGCGATATCCGCCATTACGACGTGATCGTTTCGCCGGTCATCACTGAAAAATCGACCCTTGTTTCCGACAACAACCAGGTCGTGTTCAACGTTGCCAAGACTGCAAGCAAGCCCGAGATCAAGGCCGCCGTCGAAGAACTCTTCGGCGTCAAGGTCAAGGCGGTCAACACGCTTGTACGCAAGGGCAAGATCAAGCGCTTCCGGAATTTCTCCGGCAAGCAGAAGGACGTCAAGAAGGCGATCGTCACCCTGGCTGAAGGCCAGTCCGTGGACGTGACGACCGGCGTTTGAAACAGACCCGTTAGGGTAAAGACCCAATAGGGAATGAGAAAATGGCATTGAAAACATTCAATCCGACAACGCCGAGCCAGCGCCAACTGGTAATCGTCGAGCGTTCGGAGCTTTACAAGGGCAAGCCCGTCAAGGCGTTGACGCAGGGCCTGTCTTCGAAGGGTGGCCGTAACAACTACGGTCGCGTTACGGCGCGCTTCCAGGGCGGTGGCCACAAGCGCACCTATCGCATGATCGACTTCAAGCGTCGCAAGTTCGGCGTCGAGGGCACGGTCGAGCGTCTTGAATACGACCCGAACCGGTCGGCCTTCATCGCGCTGATCAACTACGCCGATGGCGAACTGGCCTACATCCTTGCTCCGCAGCGTCTGGCTGTCGGCGACAAGGTGCAGGCTGCAGACAGCGCCATCGACGTGAAGCCCGGCAATGCGATGCCGCTGCAGAACATCCCGGTCGGCTCGATCGTGCATAACGTCGAGATGAAGCCGGGCAAGGGCGGTCAGATCGCCCGTTCGGCAGGCACCTATGTGCAGCTGGTCGGTCGCGACCAGGGCATGGCGATCCTGCGGCTCAACTCCGGCGAACAGCGTCTGGTGCCGGGCTCTTGCCTTGCAACGATCGGCGCTGTATCGAACCCCGATCACTCCAACACGAATGACGGCAAGGCCGGTCGTTCGCGCTGGCGGGGCAAGCGTCCGCATGTTCGCGGCGTCGTCATGAACCCGATCGACCACCCGCACGGTGGTGGTGAAGGCCGCACCTCCGGTGGTCGTCACCCGGTCTCGCCCTGGGGCAAGCCCACCAAGGGCAAGCGTACGCGCAAGAACAAGTCGACCGACAAGTTCATCATGCGTTCGCGCCACCAGAAGAAGAAATAAGAGAGGTAGTCTGAAATGGCTCGTTCAGTATGGAAGGGACCGTTCGTTGACGGCTATCTTCTCAAGAAGGCTGAGAAGGTTCGTGAAGGCGGCCGCCACGAAGTGATCAAGATCTGGAGCCGTCGCTCCACGATCATGCCGCAGTTCGTCGGCCTGACCTTCGGCGTCTACAATGGTTCGAAACACATTCCGGTTTCGGTATCGGAAGACATGGTCGGTCACAAGTTCGGCGAATTCGCGCCGACCCGTACCTATTATGGTCACGGCGCCGACAAGAAGGCGAAGAGGAAGTAACAATGGGCAAGGCAAAAGCCGCGCGCCGGCTTAAGGAAAATGAGGCGCAGGCCGTTACGCGCACCATCCGCGTCAGCCCGCAGAAGCTCAACCTCGTCGCCGCCATGATCCGCGGCAAGAAGGTTGACCGGGCGCTGGCCGAACTCGAATTCTCGCAGAAGCGGGTTTCCGAGACGGTCCGCAAGACGCTGGAATCGGCGATCGCGAATGCAGAAAACAACCACGATCTCGACCCTGACCAGCTCATCGTCGCGGAAGCCTATGTCGGCAAGTCGATTGTCGCGAAGCGCTTCATGGTTCGTGGTCGTGGCCGCGCATCGCGCATCCTGAAGCCGTTCTCGCACCTGACGATCGTCGTTCGCGAAGTCGAAGAGGAGGCCGCATAATGGGTCAGAAAATCAATCCGATCGGCTTCCGCCTCGGTATCAACCGCACCTGGGACAGCCGCTGGTTCGCAGACAACCATGAATATGGCAAGCTTCTTCATGAAGACCTGAAGATCCGCAGCTATATTCAGAAGGAACTGAAGCAGGCTGGCGTTTCCAAGGTCGTGATCGAGCGTCCGCACAAGAAGTGCCGCGTGACGATCCACTCGGCGCGTCCGGGCCTGATCATCGGCAAGAAGGGCGCTGATATCGAAAAGCTGCGCCGCAAGCTTGGCACGATGACGGATTCGGAAATGCACCTCAACATCGTTGAAGTGCGCAAGCCGGAAACCGACGCCACGCTGGTTGCACAGTCGATCGCTCAGCAGCTCGAGCGCCGTATCGCGTTCCGCCGCGCCATGAAGCGTTCGGTTCAGACCGCGATGCGCATGGGCGCCGAAGGCATCCGTATCGTTTGCGGCGGCCGTCTCGGCGGCGCGGAAATCGCGCGTACCGAATGGTATCGCGAAGGCCGCGTTCCGCTTCACACGCTGCGCGCCGACATCGACTACGGCACGGCCGAAGCTGAAACCGCATACGGCATCTGCGGCATCAAGGTCTGGATCTTCAAGGGCGAAATCCTTGAGCACGATCCGATGGCCTCCGAGCGTCGCGCGACCGAAGGCGACAACAAGGGTAACAGCGGCAACAATCGCCGCCGCGAGAACGCCTGATTTCAGGCGTTCGGCGAAGTTCGGAGATAAAAGAAAATGTTGCAGCCAAAGCGTACAAAGTACCGCAAGCAGTTCAAGGGCCGCATCCATGGCGTTGCCAAGGGCGGCAGCGACCTGGCTTTCGGTGAATATGGGCTGAAGGCGCAGGAACCCAACCGCGTCAACGCACGCGAGATCGAGGCGGCCCGCCGCGCGATCACCCGTCACATGAAGCGTGCGGGCCGTGTATGGATCCGTATTTTCCCCGACGTTCCGGTCACCTCGAAGCCGACCGAAGTGCGTATGGGTAAAGGTAAGGGCGGCGTCGACTATTGGGCAGCCAAGGTCAAGCCCGGCCGGATCATGTTCGAAATCGACGGCGTGAGCGAAGACATTGCCCGCGAAGCCCTGCGTCTCGGCGCTGCCAAGCTTTCGGTCAAGACGCGCTTCATCCAGCGCATCGCCGAATAAGGAGTGGTACTGATGAAAACCTCTGACGTACACGCCATGAGCGAAGACCAGCTCAAGGACGAACTCGCCAAGCTGAAGAAGGAGCAGTTCAACCTGCGCTTCCAGAAGGCGACCGGCCAGCTGGAGCAGACGGGCCGCATCAAGCAGGTTCGTCGCGACATCGCGCGTGTAAAGACAATCGCAAGCCAGAAGGCTTCGGCCTCCAAGGCCTGAACGTAAGGGACCGACAAGAAAATGCCTAAACGCATCCTGCAAGGCGTTGTCGTTAGCGACAAGAACGATAAAACGGTCGTCGTCCGGGTTGAGCGTCGTTTCGCCCACCCGCTTCTCCAGAAGACCGTACGCCGCTCGAAGAAGTACAAGGCGCACGACGCCGAGAACCAGTACAAGACCGGGGACACCGTATTCATCGAAGAATGCGCTCCGGTTTCCAAAGACAAGCGCTGGAAGGTGGTTTCCACCGTTTCCGCCGACGCTTGATCGGGAAATACCGGCAGTATTTGGCCCGAGCCCTTGCGCTTTGGCGAAATTTCTGTATGTAGCACGGCAGATGTGCAAAGGGCGTCCGGCAACGGGCGGCCTTTTCCGTAAGGGCGCTGCCCAGGTTTGGGCCGGATCCTCGATCCGCATGGCATCCTGAAAGACGCTACACCAAGACGCTCCGGCTCTTGACCTCGTGTTGCCTGAAAGGCGGCGCGATGGGCCGGGTAGGGAATTTGAGCGGCCGCAGGCTCCGGGATAGGGGCAGGCGGGCGCTTCGATACGTGTCGATTAAGCTGGTCTAGGGGGTGTTCCCAACCGGGCCGGTAACAACAAGAAGGCGACCTGATATGATTCAGATGCAAACAAACCTCGACGTGGCGGATAATTCCGGCGCGCGTCGTGTCATGTGCATCAAGGTTCTGGGCGGCTCCAAGCGTAAATATGCCTCGGTCGGCGATATCATCGTCGTGTCCGTGAAAGAGGCTGTTCCGCGTGGACGCGTCAAGAAGGGCGATGTGATGAAGGCCGTCGTCGTGCGCACGGCGAAGGACATCCGCCGCGCTGACGGCTCGGTCATCCGTTTCGACGGCAATGCCGCCGTTTTGATCAACAACAACAAAGAGCCGATTGGTACGCGTATCTTCGGGCCAGTGCCGCGCGAGCTGCGCGCCAAGAGCCATATGAAGATCATTTCCCTGGCTCCTGAAGTTCTGTAAGGGAGCGCGGAAAATGCAGAGAATCAAGAAGGGCGACAAGGTCGTCGTCATCGCCGGCAAGGACAAGGGTCGCACCGGTGAAGTGGTCGCGGTTTCCCCGAAGGATGACCGCGCCGTCGTTTCCGGCATCAATGTCGTGCGTCGCCACCAGCGCCAGACGCAGACCACCGAAGCCGGCATCATCGCCAAGGAAGCGCCGATCCATCTGTCGAACCTCGCTGTTGCCGATCCCAAGGACGGCAAGCCGACCCGCGTCGGTTTCAAGGTCGAGGGTGACAAGAAGGTCCGCTATGCAAAGCGTTCGGGAGAAGTGATCGATGGCTGAAGCAAAGTATGAGCCGCGTCTGAAGACGGTCTACCTCGAAAAGATCCGCCCGCAGATGCAGGAGCAGTTCTCCTACGCCAACGGCATGATGATCCCGCGCCTGGACAAGGTCGTGATCAACATGGGCGTCGGCGAAGCGGTTGGCGACAGCAAGAAGCCCGCCAACGCTGCCGCGGATCTGGCCGCGATTGCCGGTCAGAAGGCGATCGTCACCCACGCTCGCAACTCCATCGCCGGCTTCAAGGTCCGCGAAGGCATGCCGATCGGCGCCAAGGTGACGCTGCGCGGCAACCGCATGTATGAATTCGTTGATCGCCTCATCAACATCGCGCTTCCGCGCGTTCGCGACTTCCGGGGCCTCAATCCGAAGAGCTTTGACGGGCGTGGCAACTTCGCCATGGGCGTCAAGGAGCACATCGTGTTTCCTGAGATCGAATACGACAAGGTCGATCAGATGTGGGGCATGGATATTATCGTTTGCACGACGGCTACCAAGGACGATGAAGCACGGGCGCTTTTGACGGCGTTCAACTTCCCGTTCCGCAAGTAACCGTAACGACGAGCGTAGAAAAGGAACAACGACATGGCGAAGACAAGCGCAGTCGAAAAGAACAAGCGCCGCCGCGAGACGGTTGCCCGGGATGCTGAAAAGCGTGCCGCGCTGAAGGCGATCATCAAGGACCAGAAGCTTCCGATCGAGGAGCGCTTCCGCGCGACCCTGAAGCTTGCCGATATGCCGCGCGACGGCTCCAAGACGCGCATCCGCAACCGTTGCCAAGTGTCAGGCCGCCCGCGTGCGTATTACCGCAAGCTGGGCATGTCCCGTATCGCACTTCGTGACCTTGGCAACACCGGCAAAGTGCCCGGTATTGTCAAGTCGAGCTGGTAAGGAGGCGCCTCATGGCAATGTCCGATCCCCTGGGCGATATGCTCACCCGTATCCGCAACGGCGCCTCGCGCCGCAAGACGTCCGTGACCACGCCGGCTTCCAAGCTGCGCGCCCGCGTTCTCGACGTTCTGCAGGCTGAAGGCTACATCCGCGGTTACACCCAGACCGACTTCGACAACGGCAAGTCCGAGATCGAAATCGAGCTGAAGTATTATGAAAACGCGTCCGTGATCCGCGAGATCGCCCGCGTTTCCAAGCCGGGCCGCCGGGTCTATGTCTCGGTCAAGTCCATTCCGCAGGTCGCAAACGGTCTGGGTATCACGATCCTCTCCACCCCCAAGGGTGTGATGGCTGATCATCAGGCGCGCGAACAGAATGTTGGTGGCGAGGTTCTCTGCTCGATCTTCTAAGATCGCGCAGATCCTCCTAGCGAAACAGACAGGTAAAACAAATGTCTCGTATCGGTAAAAAGCCCGTTCAGGTTCCCAAGGGTGTGACTGCGTCGGTGGACGGCCAGAAGATCACAGCCAAGGGCCCGAAGGGCGAACTGTTCTTCGTCGCCAATGACGAAGTCAGCGTTGCAATGGAAGACGGCGCGATCGTCGTTTCCCCGATCAACCAGTCCAAGGAAGCCCGCTCCAAGTGGGGCATGTCCCGGACCATGGTTGAAAACATCATGAAGGGCGTCACCGACGGTTACGAGCGCAAGCTCGAGATCAACGGCGTTGGTTACCGCGCGGCGATGCAGGGCAAGAACCTGCAGCTCTCGCTCGGCTTCTCCCACGAAGTTGTGTATCAGCCGCCGGAAGGCATCACGCTCGCTTGCCCGAAGCCGACGGAAATCACCGTCACCGGCATCGACAAGCAAGTCGTCGGCCAGGTCGCTGCGAACATTCGCGAATATCGCGGTCCCGAGCCCTACAAGGGCAAGGGCGTGAAATACGCGGAAGAGCGCATCGTCCGCAAGGAAGGCAAGAAGAAGTAAGGATCACGCGTTATGGCTAGCAGGAAAGAAACCATTGCACGCCGCGCCAGCCGCGTGCGCCGCCAGGTCAAGAAGGTCGCAAACGGCCGTCCGCGTCTGTCGGTCCATCGTTCTTCGAAGAACATCTATGCCCAGATCATCGATGACGCCGCCGGCCGTACGCTGGCCGCCGCATCGACGCTCGACGCTTCGCTGCGTGGCGATCTCAAGACGGGCGCTGACCGCGCGGCTGCCGAAGCCGTTGGCAAGCTCGTCGCCGAGCGCGCCACCAAGGCCGGCGTCAAGGAAGTCGTGTTCGATCGCGGCGCCTTCATCTTTCACGGTCGCGTCAAGGCTCTGGCCGACGGCGCCCGCGAAGGCGGCCTGAGCTTCTGATGAAGTTATGAGGCGCGCGTCTCAGCGCGTCTCGCACCCGGCGGGCCGATACTGCTCTTGAAGAGCCAAGTCGCCCGACCGTTCGCCGGCCGCCACGCTAGAGGCTAGCGGCCTTTCCATATGCCGATTGCACCCGGAAAAGAAAAAGGAACAGGACAATGGCACAGGACAGAAGGGGATCGCGCGACGATCGCCACAACCGGGATGAGCGCGACAGCGAATTCGTTGACAAGCTCGTTGCCATCAATCGCGTTGCCAAGACCGTCAAGGGCGGTCGCCGCATGGGCTTTGCAGCGCTCGTCGTCGTCGGCGACGGCAAGGGCCGCGTCGGCTTCGGCCACGGCAAGGCCCGCGAAGTGCCGGAAGCCATCCGCAAGGCGACGGAAGCCGCCAAGCGCGAGATGATTTTCGTGCCGCTGCGCGACGGCCGTACGCTGCATCACGACATCAAGGGCCGTCACGGCGCCGGCAAGGTTCTGCTGCGCACCGCCAAGGCCGGTACCGGCATCATCGCCGGTGGTCCGATGCGCGCCGTTTTCGAAACCCTGGGTGTTGCCGACGTCGTCGCCAAGTCGACCGGCTCGTCCAATCCCTACAACATGGTTCGCGCCACCTTTGATGCCCTGAAGAGCCAGATGCATCCGAAGGACATCGCAGCCCAGCGCGGCCTGAAATACGCCACGCTGCAGGCTCGCCGCCAGGCCGCTGGCGCTGTTGTCGACGAGTAAGGGAGGCAACCATGGCCAAAGCTAGCACCAAGAAGACTGTCACCGTTGAGCAGATCGGCAGCCCGATCCGCCGTCCCGCCGTACAGCGCCAGACGCTGATCGGCCTCGGCCTCAACAAGATGCATCGTGTGCGCACCCTGGAAGATACGCCTTCCGTTCGCGGCATGATCAACAGCATTCCCCATCTCGTCCGCGTCGTCGACGAGAAGTGAGACGGGAGACCATCATGAAACTGAACGAAATCAAGGATCGCGAAGGCGCGACGCATTCCAAGAAGCGTCTCGGCCGCGGCATCGGTTCGGGCTCCGGCAAGACCGGCGGTCGCGGCGTCAAGGGCCAGAAGTCCCGTTCGGGCGTTGCCATCAACGGCTTCGAAGGCGGCCAGATGCCGATCTATCGTCGTCTGCCGAAGCGCGGCTTCGTCAACATCTTTTCGAAGGACTTCGCTGAAGTGTCGCTCGGCCGCCTCCAGGCCGCCGTTGACGCCAAGAAGCTCGACGCCAAGAAGACGGTCACCGCCGAAACCCTCAAGGAAGCCGGCGTGATTCGCCGCGTCAAGGACGGCGTTCGCGTGCTGTCCGACGGCGAACTGAAGGCCAAGCTGACGCTCGAAGTCGCAGGCGCTTCCAAGGCCGCGATCGAGAAGATCGAAAAGGCCGGCGGCTCGATCACCGTTGCCTCCGGCGCCAAAAACGCCGAATAATTCGGCTTCTATTTGAAAAATCTACGCCCGGAGTGCTTCACACCGGGCGTTTTTTCTTCCATATGTGCCTCGACCACCGGCTGGCCCCCAAAAAAAGCCAAGCGGGTGGTTTATCGTGAAGACGGCCCACGTTCGAAATGGAGCGATGTCGCCTGTTACGAATCGGGCAATTTTTCGCACCGGGCGCTCTTCTGCGGCCGTGCGGCGACGCGGAGATACGCATGGCTTCTGCAGCGGAACAACTCGCATCCAATCTGAACTTCTCGACCTTTGCCAAGGCGACGGATCTGAAGAAGCGGATCTGGTTCACCCTTCTGGCGCTTCTCGTGTACCGGCTGGGTACGCATATCCCGCTTCCCGGTATCAATCTCGATGCCTATGCCCAGGCCTTCCAGGGCCAGTCCGAGGGCATCCTCGGCATGTTCAACATGTTCTCGGGCGGCGCGGTGCAGCGCATGGCGATCTTCGCGCTTGGCATCATGCCCTATATCTCGGCCTCGATCATCGTGCAGCTCCTGACCGCCGTCGTGCCGTCGCTGGAAGCGCTGAAGAAGGAAGGCGAGCAGGGCCGCAAGATCATCAACCAGTATACCCGCTACGGCACGGTGGTGCTGGCGACGGCGCAGGCCTACGGCATTGCGATCGGCCTGCAGTCCGGCGCCAATCTGGTCACCGATCCCGGCTGGTTCTTCATTCTCTCCACCGTCGTCACGCTTGTTGGCGGCACCATGTTCCTGATGTGGCTTGGTGAGCAGATCACCTCGCGCGGCATCGGCAACGGCATCTCGCTGATCATCTTCTCCGGCATCGTCGCGGGCCTTCCGGCCGCCGTCGGCAACATGCTGGAACTTTCGAGCGTCGGTTCGATCTCGGCTTTCGTCACGATCCTGATTCTCGTCGTCGTGATCGCTGTGTTCGCGCTGATCGTGTTCGTGGAACGCGCCCAGCGTCGGCTGCTGATCCAGTATCCGAAGCGCCAGGTCGGCAACCGCATGTTCCAGGGCGATACCTCGCACCTGCCGCTGAAGCTCAACACCTCGGGCGTTATCCCGGCGATTTTCGCGTCCTCGCTGCTGTTGCTGCCGGCGACGCTTGCTGGTTTCACATCTTCGGAACTGCCGAGCTGGGCGACCGCCATCATCGCATCGCTCGGCCATGGTCAGGCGCTCTACATGATCGTCTACGGTCTGCTGATCGCGTTCTTCGCCTTCTTCTACACCGCCATCGTCTTCAACCCGAAGGAAACGGCGGATAATTTGAAGCGGCACGGCGGCTTCATTCCGGGCATCCGTCCGGGCGAGCGCACCGCCGAATACATAGACTATGTTCTGACTCGCATTACCGTTGTTGGCGCGATCTATCTGGTCTTCGTCTGCATTCTGCCGGAGATTCTCGTGGCCCGCACCGGCGTGTCTCTGGCGCTTGGCGGTACCTCGCTGCTCATTATCGTCAGCGTGACCTTGGATACCGTATCGCAGATCCAGGGACATCTGATTGCCCAGCAGTATGAGGGGCTGATCAAGAAATCGAAATTGCGGGGAGGAAAGAGGGGACGATGAGACTTATACTTCTGGGACCGCCGGGCGCCGGCAAGGGGACGCAGGCGCAGCGCATCGTTGCTAGGCATGGCATTCCGCAGCTTTCCACGGGCGATATGCTGCGTGCGGCCGTGGCTGCCGGGACCGAGGTCGGCAAGAGGGCGAAGGCGCTTATGGATGCCGGCGAACTCGTGCCTGATGATGTGGTCAACGCGATCGTGTCCGATCGGATCGAGCAGCCGGACTGCGCTGGCGGGTTCATTCTCGACGGCTATCCCCGCACTTTGGTGCAGGCCGACGCAGTCGACGCCATGCTGAGCGAGAAAGGGCTGTCCCTCGACGTTGCCATCGAACTCGCCGTCGATGATTCGGCGATGGTCGGTCGCATTCTCCGACGCGCGGAAGAGGCCAAGGCCAGCGGTGAGCCGGTCCGCAAGGATGACAACGCGGAGGTCTATGCCGACCGGCTTCGCGCCTATTACAAGAGCACGGCGCCGCTGATCGGCTATTATTATGCCAAGGGCAAACTGCGCACGGTTGACGGCATGGCGGACATGGATGCCGTGACCGCCGAAGTGGAGAAAATTCTGGCCGACGCTTCGGCCTGACGCGATTGTACGCAGGCCGCCGCCAGACGGCGGCCTGACGTCATAAAATTTGAGGAATCGGTTGCAATACGGCGCTGTTTCCGCTATGAGCGCTCCAACTCGCGACATGGGGCAAGACGGTTAACGGTCCTTTTAGATTCTTTCAGGACGCGTCTTGTTACGAATATCGGTCGCGGCCGAGCAATGACAGGCGGGTTATCCGCCAAAGAAACCGGCAGTTTCTTGCGACATCAAGCTGCCAACAGAAAATGCTAAGGAGAATCGGCGTGGCTCGTATTGCTGGCGTCAACATCCCGACTGCCAAGCGCGTTGTTATCGCGCTGCAGTATATTCACGGGATCGGACCGAAATTCGCGCAGGAAATCTGCGAAAAGGCTTCCATCCCGGCCGAGCGCCGCGTGCATGAGCTGACGGACGCCGAAGTCCTTCAGATCCGCGAAGCGATCGACCGCGATTACATGGTTGAAGGCGACCTGCGTCGCGAGAATTCCATGAACATCAAGCGCCTGATGGACCTCGGCTGCTACCGCGGTCTGCGTCATCGTCGCGGCCTGCCGGTTCGCGGCCAGCGCACGCACACCAATGCCCGCACCCGCAAGGGCCCGGCAAAGGCGATTGCAGGCAAGAAGAAGTAAGTTTTACGGGACATTTTGTTCCGGAAAGAGCCGGCGGGTTTGCGCCGGCTTTCTGCGTAGATGACTGGGCCTTCAAGGGGCCGGTTTGCGGTGAGGCGGGAATGCCGCCGCGATGAAACGGATCAGGAGGGTTTTCGTCCAAGGCGAAACTTTCCCGGTGGAGCCGCTGGCGTTACGGCGGTGTCGAGATCAACGAAAGGAATACCATGGCCAAGGAAGCCACCCGCGTTCGCCGTCGCGAACGTAAGAATATTTCGTCGGGCGTTGCCCACGTGAACTCCTCGTTCAACAACACGATGATCACCATCACCGACGCTCAGGGCAACGCGATTGCCTGGTCGTCCGCTGGCGCCAAGGGCTTCAAGGGCTCGCGCAAGTCGACGCCGTTCGCTGCCCAGATCGCCGCCGAAGACTGCGCCAAGAAGGCTCAGGAACACGGCATGAAGTCGCTGGAAGTCGAAGTCTGCGGTCCGGGTTCGGGTCGTGAATCGGCTCTGCGCGCGCTCCAGGCTGCCGGTTTCGTCATCACCTCGATCCGCGATGTGACGCCGATCCCGCACAATGGCTGCCGCCCGCGCAAGAAGCGTCGCGTCTAATCATCTGTCAATTTGCTCCGGTGGCCTCGCAAGAGGCGCCGGTTCTACGAAGGTCGGCCGTCACGATTGGATAGTGCGGCGAACGAAAGGTAGAAATCATGATACAGAAAAACTGGCAGGAACTGATCAAGCCGTCGAAGGTGGAATTCACCTCGAGCGGCCCGAAGAAGGCGACGCTCGTCGCCGAGCCGCTGGAACGCGGCTTCGGCCTGACGCTCGGCAATGCGCTGCGCCGCATCCTTCTGTCCTCGCTGCGCGGCGCTGCCGTGACCGCGGTTCAGATCGATGGCGTTCTGCATGAATTCTCGTCGATCCCCGGCGTTCGCGAAGATGTCACCGACATCGTCCTGAACATCAAGGAAATCGCCATCCGCATGGAAGGCGACGAGGCCAAGCGCATGGTCGTGCGCAAGCAGGGCCCGGGCGTTGTCACCGCCGGCGACATTCAGACGGTTGGCGATATCGAGATCCTGAACCCTGATCTGGTGCTCTGCACGCTCGATGAAGGCGCTGAAATCCGCATGGAATTCACCGTCAACAACGGCAAGGGCTATGTGCCGGCCGAGCGCAATCGCGCCGAAGACGCGCCGATCGGCCTGATCCCGGTCGACAGCCTCTATTCGCCGATCCGTAAGGTCTCCTACAAGGTTGAGAACACCCGCGAGGGCCAGGTTCTCGACTATGACAAGCTGCTGATGACCATCGAAACCGATGGTTCGGTCACCGGCGAGGATTCGGTCGCATTCGCCGCCCGCATCCTGCAGGATCAGCTCTCGGTCTTCGTCAATTTCGAAGAGCCGCAGAAGGATACCGAGGAAGACGACGTCACCGAACTCGCCTTCAACCCGGCCCTTCTCAAGAAGGTCGACGAACTCGAGCTTTCGGTCCGTTCGGCCAACTGCCTGAAGAACGACAACATCGTTTACATCGGCGATCTCATCCAGAAGACGGAAGCGGAAATGCTGCGGACCCCGAATTTCGGCCGCAAGTCGCTGAACGAGATCAAGGAAGTGCTGGCCTCCATGGGCCTGCATCTGGGCATGGAAGTGCCGGCCTGGCCGCCGGAAAATATCGACGACCTCGCCAAGCGGTACGAGGATCAGTACTAACACGTCATACTGCAGGTAGATGCCTGCAAGTGAAGGAGAATAGCAATGCGCCATAAAAGTGCAGGCCGCAAGCTGAACAGAACGGCAAGCCATCGCAAGGCGATGTTTGCCAACATGGCCGTCTCGCTCATCGTTCATGAGCAGATCGTCACGACGCTGCCCAAGGCCAAGGAAATCCGTCCGATCGTCGAGAAGCTGATCACGCTCGGCAAGCGCGGCGATCTGCATGCCCGCCGTCAGGCGATCTCGCAGATCAAGGACGTCGACGCCGTCAAGAAGCTGTTCGACGTTCTGGCATCGCGCTATGTCGACCGCAATGGCGGCTACACCCGCATCATGAAGGCCGGCTTCCGCCACGGCGACAACGCCCCGATCGCCGTCATCGAATTCGTTGACCGCGATGTCGACGCCAAGGGCGCTGAAGACAAGGCCCGCGTAGCTGCCGAAGCCGATTCGGAAATGGAAGCCGCGTAAGCAGCGCTTTCAAGTGTGGTGAATTGAAGAGCCGGGTGCGAAAGCGCCCGGCTTTTTCTGTCTTTTGCATTGTCCGGGCGTTACCTCACGGCGCAGCTTCACGAGGTCGGTGGTTTCGCCTCTATCTACGTGATATGCACGTCTTGCCTCCAGTCCATTCACGATGACGGAGATTGTAGCGATGAAGTGCCTGCGCATTTATGCCACCACGGATGGTGAATCCCATTTCGACGAGATCGAATTGCCCACGACAAAACGATCTGTTCATCCCGATGCCGTGGCATTCGACGTTACCGCCAGCTATCCCGCCTCTCGCGTTCGCCTTACCCACATCCCGGCAGGCATGCGCGAGGTTGCCTGGCACACAGTCCCGGAACCGGTGCTTACGGTAAGACTGGATGGCTCCGTGGATTATGAGACGAGCGATGGAGAGGTCCGCCATGTCGCGGCAGGCAACTTCGTTCTGGTAACGGATACGCACGGCAAGGGGCATCTCTCGCGCCATTCTCCGGCGGCGCAGACCGTCATCTGGATTTCGCTGCCGAATGGGTTCGATTTTCCGGAAACCTGACAGCGCCGCGCCGCTGGCGCGATGTCGCGATCTCATCTCACGGTGGCAGTCTCCGAAACCGCAATAGCATCTTGTTCAGCGGTGGAGGGATCGAGCTATGTGTCCCTCAACTCTACCTCGGCACATCGATCGTCGCCCGGATATGCTTCAGAAAGGCGACGATGGTGAAGGTCATGATGATGACCAGCGTCCAGGAGCTCCATTTGCCGATATGGACGGTCGACCAGGCGCCGAGCTGGTCCGGATATTGCCAGACCGAAAAGAAGGTCGAGATGTTTTCGGCAAGCCAGATGAAGAAGCCGATCAGCACGAAGGCGAGCAGCATCGGCATCTTGCGGTCGCGGTCATAGGGGCGGAAGATCACCGTGGCGCGGGCATAGAGGCCGATGGCGAGCGCCGCGATATACCAGCGATAATCGCCGATATAGTGGTGGGTGAAGAAGTTGAGGTAGATCGCCAGCGCCACCAGCGTCGCCATCCAGTAGGGCGGATGGTGGATGATGCGGACATCGAGGATGCGCCACGCCTGAATGATATAGCTGCCGACCGCGGCATACATGAAACCGGCAAACAGCGGCACGCCGAGAAGCTTGGTATAGGCGAAGTCCGGATAGGCCCAGGACTGGATCGCCCCCGATGTCTTGAACGCCTCGAGCGCGAAGCCGACGACGTGAAAAAGGCAGATCGCCTTGAACTCGTCCATCGTCTCCAGCCCGAACCGGATCATCGCGAACTGGATGGCGAGCGCTATGATCAGCAAGAGATCATAGCGCGGAATGCCGGCGAGACCAGCGTGCGGCACGGCAAAGATCGCGATGAAGAACAGGCCCGCAAACAGGCAGGCGCGCGCCTCCTTGAGGCCGAAGAACAGGAATTCCACGCAGAAGCGGCGGAAACCCCTGAGCGCCGGATTTGGCGCGATATCGGTCAGCCACCGGTCGGGCGACCATGGTTTTACGGTTGTCGCGAAATCCGTCATGTCCCCTCGCGCTGTCATGTCGCTGGCACGTTTACGCAGGGGAGGGGCGATATTATGGCCTGGATTTGGCGGCGCGCGTCATCCCGCCACCCGGCTGAGAGCGGCGCGCTATTTCGTGCCCTTCCGCATCCGCGCCGCCTTCTTCCTCGCGCGCTTGCGTTCCGTGATCGCGGGCCGCGCGAAGCGGTAGCCGAGCAGCAGCACGGCGATCGCGATGTAGAGCATGATCTCCGGGCCGATGACCTTGCGCGACATGGCGAAGTGGAGGGTGGCAAGGGCCGTGATTTCGTAGATGAAGGAGTGGATCAGAATCCAGCCCTTCTTCAGGGTACGGATCGACCAGTTGTTGGAGGTGACGGCAAGCGGGATCAGCATCACCAGCGCCATCATGCCGAAGGTGATGAAGGGCCGCTTGATGATGTCCTCGATCACCATGGAGATATCCATGCGCTGGTCGAGAACGAGATAGACCAGGAAATGGAAGCAGACGTAATAAAACCCGAGCAGACCCAGCGCCCGGCGGTAGCGCATCAGGTTGATGTCCGCGAGATCGCGCAGCGGCGTGATACAGAGCGTCGCGAGGATGAAGCGCAGCGCCCAGATGCCCAGCACATGCTCGAAGGTCTTGACCGGGTCGACGCCGAGCTGGTTGGTTGCGCCGAGGTAGAAATACCACACGGCCGGCGCCAGACCGAGCGCGTAGAGCGCCCAGACGGAAGCCGGGCGCCACCAGTTGGTTTTGCTGGCCGGATGCTTTCTGGCTGCGATATCGGTCATGGGCGGGTGCTCAATAATTGGCCTTGAGGTCCATGCCCGCATAGAGGCTCGCCACCTCATCGCCATATCCGTTGAACATCAACGTCGGAATCCGCTCGCCGCCGAAAAAGCCACCGCCTTCGCCGATCACGCGCTCGGAGGCCTGGCTCCAGCGCGGATGCGGCACATCCGGGTTCACATTGGCATAGAAGCCGTATTCGTTTGACTGGAGCAGGTTCCAGCTATTGGGCGGCTGCTTGTCGGTGAGCGTCATCTTGACGATCGACTTGATGCCCTTGAAGCCGTATTTCCACGGCACCACCAGACGCATCGGCGCGCCGGACTGGTTCAGGAGCGTCTTGCCGTAAAGCCCGACCGCGATGATGGTCAGAGGGTGGTTGGCCTCGTCCAGCCGCAGCCCTTCGACATAGGGCCAGGGCATGGGCTGGCCGAAACCGCGCTGGCCGGGCATCTGGTCGGGGCGCACCACGGTCTGGAAGGCGACATATTTCGCCGAGCCCGTGGGTTCGGCGAGATCGAGGATCGATTTCAGCGGTATGCCGACCCACGGGATCACCATCGACCATGCTTCCACGCAGCGCATCCGGTAAGTGCGGTCTTCCAGCGGAAACTTCGTCAGCAGGGTTTCGATGTCGACGGTCTGCGGCTTCTGCACCATGCCGTCGATCTCGAAGGTCCAGGGGTAAGGCTGGAATTCGCCGGAATTGCGATAGGGATCTTCCTTGCCGGTCCCGAATTCGTAGAAATTATTGTAGTGGGTGATGTCCTCGTAGCTCGTCACCTTGCGGTCGGCGGGGGCGGGGATCGGGCCCTTCACCGTTTTCAGCGCGTCGCCCTGGCTGAGGTCTTCGCCGGCGGCGAAGGCTCCGGGGGCGGCGGCAAAGGTTGCGCCCGCCGCAAGGCCTGCCAGAAGGGTCCGGCGCTTAAGGTAGATATGCTCCGGCGTGATCTGGGATGCGGGGATATGGGGCGGCTTGTAAGCGGACATCGAAATGTCTCCCGTAATGTTCGTCATGAACTGTTACGTTGGAAGATCGTCGATAGTTTCAGCTTTAACAAGAAACTTTCCGACCACATTTTTGTGTATCGGGCGTGAGGCCGGGGCGGGATTGCCCGGCAAGGGCTGTGCCTGCGGCTCAAGTCGACTGTTGTTTTTCACCCGCCTCGGGCGGTGAAATGCCGTCTCCCAGAAGCTCCTCGACAAACCATGCCGCAAACTGCGCGCGGCCGGAAACGCCGGCCTTGGCATAGATCCGGGTCATCTGGGCGCGCACCGTGCCCTGGGCCGATCCCCGAAGGCGCGCGATTTCCGCCAGATCGATGCCCTTCAGCGCGAGCATGCCGACCTCCCGCTCCGCCGCCGTCAGTCCCCAGACATCGAATTGCGTTTCGATGATGCGGACGAAATCGCCGCGGGCGATATCGAGCGCGCGTCCCTGTGCGGCCATGCGTTCAAGTGTCAGCCGAAGCTGCCAGCCGGCCATGAAGATGCCGAGCACGAGAACGAATGCCGTCAGCGCCTCGATGATCGACTCGGCGTTCACCGGGGCATTGGAAAGGTCCCGAATGGCATCGGCGACGAAGAACAGGGCCGCCACGCTCTGCAGCATCATGAAGATGGCAAGGGCGATCGTTTGCGACCGCCCTTGCCGTGTCGGTTTCCGGGTTTTCGTCAACGCGGTGGACCCTTGATCATCGGGCGCACAAGATTTCTCCTGAGCGCGTAGCTTTCGGCCGCAACGCCTGCGACATGAACGAGCGCCAATATTAGCATGAGATTGGCCGCTGTCTCGTGGATCTCCTTCACGATTTCTCCGGAGTCCTCGGGGGATTCGTCGCCCTCGTCACCCCCGGCAAGCACGGACCAGTCGCCCTGTTCGACCGCGGCCCGCTCCTTGGCGATGGTGATTGGTGTTTTGGCGTCGGTCATGATCAGTCCCGTCGCGATCACCGCGGCAAGACAGGCCCAGAGCGCATAGACCATGATCGCGCCGGCCGGGTTGTGCGAGGGATATTCCTTGGGCTTGCCGCGCAACAGCGAGAAGAGATGCGAGACCGCCGCGCGCGGATCCGGGAGGAAGGCGGTAAACCGGGCTTCCCTCGGGCCGATGCCCCCCCAGACCAGGCGAATGACCAGCACCGCCATCGCGATCCAGCCGATCCAGATATGAAGGGTTCCGCCAGGCTCTGAAATCAGGCCGTTGATGATGACGGCGGCGGCGATCAACCAGTGACTGAGGCGCACCACCGGGTCCCACGGGTCGGGCGGGGCAATCGCTGCCCCGGTCCCTGTTTGTCTACCGGCGAACATTTCAGTCCTTCCCGGAGATGCTGGCGATCGCGCCGGTCTTCGGGTTGATGTAGACTTCGTGCATCTTGTTGTTTTCATCATAGCACTTCGCCTCGATCATGCCGCCCTCGGCCTCGAAGCCCTTGAGGTTGCAACCTGCCTTTTGCAGCGCGGCGGCGGCATCCGTCGGGTTGGTGCCAACGATATCGCCGACGGCGGGCATTGCGAATGCGGCGACTGGAGCGGCAATGAGCGAGACCGCGAGAACCATGGAACGGATCATGATAATTTCCTTTCTTGGGAAGGCGCGCCGGAAGTGGAGCGCAACGACCCCGATCTGCTGCTCGAATGCCTCCCCGTCCATCTGCTTATGGCTGAGCCGGGCCCGCGTAAGCGATTGCTTAGGGCGAAAACACCGGTTTTCTGACTAACCGTACCGGAGAGTACCGTTTTGCCGCCAACCGATAGTGACAGCCCGTCCGATATGGGTTACCACCACCACAAGCGGCGATGCCTGCCTGTGACGCAGGGAGCACATTGAGGAGGACCGGATCGGTCATATGTGCTGAACGCCGGATTTAAGAAAGGAAGCCCCATGCCTGCCTATCGTTCAAGAACGACGACCCATGGTCGAAACATGGCCGGCGCGCGCGGTCTCTGGCGCGCAACCGGCATGAAGGATGGTGATTTCGGCAAGCCGATCATCGCCGTCGTCAATTCTTTCACCCAGTTTGTGCCCGGTCACGTCCACCTGAAGGACCTCGGCCAGCTCGTGGCCCGCGAGATCGAAAGCGCGGGCGGCGTCGCCAAGGAATTCAACACGATCGCCGTCGATGACGGCATCGCCATGGGCCATGACGGCATGCTCTATTCGCTGCCCTCGCGCGAGGTCATCGCCGACAGCGTCGAATATATGGTCAACGCCCATTGCGCCGATGCCATGGTCTGCATCTCCAATTGCGACAAGATCACCCCCGGCATGCTGATGGCCTCGCTGCGCCTCAACATCCCGACGATCTTTGTCTCCGGCGGCCCGATGGAAGCCGGCAAGGTTGTGTTGAACGGCAAGGAACAGGCGCTCGATCTGGTCGACGCCATGGTCGCCGCCGCCGACGACAAATATTCCGATGACGATGTCCAGGCGATCGAGCGTTCGGCCTGCCCGACCTGCGGTTCGTGCTCGGGCATGTTTACCGCCAATTCGATGAACTGTCTGACGGAAGCGCTCGGCCTGTCGCTGCCGGGCAATGGCTCGACGCTTGCCACCCATGCCGACCGCCGCCGCCTGTTCGTCGAGGCCGGCCACCAGATCGTCGATCTGGCGCGCCGCTACTATGAGCAGGACGATGAAAGCGCGCTGCCGCGCAATATCGCCAGCAAGGCCGCGTTCGAAAACGCGATGACGCTCGATATCGCGATGGGCGGCTCGACCAATACGGTGCTGCATATTCTCGCGGCCGCCTATGAGGCCGAGCTTGATTTCACCATGGACGATATCGACCGGCTGTCGCGGCATGTGCCGTGCCTTTGCAAGGTCGCTCCGGCCAAGAATGATGTTCATATGGAAGATGTCCACCGCGCCGGCGGCATCATGGCGATCCTTGGCGAGCTGGACCGGGCAGGGCTGATCAAACGCGACAGCCCGACCGTTCATTCGGCGACGCTGGGCGACGCCATCGACCAGTGGGATATCGTGCGCACCAATTCCGAAAGCGTGCGGAAATTCTTCATGGCGGCACCGGGCGGCGTGCCCTCGCAGCAGGCGTTCTCGCAGGAGCGCCGATGGGCCGAACTCGACCTCGACCGCGTTTCCGGTGCGATCCGCAATGCCGAGCATCCGTTCTCCAAGGATGGCGGGCTTGCCGTGCTGAAGGGCAATATCGCGCTCAACGGCTGCATCGTGAAGACGGCCGGCGTTGACGAGAGCATCCTGAAATTCTCCGGCCCGGCGGTCGTCTACGAAAGCCAGGACGCGGCGGTGAAGGGCATTCTCTCCAACGAGGTCAAGGCCGGCGACGTCGTCGTCATCCGCTATGAAGGACCGAAGGGCGGGCCGGGCATGCAGGAAATGCTGTATCCGACCAGCTATCTGAAGTCGAAGGGCCTCGGCAAGGATTGCGCGCTGATCACCGATGGCCGGTTCTCGGGCGGCACCTCCGGTCTTTCGATCGGTCACGTCTCGCCGGAAGCGGCCCAGGGCGGCGCGATCGGTCTTGTTCGCAATGGCGACATGATCGACATCGACATCCCCGGCCGTACCATCTCCCTGCGCATCTCGCCCTCCGAGCTCGAAGCCCGGCGCTCGGCACAGGACGAAAAGGGCTGGAAACCCGAAGGCCCGCGCCGCCGCAAGGTGACGACCGCGCTGAAGGCCTACGCAGCCTTCGCCGCCAGCGCCGACAAGGGCGCGGTGCGGATATTGCCGGAATAGTGCCAGCTTTCCCGCATCACATGCGGGGCTTGTGAAACTGTTCGGGTCGTCCTGCAAAGGTCGACCCGAAACTTTGCGTGGTGGAGGCGAAAATGCTGCGATTGTTTGTTGGTCTGGTGCTTTTCCTGTTGCCGGCGCTGGCGCGTTCCGCCGAGGCGGCGCCGGTCTGTACGCTCATGGTGAACGCAACATCCGGGGCGGTTCTGGTAGAGGAGGGGGATTGCCGATCGGAGGTCACGCCGGCCTCGACCTTCAAGGTGGCGCTGGCGGTGATGGGTTTTGATGCCGGCGTGCTGCAGGACGCTCATCACCCGGTCATGGCCTATCGCGAAGGCGATCCCGACTGGGGTGGGGCAGCTTGGAAACAGGATACCGATCCCGAGCGCTGGATCCGCTATTCCGTCGTCTGGTATTCGCAGCGCCTGACCCATATTCTCGGAGCTGCGAGGCTTACTCGCTATGGCGAGGCGTTCGGCTATGGCAATGCCGATTTTTCCGGCGATCCGGGTTACGACAACGGGCTGGACCGTGCCTGGATCGCGTCATCGCTGAAGATTTCGCCGTATCAGCAGGCCGCCTTTCTGCGCGGGCTGGTGCTCGGAACCTTGCCGGCAAGTGATGAGGCCATGGCAAAGACGCGCAGTCTGCTCGAACAGAACATCGTCGACGGTTGGGTTTTGCGCGGCAAGACGGGCGCGGCCTATCCCCGGCGCGCCGATCGCAGTTTTGATTACGACCACGGCTGGGGATGGTATGTCGGCTGGGCCGAACGCGGCGAGGACACGCTGGTGTTCGTGACGCTCACGCAGACGGAGCAGCGCGGCAAGCAGTCGCCGGGGATCCGGACCCGGGAGGCTCTTTTGGAGCAATGGCCGGCCTTGTCCAGGCGGGCGCTGAACGCGCCACGCTGATCCTTGGGGCGAGGGAAACGCGGATGCGCGCGCTTCCCTCGCGTCTATCCTCAGATCGGCTTGTCGATCCCGTCATAAATCTTCTGCAACTGGTCGATGCGGGTGTCGTAGGCCTTTTCGATACAGGCGACATTCGTGCCGCAGGCTTCGCGCTCCGTCAGCCAGGCCTTCTGGTCGTCGGCCATGTTGCCGGACATGCCCATGGCGAACAGACCTTTGAGCATGGTGTACATCGTCGCCATCTTCACGTCGTCGTCGTTGAGCGTGAGGTTGGAGCAGATGGTCTTTTCATTCGGTGTCAGGCCGGAGGCGCTGCAATCGAAGCTCGCGGCGGAGGCCGGCGTGGTCATCAGGGCCGCGCCGCCGACGATGGCAAGCGAAGCCACAAGGGCGAGTGCTGTGGGGGTGTGTCTCATGGAATTACCTCCTTTTGGTTGCGGCCCGAGCCTGCTCTTGTCGCCCGGCGATTTTGTGGCGGGCGGTTGCAGCCCGACGATGACGGCAATCTTCCGCTTCAATCGTGAATGTGAAATGAATAGGCCCCCAAAACCGCGCCTGATTTGTCGCATCTGCCGCTTTTTCACCCTATATCGGGCGATGATGGTGGTGCACCCTCCGGGTTCTCCGGATGAAATTCATGAAGAGACAGGTGACTGATGACGGCACACTTCACACGCATTTCCGCCGCGGCTCTTTTCGCCGGTATGGCCTTGACCATGCAGCCCGCCCTTGCTGCCGACAGAGTGGTTCCCGGCAGCGATGCCGAACTGCAATATTCCTATGCGCCGCTGGTGAAGCAGACCGCGCCGGCGGTGGTCAATGTCTATGCGGAGCGCATGGTGACGCGCCGCATGTCGCCGCTTTTTTCCGATCCGTTCTTCGGCCAGTTCTTCGGCCAGCAGATGCCGGGCCGTTCGGAGAAGCAGACCTCGCTCGGCTCCGGGGTGATCGTGGAGAAGAACGGCACGATCATCACCAACAACCACGTCATCGCCGGCGCTGACGATGTGCGGGTCGCGCTTGCCGACGGCCGCGAGTTTCCGTGCACCGTGCTGCTGAAGGACGACCGCTATGATCTGGCGGTGCTGAAGATCGATTCGGACGAGGATTTTCCGACGATCCCGATCGGCGATTCCGATGCGGTCGAGGTCGGCGACCTGTCGCTGGCGATCGGCAACCCGTTCGCCGTCGGCCAGACGGTCACGAGCGGCATCATTTCGGGGCTTGCGCGCAATTCCATCACCGATGGCGAGTTCGGCTTCTTCCTGCAGACCGACGCGGCGATCAATCCGGGCAATTCGGGCGGCGCGTTGCTCGATATGCAGGGCGAGCTGATCGGCATCAACACCGCGATCTTCTCCAAGGGCGGCGGGTCGAACGGCATCGGCTTCGCCATACCGGCGAACATGGTCAAGGTGTTCCTCGCCGCCGCCGATCGCGGGGATGAGCGGTTCCAGCGCCCCTATGTCGGCGCGACCTTCGGCCCGGTCACCTCCGACATGGCCGAGGCGCTGGGGCTGAAGGCGGCGCGCGGGGCGATTATCTCGGCGGTGCGGGACGCAAGCCCTGCGGAAAAGGCTGGGCTCCAACCCGGTTCCGTCATCACCGCGGTCAACGGCGTGCCGGTCGAACACCCCGACGCCCTGCTTTATCGCCTCACCGTGATCGGCATCGGCGAGAAGGCGGACCTCACGGTCGAGCGCGACGGCAAGGCCAGCCACGTCGCGTTGCCGCTCGGCCTCGCGCCGGAGGATCCGCCGCGCGATACCCGCACGATTGACGGCAACAGCCCGTTTTCCGGCCTGACGGTGGAAAACATCTCGCCGCGCGTGGTCGAGGAGTTGCGCCTGCCCGACATATCTGATGGTGTCGTCGTCGCGGAGGTTGAAGCCGGCTCGCCCGCCGCCCGTATCGGCTTTTCCCGCGGGGATGTGATCGTCGCGGTCAACGGAACCGAGATCGATACTACCGGCACGCTGGAAGATCAGGCCGCCGCCAGTCCCGGCCTCTGGCGCCTTTCCATCAATCGCGGCGGCAGGATGATAAACCAGATCTTCAGATGAGCGACCTGTTTGCCCCCAAAGTTCCGGAAGATATCGAGCGCAAGCGGCCGCTGGCCGACCGGCTGCGGCCGAAGCACCTCGCCGAGGTCACCGGCCAGCCGCACCTGACCGGCCCAGATGGCGTGCTGACGCGGATGATCGCGTCCGGTTCGCTCGGCTCGATGATCTTCTGGGGGCCGCCGGGCACGGGCAAGACCACGGTCGCCCGGCTGCTGTCGGGCGAGGCAGGCCTCGCCTTCGAGCAGATTTCCGCGATCTTCTCCGGCGTCGCCGATCTCAAGAAGGTGTTCGAGGCGGCCCGCGCCCGGCGCATGAACGGGCGGCAGACGCTACTGTTCGTGGACGAGATTCACCGCTTCAACAGGGCCCAGCAGGACAGCTTTCTTCCCGTGATGGAAGACGGCACAATCATTCTGGTCGGCGCCACCACCGAGAACCCGTCCTTCGAGCTCAACGCCGCGCTTCTGTCGCGCGCCCGCGTGCTGACCTTCCGGCCGCATGACGCCGAAAGCCTTGCCGAGCTCGTCGCCCGCGCCGAGGAGGCCGAGGGTAAGAAACTGCCGCTCGATGAGGCCGCCCGCCAGACGCTGCTGATGATGGCCGATGGTGACGGCCGCGCGATCCTGACGCTTTCGGAGGAGGTCTGGCGCGCCGCGCGCGAGGGCGAGATGCTCGATCCGCAGAGCCTGCTCAACATCGTCCAGCGCCGCGCGCCGATCTACGACAAGGGCCAGGATGGTCACTACAATCTGATTTCGGCCCTGCACAAGGCGGTGCGCGGCTCCGATCCCGATGCCGCGCTCTATTATCTCGCGCGCATGTTCGATGCCGGCGAGGACCCGCTGTTTCTCGGCCGCAGGTTGGTGCGGATGGCGAGCGAGGATATCGGCCTTGCCGATCCGCAGGCGCTGGTGATCGCCAATGCCGCCAAGGACGCCTATGATTTTCTCGGTTCGCCGGAGGGCGAACTGGCGCTGGCGGAAGCCTGCGTCTATCTCGCCACCGCGCCGAAATCGAACGGCGTCTATACCGCCTACAAGGCGGCGATGCGGGCGGCGAAGGAAAACGGCTCGCTGCTGCCGCCCAAGCATATCCTGAATGCGCCGACCAAGCTGATGAAGACGGAAGGCTATGGCGACGGCTATCGCTACGATCACGATCAGCCCGATGCCTTCTCCGGACAGGATTATTTTCCTACCGAAATGGGCCGCCAGAAATTCTACAACCCGCCCGACCGCGGCTTCGAACGCGAGATCAACAAGCGCCTGCAATGGTGGGACAAGCTGCGCAAGGAGCGCGGCGGCTGAGCCATCCGCCAGCGGCTCCAATCGCAGAGATCTGCAAAAAGCGCCAACCCCAGGGAACTCCGGTCTTCACTTCGCGTTTACCATGCAACACGAATTGGAGAACTCGAAATGGAAAACCTGCCCTTACGCGTTCTTGCCTATGCCGTCATCGTGCTTTGCTGCGCCATGGTTGTCGGGATCATCCTCACTGTGCCGGTGCTCTACGAGGCCAGGATATTCCTCCTGCCGGCAATGCTGCTGATCGCCTGGGTTTCCGGCCCGCTCCTGACCCATTATCTGGCTCCGCAGGAAGCCCCCGGTCTCCGCAAGCGGTAAGTACCCCCCGGCCGCGCGAAGCGAACGCCTGACCAGAAGGGAAGCTGGTCAGGCGTTCGTTGTTTTCGGCGATGAGTGTAAAAGCAGACCGCCTTACTTGTCCGAAGGGGCCTTCTTGATTGGCGCCTGATAGGTGAAGCCCATGTCCCAGGGGAAATAGATCCAGGTGTCCTGGCTGACCTCGGTGACGAAAGTGTCGACCATGGGCACGCCCTGCGGTTTGGCGTAGAGGCAGGCGAAATGGGCCTTGGGCAGCATTTCGCGCACCTCGCGGGCGGTGTTGCCGGTATCGGTCAGGTCGTCGATGATCACGACGCCCTCGCCGCCATTCTTCTTCAATTCTTCGGAGATGCCCTTCAAGAGCAGGGTTTCGCCCTGATCAGTGTAATCGTGATAGCTCGCGATGCACACCGTTTCGATCAGGCGGATTTCCAGCTCGCGGGAGATGATCGCGGAGGGAACAAGACCGCCGCGGGTGACGCAGACGATCGCGGTGAAGGTCTGTTCAAGGCCGGCAAGACGCCAGGCGAGCGCGCGGGCGTCTCGATGGAACTGGTCCCACGAAACGGGGAAGGCTTTTTCGGGTAGGGACATGGCAGGCTCCGCAACAAACAATGCGGGCTAATAGCCGCATTCCCGGCTTTATTGCAAGGCCTGCGCCGTCATCACCGCGACATCAGCGTTGCCGCCGTCATCGAGCCGAGCAGGGTGCGGGTGACGCCGCCGAAAAGCAGCTCCCACAGCCTGGAATGGGTATAGGCCCCCATCACCAGCAGATCGACGGAGTTGTCGGAGAGCCGGTTCTCGATGATCTCGCCGGCCTTGGCCTTGTCGGCATGCGCCGTGGTGGCGACGACATTGATGCCGTGGCGGGCGAGCGTTGCCGCGATCTCCGCGCCGGAAAGTCCGCTATCCTCATCCGCGCTCTCACGCGGATTGACCGAGAAGATCTCGACCTCGTCCGCCTTCTTCAGGAAGGGCAGGGCGTCGAAAGTGGAGCGCGCGGCCTCGCGCGAGCCGTTCCAGGCAACCATTACCTTGGAGAACGGCTTGGCGGCCTTGGCCACATGCGGAACCATCAGCACCGGCCGGCCGCTTTCGAACAGGAAGTTCTCGAAATTGGTGCGGATATCGCCGGGCGCGTCGGAAGCAAGCTGCGGGGCTATGATCAGGTCGACGGCGCGCGCACTGTCGATCACCGAGGGGCCGGCGAAGCCGGAGGCCGAGACGATGTTGCGCCAGTCGCAGGAAATGCCTTCTCTTTCGGTCCGGGTGCGGAAAATCTCGCCGATCTCCGCGCTGCGCTTTTCGGCGAGCTCCTGCATCGACTGAACCGAGATCGGGTCCGGGATTTCCATCGGCGCGACGATCGGGGTCGGGGTCACGGCCTCGGCATGAAGGCCGATCAGATGCGCATCGAAGCTGCGCACGACCTCGAAGGTGAAATCGAGAAATCCGCCCTGCTGCGCGGGAGATTCCATCACCGCCAGAATGGTCTTGTAGCTCATCGAAACCTCCTCACGAATACTGCTGCGTTATCTTACTGTAGCGTTGGTATCGCCGATTGCGAAGGTCAAAGCATTGACTAGTGTCAAAATCATCCCTGAAGCGCTGCAATCATGGCCCGAATGTCGATCGCCGCCGCATCGACGAGCGCGCGTTCGCGGGCGCGGACCACGAGCTGGGTGTTGAAGCCCTTGTCGGAAAAGCGCGGATAGGAGCCGATAGAGGTGTGCGGATGGGCCTTTTGGATCGCGGCAAGCTCTGTGCCGATATCACCCTCGCCGAAGGGGCAGTCGATCGCCTCCGAGATGATCGCGACGCCGCCCTGAAGCGTGGGGATGACATTGGCAAGCATCGCCTGGAACACCTGCGGCACGCCGGCCATGACATGGACATTCCCGATCACGAAGCCGGGGGCGGTGGAGACCGGATTGTCGATCAGCGCCGCGCCTTCTGGCATGCGCGCCATGCGCCGGCGCGATTCGTTGAATTCGATCCCGCGCCGGGCATAGTTTTCCGCCAGCCGCTTTATCGCCTCGTCATTGTAGATGCACGGCAGGCCGAAGGCGGCGGAGACCGAGTCGGCGGTGATATCGTCATGGGTGCCGCCAATGCCGCCGGAGGTGAAGACATAGGTGTAGCGGGCTCTCAGCGCATTGACCGCCTCCACGATTGCCTCTTGGTCGTCGGCGACGATCCGGACTTCCTTCAGCTCGATCGCCGCCAGCGTCATGGCGTCCGCCAGATAGCCGATATTTTTGTCCTTTGTCCGTCCGGACAACAATTCGTCGCCGATGGCGAGCATGGCTGCGGTGGGCTGCTGGGTCATGTCGGTCTGGTCCGTGATATGCCGGGGAACTGATTTCTGGACCCTACGGCGATTTTGATCAAGCATGCATTTTCGCTGCCGGGCTCGAGACTGTGAACAGTGCGTCTATCGCCGGCTGTCTCGACAACGGCCTTGTCCGCGCCATATCAAGATGCAACACTTGAAACAGTGAAACCGGAGCAATCAAATGGCAAAAGTTCTCGTCCTCTACTATTCCGCCTATGGCCACATCGAAGCCATGGCCAAGGCCGTTGTCGAAGGGGCGAAAGCCGCTGGCGCGGACGTAACCCTGAAGCGCGTGCCCGAACTGGTGCCGGAAGAGGTTGCCAAGAACTCCGGCTTCAAGCTGGATCAGGAAGCGCCGATTGCCGATCCCAACGAACTGGCGGACTACGACGCCATCATCTTCGGCTGCGGCACGCGTTACGGCACGGTCGCCTCGCAGATGCGCAACTTCATCGACCAGACCGGCGGGTTGTGGGCCCAGGGCAAGCTGGTTGGCAAGGTCGGTTCGGTATTCACCTCGTCGGCGACCCAGCATGGCGGTCAGGAATCGACCATTCTCGGTTTCATTCCCACGCTGCTGCACCACGGCATGGTCGTCGTCGGCCTGCCTTATGCCTTTGCCGGCCAGATGGGCGTCGAGGAAGTCAAGGGCGGTTCGCCCTATGGCGCTTCGACGATCACTGATGGCGACGGCTCGCGCATGCCGTCCGAAACCGAACTTTCCGCCGCCCGCTACCAGGGCGAGCACGTGGCCAAGATCGCTGCCAAGACGGCTGCCTGATCGACCTCCCGGACTTTTGAGCGCGGCCTTCAACGGCCGCGCTTTTTTTGTGCCCGTTTTTCCCCGCGAAATCCCGCCGCCGCCGCCGCCCATACGATTCCGGTCATCGCGAACCGTATCGAAAGGCAGGCGTCATGCGCATCGAGAACCACAGAATTCCGGGCATCTGGCACAGACAGTCATCCAATCTGGGCGCCGCGCGCGAAAAGCCGCCGGTCGTCATCGTGCTGCATTACACCACCGGCTGGAACGGCAAGGCGAGCCGCGACTGGCTGATGGGCGAGGCGGGCGGCACGACCAATCGCGGCTCCAGCGCCCATGTCGTGGTCGATCGTGATGGCACGGCCTGGCAGATCGCCCCGTTCAACCGCACGGCCTGGCATGCGGGGCCATCGCGCTATGGCGAGTTGCAGGGGCTCAATAGCCATTCCGTCGGCATCGAATTCGTCAATGCCGGCTGGATGAAGCCGAACGGCCTTGGCGATTACATCGATGCCTATGGACGGCGGATGAACGACCGCGCCCTGAAAAAGGCCGGCGGCTACACGCTCGCCCCGCATGCCCGCGTCGGCTCGGGCTCCTTCGCCTGGCCGCTCTACCCGGAAGCCCAGCTTGAGACCGGGCTGGAGATCGTCCAGGCGCTCATCGCCGCCTATCCGATCGCCGCGATCGTCAGCCATGAGGAGATCGACACCCGCGGCTGGAAGACCGATCCGGGACCGGCCTTCCCGATGGCCCGGTTTCAGGGGCTGATGGGCGAGGCGGCCGGCCGGGAAGAGGCCTATGTCGTGACGGCCGGTCGGCTGAACCTGCGCGGCGGTCCCGGAACTGGCTTCGAGAAGATCGTGCCGCCCGGCATGCTGCTGCGCGGCACCCGGCTTAGGGTTCTGAAGCGCGAGGGCGACTGGGCCTTCGTCGCGCCCGAACGGGCTGATGGCGAGGAGGGGGCCATTCGCGGCTGGGTGCATGGCGGCTATATCGCGCCAATGATCGCGGCCTGAGGACCGGCAGTTTGTTAAGAAACCTGTCCTCAAATTCGGCGTCATCCTCGTGCTTGTCACGAGGATCCAGGCAGCGCGGCAAGGCTTCGCAATAGCTCTTATCAAATTCAATGGCTTGGATCGCCTGGATGCTCGGATCAAGTCCGAGCATGACCCCTGTGAGGAAGGTCAGGAAGGTATCAAACTGCACATTCAGGGGTTTGTCAGCAGCCTGGCGGCTTGAAAGGCTGGTATTCTTGCGTCTTTGGCTGAAGGCCTCTATATCAGCGGAAAATATCGGATTCACATCCAACCTTGAACTGGACTGGCGGATCATGAACACACTCGGTTTTGACAAGAAGCCTGAGGACACGCGCGTTGTCGTGGCGATGTCCGGCGGCGTCGACAGCTCGGTCGTGGCCGGGCTTTTGCAGCGCGAGGGCTATGACGTTCTCGGCATCACGCTTCAGCTATACGACCACGGCGCGGCCGTGCACCGCGCCGGCTCCTGCTGCGCGGGACAGGATATCGATGACGCGCGCCGCGTCAGCGAGCGGCTCGGCATTCCGCATTATGTGCTGGATTACGAAGCGCGGTTTCGCGAAACGGTGATCAACCCCTTCGCCGAGGCCTATATCGCAGGCGAAACGCCGATCCCCTGCGTTGCCTGCAACCAGACGGTCAAGTTCGCAGACCTTCTGACGACGGCGCGCGAACTCGGCGCCGATGCGCTGGCGACCGGCCACTATATCCGCTCCGCGCCCAATCCGACCGCCGACAACCCGATGCGGCGTGCGCTTTACCGTCCGGTCGATGCCGAGCGCGACCAGAGCTATTTCCTGTTCGCGACCACGCAGGAGCAGATCGATTTCTTGCGCTTTCCGCTCGGCGGCCTGCCGAAGGCGGAGACCCGTAAGTTGGCGGAAGAAATGGGTCTGATCGTTGCCGACAAGCCGGACAGCCAGGACATCTGTTTCGTGCCGCAGGGCAAGTATTCCGATGTCATCGCCAAGCTGAGGCCGAATGCCGAGCTTTCCGGCGAGATCGTCCATCTCGATGGCCGCGTGCTCGGCCGTCACGAGGGCATCGTCCGTTACACGATCGGTCAGCGCAAGGGGCTTGGCGTTGCCACCGGCGAGCCGCTCTACGTGGTCCATCTCGACGCCCGCTCGCGCCGCGTCGTCGTCGGCCCGCGCGAGGCCCTGGAAACCCGGCGGATCTATCTGCGCGACGTCAACTGGCTGGGCGATCGCCCGCTTGCCGACGAGGCGGCCGACGGTTTCGCGTGTTTCGCCAAGGTGCGCTCCACGCGCCCGCCGCTGCCGGTCATGCTGCGCGTCGATGAAAACGGCGTCTATGTCGACCTGCTGGAAGGCGAGGCCGGGATTGCGAACGGACAGGCCTGCGTGCTCTACGACGCCCCCGGCAACGAGGCCCGCGTCTTCGGCGGCGGCTTCATCGATCGTTCCGAACGCTCGGCGGAAGCCGAGGCGGCGCTGAAGAGCCTCATGGATGGGCTCGCGGCTTGATCGTCATCGCCTCCCGGCGGCGGCAGGCCGCCGGGTCACGTGGCGATCGGCTCCTTCGCTTCCATGAACAGCTTCAGCGATTCCTGGTAGCCGAGGGTCAAGAGCTGGTCGACATAGGCGATCAGCCTGTCGGCCCAGTCGAAGCCCATATAGGCGGCGAGCCAGACCAGGAGCGCCGCTATGATCAGCGCGTAGATGAAGCTGCGCAGCACCATCAGCACGATGGCGAGCAGCACGAAGGCGATCAGCCCGTAGAAGATCGAGGGCGCCAGCGCCACGCCGTCCTGATGGGCGAGATAGCCCATATAAAGCGCGAAGATGATGCAGACCGCTGCACTCAGCCGGTCGCGGATCTTGCGGTGGGTATAGGACGCGCTTGCCATTCTCGATCTCCCTTGTGATGCGGGCGCTCAACGCTAGAGGAACGCGGATGCGGGGCACCGGTTCCCGATATCTCACGTTCAGTCATGATTGTCGATCAGGATAGCTCTGCAACCACACGGTTCAAGACCAGCATGCCTTCGGGCGTTGCCCGCAGCCTGTGGTTGCCGATGCGCTCGACAAGGCCGAGGTCGATCAGAAACGCCTCGCGCTCGGCATCGACGGACCTGCCGGAAAGCGACGACCAGCGCGAAAGGTCGACGCCTTCCTTGACCCGCAGGCCCATTAGCAGCAGCTCGTCGGCCTGTTCCTCGCCGGTGAGCATGCTCTGTTCGCTGGTGCCGTGGCCAGCCTGTTCGACCATGCCCAGCCAGGTTTCCGGATGGCGTTCGGCGGCGGTGGCGATCTTGCCCTCGGCGGTCGTCAGCCTGCCATGGGCGCCGGGGCCGATGCCGGCATAATCGCCGTAACGCCAGTAGGTGAGGTTGTGCCGGCTTTCCGCGCCGGGACGGGCGTGGTTGGAGACCTCGTAGGCCGGCAGGCCGCGTTCCGCCGTCACGGCCTGCGTGATCTCGTAGAGTTCGGCGGCGTGATCCTCATCGGGCACGGTGAGTTTCCCGGCCTTGTGCAGCGCGTAAAAGGCCGTGCCTTCCTCGATGGTGAGCTGATAGAGCGAGAGGTGATCGGCGGCGAGGTCAATGGCGCGGTTGAGTTCGGCCACCCAGTCGTCAATGGTCTGGCCGGGGCGGGCATAGATCAGGTCGAACGACATGCGCGGAAATATCTCGCGCGCAAGCCCGATCGCGCCGAGCGCTTGCTCGACATTGTGCAGCCGGCCGAGAAACCGCAACTGCCGGTCATCGAGCGCCTGCACGCCCATGGAGACGCGGTTGACGCCGGCGGCCCTATAGCCGCGGAAACGCGTCGCCTCGACGCTGGAGGGATTGGCCTCCAGCGTGATCTCGATCCCGTCCGGCACATGCCATGCCTTCGCCACGGCCTCGAGAATGCCGCCGAGCGTTTCCGGCGCCATCAGCGAGGGCGTGCCGCCGCCGATGAAGATGCTGGTGACCTCGCGCGGGCCGGAAAGGGCGCGCATATGGTCGATCTCGCGGGCGAAGGCGGCCATGAAGCGCTTCTGGTCGACCGGCTGGTGGCGGACATGGCTGTTGAAATCGCAATAGGGGCATTTGGCCGCGCAGAACGGCCAGTGCAGGTAGACGCCGAAGCCCGGTTCGCCATTGTCGCGGGCCATGGTTTGCGGTTCGCTCAGCGTGCCAGCCCCTTTTCCACGAACAGGCGGAAGGCGCGGGCGCGGTGCGACAGCGCGCCGCCATCCTGCGGGCCACCATGGGTCTTCTCGTCGGTTTCCATTTCACCGAAGGTCCGGTCATGGCCGGCGGGCTTAAACACCGGGTCGTAGCCGTGGCCCTTGTCGCCGCGCGGCGGCCAGACCAGCGTGCCCTCGACCTCGCCCCGGAAGGTCTCGGTGTGGCCGTCCGGCCATGCAAGGCAAAGCACGCAGACGAAACGGGCGGTGCGTTGCTCGGGCGCGGTTGCGCCCTTTTCGGCAAGCAGGTTTTCGACCTTCTCCATCGCCATGGCGAAATCGCGGCTGCCATCCGCCGTTTCCGCCCAGTCGGCGGTGTAGACGCCGGGCGCGCCATCGAGCGCATCGACGGCGATGCCGGAATCATCGGCAAGCGCCGGCAGGCCGGATTTGCAGGCGGAGGCCAGCGCCTTGATTGCCGCGTTTTCCTCGAATGTCGTACCGGTTTCCTCGGGCACGTCGAAATTCAGTTCGGCCGCCGATTTGGCGGAAAAGCCGAGCGGAACGATCAGATCCGCGATCTCCGCGATCTTGCCGGCATTGTGGCTGGCAACGACGATGGTCTTGGTATCGAGTGTGCGCATGTCAGGTCCCGTTGAGCGGTGGTGGTGAGGGGTGGGCCGCAAAGCCCCCAAAACAATCTCCCCCCTTGAGGAGGAGATGTCGCGAAAGCGACAGAGAGGGGTAATGGGCATATGCCGCAAACGCCGTGCTCTCGGAAAGGGTTCACCCCTCTCTGCCCCTGTCGGGGCATCTCCTCCTCAAGGGGGGAGATTGACGGGAGGCGGATAGACTTTGCCATCACAGTCCCCAGAGCTTGCCCTCGGCGCATTCCAGACTGTTGCCGGCGGGATCGCGGAAATAGATCGAGCGGGCGCCGTTCGGCCAGAGGAAATCGCTTTCGATGGCGATGCCGTTTTCCTTCAGGCGATCGAGCATGGAGGCGAAATCATCGCCCGCAAGCCGGAAGCAGATATGGCCCTGGCCGCGCGCGCCGTGGGCAGGAACGGGCAGGGCGTCCGGCGGGGCGGGGATGACCGTCTCGTCCGGATTGAAGATCAAAAGAACGCCCGGGCCGCAGCGGAAAAAGATATGCCGGTTGCCGGCGCGCGAAATCTGTTCAAGCCCCAGAACGCCGCCGTAAAACGCTTCTGCTGCGTCGAGATCATCGACGTAGAGCGCGGTTTCCAGAATGGCGGCGATCGGGCTCTCCATGGCGTTACGCGCCCTCGACGGTCTTCTTCTGGAGGTCGACAAGCTCGGCAATGCCGTTTCTGGCGAGGTCCAGAAGCGTCAGGAACTCGTCCTGGCTGAACGGCTTGCCTTCGGCGGTGCCCTGGATCTCGACGATGCCGCCGGTGCCGGTCATGACGAAATTGGCGTCGGTTTCGGCGGAGGAATCTTCCAGATAATCGAGGTCGATGACCGGCTGGTCGGCGAAAATGCCGCAGGAGATCGCCGCGACATGGTCCTTCAGCACCTTGCCGGTCTTGACCATGCTGCGGGCTTCCATCCACTTCAGGCAGTCATGGAGCGCGATCCATGCGCCGGTGATCGATGCCGTGCGGGTGCCGCCATCGGCCTGGATCACGTCGCAGTCGACACTGATCTGGCGTTCGCCCAGCGCTTCGAGGTCGACGACCGCGCGCAGCGAACGGCCGATCAGGCGCTGGATTTCCAGCGTGCGCCCGCCCTGCTTGCCGGCGGAAGCCTCGCGGCGCATGCGCTCGCCGGTGGCGCGCGGCAGCATGCCGTATTCGGCCGTCACCCAGCCCTTGCCGCCATTGCGCAGCCACGGCGGCACGCGCTCTTCCAGCGATGCGGTGCACAGCACATGGGTGTCGCCGAACTTCACCAGGCAGGAGCCTTCGGCGTGCTTGGAGAAGCCGCGCTCGAACGAGACTTTGCGCATCTGGGTAAGTTGTCTGCCTGATGGCCGCATGGTGGAATCCTTCCGGTTGCTTTTGGCCGCGTTCTACGAGCATGCGCCCGCTTTTGCAAAGAAAAACGCGTCGCCGACACGGGTCAATTGCGTGGCGACGCCTTCGCACTATATTAGGCGGGAAGCTTTCTCACGTTTCGGCAAAGAGTGCATGACCACAAATCGCAAAGCAAAGGTTGATATGCCCGCCATCTCGCTCGATGACCGTTCGCGCGAGGTCTTCCGCCGGATTGTCGAAACCTATCTGGAGAGCGGCGAGCCGCTCGGCTCGCGCAACCTGTCGCGGCTTCTGCCGATGTCGCTGTCGCCGGCCTCGGTGCGCAACGTCATGAGCGATCTGGAGGAACTCGGCCTCATCTACGCGCCCCACATCAGCGCCGGACGGCTGCCGACCGAAAGCGGCCTGCGCTTCTTCGTCGACGCCTACATGCAGATCGGCGATCTGGCCGAGGGCGAGCGCGCGGAAATCGAGCGCCAGATGGGCCGCGTTGGCAGCGGCCAGCCGGTGGAGACGCTGCTGGACGAGGCGAGCCAGATGCTTTCCGGCATGTCGCGCGGGGCGGGACTGGTGATGACCTCCAAGAGCGACACCGTTCTGAAACATGTCGAATTCATCCGGCTGGAGCCGACCAAGGCGCTGGCCGTGCTGGTGGGCGAGCACAACCAGGTCGAAAACCGGATCATCGATCTGCCGGCCGGCACCACCTCGTCGCAACTGACGGCGGCGGCGAATTTCCTGAACGCGCATCTCAACGGCCAGACCCTGCCGGAGCTGAAATCCGTGCTGACTCGGCTGAAGGATCGTGTGCGTCAGGAACTGGACCAGCTGTCGCAGGATCTCGTGGGGCGCGGGCTTGCCGTGTGGTCGGGAAGCGCCGAGGACGGCAATCCGGGGCGGCTGATCGTGCGCGGGCGTGCCAACCTGCTGGAAGGGGTGGCCGATGCCGCGGATATCGACCGGTTGCGCATGCTGTTCGACGACCTTGAAAAGAAGGACAGCCTGATCGAGCTGATCAATCTCGCCGAAAGCGGCTCGGGTGTCAGGATTTTCATCGGCTCGGAAAACAAGCTGTTTTCGCTGTCGGGCTCGTCGCTGGTGGTCGCGCCCTATCGCGACAGCGACAATCAGGTCGTCGGCGCGGTCGGCGTGATCGGACCGACCCGCCTTAATTATGCCCGGGTGGTGCCGATGGTGGATTATACCGCGCATCTGCTGTCGCGGCTTTCCAGCACGCGCTGATCGCGACGACCCCATATCAGCCCTTGATTTTTCAAGGCTGAACCTCGATATCGGGGCTCAAGAAATTCACCATTGAAATGAAATCTGCGGAGACGTCATGACCGACGAGACCAAGAAAAACGGAACTGACGAACAAATCAAGGAAACGGTGCTCGATCTCGAAGCCGAGATGGATGCTGCGGCCGCCGAGGATATCGCCGAGGAGGCTCAGCCCGAGCCCGATCCGCTTGAAGTCCTGAAGGCCGAGAACGAAAAGCAGCGCGACCAGCTTCTGCGCCTTGCCGCCGAAATGGAGAACCTGCGCCGCCGCACCGCCCGCGACGTCAAGGACGCCAAGGCCTATGCCGTGACCGCGTTCGCGCGCGACATGCTCGGCGTTTCCGACAATCTGCGCCGCGCGCTGGATGCGATCCCGGAAGACAAGCGCACCGAGGAGATCAAGGGCTTCATCGAGGGCGTCGAGATGACCGAACGCTCGATGCTGTCAGGCCTCGAACGCCACGGCGTGAAGAAAATCGAGGCCGAGGGCGCGCGCTTCGACCCCAATATCCATCAGGCGATGTTCGAGGTTCCGAACCCCGAAATCCCCGCAAACACGGTGGTTCAAGTGGTGCAGGCCGGCTACATGATCGGCGAGCGCGTTCTGCGCCCGGCCATGGTCGGCGTCTCCAAGGGTGGCCCGAAGCCGGAAGCGGCCCAGCCGGCCGACGAAGCGCCGAAGGACGAGTGATTGACGGAAGCGCGGGGGATGACTGCTTTGCCTTCGTGGAGCAGAAGCTCTCCCCGCGGGATCAGGGCGCCTGGATAAAGATCACGCCTTCTCTTTCTGGTCCGTCAAACAATATGATGATGACCTCCTCCCTATTGGTGGAATAGTAAAGTCCCGGATGTTCCTCGAAAAGTATGGAATTGGCGTCATCGGTCATGTCTCGCAGACATTGCTTTCCGTCCAGGACGGTCATTGCAAGGCCGAGCACCGGCTCTTTGCTCTGTTTTTCGACGAAATCCCCGAGAGAAGGTTGCCATGTCCATCCTTTGGAACCATCCGGGTTGAGGGATGTGGCAGGCGCATCAGTCACCCCCTTCACAGGGTACCTGAACAACGCGACTGTTGGTCCGAGTCCCAGGAAACTGTAGCAGGTTGAAAGTACTTCGGGCTCTGCGCCTTCAGGCAGGGCCTCGGCTAAAATTCGCAGCAGTCCATCCTCGACCTGCCGGCCACATCCTGCAAACGCGAGAAACGAGAGCATGAGTGCAAAGTGATAACGTTTCATGCTGTCCCGCCTCATGGTCTTGTCCGGCTCGAAGCCGACAGGACTCTATAATTGCCGAGCGGTGCGACGTTTTAACAGCGGCTTCACAAAGAAGCCGCCGCGACACCTCGGTTATGGAAATAAACTTCGAGCACGATGTGGCTTTTTTCGGGTTGGCGCGAGGTGAATGTATAGAATTGCGTGCGGGTGGGTAAAGGCTCTCTATGCTCAGAAAAAGAGCGGCAAAAGGCTTTATCTCACGCTGCCGAGGAATCGGGGTCCGAATTCAAAAACGCGTAGATCGCGCTGTCGCTGTCGGAAGCGCGCAGCTTGCGGGTGAGCTCCTGGTCGCGCAAGAGGCGGGCGACGCGTGAGAGCGCTTTCAGGTGGTCCGCGCCGGCGCCTTCCGGGGCCAGCAGCAGAAAGGCGAGGTCGACGGGCTGGTCGTCGAGCGCGTCGAAATTGACGGGATGCTGAAGCCTGGCGAACACGCCGGCAATGTGGTCGAGCTTCGGCAGCTTGCCGTGCGGAATGGCGATGCCGTTGCCGACGCCGGTGGACCCCAGACGCTCGCGCTGCAGAACCACGTCGAAGATTTCACGCTCCGGTATACCGGTCACGGCTTCCGCGCGGGCGGCGAGTTCCTGCAGCAATTGCTTCTTGGAATTGGCCTTGAGGGCGGGGATGATCGCTTCCTGTTTCAGCAGGTCGTCGAGTGCCATGTCCTGGTATCCTGGCGTGAAAAGCGGACGCCATGCGGCGCCCGCCGGTTTGAGGGTCAGCCCTGAATGCCGGCTGTGTCGATCCAGCCGATATTGCCATCCGGGCGGCGATAAACGATGTTCAGCGTCTTGTTGTCCGGGTTGCGGAACAACATCAGCGGCTTGTCGGTCATGTCGAGCGCCATGACGGCGGTGGCGACGGCCATGGTGCGCACCTCGGCCTTGGCCTCGGCGACGATTGCCGGCGCGTAATCTTCCGGAATTTCGTCGTCGTTTTCGGGCGGCGTGTCCATCACCGAATAGGCGAACTCGGCGGAAACGGCCTGGCCGTTGTGGTGATCCTTGAGCTTGCGCTTGTAGCGGCGCAGGCGCTTGGCGATCCGCTCGAAGGCTGCCTCGAAGGCGGCCTGGGGATCATGCGCCTTGCCGGCCGCGTGCAGCACGGCGCCGCTGTCGAGATGGACCTTGCAATCGGCCTCGAAGCCGCCGCCGGCCTTTTCCACGGTCACCTGGCTGGAATAGCCCCCGTCGAAATATTTGGTGACCGCTTCCTCGATCTGATCCTCGATTTTTTGGCGGAAAGCCTCGCCGACTTCCATTTGCTTGCCCGAGACGCGAACACTCATGGTTATGCCCTTCTTCTTGTGTTTCCACGAGCCACTTTAGGCCAAGCTTCGATCTCCTCCAAGAGGGTCGGATCACTGGCCCTGTTGGCAGTGTGATGACAAACGGCCATCAATATCTATTTGGGCTTTTTTCAGCCGTTTGCCAGCGGGAAATCTGCAATTCGTTCCGCGTTCTTCATGCCGTCCGTCCGTTGGGCTCGCCATCTCGGCGCCGGCGTCCAGTCACGAAACCATTCAAATGTCGGTTCGCGCCCTTTGCGGCGGATGCTCTATCGTTCATGGACCGCGAAGTCAATGCGACCCCGGTTTTGTCTGCTCTAACCGTTTTAACCGGCTGCAACCCGCGCAAGGGCCCGCTTCTCCCGCCGACGCTGGACGGAGGAGGGGATGTTCATCGCCTCGCGGTATTTTGCAACCGTCCGCCGGGCGAGCGTGATCCCGTCCTCCTTCAGCACCGCGGCGATATCGTCGTCGGAAAGCACCGCGGCCGGCGTCTCGTCGTCGATCAGCCGCTTTATTCGGTGGCGTACGGCTTCGGCGGAATGGCTTGCGGCCTCGTCATCGGCTCCGGCGATCGAAACGGTGAAGAAATAGCGCAGTTCGAACAGCCCGCGCGGCGTGAGAATGTACTTGTTGGAGGTGACGCGGCTGACGGTCGATTCATGCATCTTGATCGCATCGGCCACCGTTCTGAGATTGAGCGGCCGCAGATGATCGACGCCATGCCGCAGAAAGCCGTCCTGCAGGCGCACGATCTCGCCGGCGACCTTCATGATGGTGCGGGCCCGCTGGTCGAGGCTGCGGGTCAGCCAGTTGGCGTTCTGCAGGCAGGTGTTGAGAAAGGTCTGGTCCGCTTCCGACATGCCACGCGATGCCTTGACCTCGGCCAGGTAGGGGCGGTTGACGAGCACCCGCGGCAGGGTGTCGCTGTTGAGCTCGATCTGCCAGTCGCCGCCGGGCCGCGCGGTGACGATCACGTCGGGCAGCACCGATTCTGTCGGGTCGCTGGAAAAGGCGCTGGCAGGCTTTGGGTTCAGCCTGCGCAGCTCCGTCATCATGTCGAGCAGATCGTCGTCATCGACGCCGCAGATGCGCCGCAGCTTCTGGAAATCCCGCCGCGCCGCCAGATCGAGATTGTCGACCAGCGCTTCCATGGCCGGATCCAGCCGGCCGCGCTGCCTGAGCTGCTCGCGCATGCAGTCGGCCAGCGACCGGGCGAAGACGCCGGGCGGATCGAGCGATTTGAGCCTTTCGAGCACATGCGTCACATCGTCGACGTCGATGCCGATATTGCCGGCGATCTCGTACGGCTCTCCCCGAAAATATCCGGCGTCGTCGAGATAGTCGATCAGATGACGGGCGATCGCCTGGGCGCGCGCATCGCGAAAGGTCAGGGCGATCTGGTCGGTCAGGTGGCCGCGCAGGCAGGGACGGCTAGCGACGAACTCGTCGAGATCCACGTGATCGTCGCCACCGCCGCCGGGCATCGATTTCCACTGGCTCATCAGCTCGGGCGCGTCGGGACGCGGTGCCGGGGCATCCTCGGTGAAAGCGCTGTCGTAATTGCTGTCGAGGCTTTCCTTCAGGCTCTCGGAGGTCTGGCGGTCCTCGCGATACCAGTCGCTTGCAGGCTCCCCACTTTCATGGGTCGCAAGCTCGGCGGGCTCGGGTTTTTCCTCCGCATGGCCTTCCTCGCCCCCCATCTCCAGAAGCGGGTTCTTCTCCACTTCCTGCGCGATAAAGGCGGTCAACTCCGCATGGGGCATCTGCAGAAGCTGGATCGACTGCATCAATTGCGGGGTCATGACCAGCGACTGGCTTTGTTTCAGAAACAGTTTGGCGCCAAGTGCCATGTATACGCCCCACGAAAAATGCGCAGCCGGCACGTGCCGGCCATTTCAGTCCGCGAGATTGGCATAAAAATTGCTTGATGATCAAGGCCGAATCGCTGGCGAGGCGAGCGCTGTCTTCAGAGGCTGAAATTGTCGCCGAGATAAAGTCTGCGGACATCGCTGTTGGCAACGATTTCCGAGGCCTTGCCGTGGGTCAGCACCTCGCCGGCGTGAATGATATAGGCGCGGTCGATCATGCCGAGCGTCTCGCGCACATTGTGGTCGGTGATCAGCACGCCGATGCCGCGCTGCGTCAGGTGACGGATAAGCCCCTGGATATCGGAGACCGAAATCGGGTCGACGCCGGCAAAAGGTTCGTCCAGCAGCATGAAGGCCGGGTCGGTGGCCAGCGCCCGGGCGATTTCGAGCCGTCGCCGTTCGCCGCCGGAAAGCGCGACCGCCGGCGACTTCCTCAGCCGCGCGATGCCGAACTCTTCCATGAGCTGTTCCAGCTTGTCCTCGCGTTCGCGCTTGTTCAGCGGCGTGAGTTCCAGAACGGCGCGGATGTTGTTTTCCACCGTCAGGCCGCGGAAGATCGAGGCTTCCTGCGGCAGGTAGCCGACGCCGAGCCTGGCGCGGCGATACATCGGCAGGCCGGTAACATTGCGCCCGTGCAGCGCGATGCGGCCTTCATCCACGGGAACGAGGCCGGTGATCATATAGAAGCAGGTGGTCTTGCCCGCCCCGTTCGGGCCGAGCAGTCCGACGGCCTCGCCCTGGCGCACGACCAGCGACACGCCATTCACCACGCGGCGATTGCGGTAGGACTTGGTCAGGCCTTCGGCGATCAGCGTGCCTTCGTAGTTGACGGGAGGGCGGCCATTGTTGGTCTTCGGCTGCGCGGTCTCTGCCGTCGGGGCAGCCGGCCGCGGCGCTGCGGATTTTGCCTTGTTCACATGCACCCCCGGGTCAGTTGCCGGGCCGCGATTGCGGATTGAGGCGAATCTGGACGCGCTTGCCGCAGGCGTCGAGCTTGGCCTGGCTGGTCGCCATGTTGACCGTCAGCTTGCAGCCGACAAAGACGTTGCCGTTTTCCTTGAGCACGACTTCCTTGCCTTCCAGCACGAATTGCTGGCTCGGCATGTCGAAACGGCCGGTGTCGCCGGTCGCTGACTGGGTGTCGGTATCGAGGCGAACCCCGCCGGTGAGATCGATCCGGTCGATATCGCCCTGACCCGAGGCAATCCCGGTGGAGCCGCCTTCGTAACGCACCGTCATCTTCGCGGCGCGCACCGTGTTGACGCCCTGCACGGCAACGACATTGCCGGAAAAGGTAATCAGTTTGGTCGCGTCATCGACCTCGAATTCATCGGCATCGATATCGATGGGCTGGTCGCCGGCGAGCTGGAAACCGGTGGTTTCGGTGGCTTGTGCGAACGCCGTATCGGCAGGGAGCCCCGCTGCGCAGAGCGCGGCGAAAGCCACGGCCGCCGGGATCATGCCGGTTCTGAATCTAGAAATACCCAACGCCATCGATAACCTCACTGATTGCCCTGACCGAGGGCAGACGGAGAAAGTGTAACATGAACACCGCCCCCGAACCGAATTTTCTGTCCGTTATCGGTGATATTTACGTTTCGGGCAACCACCGAAGCCTGCGGCGCGGTCACGGTCACCGGGTCGTCGCTTTTAAGCGTGCCGCCCTGGATATCGATCGCGGCGGAGTTGAACTCTGCATGCATGCCGTTCGAAAGCTTGATTGTGAACGGCTCGTCGATATTGAGATATTCGGTCGCCCGGTCGTAGAGCGTGCGCGCTGCATCGACGACCGCCGTCACCGAATCCTCGACCGGCACCTGCGCCGTGACGTTTTCCAGGAGCACGGTGCTGTCATCCGGATTGGCGGCGGGCAGAAGCGCCCGGTCGGCCTTCAGTGAATACGGTATGCCGTCGCGATTGCGGCCGGTTATGCCGGGATTGGTCATGACGATCATGCCGTCTTCAATGGTGGCGGAGCCGAGCGAAACGTTGTCCGGCACCAGCGACTGCACGAAGGCCGTGGCAATCAGTGCGATGGCGATCGCGAAGGCGGCGATCGGCAGCAAGATCTTCAGCCGCCGCACGGATCGCGTGTGCTTTGCCGCCCTGCGGAAAGCCTGGTCGATCGATGCCCGGTCTGTTGCCTCGGAAATTGTCATGCCGTGTCGTTTCGGTGTCCATTGCGTGCGTGCACTCGAAGCCCCACGGTTATTATGTTTCGCGGTCGAGAACAAGCTGCCCATCTAGGCATTGGCAGGGCCGCAATCAAGCGGCGAAGAAACGCGGCGCGCCCGTGCCCTGTGGTATCGCGGCGACATCCCCGCCAGCAAGATGTGCCGGTTTGCCAAATCGCGTCATCTTATGCCTTCGGCCACTTGAACTCGGTCAGCCGTATAACGTAAACAGGTCGAGTTTGAGGCCTTTTCTGGACGGAACGGAATAAGACGGGCGACGCAAAGACGACGGGGAGGGGCGAAATCGTCCTTGGGCGGATCGGACTTGTTGACGGGCCATGGTCTGTGGGGCAGACTAATTGGCAATGAAAATCATGGATTTGAGGGGTCGAATGTGATCAAGTCGGAGCTGGTTCAGATTGTGGCGGCGCGCAATCCGCACCTTTATCACCGCGATGTCGAGAACATCGTGAACGCCATACTCGATGAAATCGCCGATGCGCTGGCCGCGGGCAACCGGGTCGAACTGCGCGGTTTCGGCGCTTTTTCGGTCAAGAACCGGCCCTCGCGCTCGGGCCGGAACCCGCGCACCGGCGATGCCGTTTTCGTTGAAGAGAAGTGGGTGCCGTTCTTCAAGACCGGCAAGGAGTTGCGCGAGCGCCTCAATCCGGACCAGAAAAACGACAACTGACGGCGGTAAAGAATAACAGGCGCGCATCATGACCAAGAAACTGATCAACATTCTCATTCTGGTGCCGATCGGGGTCGTGCTCATCGTGCTCTGCGTGGCCAACCGCCAGTCGGTGACCATGGCGCTCAATCCGTTCAACGCCGAAGATCAGGTGCTTTCCGTCTCCGCGCCATTCTTCGTCTATATCTTCATCGCCTTCATCCTGGGCCTTGTTTTCGGTTCGCTGGCCACGTGGTTTTCCCAGCATAAGCACCGCAAGACCGCGAAGGCCAAGAAGCGCGAGGCCGCGCAATGGCGCGCCGAGGCCGATCGCCAGAAGACCCAGCCCGCCGAATTGCCGCAGACGCGTCCGCTCGACCGGCTGCCCTCGGCCTGAGGCGGCGGCAGCCGACAAGGCTTGCCATTTTCCCGGCAGGGCTGATAAACCGCGTGCTTTCGACCAATCCGGGATGACGGCCTTTCATGACGCCTCCGAAACAGGACAAGACACGCCGCAAGCCCGGCAAGGGTGATCGCCGCAACGCGCCTTCGTCCAAGCCCGCGCGCAGTCAGGCCCCGCGCCGCCGCGAAGAACAGCGCGAGCCCGCCGAGCGCAAGAAAAGCCAGCCGGAACCGCAATGGGTTGCGATGAAGCCCGGCGAGCGGCCGGCAGAGCGGATTCCCCACATTCTCGAATCGGCATCGGCCGACGGCTTTCACCTGATCGACAGCGGCCATGGGCTGAAGCTCGAGCAATATGGCGATTATCGCATCGTGCGCCCCGAAGCGCAGGCGCTGTGGCCGCCGCTGCTTGAAGAAAAAGTGTGGGCCAATGCGGATGCGGTGTTTACCGGCGATACCGATGAAGAGGGCATGGGCCGCTGGCAGTTTCCGAAGGCGGCGCTGGGCGAGACCTGGCCGCTTCGGATCATGGATATCGATTTTCTCGGCCGCTTCACCGCCTTTCGCCATGTCGGCGTGTTCCCCGAACAGCTCGCCCACTGGCAGTGGATGCGCGACGTGCTGGAGGCAAGGCGCGGCGGCGACAGGCCGAAGGTACTGAACCTCTTCGGCTATACCGGCGTTGCCTCGCTGGTTGCGGCTGCGGCGGGCGCCGAGGTGACCCATGTGGACGCCTCGAAGAAGGCGATCGGCTGGGCGCGCGAGAACCAGGCCCTGTCCGGCCTTAACGACAGGCCGATCCGCTGGATCTGCGACGACGCGATGAAGTTCATCGAGCGCGAGGAGCGGCGCGGCAACCACTACGACATCATCCTCACCGACCCGCCGAAATTCGGGCGGGGGCCCAATGGCGAGGTCTGGCAGTTGTTCGAACATCTGCCACGCATGCTCGATCTCTGCCGCGCGATCCTGAAGCCCGATGCACTCGGCCTGGTGCTGACCGCCTATTCGATCCGCGCCAGCTTCTACTCCGTCCATGAACTGATGATGGAAACCATGCGCGGCTTTGGCGGCGTGGTCGAATCGGGCGAACTCGTCATCCGCGAGGGCGGGCTTTCCGGGACCGAGCCGGGCAGGGCGCTCTCCACATCCCTTTATGCGCGGTGGTTGCCACAATGAGCTTCGAGAAGGAACGCGCCCCGCGCGTCGGCACGGTCAAGGAGGTCACCAGCCTCTCCAATCCGATCATCAAGGATATCAGGGCGCTCAGCCAGAAGAAGCACCGCGAGGAAAGCGGCACGTTTCTGGCCGAGGGCCTGAAGCTGATCATCGACGCGCTTGAGCTCGGCTGGACGATCCGCACGTTGATCTACGCCAAGGCCGCCAAGGGCAAGCCGCCGGTGGAAAAGGCCGCCGCCAAGACGGTTGCCTCCGGCGGTCTGGTGCTCGAGGTCTCCGAGAAGGTGCTCGGTGCGATCACGCGGCGCGACAATCCGCAGATGGTCGCCGGCGTTTTTGAGAGCCATTACCGCCCGCTTGCCGAGATCGCGCCGCAGAAGAACGAGACCTATATCGCGCTCGACCGGGTGCGCGATCCGGGCAATCTCGGCACGATCATCCGTACCGCGGATGCCGCCGGCGCGTCGGGCATCATTCTTGTCGGCGAGACCACCGATCCGTTCTCGCTGGAAACGGTGCGGGCGACGATGGGCTCTGTCTTCGCGCTGCCGGTCTCGCGCGCCGAGCCGAAGGCGTTTCTGGACTGGGCGAAGAAAAGCGGCGCGGAAATCGTCGCCACCCATCTGGCCGGCTCCGTCGATTACCGCACCATCGATTACACCAAGAAGCCGATCGTGCTGCTGATGGGCAATGAGCAGCAGGGCCTGCCGCCCGAACTTGCCGAGGGCGCGGGCCGGCTCGCGCGCATACCGCAGCAGGGCAGGGCCGATTCGCTCAATCTGGCGGTCGCCACCGCGGTGATGCTCTATGAAGCCCGCCGCCACCTTCTGTCTCTTGAGGAGCCCGGCCGATGACCTCGCCGCTTTCCCGTCCTGGCCCCGCAGTCCTGTTCATCGTGATCGCCGTTCTCATCGACGCTGCGATCAAGTTCGCGGTCGAGGTCTATCTGCCGCTGCACCGGACCTATGACGTGCTGCCCTTCCTCGGCCTGTTCAAGACCTACAATCCGGGGATCGCCTTTTCGCTGCTGTCGGACACCAATGGCTGGGCGCTGGTCGCGATGCGGCTGGCGATCGTGGCCGTCGTGATCTATCTCTGGCGCCGCACCGCGCCGGGGCAGGTGTTCGCGCTGATCGGCTTCGCGCTGGTGGTTTCGGGCGCGCTCGGAAACATTCTCGATCATTTCATCTATGGCCACGTCGTCGACTATATCCGCTTCCATGTCGGCGACTGGACGTTTCCGATCTTCAATCTCGCCGACAGCTACATCACCATCGGCGCCGTCATGATCTTCATCCAGGAGTTCCTGTTGAACGGATCGGGCAAGGACAAGGCCTGAGGGGCAGCGGCGGGTATATTAGCGGAAAACCTTGGCATTCAATGAGTTGAAAGGTCCTCTGGCGTCGCCTGGTGATTGGCGTTTCGTCAAAAGCGGCTGGACCTCGCTCACGCCTTGTATTACAGTTTCTCCCAATCGGGCCGTTGCCCGGATAGCACGGAAACGGCGCGCGGAGGTCTTGCGTCAGACCTTCTTCTGCCCTCAGATTACGGGATGCGGCTGTCACGAACCTGTCGCAGTAAAGTGCTTTATGACACCCAAGACAAATGATCCGGAACGTGCGATGACGATGGAAGTCCTTGATCTTCTGCAACCATCGGTCCCAGCAGACGCTTCGATCGCGGTGGCCGGTAACAACGTGCTCGGCCGCATCGGCAGTCTGGAGACCCGGATTGCGGAAACCGCGGCGGAGATCGACGCCGCTCAATCCATCCGTTACCGCGTTTTCGTGGAGGAAATGCAGGCGCGTTTGCCGGAAGCGGCGATGCGCGCCAAGCGCGATTTCGACCGCTGGGACGATATCTGCGACCATCTTCTGGTCGTCGACCACAAGATCGAGGGCGAGCCCGAAGACCAGATCGTCGGCACCTACCGCCTGCTGCGCCACGAAGTGGCGATGGAGCACGGCGGGTTTTATTCCGATTCCGAGTTCCAGACCGCCGATCTCGTCGCCCGCCATCCCGAAGTGCGGTTCATGGAACTTGGCCGGTCCTGCGTGCTGCCGGATTACCGCAGCAAGCGCACCGTGGAACTGCTCTGGCAGGGCAACTGGGCCTATGCGCTGAAACACGATATCGGCGTGATGTTCGGTTGCGCCTCCTTCCATGGCACCGATCCCGCGGACCACGCCATGGCGCTTTCGTTCCTGCACCACAATGCCCGCGCCACCGGCGACTGGGCGGTTGCCGCCCGTCCCGAACTGGCGGTCGACATGAACCTGATGCCGGCTGAGGAAGCCTCGGGTCGGCGCGCGCTCACCGGCCTGCCGCCGCTGATCAAGGGCTATCTGCGCCTCGGCGCGATGGTCGGCGAAGGCGCGGTCATCGATCACGCCTTCAACACCACCGACGTGCTGATCGTGCTGCCCATCAGCTCGATCTCGGATCGCTACCTGAATTATTACGGCGCCGACGCCGGACGGTTCGCGAGCTGAGTTTTTCGGAGCGCGCCGCATAGCCCCCATCAATCTCCCCCCTTGAGGGGGAGATGTCGCGAAAGCGACAGAGAGGGGTATGGGCATAAGCCGCAAGCTCCGAATTTGCCGATAGGGTTCACCCCTCTCTGCCCCTGTCGGGGCATCTCTCCCTCAAGGGGAGAGATTGTGGGCTGCCAAGCCCCGGCGGCAACATACACCCAGAAATCGGCTGAACTTTCAGCAGGAATACGTCGGGCCGCTTTCAACCAACCTCAGCCATTTACGTTTTGCCCAGCTTTCTTGCGACCGACACTTTCGAGCCGTAAAAATTCGTGACAGATGAAGAGGGCAATTCCCTTCATATCGAGCGTGCGCCGTGGCAGACGATAATCGTATCCCGACCGAAGAACTGATCTCCGAGGAAAGCCGGGCATCGGCAACGCCGATGATGGAGCAGTATATCGAGATCAAGGCCGCAAACCCCGATCTCCTGCTGTTCTACCGGATGGGCGATTTCTACGAGCTGTTCTTCGATGACGCCGTCGAGGCGGCCCGCGCGCTGTCGATCACGCTCACCAAGCGTGGCCAGCATCTCGGCCGCGACATTCCGATGTGCGGTGTGCCGGTCCATGCCGCCGACGACTACCTGCAGAAGCTCATCGGCCTTGGCTTCCGGGTCGCCGTCTGCGAGCAGACCGAGGATCCTGCCGAGGCCAAGAAGCGCGGTTCGAAGTCCGTCGTCCGGCGCGATGTCACAAGGCTGGTGACGGCGGGCACGATCACCGAGGACAAGCTGCTCGCGCCCGGTGAAAGCAATTACCTGATGGCGCTGTCGCGGGTGAAGGGCGGCGAGGGGGAGAACAATTACGGCCTCGCCTGGATCGATATCTCCACCGGCGTCTTCCGCGTCAGCGCGTCCTCCGAAGGGAGGCTCGCCGCCGATATCATGCGCGTTGAACCGCGCGAGCTGGTCGTCGCCGATACCGTGTTCGCCGATGAGAAACTGCGGCCGGTCTTCGATCTTCTGGGCCGCGCGGTCTCGCCGCAGCCGGCCGTGCTGTTTGACGGCGCGACAGCGCAGGACCGGCTCGGCCGGTTCTTCGGCGTCGCCACGCTCGATGGCTTCGGGCGGTTTTCGCGGCCGGAGCTTTCCGCCGCCGCCGCGGCCGTCGCCTATGTCGAAAAGACCCAGATCAACGAACGCCCGCCGATCGGCATTCCCGAGCAGGATGGGGCGTCCGGCGCGATGTTCATCGACCCCGCCACCCGTTCCAATCTCGAACTGGTGCGCACCATGGCCGGCGGGCGCGACGGTTCGCTCCTAAAGGCGATCGACCGCACGGTGACCGGCGGCGGCGCGCGCCTTCTCGGCGAACGGCTGATGTCGCCGCTGACGGATGTCGAGACCATCCATGCACGGCTCGATTCGGTGGGCTTCTTCCTGTCCGATGTCGCGCGCTCGGATGCCGTGCGCGACCATCTGAAGCAGCTTCCCGACATGCCGCGCGCGCTGTCGCGTCTGGCGCTTGATCGCGGCGGCCCGCGTGATCTCGGCGCGATCCAACGCGGCCTCACGGTTGCCCGCGCGATCGCCGATGTGCTGTCCGGCGCTGATCAGCCGGGTGAACTTTCCGCCGCGCTGGCATCGCTTCAGGCCCTGCCGCACGACCTTGAGCAGCAGCTTGCCGCAACCCTTGACGAGGAGCTGCCGCTCCTGAAGCGGGACGGTGGCTTCGTGCGCGAAGGCGCCGACAATGCGCTCGACGAGGCGCGGGGGCTGCGCGACAAATCCCGCCGGATCATCGCCGGGCTGCAGGCGCAATATGCCGAGGAGACTGGCGTCAAGGCGCTGAAGATCAAGCACAACAACGTGCTCGGCTATTTCATCGAGGTCACCGCCGGCAATGCCCGCGCGCTGACCGAGGGCGATGCGGCCAAGGCGAAGTTCATCCATCGCCAGACCATGGCGAACGCGATGCGGTTCACCACCGCTGAGCTTGCCGATCTCGAAAGCCGGATCGCCAATGCGGCGGGCGAGGCGCTGGTGATCGAGCTCACGGCTTTCGAAACGCTCCGCCGCAACGTCGTGGCCGCCGCCGAAAGCCTGAAGCAGGGCGCGCATGCGCTCGCGATCATCGATGTCTCGGCCGCCCTCGCCGTGCTCGCCGAGGCGGAGGCCTATTGCCGGCCGCAGGTCGATGGCACCACGGCCTTCGAAATCGAGGGCGGACGTCATCCCGTCGTCGAGCAGGCGTTGCGCAAGCAATCGGCGGGCCCGTTTGTCGCGAATGATTGCACGCTGTCGCCGGTGACGGGCGAAAACGGCTGCCTCTGGCTGCTGACCGGTCCCAATATGGGCGGTAAATCGACCTTCCTGCGCCAGAATGCGCTGATCGCGATCCTTGCCCAGATCGGCGCCTATGTGCCCGCGGTAAAGGCCCATATCGGCATCGTCGACCGGCTGTTTTCGCGTGTCGGCGCCTCCGACGATCTGGCGCGCGGGCGCTCGACCTTCATGGTCGAGATGGTCGAGACGGCGGCGATCCTCAATCAGGCTGGTCCCCGTTCGCTGGTGATCCTCGACGAGATCGGCCGGGGCACCGCTACCTTTGACGGGCTGTCGATCGCCTGGGCGGCGGTCGAGCATCTCCACGACGTCAATTGCTGCCGCGGCCTGTTCGCCACCCATTTCCATGAGCTGACCGCGCTTTCGGAAAAGCTTTCGCGCCTTGTGAACGCGACGATGCGGGTCAAGGAATGGAAGGGCGACGTGGTGTTTCTGCACGAGGTCGGGCCCGGTGCTGCGGATCGCTCCTACGGTATTCAGGTCGCCCGTCTCGCCGGCCTGCCGGCTGCCGTGGTCAAGCGCGCGAAGAACGTGCTCACGCGGTTGGAGGATGCCGACCGCAAGAACCCGGCCGCGAGCCTGATCGATGATCTGCCGCTGTTCCAGTCCGCCATGCGCGCGCCCGAGCCCGCGCCAAAAGCCTCCGAGGTCGAGGCCATGCTCGCCGATATCCGGCCCGACGACATGACCCCCCGCGAGGCGCTGGAAACGCTCTACGCGCTGAAGCGGAAAATGCATGATGCCGTTTCCATTGATGAGTGATTTGCTTTAAGAAACCTGCGGCGGCGCGAGAACCGCCGATGAAAAGGCAGGTCCATGCAGACAAAAAGGGCAGAGCAGCGCGAGCGCGCGGCGCAGAACACCGTGAAGGCCGCGCCGCTACAAGCCGATTCCTATGCCATGACGGAGGTGTTCGAGCCTGCGGCGCTGCGCAACGAGCTGCGGGCGATCGCGCGCAAGAATGACGGCAATCCGGATGCGACGCGTCAGGCGATCCTGGCACGACTGAAGGAGGTCAATGCCGCCGGCCGCGCCCGCGCCTATGAACTGCTCAAAGCCGATGGCGGCGGACTGGAATGCGCGCGGCGCATCTCCTGGCTCGAGGACCAGATGCTGATCGCGCTGCATGATCTGGTCACCCGCACGATCTTTCCCGATACCCGCAAGGAATTTGCGATCACCGCCGTCGGCGGCTACGGACGCGACACGCTGGCGCCGGGTTCCGATATCGACCTCCTGTTCCTGATCGAGGAAACCGACCGGGCCGATACGCTGAAGGCGATCGAATATATCCTCTACATGCTCTGGGACATGGGTCAGAAGGTCGGCCATGCGACCCGCAGCGTCACGGAGTGCATCAAGCTGTCCAAGGCGGACATGACCATCCGTACCTCGATCCTGGAAATGCGCTATATCACCGGGCGCAAGGCGCTTGCCAACGCGCTGGAACGGCGTTTTGACAAGGAGGTGGTGGCCGATACCGGCCCGGATTTCATCGCCGCCAAACTCGCCGAGCGAGACCAGCGCCACCAGAAGTCCTTCGACACGCGCTATCTCGTGGTCCCCAACGTCAAGGAGGGGAAGGGCGGGCTTCGCGATCTCAACACGCTGTTCTGGATCGCGAAATATTATTACCGGGTGCGCGACACCGCTCAGCTCGTTGAACTCGGCGTTCTGTCGCGCCAGGAGCTGAAGCTGTTCCTGCGCGCCGAGGACTTTTTGTGGACGGTGCGCTGCCACCTCCATTTCCTGACCGGCAAGGCCGAGGAGCGGCTGACCTTCGACGTGCAGGCCGAAATCGCCGCCGCCCTCGATTATCAGGATCGGCCCGGCCTTTCGGCGGTCGAACGGTTCATGAAGCATTATTTCCTGGTCGCCAAGGATGTCGGCGACCTGACGCGCATCTTCTGCTCCGACCTTGAGGAGCAGCAGGCCAAGGCCTCGCCGACGTTCGGGCAGGTGGTCTGGTCTAAGCTATATAAACGCCAGCGCAAGATACCGGGTTCGCTCGAATTCGTCTCCGACAGCGGCCGGATCGCGCTCGCCGAACCGGACGTGTTCAAGAAGGACCCGGTCGCCATCATCCGCTTCTTCTATGTCGCGGTGATCAACGATCTGGAATTCCACCCGGATGCGCTGAAGGTGGTGACGCGCTCGCTGTCGCAGATCAATGCCGAGCTCAGGGAAAACGAGGAGGCCAACCGGCTGTTTCTCTCGATCCTGACTTCCCGCAACGACCCGGCGCTTTATCTGAGGCGCATGAACGAGGCCGGCGTGCTCGGCCGGTTCATCCCGGAATTCGGCCGTATCGTCGCGATGATGCAGTTCAACATGTATCATCATTTCACCGTCGACGAGCACCTGATCCGCGCGGTTGCCGTGTTGTCGGAGATCGACAATGCCGGCGGCGAGTCTGAACTCCATCCGCTTGCCGCAAGGCTGATCCAGTCGGTCGAGGATCGGGCCGTGCTTTATGTCGCGGTGCTGCTGCACGATATCGCCAAGGGTCGCAAGGAAGATCATTCGATCGCCGGCGCCCGGGTTGCGCGCAAGCTGTGCCCGCGTTTCGGGATGACGGCGAAGCAGACCGAACAGGTCGCCTGGCTGATCGAATATCACCTCTTGATGTCGATGACCTCGCAGACCCGCGATCTCAACGACCGCAAGACGGTGGTCGATTTCGTCGACAAGGTTCAGTCGCTCGAACGGCTTAACCTCCTGCTGATCCTGACAGTCTGCGATATCCGCGCTGTCGGTCCGGATGTCTGGAACGGCTGGAAGGGGCAGTTGTTGCGCACCCTCTATTACGAAACCGAAATCCTGCTGTCGGGCGGCTTCTCCGCCGTTTCCCGCAAGGCGCGGACCGAGCACGCCATCGAGCGGCTGGAAGATTCGCTCACCGGCTGGGAGGATGCCGAGCGGCGCAAATACGCCAATCTGCAATACCAGAACTATCTGCTCACGGTGCCGCTGGAAGACCAGGTCCGTCACGCCCGTTTTATCCGCGAGGCCGACAAGTCGCGGCAATTGTTCTCCACCATGGTGCGCACCAACGCGTTCCACGATATCACCGAGATCACGCTTCTGGCGCCGGACCATCCGCGGCTGCTGTCGATCATCGCAGGCGCCTGTGCCGCGACCGGAGCGAACATTGCAGATGCCCAGATATTCACCACCACGGACGGGCGGGCGCTCGATACGATCCTGTTGAACCGGGCCTTTGACGATGACGCCGACGAGCTGCGGCGCGCCAACACGATCGGCAAGCTGATCGAGGACCTGCTGTCCGGCCACAAGCACCTCAACCAGCTGATCGCCGCGCGCCAGCGCGAGCGCCGTTCGGTGCGGCCGTTCTCGGTACCGACTCATGTGTCGGTGTCGAACAAGCTCTCCAATATCTTCACGGTCATCGAGATCGAATGCCTTGACCGCACCGGCCTGCTTGCCGATGTGACGCAGACGCTGTCCGAGCTTTCGCTCGACATCCAGACCGCCCGGATCACCACTTTCGGCGAGAAGGTGATCGACAGCTTCTACGTGACCGACCTTGTCGGCGCGAAGATCACCAGCGAAAGCCGGCAGGCGGCGATTGTCGAGCGGATGAAGGCGGTGCTTGAGGAAAAGGGCGACGATTACCGCAGGGGCATGCCGCCGGGCATGTTGCTGCCGGCTGAAATCGGCACGCAGGCGCGGCGCGTCGACGCCAAGGACGGGCGCGAGAAATGAGCCTTGTCGGCAAGTTCGCCACCGTTGGCGGCGCCACCTTCGCAAGCCGGCTGTTCGGCTTCGCGCGCGAAACCATGATGGCGGCGGCGCTCGGCAACGGGCCGATGGCCGACGTGTTCTACGCCGCCTTCCGCTTCCCGAACCTGTTTCGCCGCTTGTTTGCCGAAGGCGCGTTCAACGCCGCCTTCGTGCCGCTGTTTTCCAAGGAGATCGAGGAAAGCGGCGTCGACGGCGCCAAGCGCTTCGCCGAGCAGGTTCTCGGCGTTCTGTTCACGGCGCTGTTCCTGATCACCGTGGTGATGGAACTGGCGATGCCGCTGATCGTGCGCTTCATCATCGCGCCGGGCTTTGCCGATGATGCCGACAAGTTCGAGATGACGGTCAGGCTGTCATCGGTGATGTTTCCCTATCTGATCTGCATGTCGCTGATGGCGATGATGAGCGGCATGCTGAACTCGCTGCACCGCTATTTCGCCGCCGCGATCGCCCCGGTGTTCCTCAACGTCGTGCTGATCGCGGTGCTGGCCTATGGCGTCTGGGTCAAGGCCGATCCGCAGACGATGGCCGAGTATCTTTCCTGGGGCGTGCTCGGCGCGGGCATCATCCAGCTTGCAGTCGTCTGGATCGATGTCCGCCGCGCCGGCATGCGCTTCACCTTGCGCATGCCGAAGATAACGCCGAAGATCAGGCGGCTCGTCGCGCTCGCCGTGCCGGCGGCGGTGACCGGCGGCGTCATCCAGATCAACCAGTTGATCGGCCAGGCGGTGGCGTCGGGCAAGGACGGCGCGATCTCCGCGCTGCAATATGCCGATCGGCTCTATCAGTTGCCCCTCGGCGTCGTCGGCGTGGCGGGCGGCGTGGTGCTGCTGCCGGAACTGTCGCGGGCGCTGAAGGGCGGTAATTTCAAGGAAGCCGGGCACATCCAGAACCGCACCATCGAATTCGTGCTGTTTCTCACCGTTCCGGCGGCGTTCGGCCTGATGATGATCTCGACCGAGATCACGCGGGTGCTTTATGAACGCGGCGCGTTCACGCCCGAGACCACGACGCTGGTGGCCGCGATCATGACGGTCTACGCCTTCGGCCTGCCGGCCTTCGCGCTCACCAAAGCCCTCCAGCCAGCCTTTTACGCGCGCGAAAACACCAAACTGCCGATGCGGTTCACGATGATAGCGGTAGGAATAAATTCCGTGCTCGCCATCTCGCTGTTTCCGATCCTTGCCGAGCGCGGCATTGCGCTTGCCGAGGTGGTCTCCGGCTGGACCAATGTGGTTCTGCTGGCGACCACGCTCGTGATCTCCGGTCATCTGAAGTTCGACAGCCTTCTGATGCGCCGCATACCGCTGATCGTCCTGAGCGGCGCCGCGATGGCGGCGGCGGTGAAATTCGCGGCGGTGAAGCTTGCGGCCTGGTTTGCGCCGGGGGCTCATTTCATGCAGCAGCTCGGCGGGGTGCTGATCCTGATCGCGATCGCCATGGCGGTCTATTTCGGCCTGGTGCTCGCCACCGGCGGGGTCAACCGGGCGCTGATCATGAAACTCGTCCGCCGCCGCCGCGGATAGGACCGCTTCTCAGTTTGACGCGCCGCGCGCTGCGGTGCATAAGCGCTGCCAGCAAAACCCGATGAACCGGGCCCTCCACCCGTCCGAAAGAGAACTGACATGAGTGAATTCAAGCCGCAAATCTTCTCCGGCGTCCAGCCGACCGGCAATCTGCATCTCGGCAATTATCTCGGCGCGCTCAGAAAATTCGTGGCGCTTCAGGACAAGATGGACTGCATCTATTGCGTGGTCGACATGCATTCGATCACCGCGCAGCTTGTGCATGAAGACCTGAAGGGGCAGACGCGCGCGATCACCGCCGCCTATCTCGCCGCCGGCATCGATCCCGAAAAGCACATCGTGTTCAATCAGTCGGCGGTGCCGCAGCATGCCGAGCTTGCCTGGATCTTCAACTGCGTCGCCCGCATCGGCTGGATGAACCGGATGACCCAGTTCAAGGACAAGGCCGGCAAGGATCGCGAGAACGCCTCGCTCGGCCTGCTTGCCTATCCGAGCCTGATGGCGGCCGATATTCTGGTCTACCGCGCCACCCACGTGCCGGTCGGCGACGACCAGAAGCAGCATCTGGAGCTGACGCGCGATATCGCGATGAAGTTCAATCTCGATTTCGAGAAGAAAATCCGCGCGGCCGGGACGGGCATCGACATCACGGTCGGCGATCAGCCGGTGCATGCCTTCTTCCCGATGGTGGAACCGCTGATCGAAGGCCCCGCGCCCCGGGTGATGAGCCTGAAGGACGGCACCAAGAAGATGTCGAAATCGGACCCGTCCGATCTCTCGCGCATCAACCTGACCGACGATGCCGAGACCGTGGCGCGCAAGATCCGCAAGGCCAAGACCGATCCGGATGCGCTGCCGAGCGAGGTCGAGGGGCTGAAGGGGCGGCCCGAGGCCGACAATCTTGTCGGCATTTTCGCGGCCCTTGCCGATCGCACCAAGGCCGATGTTCTTTCCGAATTCGGCGGCCAGCAGTTCTCGCAGTTCAAGCCCGCGCTCGCCGATCTTGCCGTTACCGTGCTGTCGCCGATCACGGCCGAGATGCGGCGTCTTCACGCCGATCCGGGCCATATCGATGCCGTCCTGAAGGATGGCGGCGAGCGGGCAGGGGCCATCGCGCAGAAGACCATGAAGGACGTTCACGAGATCGTCGGCCTGCTCTGATAGCGCCCCGGCGCTTGATTTTCTGCGATCTATGATATGATGTCGGCTTGGCCGCCGGCATGGGCCGGCCCGGCCTGCCGCATTTCGCAGTCTGGCGGAAACGCCTGACCTCCGCCGGAATGCGGCGAAAGCGATGGGATGGAGCGTTTTCCTCGCGGACGCGTTCCAGCCGCAGTCTTGTCTTCAACAGCCGCGCGGGCTTTCTTGAGATTGGTGGGGTGACACAATGGTTTCCAAACGTCTTTCCGGCGAGGCCGGACATCGCCGAAAATTCATGGCCATCGTGGATGATACGCCCGAATGCATTCGCGCCGTGCGCTATGCCGGCCGCCGCGCCAAGAATTCCAATGGCGGGCTGGTGCTGTGCTATATCATTCCGCAGCATGATGCGCAGGAGTGGATCGGGGTTCAGGAAATCATCCGCGCCGAGGCGCGCGAGGAGGCCGAGACGATCGCCAACCGGGCCGCCGAGAATGTGCGCGAGGCGATCGGCATCGATCCGGAAATCGTGATCCGCGAGGGCGACCGCGCCGAGGAGATCAATGCCGTGGTCGAGGAAGACCGCGATATCGCGATCCTGGTTCTGGCCGCCGGTCCCGCCAAGGAAGGGCCGGGGCCGCTGGTCTCGATGCTCGCCGGACGCGGCAACGCGTTTACGATACCGGTCACCGTTCTGCCAGATGGGCTCGATGACGCCGATATCGATGCGCTCTGCTGACCCTTGCGTTTGCCTGCCCGAAGGCCGATATAGGAACAAAACGGGCATTGTTGGTCAAAACGCTTGACCGCTGGACGCGCCAGCCGCCCGAACTGATTTGGAGATGGATATGTTCATCCAGACGGAAACGACGCCCAATCCCGCGACGCTGAAATTCCTGCCCGGCCGCGTTGTCATGGAAGCCGGCAATGCCGATTTCCGCAGCGCCGACGATGCCATCGTTTCGCCGCTCGCGACCCGGCTTTTCGCCGTGCCCGGCGTGGAAGGCGTGATGTTCGGCTATGATTTCGTCGCCGTGACCAAGGGCGAGCCCGAGTGGCAGCACCTGAAGCCGGCGATCCTTGGCGCGATCATGGAGCATTTCCTGTCCGGCGCGCCGGTGATGGCCGAGGGCGCTTCGCCCGCGATCGATCCCGACAGCGACGAGGAATTCTTCGATGAAGGCGACGAGACCATCGTCGCAACCATCAAGGAGTTGCTGGAAACCCGCGTTCGCCCGGCCGTTGCCCAGGATGGCGGCGACATCACCTTCCGCGGCTATCGTGAGGGCACGGTGTTTCTCAACATGAAGGGGGCCTGCTCGGGTTGCCCGTCATCGACGGCGACGCTGAAGCACGGCGTCCAGAACCTGCTGCACCACTTCGTTCCCGAAGTGCGGGAAGTCGAAGCCGTCTGAGGTTTGCAATGCTGATTTTGGCGCTCGATACGGCCCAGGCGGATTGCTCGGCCGCAGTGTTCGACCGCGCGTCGGATTCGCTCGTTGGCCGTTGTGTCGAGACCATCGGCAAGGGCCACGCCGAGCGGATGATGGCCGTGATCGACTCAGCACTCACTGAGGCCGGCAGGAAGCCCGCGGATATTGACCGCATCGCCGTCAATATCGGTCCGGGGTCTTTCACCGGCGTGCGCATCGGCGTGGCGGCGGCGCGGGCTCTGGCGTTGGCAGTCAAGGCCGAGTGCGTCGGCGTGTCCTCGCTTGCGGCCATCGCTTTCCAGCACCGCACCGCGCGGCCGGGCAGCGCCGTGACGGCAACCCTCGATGCCCGCCGCGGCGAGGCCTTTGCCCAGGTGTTCGACGCCGACGGCGATCCGCTGACACAGCCCGCAGCCCATGCCTATGACGATCTCGCCGGGCTTGCCCGGCGGCACGGGGCGGTTCCGGTCGGAGCTGGCGCCATCGTCGCTGGTCTCGCGGAGCCGATGCCCGAAGATCGCGTGACGATCGAAACAATCGCCGTTCTCGGCGCAAGCGTCGTCCCCGGCCCATCGGTCTCGCCGCTCTATCTGCGCGCCCCCGACGCCAAGCCGCAACTCGGCTTCGCCGTCGCCCGCGCGTGAGGGCCGCTCATGCCTCTCGCCCACACATCAGCCGCAAAGCCCCCCAATCTTCTCGCCCCGGAGGGGAGAGATGTCGCAATAGCGACAGTGAGGGGGGAGCGCGTCCACACGGGCGCCCTCACGAGACCGACGTGCTGCACCACCCTCACTGCCCCTTTCGGGGCATCTCTCCCGCCAGCGGGAGAGAATATCGGGAGCGAGTTCCGGCCTCCCCGTGTCGTCTCATTGCTGATGAGATCGGCGAGGACGCTTGATGCCCTTGATCGCTCCATCTCCAATCGAGAGTATTTTTGTCACGAGGGAGGCATGCCATGCTGCCTTCCTTCCTGAAGCGTCCCCCCGAATTCGATCTCTTCCCGCTCGAGGAGGAGCATCTCACCCTCGCCGCCGATCTGCATCGCAAGCGTTTCTCTCCGTCCTGGAGCGCGGGCGAATTCCGCAAGCTGCTGGCCCAAAGCCCGGTCTATGGCCATATCGCGCGGCCAAACCGCCGGGTGGCGGAGGCGGCCGGGTTCGTGCTGGCGCGCAGCGTCGGCGACGAATCGGAGATCCTCACGATCTGCGTCGATCGGCAGTTTTCCAGGAACGGTCTCGGCTGGCGGCTGATGGTGGCATCCATGCAGGAGGCGCGCGCGATGGGGGCTGAGGCCATGCTGCTCGAGGTCTCGGCGGAAAACGCCGCTGCGCTTTCGCTCTATCGCAAGCTCGGCTTTGTCGAGGTCGGCCAGCGAAAGGCCTACTACACCCACGATGACGGAACGCGGACCACCGCGCTTGTCATGCGGCGCGAACTCGGCTAACCCGAGACCGTGGAACGACGCTCGGTCGGCATTGCCGGCCTCAACCGCCGGTGCGCTCTCGATGAACGATCTGACGAAAACGCTTGAGGAAATCTGCGCCGAACGCGGCATGCGCATGACCGAGCAGCGCCGGGTCGTGGCGCGCGTTCTGCAGGAGGCGGAGGATCATCCCGATGTCGAGGAACTGCACCGCCGCGCCGCGCTGATTGATTCGCGCATCTCGATTTCGACCGTCTACCGCACGCTGAAGCTGTTCGACGATGCCGGCATCATCGCCCGCCATGATTTCCGCGACGGCCGCTCGCGTTACGAGACCCTGCCCGAAGAGCATCACGACCACCTGATCGACCTCAAGAGCGGGACGGTGATCGAGTTCCAGTCGCCCGAAATCGAGGCGCTTCAGGAGCGGATCGCCCGCGAATACGGCCTGAAGCTCGTCGATCACCGGCTCGAGCTTTACGGCGTCCCGATCAAGGGCAGGGGCGAGTAGGCGGGGCGCATGATCTATCTGCGCTATGCCTATGTCGCCCTCGTTCTGTTCCTGACAACCATTATCCTGTCGCCATTGCAGATCGTGGCGCTGTGGCGCGGTTGGAAGATCGCGCGCAAGCTACCGCGTTACTGGCATGTCGTCGCCTGTTTCGTGCTCGGCATCCGCATTCATGTTCATGGCGAGATCGAGCGGCAGCGCCCGCTGCTCTTATCGGCCAACCACACCACCTGGCTTGATATCGTCGTGCTGGGCCGGGTTGCCGAGGTCTCCTTCATCGCCAAGTCGGAGGTCAAGACCTGGCCGATCTTCGGCCTGTTCGCGCGGTTGCAGAATTCGGTGTTCATCGAGCGCGCCGACAAGCGCGGCACGGGACGGCAGGTGGGATCGATCGCCGACCGGCTTGCCGGCGGCGAGATCATCATCCTGTTTCCCGAAGGCACGACCTCTGACGGCAACCGGATCTATCCGATCAAATATTCGCTGTTCGGCGCGGCCTCCTCCGCCGTTCCGCTGTCGCCCACGGGCAAGGTTCATGTCCAGCCGGTCGCTGTCGCCTATACCGGCATCCGGGGCTTTCCGATGGGGCGGTTCCTGCGCCCGATCGTGGCCTGGCCCGGCGATGTCGAAATGCTCCCTTCGCTTGCCGGCGTCATCAAGGCGCGCGCGCTCGATGTTGATGTCTGTTTCGGCGAGCCCGTGGTGTTCGATGCCGAGACCCGGCGCAAGGAGGCGGCCGCCATGGTCGAGGCCCGCATGCGCACGTTGCTTGCCGAGCGGCTGCGCGGACGCTGACCATTTTTTGATTTTCTCTTTTTTCATTTTCTCTGCGGCCAAAGCGCGTTAAAAGGCCGGCATGAGCGAACAGACAACACTTCCGGTCGACAATCAGCGCAAGGTCTTCATCAAGACCTATGGCTGCCAGATGAACGTCTATGACAGCGAACGCATGGGCGAGGCGCTGGCCGCCGACGGCTATCGGCAGACGGAGGTGATCGAGGATGCGGACCTCATCCTGCTCAACACCTGCCACATTCGCGAAAAGGCCGCCGAGAAGGTCTATTCCGCGCTCGGGCGTTACCGCGACCTGAAGGCGGAACGCCTGAAGCAGGGCCGCGAGACGATGATCGGGGTCGCGGGCTGCGTCGCCCAGGCCGAGGGCGAGGAAATCCTCCGCCGCGCGCCGGATGTCGACGTGGTCATCGGACCGCAAACCTATCACCGCCTGCCGGAGGCGCTGCGCAAGGCCAAGACCGGCGAGCGCGTGGTCGATACCGAATATGCGGTCGAGGACAAGTTCGATTACCTGCCGAAGAAGGAACGCGGCGTCCGCCCGAAGAATGTTTCGGCGTTCCTGACCGTTCAGGAAGGCTGCGACAAGTTCTGCACCTTCTGCGTGGTGCCCTATACCCGTGGCTCTGAAATCTCGCGCTCGACGAAGCAGATCGTCGATGAAGCGCGGCGGCTCGCCGAAAACGGCGTGCGCGAGATCACGCTGCTCGGCCAGAACGTCAATGCCTGGCATGGCGAGAGCGCCGACGGCGCGGACTGGGGTCTCGGCGACCTGCTGTTCCACCTTGCCGAAATCGAGGGCATTGCCCGGTTGCGCTACACCACCAGCCATCCCCGCGACATGGACGACCGGCTGATGCAGGCCCATCGCGACCTGCCGAAGCTGATGCCCTATCTCCACCTGCCGGTTCAGGCGGGTTCCGACAGGATTCTGAAGGCGATGAACCGCCGTCATACCGCGGAAGAGTATCTGGCGCTGATCGAACGCATCCGCGCTGCGCGCCCGGATATCGCGATGTCGGGCGATTTCATCGTCGGCTTTCCCGGTGAGACCGAGGAGGATTTCCAGGCGACGCTCGCGCTCGTGGAAAAGGTGCGCTACGTCCAGGCCTTCTCGTTCAAATATTCGCCCCGGCCCGGCACGCCCGGCGCGGAGCTCGGCGATCAGGTGCCGGAGGCCGAAAAGGCTGACCGGCTGCAGCGGCTTCAGGCGATGCTCACCCGCCATCAGCTCGAATTCGCGCAATCGCGGATCGGCATGGAGATGGATATCCTGCTGGAAAAGCCGGGCCGCAATCCGGGCCAGCTCATTGGCCGTTCGCCCTGGCTGCAATCCGTCGTGATCGATGGCGGAGAGGCCGAAATCGGCGATCTGGTGCGGGTGCGCATCACCGATGCGGCCACCAACAGCCTCGCCGGCGTGCGGATCGCCTGATTGATGACAGTCCCATGAATTTGTCGGGGCGAAATACAAATCGCTTCACAAAGTCGAGAATCGCGATTAGCCTTCCCACATGAAGCTTGATTGGCGAACAGAGACTCACATTTCTGCCGTTTTCCTTCTGTCTTTGACTGAACGATCCCCTATGTATCGTATCGAAGAGGACGCTGCCGGCCTGAACCCGGACAGCGGAGCGCTTTGCGTTGAACCGAGGAGCAGAACCGCTTGACCGCTACTGAAATGGTTGTATCGCACGGAAAACCGGCGGGCCCGGATGCCAGCCACTTCGTGCTCACCTTTGAGAACAATCGCTATGCCAGTGAATTGTTCGGTCAGTTTGACGAGCATCTGAAATTGCTGGAGAAGGAGCTTGGCGTCGATGCCGTGGCGCGCGGCAACTCCGTGGCGTTGAGCGGTCCGACGCTCGCCACCCATCAGGCGCGCCGCGCGCTGGATTATCTCTACGCCCAGCTTCAAAAAGGCGCGCAGCTGGAGAAATCCGATGTCGAGGGCGCGATCCGCATGGCGCGGGCGGCCGACGACCAGTTGACCCTGCCGACGCTGGAGCGCAAGGCGCGGCTTTCGATGTCGCAGATTTCGACGCGCAAGAAGTCGATCGCCGCCCGCACCCCGGCGCAGGATGGCTATATAAGGGCGATGGAGCGCAACGAACTGGTGTTCGGCGTTGGCCCTGCGGGCACCGGCAAGACCTATCTCGCCGTCGCCTATGCCGCCCAGCTTCTGGAACGCGGGGCGATCGAGAAGATCATCCTGTCGCGTCCTGCCGTCGAGGCCGGCGAACGGCTCGGCTTCCTGCCGGGCGACATGAAGGAGAAGGTCGATCCCTATCTCCGTCCGCTCTATGACGCGCTCTACGACATGATCCCGGGCGACCGGGTGGAGCGGGCGATGACGGCGGGTGTGATCGAGATCGCGCCGCTCGCCTTCATGCGCGGCCGCACGCTGACCAATGCGGCGGTGATCCTCGACGAGGCGCAGAACACGACCTCGATGCAGATGAAGATGTTTCTGACCCGGCTTGGCGAGAATTCGCGCATGATCGTCACCGGCGATCCGAGCCAGGTCGACCTGCCGCGCGGCGTCAAGTCCGGCCTCGTGGAAGCGCTCGGTGTGCTTCAGGGCGTGGAAGGCGTGTCGACCACGCGCTTTACCGACAAGGATGTCGTGCGCCATCCGCTGGTGGCGCGCATCGTCGCGGCCTATGAGGGCAGGGGACGCACGCCCGAGACGAATGAAGGCGGCGCCGGCTGATATGGCCGCATTCGATTTTCAGGTGAGCCGGGAGGCCGAGGGCTGGCCCGACGAGACGCAACTGGAAGCGCTGGTTTCCGACGTGATCCGGGTTGCGGCGCTCTTTCTGGAAAAGGAGGAGGGGCAGCCGTTTCCCGCCCAGCCCGTCGAATTGTCGCTGGTGTTCACCGACGATGAAGCGATACGGGAGATCAATGCGGAGTGGCGCGACAAGGACAAGCCCACCAATGTGCTGTCCTTCCCCGCTTTTCCGGTCACGCCCGGCGCGATGCCGGGGCCGATGCTCGGCGATATCGTGATTGCCCGGGAAACCGTGGCGCGCGAGGCCGGGGAGCTCGAAAAGAGCTTCGACGATCATCTTACCCACCTTCTGGTGCATGGATTTCTGCATCTTTTGGGGTATGATCACATTGAAAACGACGATGCGGAGGTTATGGAGCGTCTCGAGACTCGCATTTTGGCCACACTTGGCCTATCTGATCCCTATCAGGGCAGCGACCCTCTCTAACGCCTAAGGAACGATGAACCAGCAACAGATTGTACCGCTCGGTGACAGCGGTCAGGATTCCGACGACGGATCCGAGCTCGACGAGCCTAACAGTCCGGAGACGGGCAGAAATACTCAGAAATCGTCAGCCTCGCCCCTCAAGGGCCTTCTCCTGTACTTCAAGCGCAACGGGCACGGTTCCTCGCGCCTGCGCGAAGACCTTGAGGATGCGCTTTCCCCCAACAATTCCAGCGACAACGACTTCTCGCCCGAAGAGCGGGCGATGCTCAACAACATCCTGTCCTTCCGCGAGGTGCGGGTCGAGGATGTGATGGTGCCGCGCGCCGATATCGACGCGGTGGACCAGTCGATGACGATCGGCGAGCTGCTGCTGGTGTTTGAGAATTGCGGCCATTCGCGCATGCCGGTGTTCTGCGAAACGTTGGATGATCCGCGCGGCATGGTCCATATACGCGATTTGTTGGCCTATCTTTCCAAGCAGGCGCGCGGTCGCCGGCGCGGTCGCCCGGCCAATGCCCGCGAGGCCGCCAAGAACGGATCGCTGAAGGCAAGCGAAGTCAAGCCGACGGAGCGCCAGACCAAGCCCGCCCAGAACACTTTCGATCTCGGCAAGGTCAATCTCGACAGAACCATCCTCGAAGCCGGGTTGATCCGGCCGGTGCTGTTCGTGCCGCCCTCCATGCTTGCCTCCGACCTGTTGCAGCGCATGCAGGCGGGCCGCACCCAGATGGCGCTGGTGATCGATGAATATGGCGGGACCGACGGGCTGGTATCGCATGAGGATATCGTCGAAATGGTGATCGGCGAGATCGACGACGAGCATGATTCCGAGGAAGCGATGTTCACGCGCGTCTCCGACGATGTTTATCTCGCCGATGCGCGCGTCGAGCTTGAGGATATCGCCGAGGCGATCGGTCCCGATTTCGAGATCGGCGAGCATGCCGAGGATGTCGATACGCTGGGCGGGCTGATCTTCTCGACCATCGGCCGCATTCCGGCGCGCGGCGAGGTGATCCAGCTTTCGGGCTTCGAGGTTCACATTCTCGATGCCGATCCGCGCCGCATCCGCCGCGTCAGGATTTTGCGCAAGCGCGGCCCGGCGCGCCGCCGTTCCGTCGCCCGCGCGGAGAGCCAGGATGAAAGCCGCGATGCCGCCCGGCATGAGGAGCATGATGCTTCCTATGACGAGGACATCGACAGCGAAACGCATGACGAGCGATAGGCGGCGCTGACCCGCCGGAAGGGACTGCGCCTTTGCAACGGCTTTCGGCCTATCTGGCAAATCTGACGGGCTGGCCGCGGCGGCGGATGCTGTTTGCCGCCGGCGCGGTCGCAACCTTTGCGCTGGCGCCTTTCGGGCTGACGCCCGTGATGTTCATCGCCCTGCCGCTCATGGTCATGGTCATGGACGGTGCGCTTTCGGGCAAGGCGCTGAGGCCGCGCCTCAGGGCCGGCTTCGCGGTCGGCTGGTGGTTCGGCTTTGGCTATTTCGTTTTCGGCCTGTGGTGGCTTGGCGTCGCGATCTGGAAGGATGGCGCGTATTGGGCGCTGCCGCTTGCCGTTCTTGGCTTTCCGGCCGGACTTGCGCTGTTTTACGGACTGGCGGGCGCGCTGGCGGCCTCTTTCTGGCGGCCGGGGCCGGTGCGCCTGATCGCGCTCGGCGTGGCGATGGTCGCGGCGGAGTGGCTGCGCGGGCATCTCGCCACCGGCTTTCCCTGGAACGCGATCGCCTATACCGCGATGCCGACGCCGCTGTTCATGCAGGCGATCCGGTTGACCGGGCTCTATGTGATGGGCGGCTTTGCCGTCTATGTCTTCGCAAGCCCCGCGCTTCTTGCCGCGCGATCCGGCCGACGTATCGGATTGACGCTTGCCCTCGTTTTCGTGGCCGTCGATATCGGCTACGGCTGGCATCGGCTCGCAAACGTGCAGCCTGCCGACGGGCGCGAGGTAGGGCTTCGGCTGGTTCAGCCGGCTTTCGAAGAGGCCGACTGGCGTACCGAGGAAGGCCGCGAGCGGGTGTTCGCCACGCTGCTGGAGCTTTCTTCCGATCCCGCCGGATATGACGGAAAGAGCCCCGATATCATCATCTGGCCGGAAAGCGTTCTTCCCTTCACGATCGAAGCGCGGCCCGATGCCCGCACCGCGATCGGCGAGATGCTCAAGCCGGGGCAGACACTTGTGTTCGGCGCGGCAAGCTTCGCCGGGCGCAAACCCGATGGCTGGCCCGAATTCTACAACGCGGTCTATGTGCTGGATGACGCCGGGAGAACCGTTTCCGTTTCCGGCAAGACCCATCTCGTGCCCTTTGGCGAGTATCTGCCGTTCGAGGATTTCTTCCGCGCGATCGGGCTCGATGCGCTGACGACCTTGCCGGGCAGCTATGTTCCTGTTGATAACCGCCAGATGCTGCTGCTCCCGGATGGCGCCGCGCTCTATCCGCTCATCTGCTATGAGGCGGTTTTTCCGCGGCTGGTGGAGGGGCAGGCGGCTGGTGCGTCAGCGCTGGTAAACGTTACCTATGACGCCTGGTTCGGGCGAACGCCCGGGCCCTTCCAGCACTTCGCCCAGGCGAGATTGCGGGCGGTCGAGGCCGGCAAGCCGTTGATACGCGTCGGCGAAAACGGCGTAACCGCGATGGTTGATCCCTATGGACGGATCATCGACCGGCTGCCATTTGACCGGCGTGGCGTACTCGATGGTAGGGTCAGCTTACGTTAGGAAATTAAAAGATGCGCGCGGTCCTGCGTGTCCTTAAATTGCCACACTATATGCTGAATTAGCAAATCTTTACTCATCTCATGGTTTTATATTTCGCGCAGAATTGACCGCTTTACTCCAAAATTGCATAGTGACCGCACTTGGCACTCAACTATGGCTTTTTGGTCGCTTAATCGATGGGTTGCATAGCTCTCCGGCACAGTGACGGGGCCTTTATGTCAGGTTAAAAAAACAGGACGAACAATGACAGAAAACAAGAAGAAGCCGAACCCCATTGACGTGCACGTCGGGAGTCGGATCAGGTTGCGCCGGACAATGTTAGGAATGAGCCAGGAGAAACTCGGCGAGAGCCTTGGCATCACCTTTCAACAGATTCAGAAATACGAAAAGGGCACCAATCGCGTTGGCGCCAGCCGATTGCAGAACATCTCGACCATTCTCAATGTCCCGGTTTCATTCTTTTTCGAGGACGCACCCGGCGAACAGGGCATTGGCGCCGCGGGAATGGCGGAGGCTTCGAGCTCGAGCTATGTGATCGATTTTCTCTCGTCTTCGGAAGGGCTTCAGCTGAACCGGGCCTTTGTGAAGATCAACGACGCCAAAGTGCGGCGCAGGCTTGTGGATCTGGTCAAGTCACTGGCGGCTGAAGCGGAATGAGGTAACAGGGTGATTTTGACGCATTGTGGGGGAGAGCGCTCTGCTCTCCTCGGGTCAAGGCATGCGTCAAAATCCACCTGGGTTTCGGGGACATAAAGATATACTGATATCGTTGTGCGCTTGTCATAGCCACGCGAAGCGTTTATCAAAATCGGGCCAATTTCTATGTGGGGAATCCCGATGCGCGCCAACTATCTTTTCACTTCCGAATCCGTTTCAGAAGGCCATCCGGACAAGGTCTGCGACAGAATTTCCGACGAAATTGTCGACCTCGTCTATCGCGAGGCCGTGAAGACCGGCGTTGATCCGTGGTCGGTGCGCGTCGCCTGCGAAACGCTGGCCACCACGAACCGCGTCGTCATCGCCGGCGAGGTCCGTCTGCCGCCGAGCCTGATGAAGCTGGACAAGAACGGCAACGAGATCGTCAATCCCTCGCGGTTCAAGTCGGCCGCGCGCCGCGCCATCCGCAATATCGGCTACGAGCAGGACGGCTTCCACTGGAAGACCGCGCGCATCGATGTGCTGCTGCATGCCCAGTCCGCCCATATCGCCCAGGGCGTCGACAGCGCCGCCGACCGGCAGGGCGACGAGGGCGCCGGCGACCAGGGCATCATGTTCGGCTTCGCTTGCCGCGAAACCCCAGAACTGATGCCGGCCCCGATCTACTACGCCCACCGTATTCTCCAGACCCTGTCGGAAGCCCGCAAGGGCGGCGAGGGCGAGGTGGCAAAGCTCGGGCCCGACGCCAAGAGCCAGGTCACGGTGCATTACAAGGACGGCAAGCCCGCGGCCGTGACCTCGATCGTGCTGTCGACCCAGCATTTCGACGAAAGCTGGGATTCGCAAAAGGTCCGCAGCGTGGTCGAGCCCTATATCCGCGAAGCGCTCGGCGAACTGCCGATTGCCGATGATTGCGTGTGGTACATCAACCCCACCGGCAAGTTCGTCATCGGCGGGCCGGATGGCGACGCTGGCCTTACCGGCCGCAAGATCATCGTCGACACCTATGGCGGCGCGGCCCCCCATGGCGGCGGCGCGTTTTCGGGCAAGGACACCACCAAGGTCGACCGCTCGGCGGCCTATGCAGCGCGGTATCTCGCGAAGAACGTGGTCGCGGCCAACCTTGCCGAAAAATGCACCATCCAGCTTGCCTATGCGATCGGCGTCGCCCAGCCGCTGGCCGTCTATGTCGATCTGCATGGGACCGGCAAGGTGACCGAGGAAGAGGTCGAAAAGGCGATCCGCGCCGTGATGGATCTGTCGCCCTCCGGCATTCGCCGCCATCTCGATCTCAACAAGCCGATCTATGCCAAGACCGCTGCCTACGGCCATTTCGGCCGCAAGGCCGGGCGCGACGGGTCGTTCTCCTGGGAACGGCTCGATCTGGTGAAGCCGCTGAAACTGGCTTTGAAAGGCTGATTGCGTAAGGTGACCGGCGACAGTCAGAATTCAACCGGGCGGGCGTTTTTCGGCCGCCGCAAGGGCAAGCCGCTGCGCGACCGACAGGCGCGTAACCTCGCTGAGCTTTTGCCCACGCTCGCCATCGATCCCGGCCAACCTGCGCCCGCCGACCTCCGCGCGGCTTTCGCGGCGCCGGTGGAGCGGGTGCGGCTCGAGATCGGCTTTGGCGGCGGCGAGCATCTGTTCCACCGCGTCGAGGAAAACCCGAAGACCGGCTTCATCGGCGTCGAGCCCTTCGTCAATTCCATGGCCAAGCTGCTTGGCCGGGTGGAGGAACGCACGCCCGGCAATCTCAGGCTCTACGACGATGACGCCGTCGATATTCTGGATTGGCTGCCGGATGCCTCGATCGACCAGATCGACCTGCTCTATCCGGACCCGTGGCCGAAGAAGAAACACTGGAAGCGCCGCTTCGTCTCGCAGCCGAATCTTGAGCGGTTCCACCGGGTGCTGAAGCCGGGCGCGACGTTCTGCTTCGCCTCCGATATCGACAGCTACATCAACTGGACGCTGCTGCATTGCCGGCGGCATGGCGGTTTTGAATGGCAGGCGCGCGGGGCTGCCGACTGGCTGACGCCCTACGACAACTGGCCGGGAACGCGCTATGAGGACAAGGCGAAGCGGGAAGGGCGCGGCAGCGCCTATCTGACGTTCAAAAGGCTTTGAGAGCCAGGTTACCGGCTCAGTGCAGCGTGACCGTCTTCAGGTCGTCTTCCATCGCCTTGAAGAACACGCTGGTGCGGTTTTCGGTCAGAAGCAGCAGCGCGCCGTCCGCGCTGAAAAGGGCCCAAAGCTTGTCGGCGGACTTGAGGTTGGCGGCATCCGGGAAATGGCGCAACGCCTCGGTCCGCTCGAACTCTCGAAAATAGCCGAGATGCCCCGTACCGAATTCCGCGAGACTTTCGAGGGATTGTTCCGCACCCGGGATTTTCATGAAGCGATTTCCTGCAAAAGACCTGAGACATTCAGGCAAACCGTCCGGAAAGGTCGGGAGCCCTTTGTTTTTACGAGCCTATTGTGAAACGGAAATCTTAATTTTTCGTACCTCCTGAGGATGTTGCGCGAGGTCGATCGACAATAATCCGCGCTCCAGGCTTGCGCGGATCACCTCCATGCCGTCGGCAAGCGCGAACTGGCGGCGGAACTGGCGGCCGGCGATGCCGCGAAACAGATATTCGCCCTCATCGCGCTCCTCCGCCTTGCCGCTGACGATGAGCACCGAACCCTCGATCACGACGTCGAGCTCGCTCGCGGCGAAACCGGCAACGGCGAGCGTGAGGCGCAGAAAACCAGGCTCCTTCCCGCCGGGAAACCAGGCGACGTCGAAGGGCGGGTATCCGGATGCGCCTTTTACCGCGTTCGAGCTATCCTGCCTTTCGGCGAACCTTGGGTCGAATCTGAGGTCAATTCTGGGCATGGTCGTTTCCGTCTTTTGCCTTGCAGTTTGCCAAGCGCGGTTCGCCTTGACAATCCGCGAGCGAGTGTCCATTCACAGCGCCTGCCTGTTCAATTCGGATTTATATAATGAGCCCACGGAAAATCATAATCGATACCGATCCCGGCCAGGACGACGCGGCCGCGATCATGCTCGCGCTTGGAAGCGCCGAGGAGATCGAGGTGCTCGGCATCACGGCCGTGGCCGGCAATGTGCCGCTTGCCAGAACCGAGCGCAATGCCCGCATCGTCTGCGAGCTTTCCGGGCGTCCGGATATCAGGGTCTTCGCCGGCTGCGACAAGCCTATGCGCCGTCCGCTGGTCACGGCGGAACATGTGCACGGCTCGACCGGGCTCGATGGCACGGAGCTCGACGAGCCGACCATGCCGCTCCAGAAGCAGCATGCCGTCGATTTCATCATCGAGACGCTGCGCACTGAGCCTGAAAAGACGGTCACGCTCTGCACGCTCGGCGCGCTCACCAATGTCGCGACGGCGTTTGAAAAGGCGCCGGATATCGTGGACCGGGTCCAGGAAATCGTGATGATGGGCGGCGGCTATTTCGAGGGCGGCAACATCACCCCGTCCGCCGAATTCAACATCTATGTCGATCCGGAAGCCGCCGATATCGTGTTCCGCTCGGGCATTCCGATCGTGATGATGCCGCTCGACGTGACCCATCAGCTGCTCTGCCTCAAGGAGCGGGTCGATCGCATTGATGCGATCGGGCGTCCGGCGGCGAAGGCCATGGCCGCGATGCTGCGCTTTTATGAGCGCTTCGATGTCGAGAAATACGGCTCCGATGGCGGGCCTCTGCATGACCCGGCGGTGACCGCCTATCTCATCCGCCCGGAGCTTTTCTCCGGCAGACACTGCAATGTCGAGATCGAGACGCAATCGCCGCTGACTTTGGGCGCGACCGTCATCGACTGGTGGCGCGTCACCGACCGCAAGCCCAATGCGCTCGTCATCGGCAAGGCCGATGCCGATGGCTTCTTCGCGCTTCTGACGGAGCGGCTGGCGCGGCTCTGAGGTGCTGAACGCGAAGGGTCAGCCGGCGAGCTTCGCCGGCTTCGGCCCGCCATAGGCCCAGTCGAGCAGTTCGACGGTGTGCAGGATCGGCGTCTTGGTGCCGCTGGCGATCTGGGTGATGCAGCCGATATTGCCGGTCGCGATGATATCCGGCTTCAGCGCCTCGATATTCTTGACCTTGCGGGCTTTCAATTTGGCCGAGATCTCCGGCTGCATGATGTTGTAGGTGCCGGCCGAGCCACAGCACAGATGCCCCTCGGCCGGTTCGGCAACGGCAAAGCCTGCTGCCTCCAGCAGCAGCTTCGGCGCGGCCTTGATCTGCTGGCCGTGCTGCATGGAACAGGCCGAGTGATAGGCCACCGTGACGCCCTTTCGCGGCTGGTCGCCGAGCGCGAGCCCTGCCAGATATTCGGTGATGTCCTTCGCCAGCGCGGAGACGCGGGCGGCCTTTTCTGCATAGGCCGGGTCCTGCGCCAGCATATGGCCGTAATCCTTGATCGTCGTGCCGCAGCCCGACGCGGTTATGATCACGGCATCCAGCCCGCCGGCCTCGATTTCCCGCGTCCAGACATCGACATTGCGCCGGGCCTCGGCAAGCGCCTGCTCCTCGCGGCCCATATGATGGACCAGCGCGCCGCAACAGCCTTCGCCCTTCGGCACCACCACCTCGATGCCGAGCCGGGTCAAAAGCCGGACGGTCGCCTCGTTGATGCCGGGATCGAGGACGGACTGGGCGCAGCCCGTCAGCAGTGCCACGCGGCCGCGCTTGTCAGTCTCGGGCGCGTGCGACGCGGGTTTGGAAATCGCCGAGGGAGCGGGCAACCGTTTCGGCGCAAGCTTCAGCATCGCCTCGAACGGCTTCAGCGCCTCACGCCCGGAGAAAAGCCCGGCGAACGGACGGCCGAGACGCGCGAGCCGGAGCGCGGCCCGAAACCGCCCGGGATAGGGCAGCACGGCTGCCAGCACAGCGCGGGTAAACCGGTTGATCGGCGGGCGCTTGTAGGTCTTTTCGATATGCACCCGCGCATGATCGACCAGATGCATGTAATCGACGCCCGAGGGGCAGGTGGTCACGCAGGACAGGCAGGAGAGACAGCGGTCGATATGGGTGACGGTTTCCCTGTCCGCCGGCCGATCGTTTTCCAGCATGTCCTTGATCAGGTAGATGCGCCCGCGTGGACTGTCGAGCTCGTTGCCGAGCGTGACATAGGTTGGACAGGTGGCGGTGCAGAAGCCGCAATGCACGCATTTGCGCAGGATCGATTCGGCCTCCGCGACCTTCGGATCGGCAAGCTGGGCGGATGAGAAACTGGTTTGCATCGATCAGATCAGCCAGCTTTGCGGGTTCGCGATCGGCTCGTTGCGGTTCACCTTCTGCAGGCCGACGATCACGCGCGCGATCACCCAGACGCCGGTGGCCACAAAGCCGAGCACGCCGATGAGCACAAAGGTCAGCACAAACGAAATCGCCGAAAACAGCAGCGCGATCCAGAAGGTGCGGATCGCCCAGGTGTAATGCGTCTTGAGCCAGTCTTCCGCCTTGTCGCGGTTCAGATAGGCCGCAATCAGACCGATCACGCCGGCGACGAAAATCACGCAGCCGACCAGGTAGAGAATATAGATGAGAATGACGTTGTTCTTGCTCGGGTCCATCCAGCCGTCGCCGAAACGCTTGGGCGCGTCATAGTGCGGGTCGCTCATGCTGCCATCTCCTGTTGTGCCATCTTGCCGGGATTGAAAATGCCCCTGGGGTCGAGTTTCGCGCGGATGCGGGCGTCAAGCGCCGCGACCGCCGCCGGTTGCGGCTCGAAGGCGGGCGTCAGCTTGCGTGCGGCCGGATCGACGCGCATCAGCGTGGCATGCCCGCCGCCGTGCTTCTTCAGCAGCGCGCGCAGGATATCGGCCTCGGGCGCGCCATCCATCCGCATCCACACGAGCCCGCCCTGCCAGTCGTAGAACGCGTCCACCGCCGCCTCCAGCCGCATCGCGCCGACCAGCGCCGCCGCTTCGGACGGCGTGACGCTGACGCGCCAGAGCGGGCGGAGCGAGCGGTCCTGATAGGGCGCGACATCGCGGATTTCGCGCCACAATTCGCGCGTGTCCGCATCGCCGAGCCGGGTGAGGGGGCCGAAAGGCTCGGCATAGGCCGCAAGCTTGTCGAGGCGGGCCGAAACCGATTCCGGCAGTCCTTCCAGTCGCAGGCAGGTGGCGCTGTCGCCATTGATTCCGTCGTTCAGAAATGCGGATCGCACGCTATAGGGCAGGTGGCTCGCGCCCGAGACTTCGAGCGGCAGCGCCATCGCAGCGGCCATCAGCTTCACGGCATCTTCTTCGGTGAGGTCCGTGACAATCAGCGTGGCGGCGGATTTGGGCGCGGGGAGAACCTTGAACGTCACTTCGGTCAGGAAGCCGAGCGTGCCGTGCGAGCCGGCGATCAGCCGTGAGAGATCAAGGCCGGTGACATTCTTCATCACCCGCCCGCCGGCGCGGATCGCCTCGCCGCGGCCATTGACGAAGCGGGCGCCGAGAAGGTGGTCGCGGGCGGCCCCCGCCAGCGCGAACCGGCGCGGCCCCGAGACATTGGCCGCGAACACGCCGCCGATCGTGGGCGTGCCCTCGGTTCCTATCATGCCGCGATGATCCATGGGCTCGAAGGCGAGGAACTGGCCGTTTTCGGCCAGCGCCGCCTCGATTTCGGCAACCGGCGTGCCGGCCTTCGCTGTCATCACCATTTCGGATGGCTCATAGGCCACGATGCCGGAGAGCGCGCGCGAACTCAGCGTCACCTCCGCTTCGACCGGGTTGCCGAAGCCGGAGCGGGTGTCGCCGCCGCACAGCCGCAGCGGCGCGCCGCTGTCGTGATGGCGGGCGATGATCGCGGCCGCCTCGGCCTCGGTTTCGGGCGTCAGAAGCTCAGTCATTGCGTCCCTCCAGCGGAAACACCTTGGAGGGGTTCAGCGACCATGCGGGATCGAATGCGGCGCGCACCGCCATCTGCTGGCGAAGGTCGGCCTCGCCATACTGGTGGCGCATGAGGTCGCGTTTCTCGATGCCGACGCCGTGCTCGCCGGTCAGGCAGCCGCCGGCTTCCACGCAAAGCTTCAGGATTTCCGCCCCGGCCTCCTCGGCGCGCGCGGCGTCCTCCGGATCGTTGATGTTGTAGAGGATCAGCGGGTGCATGTTGCCGTCGCCGGCATGAAACACATTGGCGACGCGCAGGCCGTAGCGGTCGGTGATCTCGCTGGTCTTCCGCAGCACGTAGGAAAGCTGGCTGAGCGGCACAGTGCCGTCCATGCAGATATAGTCGGCGATCCGCCCGGTCGCGCCGAAGGCGGATTTGCGCCCCTTCCAGATCAGCGCGGCCTCCGTGGCCGACTGGCAGCGGCGCACGGCCATCACGCCGTGGCTCTCGGCGATCGTCACGATCCGGCCGAGCATCGCCTCCATCTCTTCCTCGGAACCCTCGACCTCGATGATCAGAAGGGCGGCGGCATCCAGCGGATAGCCGGCATGGGCGAAGGCCTCGCAGATCTCGATCGCCGGCTTGTCCATGAATTCGATCGCGACCGGAATGATGCCGGCGGCGATGATATCGGTCACGCAGGCGCCGGCGCTTTCGGAGGAGGGGAAGCCGAACAGCACGGGCCGCGCGCCCTCGGGCTTGGCCAGCAGCCGCACGGTGGCCTCGGTGATGATGCCGAGCTGGCCCTCCGAGCCGCAGACCAGCGCCAAAAGATCGAGGCTGCCCGAGTCCAACATCTTGCCGCCGAGGTCGATGATCGTGCCGTCGACCAGCACCAGCTTGACGCCGAGCAAGTTGTTGGTGGTGACGCCGTATTTCAGACAATGCGCGCCGCCGGAATTCATGCCGATATTGCCGCCGATCGTGCAGGCAAGCTGGGAACTCGGGTCCGGCGCGTAGAAAAAGCCTTCCGGCGCGACGGCTTCCGAGATCGCGATATTGGTGACGCCGGCCTGCACCACCGCGGCCCGGTTTGGCAGGTCGATGTCGAGAATCCGGTTCATCCGCGACAGGCCGAGAATGATCGCATCCTCCTGGCCGATCGCGCCGCCGGCAAGCGAGGTTCCGGCCCCGCGCGGTACAACGGGAATGCCGTTCTCATGGCAGTAGCGCAGCACCTTGGCGACATCCTCGGTGGTCTCCGGCAGGCAGACCGCCAGCGGCACCCGATGATAGGCGAGAAACGCATCGGTCTCGAACGGCACCAGTTCGCGCGCCTCGTGCACCAGCGCGTCTTCAGGCAGCAGCGCCTGCAATTCCTCGATGATTGTCTCGCGCCGCGCCAGAATGCCGGCATCGGGTTCGCGAAACGCGATTGTGCCTGTCAAAGCGGACCTCCAGATCGCGCCCGGGCTTGCTTCCGGACGCCACGCAAAACGGGATAATCGCAGCATCACGGCTGCAACTCATTCTCTAACATTGGCCTCACTGCGAGACAAATGCTAATACTTATTCCACAACGGCAACAATCGCGGTGATTATGAAAAATCTGCAGGATCTGGAAGTGTTCGCGGAGGTGGCCGCGACCGGCAGCATGAGCGATGCGGGCAGGACGCTGAGGCTTTCGCCGGCTGTGGTGTCGAAAAGCATTCGACGTCTGGAAGAGCAACTCGGGGTGCGCCTTCTGCAGCGCACGACGCGGATGATCACCCTGACGGAGACCGGACGCGGGTTCTACGAGCGCCTGCTGCCCGTGCTGGCCGGTATCGAGGAGGCCGAGGCCTTCGTCGAAGGCCATACGTCCAAAGTTCGGGGCCGGCTCAGGATTTCGGCGCCGACTTCGTTCGGGCGGATGCATATCGCGCCGCATCTGGCGAACTTCATGAATGCCCATGAGGGGCTGGAAATCGAGCTTATTCTCAGCGATGCCTTCGTTGATATCGTCGCCGATGGCTTTGACCTTGCGGTGAGGATCGGGGAGCTTTCGGATTCCACGCTGGTTGCCCGCAAGCTTGCCCCGGTCCGCCGCGTGCTCTGCGCCTCGCGCCAGTATGTCGAGCGCTTCGGCGCTCCCCAAAGCCTGGAGGCGCTGGAAGATCATGTCTGCCTGCCGGCGCATAATGGCGAATACTGGCGTCTTGAAGGTCCGGAGGGGCCGGTGTCGTTCCGCCCTGTCGGGCGGCTGGTGACGAATTCCAGCGAGGTTATCCGCGAGGCTGTGCTGGCTGGCATGGGCATCGCGCTGAGGTCGACCTGGGATATCGGGCCGGAACTGGCGGCGGGCGAACTCGTCCAGGTGCTGCCGGACTATAAAAGCCCGGACAATGTCGGGCTTTTCGCGGTCTATGCCTCCAGGAATTTTCTGCCGGCCAAGGTGCGGCTGTTCATCGACTTCATGGCCGGGCTCTACGGCCCGTCCCCCTATTGGGACAGGGCCGTGCTGTGACAATCGGTCAGGCGATGATCAACACGCCGGTGATCAGCGAAATCAGAATGACCACGAGGACGATGAAGATCAGAATGCGGGCAATGCCTGCGGAAAGGCCCGCAACGCCGCGAAAACCCAACAGGCTGGCAACAGCCGCGATGATCAACAGTATCAGAATCCATTCAAGCATGATGTGTCCTCTCAATATTGGCCGATCCGGCATTTCGACATGTCAACGGCGGCGGCGACGCTAAAGTTCCGGAGAAGGGTATCGGACTTGACAGATGTCACCCGGAGGACGATTCTATCTGTTGCGCGCGTGTGCAATCAAAATTCACAAAAGCTTCACGCATCCGTAAGAAACGGTCTGCAATCGTGTGTTAAAACACACGATCCCGATCGTATTGGTCCTGATTCGCCGGAAGGAACGTCATGCCATCAAGTGAAAACTTGGCAGATGAAATCGATGAAGCCCGCCAGCAATATGCGGCGCTGTGCTACCGGCTGGCCAAAACCAAGAAAAAGAAGACCATCGAAGTCCTGCTGATCACCAGCCGCGACACCGGGCGCTGGGTGACGCCGAAGGGCTGGCCGATGGCCAACAAGGCGCCGCACGAGGTGGCCGAGCAGGAGGCTTTCGAGGAAGCGGGCATCAAGGGCAAGGTTTCCGACACGCCGGTCGGTAATTTCCGCTATCTCAAGCGTCTCGGTGACGGCACATCCGTCACCTGCGTTGTCGAGATATTTCCGCTTCTGGTGCGCAAGGCGAAGGCGCGTTTTCCGGAGCGCGATGAACGCGTGCGCAAATGGGCAAGTCCCGAAGAGGCCGCCGAAATGGTGGATGAGAGCGAGTTGAAATCGCTGCTGATCGATTTCGCCGGTCGTCTGGGCGGCTAGTTGCATCTGCCTGCCGGCTTATGCAAGAAAAGCGCCAGCACCTTTTCAACGCGTAGCCGCGGCGACGCGTCATATCCATGCGAGCCTGCCATGCGCGCGAACTACCGCCTGCAACGCCTGTTTGTCGAAGCCGATCTCGGGCCCAATGCCGAGATCGAGGCCGACAAGAATCAGTTTCATTACCTGGCCCACGTGCTGCGGGCCGCGGAGGGGACCGAACTCCTGGCCTTCAACGGCAGGGATGGCGAATGGCTGATGCGGCTTACCTTCCCGACGCGCAAGAAGATCACGCTTACCGCCGTTGAACAGACCCGCCCACAGCCGGCTGCCGCCGACCTCCATTACCTGTTCGCGCCGCTCAAGACCGGGCGGATGGACTATATGGTGCAGAAGGCGGTGGAGATGGGCGCCGGCATCATCCAGCCGGTGATGACCCGCCATGTGCAGGGCAAGCCGGCCAAATCCGAGCGCCTTGCCGCCAACATCATCGAGGCGGCGGAGCAATGCGGCGTGCTGAGCGTGCCGGAACTGCGTGAACCCGCCCGGCTCGAAGAGCTTCTCGAAAACTGGGAGCCCGGCCGGCAACTGATCTTCTGCGACGAGGGAGCGGAAACGCAGAACCCGCTTGCAGCGCTTGAAACGGTGGAGGCCGCGCGGCTGGCGCTGATCGTTGGCCCGGAAGGTGGGTTTTCGGACGAGGAGCGTTCACTTTTGCGTGGTCTGTCCTTCGTCACGGCCATTCCGCTCGGGCCGCGGATCCTGCGCGCGGATACCGCGGCGGTGGCCGCCCTTGCCGTGATCCAGGCGACGATCGGCGACTGGCGCTGACGCCGGTCCGATCGCGGACCTGATGCGGTTTTCGCGCGTTTCATCATCAATCAAAGAAATTGACTTGATTGCCCCGGCGATCCGGTTCAAGAGCGGATTGCGCGGGCTCAGGCCCTGAAGACGAGGGCGGTTGCTCCATTCGCTGAAATGCGAAAACGCTCTATCTGTTTGTGTTGAGAACGAGGAAGCTTGCATGGCCCGTGACACATCCGACGGGACGCCGATTACCGGCAAGGCGGAACTGGTCGCCTATCTGGAAGCCGGGTGCAAGCCTGAGTCCGAATTCCGGATCGGCACTGAGCACGAGAAATTTCCGTTCTTCAAGGGCGACAATACCCCCGTTCCCTATGACGGCGAGCGCTCGATCTCGGCGATCCTGAAGGGCATGAAGGACAAGCTCGGTTGGGACGCCATCATGGATGGCGACAATATCATCGGCCTTGCCGAGCCCCATGGCATGGGCGCGATCTCGCTGGAGCCGGGCGGGCAGTTCGAGCTTTCCGGCGCGGCCCTCAAGACCCTGCATGAGACCTGTCGCGAATCGAACCGGCATCTGGCCGTGCTGCGCGGCGTCGCCGAGCCGATGGGCATCGGCTTTCTCGGCATTGGCGGCAGCCCGAAATGGACGCGCGCGGAAACGCCGCGCATGCCCAAATCGCGCTACGAGATCATGACCCGCTACATGCCCAAGGTCGGCAGCCAGGGTCTCGACATGATGTATCGCACCTGCACCATCCAGGTGAATGTCGATTTCTCCTCCGAGGCCGACATGCGCCGCAAGATGGCGCTGTCGCAGAAGCTGCAGCCGCTTTCAACCGCGCTGTTCGCCTCGTCGCCGTTCACCGAGGGCAAGCCCAACGGCCTCCTGTCATGGCGCGGCGATATCTGGCGCGACACCGACAATAACCGGGCTGGCCTGCTCGATTTCGCCTTTCGCGACGACTTCACCTTCGAACGCTATGTCGACTGGGCGCTTGACGTGCCGATGTATTTCATCATCCGCGACGGTCGTTACCGTGATTGCACGCATATCACCTTCCGCCAGTTCATGGATGGCGCGCTGAAGGGCGAAATCGATGAATGGCAGCCGACCATGGGCGACTGGACCAACCATATCTCGACGCTGTTTCCGGACGTGCGGCTGAAGCGCTTCCTGGAAATGCGCGGCGCCGACGGCGGCACATGGCGGCGCATCTGCGCGCTGCCATCCTTCTGGGTCGGCCTGCTCTATGATCACGGCGCGATGGATGCCGCCGAGCAGTTGACGGCTGACTGGCAGGTGGAGGACATCCACCGGCTGCGCGACGAGGTGCCGCGCCTGGCGCTGAAGGCGGAAATCGGCGGCCGTCCGCTGGTGGATATCGCCCGCGAGGTTGTCGGTATCGCCCGCGCCGGTCTGAAATCGCGCGGCAACCTCAACGGCGACGGTCAGGACGAAAGCGTGTTCCTCAATCCGCTCGATGAAATCATCGCCAAGAAGACCACCTTCGCCGAAGACCTGCTGGCACTCTATCACGGTCGCTGGAAGGGCTCCGTCGATCCGCTGTTCGAAGAATTCCAGTACTGAATTTTCAGGCATGGACGGCTTTCGCGCGCGCCGGTATTCTACGGCTGCGATGTGGAGGTTCGAATGGGCGTTACCGGCATTGGCGGTTTTTTCTTTCGCGCGCATGACCCGGAGATGCTCGGCGCGTGGTACGCTGAACATCTGGGCGTTGGCTCCGGGACCGGCGGCCCCTGGCAAACCGCTGCCGGCCCCTTGGTCTTTGCTCCGTTTCCGGCGACCAGCGACTACTTTCCCGAAGACCGGGGTTTCATGCTCAACTTCCGGGTGGATGATCTCGACGCCCTCTCGGCGCGCCTGACCGCCGCCGGCATCGACGTCGTCACAAATCCCGATTGGGACATGCCGGGCGTCGGCCGTTTTGCCAGGATCCATGATCCCGAAGGCAATCCAATCGAACTCTGGCAACCCGATTGAAGCCCAAACCGCACAAAAAAGCCCGGAAACACAAGTGCTTCCGGGCAAAATGCAGAGTGAAGGCTGAACCACCCTGCGGGGAAAATGACGCCTTCTCGGACCGTGGTTGGGACGTACGGCCTTCAAATAACGCCAATCCGGTGTGCCGCCACCAGGGGCGGCAAGGCTCCGCCGCCAAGGCAGCGGAGCGTGATCTTGTGGCCTTGGAAGGTGGCCGGAATGCGTTCACACATACATGCGCGCGGCGCGATTGGCGGCTGCCTTGCGCAGCTCGGCCATCGGGTCCTCGGAGAGCGGGGCCATATGGGCGCGATGGATTTCGTGGCGCGATAGCCCGATATCCTTCAGCAGCGCATCGTCCATCTCGGCCATGCGCTGCAGGGCCAGTCGGTTTTTCGTAAAGCGCCGCGCAGCACGAATGAACGCGCTGATGCCAGTCCAGAGTGAATGTCCGATGCTCATCCGGCTCGCGGATGTCCTTTCAATCAACGACATTGTCGCCTCCTTGGTGTGCGCCGAACCTTTTCGGCTTTGCACGGCTTGCGGGCGGAAGCCTCATGGCTTCCTTTCAAAGCGAACAAACTGTATTATCACCCGGACAGCCACCCGATTCTTGCCGGTGGCGCTGAGCCGCTGCTCGCTTCGTTGTGTTACAAAGTGACGATTTCTTATTGATCAGTCCAACGAATGTTTCTAATATCACTCATCATAGAACTTGATGGGTGATACCATGGCAGCGCCACTCGATATCGATCAGCTCCAGACCTTCGTCGCGATCGTCGATTACGGATCGTTCACGCGGGCGGCCGAGCATGTGTTCAAGACGCAATCGGCCGTCTCGATGCAGATGCGCCGGCTGGAGGAACGGATCGGCAAGCAGCTCTTCACCAAGGATGGGCGCGGGGTGAGGCTGACGGACGAGGGCGACAAGCTTCTGAACTACGCCCGCCGGATCATCCGCCTCAACAACGAGGCGATCACCGCCTTTGACGAGAACCGGCTTCAGGGCTCGCTCAGGATCGGCACGCCGGACGATTACGCCGACCGCTATATGCCGGATATCATCAACCGGTTCGCCAGAAGCCATCCCAATGTCGAGCTCTACATCGTCTGCGAGGACTCCGTCGATCTGGCCGAACGGCTGAAGCAGGGAGAGCTGGACCTGGCGCTGGTCACGCATAATGCGCGCACCCGCCAGTCGGAAGTGGTGCGCACCGAGGCGCTGTGCTGGGTTGCCTCCGCCAACCACCCTTTGCCGGTGGACCGGCCGGTGCCGCTCGCCGTCGGGCGCCGCGATTGCTGCTGGCGCGATCTGGCGGTGAAGGCGCTGGATGGGGTGGGGCGCGAATACCGGATCCTGTTCACAAGCTGGTCGGCAACCGTGCTGGCCTCGGCGGTTCTCGCCGGCATGGCGGTTTCGGTCTTGCCCGAATCGGCGGTCCGGAACGGCATGCGGGTGTTGACGCCGGCGGATGGCTTTCCCACGCTGGAGCCGGTCCAGATCGGCCTGATGAAGCGGCCGGGCGCGCCGGCATCGCTGACCACCGCGCTCTCCAACCACATCATCGCCTCGCTCGACAATATCAGTCAGGCGGAAATGATGCCGGAAATGGAGCCGGAAAGAGCCCATCAGCGGCTAGCGCGTTCCAAGCCCGGCCAGATGCTCGCGAGCTGGTGAAGGGCCTTATACGATCCGCTTGAGGTTCTGCTGCACTTTCAAAAGGGCCGGCAGGTAGGTTTCGATCAGGCTTTCGGCGGGCGCACGGGTCACCGCCATGCCGGTGTTGAGCGCTGCCACGGTGCGTCCCCGTCCGTCGAGAACGGGCACGGCGATGGCACGCAGGCCGGTCTCCACCTCTTCGTCGATCAGGCAGTAGCCGTTGCGATGCGCCGCTCTGACGCTTGCCATGATATCATCCGGGTCGGTCAGGCTTTTCGGCGTGCGCGGGGTCAGGTCGGCGCGCGCGATCAGGGCGCGGGCCTCGGCTTCGGGAAGCGAGGCAAGCAGCACCCGGCCCATGGATGTGGCATGGGCCGGCAGGCGCGAACCCGGCATCAGCCCGATCGACATCACCCGCCGCTGAGCGGCGCGGGCGATGTAGACGATCTCGGTTTCATCGAGGATCGCCACCGAGCAGGACTGGCCGATCTGCTCTGAAACCTGATCGAGCCAGGGCTGGACCCGTTGCGGCAGCGGCAGCGCGTTGAGCGCGCTCATGCCGAGGCGCAGCGCCTGCGGGGTCAGCGCGAAATACTTGCCGTCATAGCTGGCATAACCCTCTGCATGGAGCGTCAGCAGGCAGCGCCGCGCGGTGGCGCGGTCATAGCCGGTCGCCGCCGCCACCTCGGCGATCGAAAGCCTGGGCGTTGATGCGCCGAAGCAGGTGATGACGCGCAATCCCTTGGCGAAGGAGGCGATATGATCCGTGGACTTGAGCATAGGTGGTCTCATCGTGAACAATGGTCACATTGTGCACAGGTCCCGCCGGGCTGCAATGGCGGCAGGGCGGCGTTCGTGCGCCGCCCATCCGTCGTCAGACACGTTCCAGTGCGATCGCGATCCCCTGGCCGACGCCGATGCACATGGTCGACAGCGATTTCTCGCCCGGCTTGAGATCGAGCATCGCCGAGCCGGTGATGCGCGCGCCCGACATGCCGAGCGGATGGCCGAGCGCGATCGCCCCGCCATTCGGGTTCACGCGCGGATCGTCATCGGCGATGTTCAGGTCGCGCAGCGTGGCAAGGCCCTGCGAGGCGAAGGCCTCGTTGAGCTCGATCACGGCAAGGTCGTCCGTCGAAAGGCCGAGGCGGGCCAACAACTTTTTCGAGGCGATGGCCGGCCCGAAGCCCATGATCCGGGGTGCTACGCCGGCGGTCGCGCCGCCGAGCACGCGGGCGATCGGCGTGAGGCCGTGCTTTTTTGCCGCCTCCGCGCTTGCCACGATCAGGGCCGCCGCGCCGTCATTGACGCCCGAGGCATTGCCGGCGGTGACCGTGCCGTTTTCGCGGAACGGGGTTTTGAGCTTCGCCAGCGCTTCCAGAGTGGTGTCGGGTCGAGGATGCTCGTCGGTGTCGATGATCACCGGATCGCCCTTGCGGCGCGGGATCGAGACCGGGGTGATCTCCCGCGCCAGCCGGCCGGATGCCATTGCCTTGCCGGCCTTCTGCTGGGAAGCAAGCGCAAACCTGTCCTGATCCTCGCGGCTGACGGAAAAGTCCTCGGCGACGTTCTCGCCGGTTTCGGGCATCGAATCCACGCCGTACTGCGCCTTCATCAGCGGGTTGACGAACCGCCAGCCGATGGTGGTGTCGAAGATTTCGGCAGACCGGCTGAAGGCGGTTTCGGCCTTGCCCATGACGAAGGGCGCGCGCGACATCGATTCGACGCCGCCTGCCACCATCAGTTCCGCCTCCCCGGCCTTGATCGCGCGGGCGGCGGTGATCACCGCATCCATGCCCGAACCGCACAGCCGGTTCATCGTGGTGCCGGAAACGCTCTCCGGCAGGCCGGCCAGCAGCAGCGCCATGCGCGCGACATTGCGGTTGTCCTCGCCCGCCTGGTTGGCACAGCCATAGATGACGTCATCGACCGCAGCCCAGTCGACCTCCGCATTGCGCGCCATCAGGGCCTTGAGCGGGATCGCGCCCAGATCGTCGGTGCGCACGGAAGAGAGCGCGCCGCCATAGCGGCCGATCGGGGTGCGGATATAGTCACAGATATAAACGTCTCTCATGGTCAAATCTCCGGTGCCTTCAGGTCCTTCACATCGCCCTCGATATGTAGCGTGCCGCCGGTGACCGACTGCAGCTCTTCAACCGACAGTCCCGGCAGTTTCTCCCGCAGGATGAAGCGGCCGCCGGCGATATCGACCACGGCGAGCGAGGTATAGACGCGGGTCACGCAGCCGACGCCGGTCAGCGGCAGCGAGCAGCGTTGGACCAGCTTGGGCTGGCCCTTCTTGGTAGTGTGCTCGGTGAGCACCGCGACGCGGCCCGCGCCATGGACCAGATCCATCGCGCCGCCGACGGCGGGAATACCGCCCTTGCCGGTCGACCAGTTGGCGAGATCGCCGTTCTCGGCAACCTCGTATGCGCCCAGAATGGCGACGTCGAGATGGCCGCCGCGCACCATGGCGAAACTGTCGGCATGGTGGAAGAAGGATGTGCCCGGCTTCAGCGTGATCGCCTTTTTGCCGGCATTGACCAGGTCCCAGTCCTCCTCGCCTTCGGGCGGGGCGGGGCCGAAATCCAGCACGCCGTTCTCGGTATGGAAGATCGCCTGCTTGCCTTCCGGCTGGAACTTGGCGACCATTTCGGGAAAGCCGATGCCGAGATTGACATAGGCGCCATCCTCGATGTCCTGCGCGGCGCGCCAGGCGATCTGGGCGTTGGAGAGCTTGATGTCGGAAAAGTCGTTCATGGGTAACGCGCCTCCTCGCGCATCAGGACTTCCTCCTGAACCGGGTGCGGAACCTCCACCACGGTATCGACGAAGATGCCGGGGGTGATGACGTGTTCCGGGTCGATGCCGCCCAGCGGCACCATGCGGGAGGCCTGCACGATCGTCTTCGCCGCCGCCATCGCCATCAGTGGCGAGAAGTTGCGCGCGGCCATGCGATAGGTGAGATTGCCGTGAGGGTCCGCGCACTCGGCCTTGATCAGCGCGAAGTCGGCCTTCAGCCAGCGCTCGCGCACATAATGCCGGCCTTCGAATTCCTCGACCGGCTTGCCTTCCGCAAGCTCGGTGCCATAGCTGGTAGGCGTGTAGAAGGCGGGAATGCCGGCGCCGCCGGCGCGGATGCGCTCGGCAAGCGTGCCCTGCGGCACGATCTCCAGCTCGATCTTGCCGGCGAGATAGCGTTCATTGAACACCGTCGCATTGGACGAGCGCGGAAACGAGCAGATGATCTTGGCGACACGATCCTGCTCGATCAGCGCGGCCAGGCCGATATGACCGTTGCCGGCATTGTTATTGATCACGGTCAGGTCGCGCGCGCCCTGGTCGATCAGGGCGTGGATCAGTTCGATCGGCGAGCCGGAACCGCCGAAGCCGCCGATCATCACGGTCGCGCCGTCGAAGATATCGGCGACGGTGTCCCTCAGGGACGTCGCTGTCTTGTCCATGTGCTGGATCTCCTTCCATTGGGGCGTTTTTAAAGACAGCGCGCGTCGACAGCCAGACGAAAAGTTCATAGTGCGATCTTTGTTCAACAGGGGTGCGAAACTGTGCGCATTGTGAACTTTCCCGATATCGTCTTGCCAGCGGTGTCGAACATTTGCTGCAACCGCACAAACAAGTGACGATTTTTAAAAAACGTCATCTTTTTTGGCGAGATGACGCGTTTTTGCCATAAAAATGACATGAGAGGTCTTGCGAAATGACAATCCACTTCACATCTCGCCATTACTTTCAATCAAACATATTGCAGGAGCGTCCATGTCTCGCCTGTCGGAATTTCCCATTACGCAACGCTGGCCGGCCGAGAACCCGGATGTCATCCAGCTTTACTCCCTGCCGACGCCCAACGGCGTGAAAGTCTCGATTGCGCTGGAAGAGATGGAATTGCCTTACGAGGCCCATCGGGTGGCGTTCGACAGGGATGATCAAATGACGCCGGAATTTCTGTCGCTCAACCCGAACAACAAGATTCCCGCGATCATCGATCCCGAAGGACCGGAAGGAAAGCCGATCGGCCTGTTCGAATCGGGCGCGATCCTGATCTACCTCGCCGAAAAGACCGGTCGCCTGATGCCCAATGACCCGGTTGGCCGCTATGAGGTGATCCAGTGGGTAATGTTCCAGATGGGCGGCGTCGGCCCGATGTTCGGCCAGTTTGGTCACTTCTTCAAACATGCCGCCGACAAGGTCGCGAACAACCCCTATCCGGTGCAGCGCTACACCAATGAATCGCGCAGGCTTCTCGGCGTGCTGGAAGGGCGGCTCAGGGACCGCAAGTTCATCATGGGTGAAGAACCTTCCGATTACAGCATTGCCGATATCGCGATCTTTCCCTGGGTGCGGGGCCTGTCCGTCCATTATGAAGCGCAGGATGCACTGAAGCTTGCCGATTTCCCGGCCGTTTCGGCTTGGGTCGAACGCTGCGCCGATCGTCCGGCCAGCGTGAAGGGCTTCACGGTGCCTGCCGCCGGCTGAGTTTCGGTCTGATGGCTTATGATTTCGGGCGCGGCGAAGGCTGCGCCCTTTATATTTGAGGTTCTGCATTCGGCATGGAACCGCTTCGGCGAACGGGACGTTTGATGGGTATCCGAATGACGGGTGCCAACCGAGGAGAATCCAATGACAAAGCAGAAAACGCTCGACGACCTGTTTCTTGATACGCTGAAAGATATCTATTTCGCCGAACGCCAGATCCTGAAGGCGCTGCCGAAAATGGCCCGCGCGGCGAGTTCCGAAGACCTGGCGGAAGCCTTCCGCAACCACAAGGAGGAAACCGAGGGCCAGGTGGAACGCCTGCAGCAGGTTTTCGAAATTCTTGGCAAGCCGGCTCGCGGCAAGACCTGCGAGGCGATCCAGGGCATCATCGCCGAGGGCGAGGAAATCATCGAGGAGTTCAAGGGCGCGCCCGCGCTGGACGCCGGCCTGATTTCGTCCGCCCAGGCTGTAGAACACTACGAAATGGCCCGCTACGGCACGCTGCTCGCCTGGGCCCGCCAGCTTGGCAAGAAAGATGTGGTCAAGCTTCTCGAGGAAACCTTCGAGCAGGAATCCAAGGCCGATCTGGAGCTGTCGAAACTGGCGGAAAAATCCGTCAACGCCAGCGCCGAGGCGGCTTAAGGCCGAATTCGCGCCCTCGCGAAGAAGGCCGGTCCGTCAACCTTCAGCTTGTTGGCGGACCGTGTCGCCTATCTTGCGTCATCCTCGGGCTTGACCCGAGGATCCAGGCGGAACAGCACAGAATTAACGGTACCACTCTGAGCACCGGATCCGCAGTATGGATGCTCGTGTCAAGCCCGAGCATTGTTTGTCGGATCTGCGCTATTGTTGTGATGCAGCTGCGGGCCGTTGGCTTGCCCGCAGCTGCTGCAACAGCCGACCGTCCGAGCATTGGGTGGAACACCCGCTGTCATCAAGGTCACTGTTGCACCGAGCAACCGCTTGAAGAGTTGATTGGGCCGCTGATTGCCACGCCCGCAAACAATCCCAAGCATGCCTTGAAAGGATAGCATCGCCATGGTCGTTTTGCATCACCCTCCGCACATCTGTCTTGGTTGCGACGTTGCAAAGGACACGATCGCCGTTTCCTGCGGCGGTCCGGCCACCGTCATCGCCAATCGCAGCAGGGATATTCGTCGCTTCCTGCGAAACTGCGAGGCAGATCTGGTCATCTGCGAACCCACCGGCGGGTATGAAACCGTCCTGATCGAAGAGTGCCTGCGGCGCGGCCTTGCCGTCCACCGGGCCGATACGCGCAGGCTCAAGGCCTTCATTCGTTCGCGTGGACGGGTCGGCAAGAGCGATGCGATCGATGCCCGGGAAATGGTCGCCTATGGCATGGAACGCTGGGCAAGCCTGTCCCTGTGGCAGGCTGAAAACCCTGAAGAGGCAAGGCTCAAGGCCCTTGTGCGCCGCCGCGCCGATCTGGTCGCCATCAGGGTCGCCGAGCAAAACCGCGCCATGGCGCCGGGCGGACGTGAACTTGCCGTCACCTTCAAGGCCATGCTCGCTGCCATCAATCGCCAGATCGCGCTGCTCGACAAGGAAATCCGCATGCTCATGCGCAGCGAAGCCTTTGCAGCCAGGGCCAGCATCGCAATGGCGATGACCGGCATCGCGGAGACAACCGCCGCCGCCCTGATCGCCACAATGCCCGAACTCGGGACGCTGGATCGAAAGAAGGCGGCGGCGCTGGCCGGCCTGGCGCCGCACCCAAACGAGAGCGGCAACTAGATCGGTTACCGGAGAATGCGCGGCGGCAGACCCGTCATGCGCACCATCCTGTTCATGCCGGCCATGCAGGCCGCCCGCGGAAGGGGCGAGTTCGCCGCCTTCTACAAGCGCCTTGTCGAAGCCGGCAAAAAGCCAATCGTCGCGATCGCAGCAGTCATGCGAAAAATCGTCGTGACCCTCAATGCAAGGTTCACAGAGAAAGTCATCCAACAGAGTTGATGACACAGGTGGGGGACCGAGTATCACGAACTCCGAGACTGACGGCTATGTCAGCAAACGGAGGGCGGTTCGCCGCCCTTTTTTGCGGTCCGTTCTATCAGAACTTGAAACCGATGCCGGCGGTGATGCTGGCCTGAGACAGTTTCGTATCATCAAGGCCCGGTAGGCCGGTCGCCTGAGTGACGAGATCGGTCTTGCCGTAATCGCTATAGCTCGCCTTCAGTCGCCCGAAGACATGTTCGTTGAAGGCGTAATCAACGCCGAGGCCAGCGGTCCAGCCGTTCAACACATCATCGTAATCCTGACCGGTGAGCGAAAAGCTGCCCTCTAGCCGGGTCGAGACGAAGCCGCCCGAGGCATAGACGAGCGCCTTGCCCCAGGCATAGCCAAGCCGTCCCTCCACGCTTGCCCGCCACTCGGTCCCGAAAGTCACGCTCTGGCCGTTCAGGATCGGGAGCGGGGAGGAGACGACGTAGTCATTGTCGTTCCAGTTATAGCTGTAGGCGCCTTCGATGCCGATCACCATGCGGTTGTCGAGCTGATGGTCGTAACCGACGAAAACGCCCGCCGTGCCGCCGGAGGCCGCCTCGGTCTTGCCGGCGGTAAAGACGGTTTCCGGTATTTCCCCGGCCAGCCAGCCATAGCCGCCTTCCGCGCCGAAATAGAAGCCCGACCAGTCAACAACCGCCAGCGATGGCGGCGCGGCGGGCATGGAGATATCCGCTGCTCCCGCAGCGGAAGCGGCAAGGAAGGCGGCAAGAACTGTGCAGGGGAGGAGCTTCATCGGGATCTTTCATCTGAGCGAGCGGAGTTGATGAAAGGCAATATCATCCTGCTCGCCGAGATGAAGCTTTCGGGCTGCTAAGACGCAAGAACCGAACGGGCGTGTTGCAGATAGAACACAAAAAGGCGACGCCGAAGCGCCGCCTTTCTTATTCCGGATAGGACCGGGCTTTATTCTGTAATCAGGCTTATCGCCTGGTTACATCATGCCGCCAGTTTGGCGCGCTTGCCGCGCCAAACCATTGAGCATGATGGGCGTGCTATTCTGTAATCAGGCTTTTGCCTGATTACATCATGCCGCCCATGCCGCCCATTCCACCCATGCCGCCCATGTCGGGCATGCCGCCGCCGGCGCTTTCCTTCTTCGGAGCATCGGCGATCATGGCTTCGGTGGTGATCAGCAGCGAGGCAACCGAGGCTGCGTTCTGCAGGGCCGTGCGGACAACCTTGACCGGGTCGACGATACCCATGGCGATCATGTCGCCATATTCGCCGGTCTGGGCGTTGTAGCCGAAGTTGTCGTCGTTCTTGTCGAGGATCTTGCCGACGACGATCGAAGCTTCGTCACCCGCATTGGTCGCGATCTGGCGAACCAGCGACTGGAGCGCACGGCGAACGATGTTGATGCCGGCTTCCTGGTCGTCGTTCTCGCCCTTGGAGGCGATCTTGGTGGAGGAGCGCAGCAGGGCCACGCCACCGCCGGGCACGATGCCTTCCTGAACGGCCGCGCGCGTCGCGTTCAGAGCGTCGTCGATGCGGTCCTTCTTTTCCTTCACTTCGACTTCCGTCGAGCCGCCAACGCGGATCACGGCAACGCCGCCGGCGAGCTTGGCAAGACGTTCCTGCAGCTTTTCGCGGTCGTAGTCGGAGGTGGTTTCCTCGATCTGGGCCTTGATCTGGGCAACACGGGCTTCGATGTCGGACTTCTGGCCGGCACCGTCGACAACCGTGGTGTTTTCCTTGGTGATCGAGACCTTCTTGGCAGTGCCGAGCATGTCGAGGGTGACATTTTCGAGCTTGATGCCGAGATCTTCGGAGATGACCGTGCCGCCCGTCAGGATGGCGAGGTCTTCGAGCATGGCCTTGCGGCGATCGCCGAAGCCAGGCGCCTTGACGGCTGCGATCTTGAGACCGCCACGCAGCTTGTTGACGACGAGGGTCGCAAGTGCTTCGCCTTCAACGTCTTCAGCAATGATCAGGAGCGGCTTGTTGGACTGAACGACAGCTTCCAGAACCGGCAGGAGAGCCTGAAGGTTGGAGAGCTTCTTTTCGTGCAGCAGGATGTAGGCGTCTTCCAGTTCTGCGACCATCTTCTCGGAGTTGGTCACGAAGTAGGGCGACAGGTAGCCGCGGTCGAACTGCATGCCTTCGACGACTTCGAGTTCGGTTTCGGCGGTCTTGGCTTCTTCAACCGTGATGACGCCTTCGTTGCCGACCTTCTGCATGGCGGCGGCAATGTCTTCGCCGATCTGCTTTTCGCCATTGGCGGAAATGGTGCCGACCTGGGCGACTTCTTCCGACGTGTTGATCTTCTTGGCCTTGGCCTGGAGGTCCTTGACGACTTCGGCGACGGCGAGGTCGATGCCGCGCTTCAGGTCCATCGGGTTCATGCCGGCGGCAACGGCCTTGTTGCCTTCGCGGATGATCGAGGAAGCGAGAACGGTTGCCGTCGTGGTGCCGTCACCGGCGATGTCGTTGGTCTTCGAAGCAACTTCGCGGACCATCTGGGCGCCCATGTTCTCGAACTTGTCTTCCAGTTCGATTTCCTTGGCGACCGAAACACCGTCCTTGGTGATGCGCGGCGCGCCGAAGGACTTTTCGATAACGACGTTGCGACCCTTGGGGCCAAGCGTGACCTTCACGGCGTCAGCGAGCACGTCAACACCGTGCATCATCTTTTCGCGCGCAGAGCGGCCGAATTTGATTTCTTTAGCAGCCATTTGAAAACTCCTGGTTTATCAAAACCTTATGGGCATATGCCCGGCTGGTTGGAAAGGTGGATCGTGGGAAGGCGCTTGATTAAGCGACGATGCCCATGATGTCGGCTTCCTTCATGATCAGAAGGTCTTCGCCGTCGAGCTTGACTTCGGTGCCCGACCACTTGCCGAACAGAACGCGGTCGCCGACCTTGACGTCGAGCGCGACAACATTGCCGCTGTCGTCACGGGCGCCGTTGCCGACGGCGACGATTTCGCCTTCCTGCGGCTTTTCCTTGGCGGTGTCGGGGATGATGATGCCACCCTTGGTCTTTTCTTCAGACTCCACGCGGCGTACAACGACGCGGTCGTGCAGGGGGCGGAAAGAAATGCTTGCCATTGTCTATACCCTCGATCGAATGACATTCGCGACCGTTTTTGCGGTCGCATGGATCAGTGTTAGCACTCCTCACTAGAGAGTGCTAATAGCGGTGATTTAAGAAGGGGAAGAAGCGGTGTCAAGAAACGGCTTCAAGTTTTTTTGATCGCCGTCGGAACTTTTTCAGGCCGCCTATTGCCGGGCTTCATACAGGTTTTATGCCGTGATCGTAACCCCGGCCCTTGATATCAATGCGGAATCATTTCCACTCGGATTGCGAGGACATTGTGACGGCCGCTGCAACAGAGGATAAAAAGCCGGACTTCAGCGAGCTTGTCAGCGTTTTCGCGCGTATCGGGCTGTTGTCCTTCGGCGGGCCGGCCGGCCAGATCGCGCTGATGCATCGGATCATCGTTGACGAGAAGCGCTGGCTTCCGCCCGACCGATACCTTCACGCCCTCAACTACTGCATGCTGCTGCCCGGTCCCGAGGCCCAGCAACTGGCGACCTATGTCGGCTGGATGCTCCATGGCGTGCGGGGCGGCATCGCCGCGGGCCTGTTGTTCGTGCTGCCGGGCTTCGTCCTGATCGTCGCGCTCGCGGCGCTCTATGCCACGCTCGGCGATGCCGCCTGGCTGGAAGCGATCTTCATGGGGCTGAAGGCGGCGGTGCTCGCCATCGTCGTGCAGGCGTTGTGGCGCATGGCGGGGCGCTCGCTGAAGGGGCCGGTGTCGGTGGGGCTCGCGCTCGCGGCCTTTCTGGCGCTGTTCGTCTTCGGCGTGGCCTTTCCGGTCGTGGTGCTGGCGGCCGGGCTCGTCGGCTATGTGTTCATGCGGCGGCCGGTGGCGGCCGCGCCTGATATCCCGGTGAAGCGGGATTGGCGCAGGCGCGGCGTCTCCACCGCGGCGACGCTGCTGTTGTGGACCGCGATCTGGCTGCTGCCGCTCATCGTGCTGGTCCCGTTCGGCGAATTCCACACGCTGGCCGATATTTTCGGCTTCTTCGTCAAGATCGCGCTGTTTTCCTTCGGAGGGGCCTATGCGGTGCTGACCTATGTGGCGCAGGAGGCGGTGGCCACCTATCACTGGCTGACGCCGGCCGAGATGATGGACGGGCTGGCCCTTGCCGAGACGACGCCGGGGCCGTTGGTGCTGGTGCTGTGCTTCGTCGGCTTTCTGGCGGCCCATGCCGCGCCGGTCTTCGCCGCGCCGCTTGTCTCCGGCCTCATCGGCGCGGTTCTGACCGCCTGGGCGATCTTCGTGCCAAGCTTCCTGTTCATCTTCGCCGGCGCGCCCTATGTCGAGGACCTGCGCCGCAATGCGGCGCTTTCCGGCGCGCTTGCCGGCATCGGCGCGGCGATCGTCGGCGTGATTGCCAATCTTTCGCTCTGGTTCGCGCTCAACGTCCTGTTCAGCTCGGTCGACCGGATCGCGCTGTTTTCGCTGCCGCCGCTTCTTCGCGCGAGCCTGATATGGCCGGACGGGGCTAGCCTCGATCTGGCCTCGCTTGCCATCAGCGTCGCGGGGATTGTCGCGCTCATCAAATTCAGGGTCGGCATTTTGCCGCTTCTTGCCGGCGCAGCGCTTACGGGGCTTGCCATCGGCACGCTGTTGTGACCATTTGTCCGCGCCTTCCAAGGAACAAGGAAAATCCATGCCGAAACCGATCGACGCTCTCCGTGCGCTTCATGCCGATTACGATGTCATGCTCTGCGATGTCTGGGGCGTTCTTCACAATGGCGTGGCCTCCTTCGATACGCCGAAGGTTGCGCTTTCCGAGGCGCGCCGCGCCGGCAAGACGGTGATCCTGCTCACCAATTCGCCGCGGCTTGGACCGTCGGTCAAGGAGCAGCTTGCAGCGCTCGGCGTGACGGATGAAAGCTTCGACGCCATCGTGACCTCCGGCGATGTCACCCGGACGCTGGTCGCTGAAGGTCCGCGCAAGCTCTATTATCTGGGGCCGGAGCGCGACGCCGACCTTTACGGGGATACCGGGGTCGAGAACGTCAACGAGGCCGACGCCGAGGGCATTCTGTGCAGCGGCTTCAAAGATGATGAAACCGAAACGCCGGAAGACTATCGCGACCTGCTGACGCGGTTTGCCGCACGCGACCTTCCGCTGATCTGCGCCAATCCCGATCTCGTGGTCTCGCGCGGTAACCGGCTCGTGCCCTGCGCCGGCGCGCTCGCGGCGCTTTACAGCGAACTCGGCGGCAAGACCCGCATCGCCGGCAAGCCGCATAAGCCGATCTATGACGCGGCGCTGGCCAAGGCCACGGAGCTCCGCGGCGATGTCGATCCCGCCCGCGTGCTCGCCATCGGCGACGGCATGCCGACGGATGTGCGCGGCGCGATCGATTACGGTCTCGATCTGCTGTTCGTGGCCGAAGGCATCCACGAGGCCGATTACGCCGTGAACGGTAAAGTTGACGAAGCGTCGCTCGATCGGTTCTTGACGCAACACGGCGCGCATCCGAAATACTGGATGACGAAACTCGCCTGAACACGCGCCGGACGCAAAGCATGACCGTATTCCATCGCAATGAATTTCGTGAACCGCTGCCTGAAACGCTGAAGGGCGGGGTGGTTGCGATCGGCAATTTCGATGGCGTCCATCGCGGCCATCAAAGCGTGCTCAATCGCGCGCTCGCCATTGCCGAGGAGCGCGGCGTGCCGGCGCTGGTGTTGACCTTCGAGCCGCATCCGCGCTCGGTGTTCAATCCGCAGAACCCGGTGTTCCGGCTGACGCCGGCGCCGATGAAGGCGCGGCTGCTGGAGGCGATGGGCTATCACGCCGTCATCGAATATCCCTTCGATCGAACGTTCTCGCAGCGCTCACCGGAAGAATTCGTCACCACGGTGCTGATCGACTGGCTTGCCGCCAGCGAGGTGGTGACCGGCTTCGATTTCCATTTCGGCCGCAACCGCGAGGGCGGTCCGGCCTATCTGATGGCCGCCGGCAAGCGCCACGGCTTCGGCGTCACGCTGATGGATGCCTTTCGCGACGAGGGCGCCGATGTCGTCTCCTCAAGCCGTATCCGCGATCTCCTGACGCGGGGCGAGGTGGTTCAGGCGTCCGGCCTGCTCGGCTATCGCTATACGGTGACGGGCGAGGTGATTCACGGCGAGAAACTTGGCCGCACGTTGGGCTTCCCGACCGCCAACATGGCGTTTGATCCCCACGCCAAGCTGCGCCCCGGCATCTATGCCGTGCGCTACCGCCGCCCCTGCGGGACGCTGCATGACGGCGTTGCAAGCTTCGGCCGCCGCCCGACCGTGGTGGAAGACGGCCGCCCGCTGCTCGAAACCTATATCTTCGACTTCAAGGGCGACCTCTATGGCGAGGAGGGCGCGGTCTCGCTGTTCGGCCGGCTGCGCGACGAACTCAAGTTCGACGGTCTCGAAGCGCTCGTCGCCCAGATGCATCGTGATTCCGATCAGGCGCGGGCGCTGCTGTCCGGCGTGAAGCCGTTTTCGGAACTCGACGCGAAGATTGCGTTCTGATGATTGTGCCTCCGGCAGTTTCTCGCGCATGGCTCTTTTCATCCCCGCGAAAAATCAGTAAAGACGGCGCATGATGACTGGGTACCGGTTTCGCACCATACGAATTATTGGCCCGGCTTTCCGCGCTGCTTGAGGTTTGAGCGCCGGAAGGTCCGGGATTTCGGCGCTTCAAGCGCCTCGACCGTCTCAAATTCCCCTATAAATGCGCGCGATACGCGCCGCCAGAAGGCCGCGAACCCATGAGCGATACAAAAGACACCATCGATTATTCCAAGACCCTCTATCTGCCGCAGACCGATTTCCCGATGCGCGCCGGTCTGCCCGAGAAGGAGCCGGAAACGGTTGCCCGCTGGCAGGAAATCGGCCTCTACAAGAAGCTGCGCGAGGACGCCAAGGGCCGCGAGAAATTCGTGCTGCATGACGGCCCGCCCTATGCCAATGGCAACATCCATATCGGCCACGCGCTGAACAAGATCCTGAAGGACGTCATCACCCGCTCGTTCCAGATGCGCGGCTATGACAGCAATTACGTTCCCGGTTGGGACTGCCACGGCCTGCCGATCGAGTGGAAGATCGAAGAGGCCTACCGCGCCAAGGGCCAGAACAAGGACGAGGTCGAGATCAACGAATTCCGCCGCCAGTGCCGCGAATTCGCTCAAGGGTGGATCGATGTCCAGACCAAGGAGTTCCAGCGCCTCGGCATCGAGGGCGATTTCGAAAACCCCTATACCACGATGGCCTTCCACGCCGAGGCCCGCATCGCCGGCGAACTGCTGAAGATCGCCAAGTCCGGCCAGCTCTATCGCGGATCGAAGCCGGTGATGTGGTCGGTGGTCGAGCGCACCGCGCTGGCCGAGGCCGAGGTGGAGTATCACGAGGTTCAGTCGGATACGGTTTGGGTGAAGTTTCCAGTCAAGTTCGTGGTTCGAGACGGACCTGAAATGACGGATCTTCTGGACGCTTGTGTGGTTATTTGGACTACCACGCCGTGGACTATTCCCGGTAATCGAGGTATCTCGTTCTCTTCCCGCCTTGAATACGGGCTTTACGAAGTTGTCGAAGCCACGAACGATTTTGGACCGAGGGTCGGTGAAAAACTTCTATTTGCGAAAAGACTCGCGGAGGAGTGTGCAGCCAAGGCTAAACTCTCACTAAAGTTGATGAGGGACCTCGACCCGAGCGAGTTGGCCGGTGTTACATGTACTCATCCTCTTGCGCGTCTTGGCTATGACTTCTTGGTCCCGCTGCTCGATGGCGATCACGTGACCGATGATGCCGGTACCGGCTTCGTCCACACCGCGCCCGGCCACGGCCGCGAGGACTTTGACGCGTGGATGGAGAAGTCCCGCGAGCTTGAGGCGCGCGGCATCTCGGCGAAGATTCCGTTCACGGTCGGCGATGACGGTTTCTACACGGACGAAGCGCCGGGCTTCGGTCCATCCGCCGAAGGCGGTGCTGCCCGCGTCATGGATGACAACGGCAAGAAGGGCGATGCCAATGACCGGGTCATCAAGGCGCTGATCGATGCCGACATGCTGTTTGCCCGCGGCCGGATCAAGCACGACTATCCGCATTCCTGGCGCTCCAAGAAGCCGGTGATCTTCCGCAACACGCCGCAATGGTTCGTCTATATGGACAAGGACCTCGGCAACCCCTCATCCGGCCCTTCGGGCCACCTTCTCCCCTCAGGGGAGAAGGGCGAGGCTGCGGCAAGCGGCGACGCTTCGGCCCTCAACGGCGACAAGGCGGCGGCGCGGGGCCTCTCAGTCCCCTCTCCCCAGGGGGGAGAGGGCCAGGGTGAGGGGGGCGACACGCTGCGCACCCGCGCGCTCAAGGCCATCGACAATACCCGTTTCGTGCCGGCCGGCGGCAAGAACCGGCTGCGCGGCATGATCGAGAACCGCCCGGACTGGGTGCTCTCCCGTCAGCGCGCCTGGGGTGTGCCGATCTGCGTGTTTGCCGACAAGGCCGGCAATGTGCTGGTCGATGATGCCGTCAACGCCCGAATCCTCGAAGCCTTCGAGGCGGAAGGCGCGGATGCCTGGTTCGCCGAAGGCGCGCGCGAGCGTTTCCTTGGCGACAGGGCAAATGAAGAGTGGGACATGGTCACCGACATTCTCGATGTCTGGTTCGACAGTGGCTCGACCCACACCTTTACGCTGGAGGATCGTCCGGACCTGAAATGGCCGGCCGACGTCTATCTGGAAGGTTCCGACCAGCATCGCGGCTGGTTCCATTCCTCGCTGCTGGAAGGCTGCGCCACCCGTGGCCGCGCGCCCTACAATACGGTGATCACCCACGGGTTTACCATGGACGAGCATGGCCGCAAGATGTCGAAATCGCTCGGCAACACCGTCGTGCCGCAGGACGTGATGAAGAAGTCCGGCGCCGATATCCTGCGTCTGTGGGTCATGACCACCGATTACTGGGACGACCAGCGGCTCGGCGACCAGATCATCAAGACCAATGTCGACAGCTACCGCAAGCTGCGCAACACGCTGCGCTGGATGCTCGGCACGCTCGCCCATGACCAGGGCGAGGAGATCGCGCTTACCGATATGCCGGAACTGGAGCGGCTGATGCTGCACCGGCTTTCCGAACTCGACGCGCTGGTGCGCAAGGGCTATGACGATTTCGACTTCAAGCGCATCACCCGCGCGCTGAACGATTTCGCCAATATCGAGCTGTCGGCCTTCTATTTCGACGTCCGCAAGGATGCGCTTTATTGCGATGCGCCGTCGAGCCTGCGCCGCCGTGCGGCCCTGCATGTCATCCGCAAGCTGTTCGACTGCCTCGTCACTTGGCTTGCCCCCATGTTGCCGTTCACGATGGACGAGGCCTGGCTGTCGCGCAATCCGAATGCGGTGTCGGTGCATCTGGAACAGTTCCCCGATGTTCCGGCAGAATGGAAGGACGATGGGCTTGCGGCCAGGTGGGAGAAGATCCGCGCGGTGCGCACCGTGGTTACCGGGGCGCTGGAAATCGAGCGCCGAGAAAAGCGCATCGGTTCCTCGCTTGAGGCAGCACCCATCGTCTATGTCGACGACGAGACGCTGCTTGCAGCCCTCGATGGCCGCGATTTCGAGGAAATCTGCATCACCTCTGCGATCACCATCAAGGCCGGCAAGGGCCCGGAAGATGCCTTCCGCCTGCGTGAGGTGGCTGATGTGGCCGTGGTCCCGGCGCTGGCAACCGGCACCAAATGCGCCCGCTCCTGGCGCGTGACCGAGGATGTCGGCTCCGATCCGGACTATCCGGATGTGTCGGCGCGCGACGCGGCGGCGCTCAGGGAGCTTGCGGCGCTCGCCGGATGAGGCGAAGGCCGGGACTTTCCCGGCTTTTTCCACCGGTTGAGAAGCCGAATTGCGAAAACAGCGGTTCTGCGTTAGGAATGTCGCGGTTTCGCCGGATTCATCGCCACAATGTGGTTGATGACCTGATAACAAGAAGCGCCGCCGGCGCGGAGGTTTGGTAGACAGCGCATGACATTCGTTCTCCGTTCGATGAAGATCGCAATTGCCCTTGCGGGCGTGGCATCGCTTTCCGCCTGCCTTGGCGCGCCGACCTATGGCACCGGCAAGACCGCGACCACCCAGCTTGTCGAGGATCTGGGTGAAGCCGTTCTGGTGATCAATCCGGACCAGCCTGACATCGATTACGAGCCGCGCCCCGACCTCGTGAAGCCGACCAAGGGCACGAACATGGCCTCGCTTGCGCCGCCGCAGAAATCGCTTGCCTCCGCCGACAATCCCAACTGGGTCGAATCGCCGGAAGAGCAGCGCAACCGACTCTATGAGGAGGCCGAGGCGAACAAGGACAATCCGTTCTATCGCTCGCCGCTGCTTGCAGGCGACGATCCGAGCAAGATGACCGAAAAGGAACAGCTTGAGGCCTTCCGCGCGGCGAAGAAAGAAGCGACCACGATCGACATCAGCCAGCGCCGCTATCTCATCGATCCGCCGCAGGAATACCGCATGCCGAGCAATCCGGCGGCGGTAAACGATCTCGGCGAGCCGGAGCGCGCCAAGGAACGCCGCCGGCAGAAGCTTGCCGAGGGCAAGGACCCCGACAGATGCTTCCTGTTCTTCAACTGCAACAGCGGCGCGACCGACGACTTCCTGGAATCGTCGAAGAACGCCGGTCAGCGATAGCCTGAATTTCGAGGACGCCATGGGTTACACCATCCGGCCGGCGACGCGGAGCGACGCCGGTGCAATTTATCGTTTTGTTTGCGAGCTAGCGGCGTTCGAGAAAGCGCGCGATCAGGTCGAAACCAGCGAGGAAGGGCTTGCAGAGGCGATTTTCGGCGCGGGCTCGGTGACCGGCGCTTTGATTGCCGAAGTCGATGGCGAGCCCGTCGGTTTCGCGGTCTACTATTTCAGCTTCTCCACCTGGCAGGGCCGAAACGGCATCTATCTGGAAGACCTTTATGTGACGCCCGATCATCGCGGCGCGGGCCTCGGCCGGGCGCTGATGCAGGCGGTCGCGGAGATCGGCGTCGCCAGGAACTGCGGCCGGATGGAATGGAGCGTGCTCGACTGGAACGAGGGCGCGATCCGCGTTTATGACGGCATCGGCGGCAAGCCGCAGGACGAATGGATCCGCTACCGGCTGGAAGGCGAGACCTTGCGCAAGGTCGCCGACGGTTCAGTCTGAGCGCTTTTCGCTGAAGAAGCTCCGCAGAAGTTCGGCGGAGCGGCTTTCGGAAAAACCGGAATAGACATCGGGCCGGTGGTGGCAGGTCGGCTGGTCGTAAAACCGGCCGCCATGATCGACCCCGCCGCCCTTCGGATCGGCCGCGCCATAGTAAAGCCGCTCGACCCTGGCAAAGGAAATCGCCGCAGCGCACATGGCGCAGGGCTCCAGCGTGACGTAGAGATGCGCGCCGGGCAAGCGTTCGGAGCCGAGCTTGCGACAGGCTTCGCGCAGTGCCAGGATTTCGGCATGGGCCGTGGGGTCGGCCATCTCCCGGGTGCGGTTGCCGGCGCTGGCGATGACCGTGCCATCGATGACGACGACCGCGCCGATCGGCACCTCGCCGCGCGCTGCCGCCGCTTCGGCCTCGGTGAGCGCCAATCCCATGAAATCATTGCCGACGGGCATTATCGTAACTTTCCTCTTAACGGCTTTGACCCGACCTGATAGAGGATCGGGACAAACAGGCAAAGCACAATGACCGAAAAAGACAAGTTTCCCAAACGCGGCAACAAACCTGCCGGCGGCAAGCCGCCGCGCAAGGCTGAAGCGCCCGCCGCTGCCGGCGAGGAAAAGCAGGGCGAGCGGATATCCAAGATCCTCGCGCGCGCTGGCGTCGCCTCCAGGCGCGATGCCGAGCGGATGATCCTCGACGGAAGGGTGAAGGTCAACGGCAAGCTGCTGGACACCCCCGCCCACAATGTCACGCTCGAAGACAAGATCGAGGTCGATGGCGAAGAAATCCGCGGCATCGAGCGCACCAGGCTGTGGATCTACCACAAGCCCGCCGGCCTCGTGACCACCAATTCCGACCCCGAGGGCCGCCCGACCGTGTTCGACAACCTGCCGGCCGAATTGCCCCGGGTGATCTCGATCGGGCGTCTGGACATCAATACCGAGGGTCTGCTGCTACTCACCAATGACGGCGGCCTTGCGCGGGTGCTGGAACTGCCGGCCACCGGCTGGCTGCGCCGTTACCGCGTGCGCGCCCACGGCAAGATCGAACAGGCGGATCTCGACAAGCTCAAGGATGGCATTGCCGTCGACGGCGTGCTCTACGGCGCGATCGATGCCACGCTCGACCGGGTGCAGGGCTCCAATGTGTGGATCACCATGGGGCTTCGCGAGGGCAAGAACCGCGAGATCAAGAACGTGCTCGGCGCGCTCGGGCTCGAGGTCGGCCGCCTGATCCGCATCTCCTATGGACCGTTCCAGCTCGGCGAGATTGCCGAGGGCGCTGTGATGGAAGTGCGCGGCCGCACGCTGCGCGACCAGCTTGGCCCGCGTCTGATCGAGGAGGCCGGCGCCAATTTCGACGCGCCGATCTACAATGACAAGCAGGCGGAGAGCGAGGCCCCGAAATCCGGCGGTAACTGGAAGCCGGAGCCCGGCAAGCGGGCGGAGCCGGGCAAGCGCCGTCCCGACAAGCTCGACCGCGGCGAGCGGGCCGAACGCGGCCGCGATCGGCTCGACACCAAGCGCAAGGGCGACGACGAAAAGCCGTTCAAGGATATCGTGACCCGCAATCGCGCCGCCAATGTCTGGATGGCGCCGGGCGCCCGTCCGCTTGGCCCCAAGGCCAAGAAGAAGGCCGAGGACAAGGCCAAGGAAGATGCCCGCCGTGACGCGCGGCGCGATGGTCGCCGCGCAAGCGCTGCCGATGGCGATGCGCCGCGCGCACGCGGACCGGCCGGCGGCCGGGGCAAGCCGTTCGCCAAACCGGCAGGCAAGCCGGCGAACAGGGGACCGCGCAAGCCGCGTGAGGCCGGTGCCGAAGATACCGGCGAGGCGCGGCGTTTCGACGGCCCCAAGCGGCCGCGCGGCGAGGGCCGTCCGGCCAGTGGCGAGGGCCGGCCGGAAGGCGGCAAGCGTTTCGATGGGCCGAAGCGGGAAGGTGCAGCGCCACGCGGCGAACGTCCTGCCGGCGAGAAGCGCGGCGGACGCCCCGAAGGCGGCAAGCGTCCGGGCGGCGACAGGCCGCGCTCCGGCGGTTCACGTGAGGGCGGTCCGGGCAGGGGGCCGAAGGGCAATGCGGATCGTCGGCGGTGAGTTTCGCGGGCGCGCGCTCGCCACGCCGAAGTCCTTCGACATCCGGCCGACGACCGACCGCACCCGCGAAAGCCTGTTCAATATTCTGAGTCATGCCTATCCGGAGGCGCTTGAAGGCGCGCGGATGATCGATCTGTTCGCGGGCACCGGCGCGATGGGGCTCGAGGCGCTCTCGCGTGGCGTCAAGGCGGTGCTGTTCGTTGAAAACAGCGTCGAGGGCAGGGGGCTTTTATGGTCCAATATCGAGGCTCTTGGCCTTGCCGGCCGCACCCGGATCATGCGCCGCGACGCCACGCGTCTCGGCCCCGCCAACCGGATAGAGCCCTATGATTTCCTGTTCGCCGATCCGCCCTATGGCAAGGGGCTTGGCGAAAAGGCGATGGCCGCCGCCCATGATGGCGGCTGGCTGAAGCCCGGGGCGCTGGCGATCTTGGAAGAGCGCGCGGATGTCGAGCCGGCGCTTGCCGCCTGCTACGTCCCGCTGGAGACCCGCGAATTCGGCGACACCCGCATGCATTTCTACCGGTATCGCGCCTGAATTATTTCCGTGATCGGCTAGCCTCTCCGCAAAGCCCCCCAATCTTCTCGCCCCGGAGGGGAGAGATGTCGCGAAAGCGACAGTGAGGGGGGAGACCATCACCGCGAACGCCCTCACGATTTGAGATGCTACACCACCCTCACTGCCCCTTTTCAGGGCATCTCTCCCACCAGCGAGAGAGAATATGGGGAGAGTGCCCGCAAGGATTGTATTCCTATTGTGCAGCCGAATGCGGAAGTACGAACGGCGTGTCGTCCTTCGGCTTCTGGCTGACGGATAGCCTTGTGGCGAACACGGCGTGGAGATTGTCGTCGGTGATGGTGTCCTTCGGACTGCCCGCCGCGATCACCCGTCCCTCGCGCATCAGCACCACGTGATCGGCAAACAGCGCCGTCAGGTTGAGGTCGTGCATGATCGCGATCACCCCGCCTCCGGCGCGGCAGAAATCGCGCGCCAGCCGCATGATCGCAAGCTGGTGCAGGATGTCGAGGCTTGCCACCGGCTCGTCCAGAAGCAGCCAGCGCGGCTTGCCGTGGGCGACCGGCGCCTCGATCTGGCACAGCACCCGGGCAAGCTGGGCGCGCTGCTGCTCGCCGCCCGAAAGTTCCTGATAGAAGCGGCCCTCGAAGCCGTGGAGGTCGACGGCGCTGAGCGCCTTCGTCATGGTCGCGCGATCGTCGGCGCGGTGGGCGCGGCCCGAAAGCCCCATGCGCAGCACCTCGGCGACGGTGAAGGGGAAGGCGAGGTTGGAGGATTGCGGCAGCACGCCGCGCATCTGCGCCAGTCGCCAGGGCGGAAGCCCAGCCACCGCCTCGCCATTGATCTCGACCACGCCCTGATCGGGTGCGAGGTCGCCGGCGATTACCTTCAGCGTTGTCGTCTTGCCGCAGCCGTTCGGGCCGCAGATTGCGGTGAGCGCGCCGGGGATGGCTTGCAGCGCGACGTCTTTCAAAACCGCGCGGCCTGAAAGCGTGACGCTCATATTCCGGATTTCGATCATGATTACAAATTGAGCCGCGAGCGGTTTTTGAGGAGGATCCACAGGAAGAACGGTCCGCCGGCAATCGCCGTGATGATGCCGATCGGCAGTTCCGCGGGGGCGACGACCGTGCGGGCGAACAGATCGGCGAGCACAAGCAGCGCGCCGCCAAGCAGCGCCGAGGCCGGCAGCAGATAGCGGTGGTCGGGGCCGATGACGAGCCGCAGTAGATGCGGCACGACGATGCCGACGAAGCCGATCCCGCCCGAGACCGCGACGCCCGCGCCGGTGGCGGCGGCAACGGCGATGATGGTGATATTCTTCAGCCGCTGCACCGGGATGCCGATGTGATAGGCCGTGGCCTCGCCGAGCGTGATCGCGTTCAGCCCCTTGGCCATGAACGGAAGCACGGCGAAGGCCGCCAGCATGATCGGGCTGATCGCCGCAAGCTTGGTCCATGTCGCGCCGGCAAGCGAGCCCATCGACCAGAAGGTGAGGTCGCGCAATTGCTGGTCGTTGGCGAGATAGACCAGAAACCCGGTGGCAGCGCCCGCCAGCGCGGACAGCGCGATGCCGGCCAGCAACATGGTGGCGACCGAGGTCTGGCCGTGGCTGGTGGAAATCCGGTAGAGCAGAAGCGTGGTGACGAGCCCGCCGAGAAAGGCGGCGGCGGGCAGGGCATAGAAGCCGAGCAGGCCATAGACGGGTGCGGCGATGGTGCCGCCGAGCACAATCATAATCACCGCGCCAAGCCCTGCGCCCGCCGAAACCCCGACAAGGCCGGGGTCGGCCAGCGGATTGCGGAACAGACCCTGCATCGCCGCGCCGCAGACGGCAAGCGATGCGCCCACCAGAAAGCCCATGATCGCGCGTGGCAGCCGGATATCGAAGATGATGATCCGGTCGCGCGCCGCAAGCGACGCGCTATCGCCCGTGACGATTGCTTTCGCGACATCGAAGAGCGAGGCATCCGAGGCCCCGTTGGCGACCGAGATCAGGATCGCCAGCCCGGAGACGACGACGAGCGCCGCGATCATGACCACAGCGAGATCGGAGCGGTCTCCGCTATCGCGCCAGCGCGCGCCCGACAAGGCTTCGATCACCGTCATCGCCGCTCAGTCTCCGTAGATCTCGGTTGTCAGCGCAGCGAGGTTTTCGGCAAAGCGCGGGCCGAAATTCAGCATGCCGACCGGATCGATCCGGTAGATCGCCATGGCCTCGCCGGCCGGCGTCAGCGACAGGGCCGGGTTGGCGGCAATGTCGTCATTGGTCGGCGCGCGGCTGCCGGCGCTCTCGTCCATCAGGATGATGACATCCGGCGCGGCCTTGATGATCGCCTCGTCGGAAAGCGCCTTGTAGCCCGGAAAATCGCCGACGGCGTTCTCCAGACCGGCGGCCTCGATCATGCCGTTGGCGGCCGTGCCGGTGCCCGACGCCATGACCTTGCCGCCATTGAGGCTGAGGATGAACAGCGCGCTCTTGCGCTCCTCTTCGGGCCGGGCCTCGTTTGCCGCCAGAAGTGGATCGAGTCTTTCCTTGATGTCGTCGGCCAGCGCTTCCGCCTCGGCCTGTCTGCCGATCAGCGCGCCCACCATCTCGACCTTCTCGATGATGCCGTCGCGGCTGTAATCCTCCGGCACCACCGCCATTTCGACCTCCGCCTGTTTCAGCACATCCATCGTTTGCGGCGGTCCCGCGCCCTCGATGGTGATGATGGCGCTCGGATTGATCGACAGCACGCCTTCCGGCGAAAGTTGGCGCATATAGCCGATATCGGGCTTGGCCGCGGCTTCGGGCGGGTAGGTACTGGTGGTGTCGCGGCCGACGATCTGGTCGCCTGCGCCGAGCGCATAGACGATCTCCGTCACCGAACCGCCGATGGTGACGATGCGGGAGGGATCGGCAAGTGGCTCGGTCGCGCCGACGGTTGTGGCCCCGGCGAGAAGCAGGAGGGCGGCGAGGGGGCGGTTCAGAAAATGTCCGGTCATCGGTATCCTCACGCTGCTGCCGTTTGCGCATGGCGCGGCAGGCTCTCGGCAAGCGCGCGCCAGACGGGACGCTCGGCATAGCCTTCCAGACGCTTGCCGAAGAACTGAATGATCAGTTCGCCGTTCGCGTTGAAAGCTTCGATCGATGTGACATGACCGTCGCTGGTGGGCTTGCGCACCAGCCAGGTCTCGGCGATCTGGTCGCGGCGCAGATGCAGGTGGAAGGTCGGGTCCATCACGTTGATCCACGGTCCCATCTCGACGACATTGGACACCGGGCCGGAATGGATCTGCACGATGCCGTTGTTTGCGACGAACACCATCAGCGGCAGGTCCGGCGTCTCGGCCGCGGCATGGAACATGGTCGCGACGGCGTCATCGGCAAGGCGGTAGGCATAATCGTCGCCCACGGTCGCGATCGCGGTCTGGCGGTGGACCTTCAGGTCGTTCAGCATGCCGAAGAACTGGTGGGTATCGGTAAGCGCCGTCCAGCGGTCGCGCAGAAGCTCGACATCGACGGCATTGGCATCGCGGGCGTGATCTGCGTCATGGGGCGCGAAGGCCTCGGTCAGGACGGTCTGGCTCTGGTCTTCCAGCCGGTATTTCTCGACGAAATCGCGATAGGCCTCGACATTGGAGGCGGGGCGCAGGTGCAGTTTGAACACCGCCGTGCCCGTCATGTCGAAATATTGCAGGCTCAGTTTTTCCGCGCCGTTGTCATCGGTCTTGGTCACGGCGAAGGCGTGGGCCCAGCGGCTCGGGAAAATTCGCAGATCGATGTTCTCGCCGAGCACGATCGCGGCGTTCTTGCCGTTTTTGATATTCTCGAAGACGCCGATTTTCTCGTGGACGGCGCTCTCGTTGCGTGACAGCGCCATGATTTCACCGAAGCTTTCGGCGTGGTCAAGAAGGTGGGACGGCTCCGGCGCGATCCGGGTCGCGGTCAGGCCGACTTCGGCCGCCACCAGCGCCGCCTCGCTGATATTGAGTCGGGCTGCGATATCGCGCTCGCGCATTTTCGGGTTCTGGCTGCGGAATTCGCGGATCTGTTCCGGTGTCGTCTCAGTCATGTCTTTCATGCCTACTTGTTCAGAATGAGTTTGCCTTGGCGGGTGATCTTCATGCGGTACTCGGCGCCCTGATGGCGGATGACGATCTCGTTCCGTCCCTGAAAGAGCGTCTCGCTTTCCAGAACCGGCAAGCCGCGCGCTCCGGCTTTCGTGCCGGTCTTTGCTGGTTCCTTGTCGTGATTCATTGGTAAGCTGCCTGCGTCCGTATATACTTGATTCTGAAAATCATGTTTTATAAGTTGACTCTATTAATCACCTTTGTCTATCCACGCAATAGACGTTTTGCCTGTTGAGGGATAGGATTGTGGCCGATCGCGATATGCCCCTGAGGGCCTTTTCAACTTCCGGAGATTCCTGACGATGAGATTATCGATTTGCGCAACCGCCCTCGTTTTCGCCCTTTCACAGCCCGTACTGGCGCAGGAAGCGGCCAGTGAAGCGCCGGCGAGCGAACCGACCGGGCTTTCGATTTCGCTGAATACGCTCGAGAGCACCGACAATGGCTGCAAGCTGACATTCCTGGTGGAAAACGATCTGCCCGAGACAATTGAAAGCCTTCAGGCAGAGGTCGCGCTGTTCGACAGTGAGGGCGTCGTCGACAGGCTGACCATGCTCGATTTCCTGACCCTTCCGGCCGGCAAGAAGCGCGTGCGCCAGTTCGAACTGCCCGGCGAAAGCTGTGACGCGCTTGGCGGGTTGCTTTTGAACGATATCAAGGTCTGCGATGCCGAGGGCGTGGATTGCATGGGCGCGCTTCAAACCGGTTCGAAGGCGGGTATTCCCTTCGACGGCTGAAACCGGCCAGACCGTAATTGAGTGGACAACAGCTCCCAATGATGAATGACCAGGCCATGTTTGCGAGGGGCTTGCCGGGCGGCATGCGCGAGCGTCTCGATGATGACGCGCTCGACGATGCCGTCGTGCGGGATAGCAGCCCCTATGGCGCGGCAGCGCCCGAAATCGCCCCCGAAATCGGCGTTGCGCCTGCGTCGTCCGTCGACCTTGATAAGGTGGTGTTCGAGCTGAAGGCGGCGGCGAGCGCGGCCAGGTCCGCCCGTAAAACGGAGCCCGGCGACGGGGATGGCGAGACCGATGCCGTAGAATTGCCGCAGGAGGATGCCGAACTCGGCGTTGTCCCGCAGACGGGGTTTCTCGACAGGGGCAGCGCGCGCGCCGGCAAGCGCATTTCGGCGGCGACGCTGGTCTCGCTGCTGCTCCATTCCGCCGCCTTCGCTTTCGCCCTCCATGTCGCGCGCGTTCTGCCGGAAGCACCTCAAGAAGAGGGCAGCACCGTCGTCAGCGTGATCATGGTCGGCAACGGCGATGTTGACGCGGCCGCAAGCGGCGCGGAGCCGGCCATGGTCGAAGCCGAACCGGTGCCGGTGGAAACCGCGACGGCGGTCGAGGCCGAGCCGCTGGAGACCACCGCAGTCGAACCCCTTCAACCTCAGCCGCCGGCGCCCGTTGAACAGGCGGCGCCCACGCCGGCCGAGGCGCTGGCGCCGCCGCAGACCGAAACCGCCGCGCCGGTGACCGCCGAACAGGTCGTCGCCCAGCCGAGCCAGCCGACGGTGCTTGCCGCAGCGCCAACCACGGCGCTTGCGCCTTCAACGGTTCCTCCGGCGCCGCCGGTTGTCGAGCAGGCCGTCTCGCCTGCTGAAATCCCCGCATCCGCGCCCGTTGTCACCGAAGCGCTGCCGCCGCAGGAGACGCCGGTCAACCCGCCGGCCGAAACCGCTGAGCCGATGATGGCGCAGACCGAGCCGGTCGAGACGATCAAGGCGCAGGAAGACGATCCGGAGCTGGCCTACGATATCGATGCGCCCGTGCCCGCACCCTCGCCATGGAAGACGGAGCCATTGCCCGAGGATCAGGTGGCCGCGCGCAAGGCCGAGGAGCGCGCCAAGCCGAAACCGGTTGAACAGCGGCAGGTGGTGAAGCGGTCTTCGGCCGGCTCCTCCGGCCAGTCCAACCGCGATGCGCGCAAGGGCGTGGCTTCGGGGACGGCAAACAGTGGCGCGAGCCAGGCGGCCGAGGCGCGGGCCGGCAACAGCGGAAACGGCGAGGCCGAGATGGCCAATTATGCCGGCAGGCTCAGGGCCAAGCTGCGCCGCTCCGTGGCCTCCGAACGCTATTATCGCGGCGTTGGAAAACTGCAGTCGACCGTTGTCGTCAATGTGCGATTGAACCGTTCGGGCGCCATCGCCGGACTGTCGCTGGCAAGATCATCGGGCAATGGCAAGGTCGATGCGATCGTGTTGCAGCGCGCCCGCGCGGCCGGTCCCTTCGGCGCGTTCCCGGCCAGCTATCGCGGCGCAAGCCACAATTTCTCCCTGCCGATTCAGCTCAATCTCGGTCGCTGAAGTGGACGGTTGCTCGCTTAAGAACCAATTGTGCGCTGAAGGCCCTGGATGGCCGGCAGATAATTGGGATCGAGCTGCTTGGCCTTCTGATAATAGGACGCAGCCTTGGTGAAATCGCCCTGGCGTTCGAACACCAGGCCGATATTGGCCCAGCTTTCGGCGACGGATTGATCCAGCGCCAGCGCCTTGTCGAAATCGGCGCGGGCGTTCTGGTCGTCGTTCAGCGCAAGATAGGAGACGCCGCGGCCATTATAGGGCTGCGGCGATTTCGGCGACAGCGAGATCGCCTTGGAAAAATCGGTGATCGCCAGTTCCTGCTGTCCGCGCTTCTGGTAGATCAGGCCGCGACTGTGGTAGGCGCGCGGATCCGTGGTGTTGAGCTGGATGGCGCGGGTGTAATCGTTGAACGCGTCGTCGAGCTGGCCCGATTCGCTGTAGAGATTGCCGCGACCGATATAGGCGACATCATAGCTGCTGTTGATCTGGATCGCGCGATTGTAATCGTTCAGCGCGTCCATCTGCCGGCCCATGCTGCGCTCGATCAGCGCCCGGTTGGCATAGGCCTGATAGTAGTTCGGATTGAGCGCGATCGCCTGGTTGAAATCCTCGATCGCCCGGCGGTCGTCGCCGGCCCGGCCATAGGCCGCGCCGCGCACATTGTAGGCGCCGGGATCATTGGGGTTGGCGGCGATCACGCTCGAAAGCGAGGCGATGTTCTGCTCGGAACCCTGGGCGGCATCGATGGAGACCACGTTCTGGTTCATGACCTGGCTGGTCTGGCAACCGGCGAGAAGGGCAAGTGTGCCCGCCAGGATTATATTCCTGACGGCGCTGCCGTTTGCTGCCATGAACGAGCCGCCCGAAAGCGCGCTGGTGATCTTCGTCATATCCATCCCCAATAATTGCATGCCTTTTGCGACAACAGCCGGCGGGAAGTTTTTGTTCCCCCTCCGGTTTCGAAAGAGGCTCCGCACAATCTACATGATCGAGGTTAAAATTCTGCCAAATAAAAAGGCGGGAACATGTGCTCCCGCCCTAAGAACGCATCAATGTGCTGAAAAAGCGACAATCAGCGAGAAACCAGACCTTCGCGAACAGCGCGCTTGCGAGCCAGCTTGCGAACGCGGCGGATGGCTTCTGCCTTTTCGCGCGCACGCTTCTGCGAGGGCTTTTCGTAATGGTCGCGCATCTTCATTTCGCGGAAGATGCCTTCGCGCTGCATTTTCTTCTTCAGAGCGCGGAGGGCCTGGTCAACATTGTTGTCGCGGACAAGTACTTGCACGTGTATCCCGTTCCTTAATCGTTGGTGTCTGAGCCTGGCAAATACTTGCACGTTCAGGCATTGATTGGTCTTCAGGCGGTACAATCCGCCCATATCTGGCGTCGCGATTAACAGATCGCGGGCGATAAGTCCAGTCCTTACCGCAAGACAAGGACCGGTGTGGCGAAAAATCCGGGCTCCGATTGACAGGATTCGCCGCCAAAGGCAATCCTTTTTGAAAGACGACGCCCCGGAAATCACGATGTCGAAGGCGGATCGAAAAAGCGTCGCAAAAAGGACGTTGCCTCGTATTCCGATTTGCGATTGGTATAGTCGCAACGACCCGGCGAACCCCGATGGAGCCCCATAATGCGCAAATATTCCGTTTTCGCTCTCGCGCGCGAGGCCATGCGCCACCACAAGGGCTGGGAAAAGCACTGGACCTCGCCGGAGCCGAAAAGCGAATATGACGTCATCATCATCGGCGGCGGCGGTCATGGCATGGGCGCTGCCTATTACCTCGCCAAGGAACACGGCATTACCAATATCGCCGTGATCGAAAAGGGCTGGGTCGGCGGCGGCAATACCGGACGCAACACCACCATCGTGCGCTCCAATTATCTCTATGACGAGAGCATGGATATCTACGAGCATTCGCTCAAGATGTGGGAAGGCCTGTCGCTCGATCTCAATTACAATGTCATGTTCTCGCCGCGCGGCGTGATGATGCTGTCGCATAACGAACATGACCGCCAGTCGTTCAAGCGCCATGTTCACGCCAACCGGCTCTACGGCATCGACAATGAATGGCTGACCCCGGTTCAGGCCAAGGAATACTGCCCGCCGCTCGATATCTCGGCCTCCGCGCGTTATCCGGTCAACGGTGCGGCCTTGCAGCGCCGCGCGGGCACGGCCCGCCATGACGCGGTCGTCTGGGGCTATGGCCGCGCGGCCTCGGATCGCGGTGTCCACATCATCCAGAACTGCGAGGTCAAGGGTATCCGCAGGGGCGCGGATGGCGCGGTGACGGGGGTGGAGACCAATCGCGGCTTCATCGGCGCGAAGAAGATCGGCGTTTCCGCCTCCGGTCACAATTCGGTGGTGATGGCGATGGCGGATGTCCGCCTGCCGCTCGAAAGCCAGCCGCTGCAGGCGCTGGTGTCCGAGCCGCTGAAGCCGATCTTCCCCTGCGTGGTGATGTCGAATTCGGTCCACGCCTATATCTCCCAGTCCGACAAGGGCGAACTTGTGATCGGCGCCGGCACCGACCAGTATAATTCCTATTCCCAGACCGGCGGGCTTCAGATCATCACCCACACGCTCGACGCCATATGCGAGCTGTTTCCGATCTTCCGCCGGGTCAAGATGATGCGCCAGTGGGGCGGCATCACAGACAACACCCCGGACCGTTCGCCGATCCAGAGCGTGACGCCGGTACCCAATCTGTTCGTCAATTGCGGGTGGGGCACGGGCGGCTTCAAGGCAACGCCGGGTTCAGCGCATCTCTTCGCCCATCTCATCGCCAAGGGCGAGCCGCATAAGCTCGCCGCCGGCCTCACGCTCGAGCGCTACAACACCGGCCGGCTGATCGACGAAGCCGCCGCCGCCGCCGTCGCGCACTAGGAAAAGCCATGCTCTGGAACGTCAACAGGAAATGCGAGACCAGCGCCGGCATGGTGGCCTGGGGCAGCGTCGGCAAGGGGCCGCCGCTGGTGCTTGCCCATGGCTGGCCGTGGTCGTCGTTTTCCTGGCACCGCATCCTGCTGACGCTGTCGCATGCCTATACCGTTTACTGGTACGACATGCCGGGCTTCGGGCGTTCGGCGAAGGATGCCGGACAGGCCACCGGGCTCGATGTCCAGGGCCGGGTGTTCAAGGAAATGCTGGACCACTGGATGCTCGACGCGCCGCATGTGCTGGCCCATGATTTCGGCGGCGCGGTGACGCTGCGCGCGCATCTGCTCCACGATGTCGCCTATTCGAGCCTGACCCTGATGAATGTCGTCGCGCTGAGCCCATGGGGCTCCGAATTCTTCGACCATGTCGGCCGTCACGTCGACGCCTTCGCGCCGCTGCCGCCGCACATCCACGCGGCAATCGTCGAGGCCTATATCAAGGGTGCGTTGGTCAACGAGATCGATGCGAGCGACCTGCGCGAGCTGGTCAGCCCCTGGCTCACGCCGGAAGGCCACCAGAGTTTCTATCGACAGTTTGCCCAGGCTGACGACGCCTTCACCGATGAATTCGCCGAGAAACTGAAGGAAATCGCCTGCCCGGTCACCATCATATGGGGCGAGCGCGATCCCTGGATCCCGATCGAGCGCGGCCATCTTCTGGCGGGCCGGATCGGCGTGCCGTTTCATCCGCTAAAGGGCGCGGGCCACCTGCCGCAGATGGAAGCGCCGCGCGATCTCATTGACCTGATTATCTCTATTCCCGACGCCTTGCCCGAACTGGAGGGAAACTGAATGTTGCTGATTTACTGTCCCTATTGCGAGGAAGCGCGCAGCGAGCTGGAATTTACCGGCGCGGGCGAGGCGCATATCGCGCGGCCTGAAAACATGGCCGAACTCTCCGACGCGGACTTCGCCAATTATTTCTTCATGCGCACCAATCCCAAGGGGCTGCATTTCGAGCGCTGGCGTCATTCCCATGGCTGCGGCCGGTTCTTCAACGCCGCCCGCGACACCGTTTCTGATCGCTTCCTGAAAACCTACAAGACCGGCGAGCCGAAGCCCGATCCGGCCGAACTCGGCATGGGAGACGGCCAATGAGCGGCGCATTCCGGATTGCCGACAAGGGCCGGCTGACGCCTGCCAAGACCGTGCGCTTCACCTTCGACGGCAAGACTTATACGGCGCTTGAAGGCGATACGCTGGCCTCGGCGCTGCTCGCCCACGGCGTGCATCTGGTCGGCCGGTCGTACAAATATCACCGTCCGCGCGGATTTCTGACGGCGGGCTCCGAGGAGCCCAATGCGCTGTTCGATATCGCCCGCGACAGCGCCCGCCGCCAGCCCAACGTGCGCGGGCCGGTGCAGGAAGTGTTCGACGGCATGAAGGCGGGCTCGCAGAACCGCTGGCCGTCGCTGTCCTTCGATGTCGGGGCGATCAACGACATCGTCTCGCCGATGCTGATCGCCGGCTTCTACTACAAGACCTTCATGTGGCCGTTCAGCGCCTGGCACAAGCTCTACGAGCCCGCGATCCGCAAGGCTGCCGGCCTCGGCGTGGCGCCGACGGAGGAGGACCCCGACAGCTATGCCAGCCGCTACGTCCATTGCGACATGCTGGTGGTCGGCGCGGGGCTTGCCGGGCTGACGGCGGCGCTTTCGGCCGCGCGCACCGGCAGGCAAGTGATCATCTGCGATGAAAAACCGGAACCGGGCGGCGCGCTGCAATATGAGAGCGGCACCACGGTCGACGGCAAGCCAGGCTATGACTGGGCGGTTGCGGCGGCAGCCGAACTCGCCGCCATGGACAATGTCCGCTACCTGCCGCGCACAACGGCTTTCGGCTACTACAACCACAATTTCCTCGGCCTGTGCGAACGGCTGACCGACCACCTGCCGAATGCGAAGGCCGACGGCCCGCGCGAGCGGCTGTGGCAGGTGCGGGCGGAAAAGGTGGTGCTGGCCACCGGCGCGATCGAACGCCCGATGGTGTTCCCCGACAATGACCGTCCGGGCATCATGCTGGCGTCCGCCGCGCGCAGCTATCTCAATCATTACGGCGTCGCCGTCGGCTCCAAGATCGGGGTCTACTGCGCCCATGATTCGGCCTATGAGGCGGCCTTTGATCTCGCCCGCGCGGGCGTGAAGGTGGTGGCCATCATCGATAGCCGGCCCGAGCCCGGACCGGGTCTTGCCGAAGAGGCGAAGGCGCTCGGGATCACGCTGCATTCCGGCCATACGGTTATAGGCACAAAGGGCCGGCTCAGGGTCAAGTCGATGCGGGTGAAGGGCGGCGGCAAGCCCCGCGACTACGATATCGACGCTCTGATCACGTCGGCCGGCTGGACGCCGTCCGTGCATCTGTTTTCGCAATCGCGCGGCAAGCTTGCCTTCGATGCCGAAAACGAGCGGTTCCTGCCGAGCGTCTATGCCCAGAACGCGGTCTCGGTCGGCGCCTGCAACGGAACCGATGCCGTGGCAGACCTCGTTTCGGAGGCTGTGGCGGCGGGCGGCGGCTTTGCCGAGATCGCGGCCACGACCGAACACGCCTGGACCGGCGGCATGCTCGGCGAAAGCGATGATGCGGAGCCCTACGCCAAGGCGTTCATCGACTATCAGCATGATGTCTGCGCCAAGGATATCCGTCAGGCCGTTCATGAGGGCATGGCCTCGATCGAGCATATCAAGCGCTTCACCACCAACGGCATGGCCTCCGACCAGGGCAAGCTCTCCAACATGCACGGGCTGGCGATCGCCGCTGAAATGCTGGACCGACCGATCCCGCAGGTGGGGCTCACCACCTTCCGCCAGCCGTTCACGCCGGTCACCTTCGGCACGCTGATAAACCATTCGCGCAACGAGCTGTTCGATCCGGCGCGCAAGACGCCGATCAATGCCTGGGCGGAAGCCCAGGGCGCGCCGTTCGAGGATGTCGGCAACTGGAAGCGCGCCTGGTATTTCCCGCGCGCCGGCGAGACCAAGCATGACGCGGTCAACCGCGAATGCCAGACCGTGCGCGCGGCGGCGGGCGTGTTCGACGCCTCGACGCTCGGCAAGATCGAGGTCGTCGGCCCGGATGCCGAGGCTTTCATGAACCTTATGTATTCCAATGCCTGGTCGACGCTGAAACCCGGCAAATGCCGCTATGGCCTGATGCTGCGCGAGGACGGCTATATCTACGATGATGGCGTCGTCGGCCGGCTGGCGCAGGATCGCTTCCACGTGACGACGACGACCGGCGGCGCGCCGCGGGTGCTGAACCTGATGGAGGATTATCTCCAGACCGAGTTTCCGCATCTGAAAGTCTGGCTCACCTCCACCACCGAACAATGGGCGGTGATCGCGGTGCAGGGGCCGAAGGCGCGGGAAATCATCGCGCCATTCGTCGAAGGCGTCGATATTTCCAACGAGGCTTTCCCGCATATGAGCCTTGCCGAATGCACGGTCTGCGGCGTTCCCTCGCGCCTGTTCCGGGTGTCGTTTACCGGCGAGCTCGGTTACGAGATCAACGTGCCGGCCGATTACGGGCTCAAGGTCTGGGAAGCGGTTTTCGAGCGCGCAGAGACCTTCGGAGCCTGCGCCTATGGCACGGAGACGATGCATGTGCTGCGCGCCGAGAAGGGCTATATCGTGGTCGGTCAGGATACCGACGGCACGGTGACGCCCTATGATGTCGGCATGGGCTGGGCGGTTTCGAAGAAGAAGCCGGATTTCGTCGGCATGCGCGGCCTCAAGCGGCCGGACCTCGTCGCCGAGGGCCGCAAGCAACTCGTCGGCCTGATGGTCAAGAACAATCCCCGGCTGGTGCTGGAGGAAGGCGCGCATGTGGTCGCCGATCCGAACGCGGCCAAGCCGGTGCCGATGCTCGGCCACGTCACCTCGGCCTACTGGTCGGAGGCGCTGCAGAGCGGCATCGCCATGGCCGTGGTCAAGAACGGCCACAAGCTGAAGGACCAGACGCTTTACGTGCCGATGCCCGACCGCACCATCGCCGTCGAGGTGGTCGACACCGTTTTCTATGATCCCGAAGGAGCGCGCATCAATGGCTGAGCAATTCACAGCGGAACGCGACCTGCCGCTTGCCGGCGCCTATGGCGGCTCGGGCCTTGCCCGGCTGGTGGTGGCGCGCCCGGCAACACGGCTGTCGCTGCGGGCAGGTGCAGACGCGATCCCCGGCCTCAACGGCATGCTGGAACTCGACCTGCCGGTGAAGCCGCTGACTTCTTCGGGTGGCGAAGGCCGCTACGCCTTCTGGCTCGGGCCCGACGAGTGGCTGGTGATCGATGAATATGAGGATGACCTCGCCGGCCGCCTCGGCCCGGCGGCGGGGCCCTATTCGGCGGTCGATGTCTCCCATCGCAATATCGCGATCATGGTCGACGGGCCGGGCGCTGCAGCAACGCTGAACGCGGCCTGCCCGCTCGATCTGAGGCTCGAGAGATTCCCGGTCGGCAAGGTCGCGCGCACGGTGCTCGGCAAGGCGGAGATTGTTTTGTTCCGCAAGGAAGAGCAGACCTTCCGCGTTGAATGCTGGCGCTCGTTCGCACCCTATGTGTTCGGACTGCTCGATCAGGGGGCGAAGGACGCGGCCTATTGAGCCGGGCCGCGCCAGTCGATCCATCGACCATGGAAATCGGCGCGCCCGAGTTTCAACATTTCGCCGCCGGGCCAGATCGCAAGCGTCAATCCCGCGCCCTGCTTGTCTTCGTCGGCCTCCATCTGAAGACGGCAGAGCGGGGCGTTATCGTCAGCACGCGCGCCCGCCTCGGCCAGCAGTCGCTCGCCCTCCGCGCGCGCCGCGAACGGCAGATATTGCCAGGCTATGGTGTGGTAGACGATGTGCACCTTGCCCGGGCGGGAAACCGCAAGCCGCTCCCGCAGCCATTCAACGGCGTCCGCCTTCTCAACACTGACGCCGGTCGCGCGGGCGAGCGCCAAAGCCTTTTCGGTGCGCTCCAGCCGGTCGGCCTGATCGGCCCAGATATAGGAGAGCAACCGCTCGCAATCATCGCTGTTTGAAGCGTTGAGCGGGTTGAGGTCGCAGCCGGCGCGTTCGCTGACCGTGATTGCCGCATCCGGCGGCAGCGGCCCGGTCCAGTCGGGCGCGATTTCGAACGGTGCTTCGCCGGTGGCTGACGGGACATGCCGGTCTCCCAGAAGGTAGGCATAGCGGTCCCACATCAGGTTCAGACCGGCCGATGCGCCGATTTCGGACAGCGCGAGGTCCTTGCCGGGAAAGCGGGTGGCGATCAGCGCAAAGGCCGGAAACAGGGCGGCCGAGCGGCGAACTTCATTGGTCTGCGGGGCCGATTGCATCCGCTGCGTGATGAATGACGTTTCTTCCGCCATTGCCTTTGCGACGCCTTGCCAGAGCGCGTCATCGGATATCTTTGCCGGGGGATAGACAGCGGAAAGCGGGCCATGGCCGCGTCGCTTCAGGGCGTGCAGCGCGCCGCAGAAGCGCAGTGCCAGCGCATCGGGGCGGATGCGGTCTTCCGGCCATGTCATGATCAGCGACGGGACGGGACCGCCCATGCCTGAGAGCCGCTCCGCCGCCAGTCTGCAGAGCCTTGCGGTAAATGGCGAACCGAGTTCATCGCAGGCGTCGGCCTGGCTTTCGAAACCGAGTACGAAGGCCGGGCACGCCGACATCGCTCACACCGTTTCCGGCCGATCCGCGGCGGCGAATTGCACCAGCGTGATCCATTCGGCCGACAGCGCCGGCTTGCGTTCGCCCTCGATCTCGACGGTGACAGCGTAGTTGATCGCCAAGAGTTCCGCGCCCCTGAAACGGGCGTCCTTGAGCACGAACCGGCCGCGAACCTTGGCGCCGCTTTTCACCGGGGCCATGAAGCGCACCTTGTCGAAGCCGAAATTGATGCCCATGGTCTGTTCGCGGATGCGCGGCGCGCAATCGTAATTCATGGCAGAAAGCAGCGACAGCGTGAGAAAACCGTGCGCGATCGTGCCGCCGAAGGGGGTCTCATTGCGGGCGCGTTCGGGATCGGTATGGATGAACTGGTGGTCGAGCGTGGCATCGGCGAAGGTGTCGATCATCGACTGGTCGACCGTGAACCAGCGCGACAGGCCGACTTCCTGTCCGATCAGTCCCTTGACGTCACCCAGAGAAATTTCGAGAACCATAGGGTCTTCTTTCGTCGCCTGAGGAGCGGTCAATGCGTCTCTCCTTCGTTCAGTCTCTCGGCATAGAGCGATACCGAGCGGGGCGCAAGCGCGATCTCGACGGCGCCTTGGCTTTGGCCGGCAAGGCTGTGCCAGCCGTCCTCATGGGCCTCGGGCAGCAGGAACACGGCTTCCTCAAGGCCCCGGTTGATGAGCACGGCAAGGCGCGTGGGATGGCCGGTCGTGGTCTCGGTGGTGGCAAGCACCATGCTGAGGCACTGGCATTCCGGGCACTCCCAGTCGGCGACGTCCATGACCTTGCCATCGGGCCTGAGCCACAGGACATCGTCGTCGGTGAAGAAATCCGTTTGTGAGAACACGGCGAAGCGCTTGCGCAGCGCCGAAAGCTCGGCGGTGTGGGCTACCAGTTCACCGTCCATATGCGCCCAGTCGAGCCAGGTGATCTCGTTGTCCTGGCAATAGGCGTTGTTGTTGCCCTTCTGGCTGCAGCCGCCCTCGTCGCCGGCCTTCAGCATGATCGCGCCGCGGCTGACGAACAGCGTGGCGAGAAGGGCGCGCAGATCCTGCCGGCGCCTGTTGTTGACCAGTTCGTTGTCGGTCTCGCCCTCGACGCCGTTGTTCCACGAATAGTTCTCGTCGTGACCATCGCGGTTGTGCTCGCCGTTTTCGGCGTTGTGCTTGTGCACATAGGCCGTCAGGTCATAAAGCGAGAAGCCGTCATGGGCGGCGATGAAATTAACCGAGCGCGTACTGCCCTGGCCGTTTGTCGAAAAGATGTGCGAGGAGCCGGACAGCGCGTCGGCGAGTTGGCCGGTCATGGACGGGTCGCCGCGCCAGAACTTGCGGATGTCGTCGCGCGTGACGTCGTTCCATTCCAGAAAGGGCGGCGGGAAATTGCCGAGGTGATAGCCGCCGGGGCCGATATCCCATGGTTCCGCAATCATCGTCCGGTCTTTCAGAACCGGGTCGTTGAGGATCGCGTGAAGCGTTTCGGAATCGGGATCGAAGCCCTCATAGCGGCGTCCCAGCACCGGCGCCAGATCGAAGCGGAAGCCGTCAATGCCGGCCTCTGTCACGAAATGGCGGAGGCTGTCGACGATATAGCAGCGCACCATGGGATGGTCGCAGGCAATGGTGTTGCCGCAGCCGGTGTCGTTGATCAGAACGGAAGGGTCGTCATGGGCGAGACGGTAGTAGGTCGCGTTGTCGAGCCCGCGAAAGCTCACAACCCCGCCGAACTGATCGCTTTCGCCGCTGTGGTTGAAGACCAGATCGAGGATGACGCCGATGCCGGCCTCGTGGAGAGCCTTTACCGCACCCCGGAGTTCGGCAATCCCGCCCGGGCAGATACGCGGCTCCAGCGCCATGAAGGTGACGGGATTGTAGCCCCAGGCATTGGTGAGCCCGAGCGGTTGCAAATGCCGCTCATCCATCCAGGCGGTCACCGGCAGAAGCTCGATGGCGTCGACGCCGAGCTTCTTCAGGTGGTCGATCACCGCCGGATGAGCAAGCGCCGCCACGGTGCCGCGGATCGGCTTCGGCACGTCGGGATGGAGCATGGTGAGCGCGCGCACGCCCGCCTCGTAGATCAGCCCGCCATCGGGAAAATCCACATGTCCAATGTCTTCCGCGCTGTCGGCGACGACGATGCTTTTCGGCACCATGTCGGCGGTGTCGACGCCGAATTCACTGAGATCCGGGTCATACCGGTAGGGCCGGTCGATCTCGCGGGCATAGGGGTCGGTAAGCAGCTTGGCCGGGTCGAACCACAAGCCGTTCATCGGGTCCCATTCGCCGAAAGCGCGGTAGCCGTAGCGCTGTCCGGGCTTGATCCCGTCCACCATGAGGCGGAACAGATTGCCGCCCGCATGCGCCATCGGCAGTTTCGCGGTCTGCGCGCCGGCCTTGTCGAACAGGCATAATTCCATGCCGGTGGCGTTTTCCGAATAGACGGAAAATTCCACGCCCCGGTCCAGAACGCGGACGCCGGGCTTTTTCAAAGGCTCGGACATCGGATGCTCAGGTGATCACGGTCGGGGCGGTGCGGCCCGTGCGTTTGGCGATCTCGGCGACATGCTCGGCATAGGCGATCAGGTCGGCGAGCGTTTCCTGGGTTTCCTCTTCGTGGCGCGTCGGGTCGGGCTCATAATGCTCGAGATAGACCCGAAGCGTCGCGCCGGATGTGCCGGTCCCGGACAGGCGGAAGACCACGCGTGAGCCGTTTTCGAACAGGATGCGGATGCCCTGCTTCCTCGATATCGAGCCGTCGACCGGATCGTGATAGGCGAAGTCGTCGGCCTCGGCCACGGTGAGGTCGCGGAAGGTCGTGCCGGGCAGGGTCTCGAGCTTTCCGCGCAGGGCGTCCATCAGGCCATTTGCGGCTTCCGTTTCGATCCCCTCGTAATCATGGCGCGAATAATAGTTGCGGCCATATTCGGCCCAGTGCTTCCTGACGATTTCGAGGGCGCTCTCGCCGCGCACCGCCAGAATGTTGAGCCAGAGCAGCACGGCCCACAGCCCGTCCTTTTCGCGTACGTGGTTCGAGCCTGTACCAAAACTTTCCTCGCCGCAGAGCGTCGCCTTGCTGGCGTCGAGCAGGTTGCCGAAGAATTTCCAGCCGGTCGGCGTCTCGTAGCAGTCGATGCCGAGCTTTTCCGCCACGCGGTCGGCCGCCTGGCTGGTCGGCATCGAGCGGGCGATGCCGGCAAGGCCGCCCTTGTAGGCCGGCGCCAAATGCGCATTGGCCGCGAGAATGGCGAGACTGTCAGACGGCGTGATGAACACGCCGTGGCCGACCACCATGTTGCGGTCGCCGTCGCCATCCGATGCCGCGCCAAAATCCGGTCCGCCATCACTCATGACCGCATCATACAGGGCCTTGGCGTGGACAAGGTTGGGGTCAGGGTGATGGCCGCCGAAATCTTCCAGCGGCTCGAAATTCAGCACCGAACCTTCCGGAGCGCCAAGGCGGTTTTCGAGGATTTCCTTGGCATAGGGGCCGGTCACGGCGCTCATCGCGTCGAACGAAATCCGGAAACCGGAGGCGATATGGGAGCGGATCGCGTCGAAATCGAAAAGCTGCTCCATCAGTTCGGCATAGTCGGCGACGGGGTCGAACACCTCGACCTCCATGTCGTCCACCTTCGAGGTGCCGATCGCGTCGAGCGAAACGTCGTCGGCCTCGGAAATCCGGTAGCGGTCGATCAGCTTGGTGCGTTCATAGATCGCATCGGTGATCTTTTCCGGCGCCGGGCCGCCATTGGCGGTATTGTACTTGATGCCGAAATCCTCGTTCGGCCCGCCCGGATTGTGGCTCGCCGAAAGGATGATGCCGCCGAAGGCCTGGTATTTGCGGATCATGTTGGAAGCCGCCGGCGTCGACAGAATGCCGCCCTGGCCGACCATCACCTTGCCGAAGCCGTTGGCGGCGGCCATCTTGATCGTGGTCTGGATCACCTCGCGGTTGAGATAACGGCCGTCGCCGCCGATCACCAGGGTCTTGCCCTTGAAGTCGCCGATGGAATCGAAGATCGCCTGGATGAAATTTTCCGCGTAATGCGGCTGGGTGAAGACCGGCACCTTCTTGCGCAGGCCCGATGTGCCGGGCTTCTGGTCGTTGAAGGGAGTGGTCGGAATTGTCACGCTCATGGTTTCGACACCATCAAATCGAGTTGCTTGTAAAGATCGGCGTAGAGACCGGCGCTGGCCTTCCACGACACATCGCTCTTCATGCCCTGCTTTTGCATGGCGAGCCAGGTTTTCTTGTCGTCGTAGAGGTTGATCGTGCGGCGTATGGCATGCGACAGCGACCATGGCTCGACCGGAGAGAACTGGACGCCGGTGGCTGCGTTGACGGCGAGGGCGGCCGGGTTGGCGTCGATCACGGTATCGGCCAGCCCGCCGGTGCGCGCGACCACGGGAATGCAGCCATAGCGCAGGGCGTAGAGCTGGGTCAGGCCGCAGGGCTCGAACCGCGAGGGCACGAGAATGGCGTCGGCGCCGGCCTGCACCATATGCGACAGTTTCTCATCGTAGCCGATAATGGTGCCGACCCGGCCGGGGTAATAACGCGCGGCATTGCGGAAGGCTTCCTCAAGCCCCGGTTCGCCAGAGCCGAGCACGACGAGCTTGCCGCCCATGGCGACCAGATCGCCGACAACGGCGGCGAGGATATCCATCCCCTTCTGCCATGTCAGGCGCGATACGACGGAGAAGATCGGGGAATCGTCGTTGTCGAGGCCGAAGGTCTCGCCCACGGCCTGCCGGTTTTCAACCCGACCCTTCGGTTTGTGCGCGGAATAGCGGCTGACGATGGTGTCGTCGGTTGCCGGGTCCCAGACATCGGTGTCGATGCCGTTGACGATGCCGTGCACGGTGTGGGCGCGGGCCGAGATCAGGCCTTCCAGACCCATGCCATATTGCGGGGTCTGGATTTCCCGGGCATAGGTCGGACTGACCGTGGTGACCGCCCATGCGGTCTGCAGGCCGCCCTTCAGGAAACTCACCTTGCCGTAATATTCGACGCCGTCCACGGCGAGCGCATGGTCGGGAAGGCCGAGCCAGGGGAAAATCCCCGTGTCGAAATTGCCCTGGAAGGCGATGTTGTGAATGGTGAGGATCGACGGTTTTTCCGGCGTTGGCGCGAACCGCATATAGACCGGCGTAAGCGCCGCCTGCCAGTCATGGGCATGCACCAGATCGGGCTCCCAGCCGGGAATGGCGCTGGCGGCGATATCGGCTGCCGCTTTCGAGAGCGCGCCAAAACGCCGCCAGTTGTCGGAATAACCCTCGCCGTGCGGCGCATTGTAGGGATTGCCGAAACGGTTGAACAGGGCAGGGGCGTCGAGGATGAGAAGGTCCAGACCGTCATGGCGGGCTTCAAGCACGTTTGCCTGCTCGCCGAATAGATCATAGAGCGTGATCACCTTTTCGGCCTTGTCGCCGATCGCCTTCATCACCGCCGGATAGCCGGGGATCAGGGTGCGGGTGTGGATGCCGTATGCCGCCAGCGCAAGCGGCAGCGCGCCAGCGACGTCTGCAAGCCCTCCCGTCTTGATCAGGGGATAGATTTCCGAGGCGACGGAAAGAACCTTCATGTTTTATGTGTCCAGTTTATCGATCATTGACTGCGTGATGAGGCAGATGCCGCTTTCGGTGCGGCGGAAACGGCGGGCGTCGAGCTCGGGGTCCTCGCCGACAATGAGGCCTTCGGGAATATGAACGCCGTGGTCGATGATCACGTTTCTGAGCTGGGCGTGGCGGCCGACATGCACGCGCGGCAGGACGACCGCGCCCTCGAGGCGGGAATAGGAATTGGCGCGCACGCCGGTAAACAGCAGGCTTTTATAGAGTTGCGAACCGGAAATGATGCAATCGCCCGAAACCACGGAGGAGATCGCCGAACCGCGCCGGTTCTCGTCGTCATGCACGAATTTCGCCGGCGGGGTGACTTCCGAGTAGGACCAGATCGGCCAGGACTTGTCGTAGATATCGAGTTCGGGCACCACGCCGGTCAGGTCGATATTGGCCTGCCAGTAGGCATCGAGCGTCCCGACATCGCGCCAATAGGCCTGCTCCTCGTAGCTGGAACGGATGCAGCTCTTGGAGAAGCGGTGCGCCAGCGCCTTGCCGTTCTTGACGATATAGGGGACGATATCCTTGCCGAAATCGCGGCTGGAGGTCGGGTCGGCGGCATCGCGGTAGAGGCAATCGAACAGGAACTTGGTCTTGAAGACGTAGATGCCCATCGAGGCGAGCGCCATCGTCTCGTTTCCGGGAATGCCGGGCGGATTGGCGGGCTTTTCGACGAAATCGACGATCCGGTCGTTCTCATCGACATGCATGACGCCGAAACCCTTGGCCTCCTCCACCGGCACTTCCAGGCAGCCGATCGTGATATCGGCGCCGTCGTTGACGTGCTGGCGCAGCATCATCTCGTAGTCCATCTTGTAAATATGGTCGCCGGCCAGAATGATCATGTATTCCGGACCGTAGGAATCGATGATGTCGATGTTTTGGTAGACCGCGTCGGCGGTGCCCTCATACCACTGCGTCTCCGACACGCGCTGGGAGGCGGGCAGCACGTCGAAACTCTCATTCCGCTCCGGGCGGAAGAAGTTCCAGCCCTGATGCAGGTGGCGGATCAGTGAATGCGCCTTGTACTGGGTCGCGACCCCGATGCGGCGGATGCCGGAATTGAGCGCGTTCGACAGCGCGAAATCGATGATCCGGGTCTTGCCGCCGAAATAGACGGCGGGCTTGGCGCGCGTATCCGTCAGTTCCTTCAGGCGGCTCCCGCGTCCGCCAGCCAGAACATAGGCCATGGCGTCACGCGCCAGCGGCTGTCCCATGCGATTGTTCATCCTTCCCTCCCAAACTACTCTGGTTCCAGCATTATGGTCGCGAGCGGCGGCAGCATCAGACCGGCGGAAATGCCGCCATTGCCATGGCTCTCGGCGCGCACCCGACCGCCATTGCCCAGCCCGCTGCCGCCGTAGATTTCGGCGTCGGTATTGAGGATCTCGCGCCAGATTCCGGCCTTGGGCAGCGGCACGTGGTAGCCGTCGCGCGGCACGGGGGTCAGGTTGCTGACAACCACGATCGGCTTTTCGCCCGGCGCCTTGCGCTGCCAGGCGAAGACGGAATTGTCGTGATCGTCGACGATCGTCCACTCGAAGCCTTCCGGCTCGCAGTCGCGGGCGTGAAGCGCGGGCTTGGCGCGGTAGGTGAAGTTCAGATCGCGCACCAGCCGGCGCACGCCCTCATGGGTGTTGTAGTCGAGCAGGTTCCAGTCCAGCGCGCGCGCCTCGCTCCACTCGCTCCACTGCGCGAATTCTTGGCCCATGAATAAGAGCTTCTTGCCGGGATAGGCCCACATGAAGGCGTAATAGGCCCGGAGATTGGCGAATTTCTGCCAGTCGTCGCCGGACATCTTGGCGATCAGCGATCCCTTGCCGTGCACCACCTCATCATGGGAGAGCGGCAGCACGAAGTTTTCCGTGAAAGCATAGGTTAGGCCGAAGGTGATTTCCTGGTGGTGGTGCTTGCGATGCACCGGCTCGCGGCCGAAATAGGTCAGCGTGTCGTGCATGAAGCCCATGTTCCACTTGAAGCCGAAACCGAGGCCGCCCTCATGGACCGGCTGCGACACTTTCGGCCAGGTGGTCGATTCCTCGGCGATGGTCATCATCTCGGGATGCTGGCCGTAAACCGCCTTGTTGGTTTCCTGGATGAACCGCACCGCGCCAAGATTGGCGTTGCCGCCATATTCGTTGGGAATCCATTCGCCGTAATTGCGGGAGTAGTCGAGATAGAGCATCGACGCCACCGCATCGACGCGCAGGCCGTCGACATGGAATTTCTCGCCCCAGTAAAGCGCGTTGTTGAGAAGATAGGAGGCGACCTCGGTACGATCGAAATTGTAGATCGCGGTGTTCCAGTCGGGATGAAATCCCTTGCGCGGATCGGCATGTTCGTAAAGCGCGGTGCCGTCGAAATTGCGCAACCCGTGCTCGTCGGTCGGAAAATGCGCCGGGACCCAGTCGAGCAGCACGCTGATGCCGACCTTGTGGCAGCCATTGACGAAGCGGGCGAAACCCTCCGGCTCGCCGAAGCGGGCAGTCGGCGCGTAGAGCCCGGTGGTCTGGTAGCCCCAGGACGGGTCGTAGGGATATTCGGAGACCGGCAGGAATTCGATATGGGTGAAGCCCATGTCGGCGCAATAGGGGATCAGCCGGTCGGCGAGTTCGTCCCAGGACAGAAACGACCCGTCATCGCGACGCTGCCATGAGCCCGGATGAACCTCGTAGATCGAGATCGGCTCGCGGCGCTTGTCGCTTGCGGCCCAGTGCTCGCGATGCTCCTCATCGTCCCATTCCTGCTCCAGCTCGGCCGCCGTCAGCGACGCCGTCTGCGGGCGCAATTCGCTGCGGCGGGCAAAGGGATCGGCCTTCAGCGGCAGGAGAGTGCCGTTGGAGCCGATGATTTCGAATTTGTATGGTGTGCCAGGCTCGACTTCGGGCGCGAAGATTTCCCACACACCGGAATCGGAACGGAACCGCATCATGTGCCGCCGGCCGTCCCAGTTGTTGAAGCTGCCGACCACGGAAACGCGGCGCGCATTCGGCGCCCATACCGCGAAATGGAAGCCCTTCACGCCCTGATGGGTCATGGGGTGAGCGCCGAGCTTGTCGAACAGGCGAAGATGGGAGCCTTCGCGAACGAAATAATCGTCCATCGGCCCCAGAACCGGCCAGAAACTGTAGGGGTCTGTCACCGTCCAGGTGACGTCGCCGCGCCGAGCGCGATAACGGATCGGAACGAAGGTCGTGAGCGTCAACTTACCGGAAAAGAAACCGGACTGATCGATCTGAGTCAAAACGCCGAGAGGCTCGCCCTCAAGGTCGAATGCCTCCACGCGCTCCGCGCCCGGCAGGAAGCACCGGGCAACGAGATTGCCGTTGATTTTCTGAATGCCCAGCACGGAAAAGGCGTTGCCATGCGTGGCGTTCAAAATGGCTTCGATGTCTCCTCTCGGCGGGGCGAAATCCCCGCCTTTGTCCGGATCGACTGGCTCCGGTTGTCTCATAAGGCACCCCAAATATCGCGAGCATACTCCCTGATGGCCCTGTCGGAGGAGAACCACCCCATACGCGCAGTGTTCCGTATTGCCTTAACGTTCCACGCCGTACGATCGTTCCATATCGCGTCGACCTGGCGCTGGGCGGCGGCGTAGGCGTCGAAATCGGCGGCCACCATAAACCAGTCATGGTCGTAGATGCCGCCGATGAGATCGGCATAGCGGCCGGGATCGTCATGGGAGAACACGCCCGACGAGATCGCCGACAGCGCCTGCGACAGCTCCTTCGAGCCTTCGATCAACTCGCGCGGATTGTAGCCGTCGGCGCGGGCCGCCTCGACCTCCTCGGCGGTCATGCCGAAGATCACCATGTTCTCCGCGCCGATCCAGTCGCGCATTTCGACATTGGCGCCGTCGAGCGTGCCGATCGTGAGCGCGCCGTTGATCGCGAACTTCATGTTGCCGGTGCCCGATGCCTCCATGCCGGCCGTCGAGATCTGCTCGGAAAGGTCGGCGGCGGGGATCATGACCTCGGCGGTGGAGACGTTGTAGTTCGGGATGAACACGATCTTCAGCAGGCCGCGCACCGCCGGATCGCTGTTGATGACGCGGGCGACGTCATTGGCGAGCTTGATGATCAGCTTGGCGTTATGATAGCTGGGTGCCGCCTTGCCGGCGAACAGCTTCACCCGCGGCACCCAGTCCATTTCCGGATGGGAGCGGATCTGGTCGTAGAGCGCGACCGCCTCGATGATGTTGAGAAGCTGGCGCTTGTATTCATGGATGCGCTTGATCTGGATATCGAAGATCGCCGACGGATCGATGCGGGTGCCGAGCCGTTCGCCGATCAGGTTCGAGAGCCGCGCCTTGTTCTCGCGCTTGACCGCGTCGAACCGCTCCTGGAAGCTCGAATCCTCGGCGAAGGCGTCGAGCGCCTTCAGCTTCTCGGTGTCGTCGAGGAACTCGTCGCCGATGACATCGCGGATCAGCCGGGTGAGGCCCGGATTGCACTCCTTCAGCCAGCGCCTTGGCGTGATGCCGTTGGTCTTGTTGTTGATCCGGTCGGGATGAATGCGGTGCAGGTTGTAGAACACCGTCTCCTTCATCAGTTCGGTATGCAGGGCCGAAACGCCATTGATCGAATGCGAGCCGAGGAAGGCTATGTTGCCCATGCGGACCCTGCGCTCCCCGCCCTCGTCGATCAGCGAGATCTGGCGGATCGCCTCGTCGGTGGCGCCCTTCTGCTTGCGGGCCTCCAGCAGGATCTTCGCGTTGATCTGGTAGATCAGCTGCATGTGGCGCGGGAACAGCCGCTCGAACAGCGGCACCGGCCAGGTTTCCAGCGCTTCGGGCAGAAGCGTATGATTTGTGTAGGCGAAGGTCTTGACCGTCATATCCCAGGCCTCGTCGAAGGCGATGTCGTGGATATCGATCAGAAGTCGCATCATCTCGATCACGGCAATCGCCGGATGGGTGTCGTTGAGATGGATCGCGACTTTCTCGGGCAGGTTGGAGAGATCGCCGAACTGCTGCTTGTGGCGGCGGAGAATGTCCTGCAGCGATGCGGAGGAGAAGAAATATTCCTGCCGCAGCCTGAGTTCCTGGCCCGCCGGATTGGCGTCGGCGGGGTAGAGCACGCGGGTGAGCGTCTCCGCCTTGGTGCTTTCCTGCAGTGCGCCGATATGGTCGCCGGCGTTGAACTTGTCGAGCAGGATCGGGTCGATCGCGTCCGCCGACCAGAGCCGGAGCGTGTTGACGCGCTTGGCGCGCCAGCCCACGACGGGTGTGTCGTAGGCCTCGGCCATCATCCGTTCGGCCGGCTTCCAGACATAGCGCGGCTCCTTGCCGCCTTCCTCGATGATGTCGACCTTGCCGCCGAAATTGATCTCATAGGTGCTTTCGCGGCGGTGGAATTCCCAGGGGTTGCCGTGAGCGAGCCAGTTTTCCGGCAATTCCACCTGCCAGCCGTCCGCGATCTCCTGTCGGAACAGGCCGTTGACGTAGCGGATGCCGTAGCCATAGGCCGGCACGTCGACCGTCGCCATCGATTCCATGAAACAGGCCGCAAGCCGCCCGAGACCGCCATTGCCGAGCGCGGCATCGGGCTCGAGCCCGGCGATCTCGACCAGATTGACGTCGAGCTTGGCGAGCGCCTTGTTGATCGCGTCGATCATTTCGAGGTTTGATATTGCATCGCGCAAAAGCCGGCCGATCAGGAATTCCAGCGACAGGTAGTAGACCCGCTTGGAGCCGGCTTCATAGGTCTTGCGCGTGGATTCCATCCACTTGTCGGTGACCCGGTCGCGGATCGCGAGAATGACGGCGCGCAGCCAGTCATGCGGTTTGGCAACGATCGTGTCCTTGCCGACCTGATAGATCAGCTTTTCCAGGATGCTGGCGGCCAGTTCGTCGGCATCGTGAGAGCGGGGCGTGGGCAGGGGGAGATCGGGGTTGGTCACTTTGTTCATTGTTTTTTTCCGTCAATAAAAGCTGGAAAATCGGAAGCATCGACCGTTTGAAATTGCGGCCCCTCAGTGCGGGAGGACCTGATGGGCGTCTTAACAATGCAATTTATGCACTGATATGACGCACTTGCAATAAAGCGATCGTAACGGGCGGGAATTTCTTTCCGGCCTTCAAGCACTGTCTTTCAGCTTGTCCTGCAAAGCGGCAGGAAAATGACCCGGAGCATTTCAGCCTGAAGGGATCTGATCGTCGGTCGAAATCGTCCGAAGTTTTCGCAAATATCTCGAACGAAAGGGCGCGAGCCCGTTTCAGCGCACCGTCTCGGGGACCGGCACGACATCGACCGCCTGGGTCGCCTTGTGCTCGCCATAGGTTTTCATGACGCCGAGAACCGGCACCACGTCGGCATAATCGCGGCCATAGGCGACCACGATGTGATCCGATCCCGCCTCGATATTGTTGGTCGGGTCGAGTTCGATCCAGCCGAGCGCGCCGCCGCACCAGACCCGGACCCAGGCATGCATCGCATCCGCGCCCTCCAGCCGCGGCTTGCCGGGCGGGGGAATGGTGCGGAGATAACCGCTGACATAGCCGGCGGGAATGCCGATCGCCCTCAGCGCCGAAATCATCACATGTGAGAAATCCTGGCAGACGCCGCGTCTGAGGTGAAAGGCCTCGATCGGCGTGCTGTCGACCGTCGTCGCCTCGCCGTCATAGGCGAAATCGTCATGGATGCGCGCGCAGATCGCCTTGGCGATCTGGTGAACGCTCATGCCGGGCGTGGCGCTTTCCCGGCCATAGGCGCCGATTGCAAGGTCATGGGGTATGCGCGGGCTGGCGCTCAGGAAATGATGCGGGGAATCCCGGCCGAGATCGAGAATGCGGGCATATTCTTCCCGAAGGCGCGGCAGTTCCGGCGAAAAGGCGAGCGTGGTGCGCGGCGGCTCGACGTTGACGCGCGCCTTCATCGTGACCGCGAAGCTCTGATGCGGCGGATCGATCAGCGTCGCGATCGCCGGATGACCGAAGAAATCGGTGAAGCCGCGCTGTTCACTCGGATGCGGATCGAACTTGACGTGGCCGGCGATCAGGCGCTGGCGCTGGGTCGCGGCCAGCGGCAAAACGCGGGTGATGTGGCGCGCGAGCGAGGCGGGCGTGTCGTAGTGATATTCCATCTTCAGCGAGAGATCGTAGAGCATCATCCCTCACAGATAGCTTTGGGCGAGACAGTCGGAGAGCGCCTCGAAATCGCGCTCCAGCGTCGCATAATAATCGATCGAGATGGAGTTCGCGGTCATCACCGCAAGGCCGGACTGGACGCGCATGGTCTCGCGGTGAAGCGGCGACATCTGGGTCATGTGGCCCTGGCTCGGCAGTTTCTCGACTTCGGCCAGCATCTGGTTGAGCTGGAACAGAACGGAGCGCGGGTTCTGCGGGTCGAGCGCCAGGAGGTCGGTGATCGTCAGCCGGTCGGTGTTGACGTTGTAGTGACGCCGGTGGGTCATGACGTTGTCGCCGATTTCGAGCAGGATATCGAAGGCCCCGTCGGGCGCGTCTTCGCCGGAAAGCTCGCCGAGCAGGCGCGTCATGTGCAGGCCGCGTTCGAGATAGCGGCCGATCGACAGGAACCGCCACCCGGTGGAGCGGTACATGTTTTCGTGGACGAGACCGGCGAAGCCCGCAAGCTTGCGCAGCAGGATCGTGATCGCATGGGCGGCGTCATCGCCCGGCCCGACCCGGTCGACGAAGCGGCTGGCGGTCTTGGAAAGGTCGTTCAGCGCCAGCCAGCCATCGGGCGAGAACCGGTCGCGGATATTGCCGGCGGAATAGACCGCGCTGTCGATATCGCGCATCAGGCTTTTGGGAAGCGCCGCCTCCGAAAGATCGAGGCCCGCGTTATCGAGATAGGCTTCCACCCGCGTCAACAGCGCCTGTCCGCGGTCGTCGACCTCGGCGAACCGGCCGTGCCAGGCCCTAAGGATGCGCAAATTGCCTTCCGCGCGCTCGATATAGCGACCAAGCCAGAACAGGTTGTCGGCGGCGCGGCTCGGCAGGTTTGCGGGATGGTTGCGCGGCACCCTGCTTTCGCGGGTCAGAAGCGTCGGGGTCGCGACCGGCGTCTTGCTCACCACCCAGACGTCGGCGGCCCTGCCGCCGGCCTGCATAGCGATCGCGGCAACATCGTCGGAGGAGCCGATACGGGCAAAGCCGCCCGGCATCAGCTTCCAGCCGTCATTGGTGCGGGCGGCGAAGACGCGCAGCGAGAAGGGGTGCGGCTCCAGCTTGCCGTTGATGAAGGCGGGCGCGGTCGAGAGCTTCACCGCCTCCTGGCCCACAAGCCATGGCCCGCGTTTTTCAAGCCAGCGGTTCACCGCGCCGGGCCGCCGCTCGCCAAGCCGTTTGCCGGAAAACGACAGGCCGGAATCGTCGAAGAAGGGCTGGCGGGAATAGGCAGGGCCGATCAGCATCTGGTCGAGACTGGCGGCGACATGGGCGCGCTCGTTCTCCTGCCCGCACCACCATGTCGCGATCGACGGGATTTTCAGGTCCTCGTTCAGAAGCCTGCGCGAAAGGGCCGGCAGGAAGGCGAGCAGCGCGCGGGTTTCGACAATGCCCGAGCCCAGCGCATTGACCATGGTGAGATTGCCGGCGCGGATGGCGCTGACCATGCCGGGCGTGCCGATGCGCGAATGCTGGTTGAGTTCCAGCGGATCGGTGAAATCGGCATCAAGCCGCCGCCACAGCACGCTGACGGGCATCGGCCCGGCGACGGTGCGCACCATTAGCCGGTCGTTGACCACAATCAGGTCCTCGCCCTCTAGCAGCGAGATGCCGAGATAGCGGGCGATATAGGCATGTTCGTAATAGGTCTCGTTGGCGGGGCCGGGGGTCAGCACCCCGAATCGGCCTTCGCCGCCATAGGTTCCCGACTGCAGCGCATCGCGAAACGCGCCGAAGAAGGAGGCGACGCGGCGCACATGCATGTCGCCGTAAATGCCGGAAAAGGCGCGCGATGCGGCAACCCGGTTTTCGAGCGCGAAGCCGGCGCCGGAAGGGGCCTGGGCGCGATCGGAGAGCACCCACCACTTGCCCTCCGGCCCGCGCCCGACCTCGAAGGAAATGAAATGCAGGTAATTGCCGCCAGCGGGCGTGACGCCGACGAGCGGGCGCAGGAATTCGCTGTTGGAGGCCACCAGCGCCGGCGGGATAAAGCCTTCCGCAACCAGCCGGTTGTCGCCGTAGAAATCGGCCATCATCGCTTCCAGCAGGTCGGCGCGCTGTTTCAGCCCCTCGGCAAGCTCCTGCCATTCGTCGTCGTCGATGATGACGGGGATGTGGGAGAACGGCCATGCGCGGGTATCGTCCTGGCCGTCATAGGCCCGGTAGAACACGCCGGCGTCGCGCAGATAGCGATCAGCGCGCGAGAACCGTTCGGCGAGTTCGTCGGTGGTCATGCCGGACAGCGCGTTGACGAAGGGTTGCCAGACCGGGCGCACCTTTCCCTCGGCATCGACCATCTCGTCGGGGATGCCGGGGAGGGGGGCATAATTGCCGGCGTTCCAGGCGATCGCGGGCTCTGCCTCGCTATCCTGTTCAACCCTGTGCCGTTCAGCGGAATGCTCCGCTTTCGCCTCTGCCATCTGGCGCGTCCCTGCCGCCCGCGATAATAGGCCGCTTCCCGCTATCGGAAAGCTTCAGCCGCGTTGATAATGTCGATACGGCGGGAGACCTGAGGCTTCCGCCGTTTTGCCGGAGCCTCGCCCAGCCTCGTGGCGCATCGCAGGCGAGACGCGGTCTTGAGATGTTACAATCCGGCCGGCCTTCTGAGATCGAGCGTCAGCGGAAATTCCGGTGACGCGGCCTCGTTGAAAACGGCATAGCCGCCGGCGGTGTGGCCCGAGGCTTCAAACCGCGACAGACGCCGCGCCTCCGCCTCGTTTCCGTTGACCGGAAACGTCTCATAATTGCGCCCGCCGGGATGCGCAACATGATATATGCAACCACCCACCGATCTTGCGGACCATGTGTCGTAAATGTCAAATGTCAGCGGCGAATTGACCGGCAGGACCGGGTGAAGACCGGAGGCCGGCTGCCACGCCTTGAACCTGACGCCGGCAACGGAAACGCCTGATTTATCGGTGGGTTTCAGCGGCACCTTGCGGCCGTTGCAGGTGACGATGTAGCGTTCCGGGGCATTGCTTTCCAAAAGCACCTGAAGCCGCTCGACCGATGAGTCGACATAGCGCACGGTGCCGCCGGCCGCACCCTGTTCGCCCATCACGTTCCACTGTTCCAGCGCCTGCCTGAGTTCCAGCCGGTTGCCCTCATATTCGACCTCGCCGAAGAAGGGGAAGCGGAACTGGAGCTGCGCCTCGAACCATTCCGGACGGAGTTCAAGCCCGTTTTCCTTCAGGTCCTGCAGCACGTCCATGAAATCCTGCCAGATGTAGTGCGGTAGCATGAAGCGGTCGGAAAGGGCGGTGCCCCAGCGCACGAATTTGCCCTCAAGCGGGTTCTTCCAGAACCGCGCCAGAAGGGCACGCACGAGCAATTGTTGCGCAAGGTTCATGCGCGCGTTCGGCGGCATTTCGAATCCGCGGAACTCGACCAGCCCCAACCGTCCGGTCGGGCCGTCCGGCGAAAACAGCTTGTCGATGCAGATCTCGGCGCGGTGGGTGTTGCCGGTCACGTCGATCAGCAGATTGCGGAACAGCCGGTCCACCAGCCATGGCAGCGGCGGCATGACGCCGGCCTGCGGATGGGGGATCTGCGCCATCGCGATCTCGAGCTCGTAAAGCGCATCGTGGCGCGCCTCGTCGATGCGCGGGGCCTGCGAGGTCGGGCCAATGAAAAGGCTCGAGAACAGGTAGGATAGCGAGGGATGGCGCTGCCAGTGCAGCACCACGCTCTTCAAGAGGTCCGGGCGGCGCAGGAACGGGCTGTCGCCGGGATTGGCCCCGCCGACCACGACATGATTACCGCCGCCGGTGCCGGTGTGGCGGCCGTCGATCATGAACTTGTCGGCGCCAAGTCGCGTCTTGCGCGCTTCCTCGTAAATCGCGGTCGTGGTCTCCACGCATTCCTTCCAGTTCGCGGCCGGATGGATGTTGACCTCGATGACGCCCGGATCGGGCGCGACCCGGATGACGTTGATGCGTTCGTCCTGCGGCGGCGCATAGCCCTCGATATGGATGGGGAGACCCAGCTTTTCGGCGGCCCGCTCGGCGGAGGCAATCAGGTCGAGATATTCCTCGAGCGCCGTGGTCGGCGGCATGAACACGCAAAGCCGGCCATCGCGCGGCTCCACCGAGATCGCGGTGCGGACGTAACCGCCGATCGAATGGCCGGGCGCCGGCCGCGCCGCCTGCGGGCTTTCCTCGAACGGAACGAAGCGCGCTTTCGGCAGCGGTCGCCCTTCATCCTGCCGGAAATCGGGAAGCGGATCGCGCCGCACCGACGGGTCCATCGGATTGATGAAAGGATATTGCGATTCCGGAATCCATGCCAACGCATCGAGCGGCAGGCGGAAGCCGATCGGGCTGTCGCCGGGGATCAGGTAAATCCGCCCGCGCCGCGTGGTCCACCGGTCCGAGACCCATTTCAGGCCGGAGGCGCGGCCCTGCCAGGCCTGAACCGGCAGCACATAGCCGGTCGGCCGCGTCAGCCCGCGCTCGAAAACCTTGGTGATGCGCGCGCGATCCTCGGCGCTTTTCAGCTTCGAATTCGAGGGGTCGACATTTTCCGGCAGATTGCCCTCCCGGATCAGCCATTCCGCCGGATCCTCGAAGGCGGGGGAGACCATTTCCGGTTGGATGTCGAGTTCGTTGGCGATCGCCTGCAGCAGACGGCCGGCGTCGCTCTCATCGACCTTGGTGTCACTCTTCTCTTCTGCCACCAGCGACTGGTTGTTCCAGATCGGGATGCCGTCCTTGCGCCAGTAGAGCGAGAAGGTCCAGCGCGGCAGGCTTTCGCCCGGATACCATTTGCCCTGGCCGTAATGCAGGAAGCCGCCGGGGGCGAATCGCTCGCGCAAACGGCGGATCAGCTCGTCGGCGAGCGCCCGCTTGGTGGGGCCGACAGCGCCGGTGTTCCACTCGTCGGATTCGAAATCGTCGATCGATACGAAGGTCGGTTCGCCGCCCATGGTGAGACGCATGTCGGTCTCTTCGAGCAGCCTGTCGACCTTTTCGCCAAGCGCGTTCAACGCCTCCCAGCTCTCGTCGGAAAACGGCTTGGTGATGCGCGGGTGCTCGGCGACCCGCGAAATCGTCATGTCGAAATCGAACGAGGTCTCGGCCTCGCCGAAATAGCCGCCGGTGATCGGCGCGGCATTGCGGTAATGCGGCGTGGCGGCCAGCGGAATGTGGCTTTCGCCGGTCAGAAGCCCGGAAGTCGCGTCAAGGCCGATCCAGCCGGCGCCGGGCAGGAAAACCTCCGCCCAGGCATGCAGGTCGGTGAAATCGTGATCGGTGCCAGCCGGGCCATCAAGCGCCTTCAGGTCGGGCTCAAGCTGGATCAGATAGCCGGAGACGAAACGCGCGGCGAGACCCATATTGCGCAGGATCTGGACCAGCAGCCACGCGGAATCCCGGCACGAGCCGGACTTACGCTCCAGCGTCTCCTCCGGCGTCTGCACGCCGGGCTCCATGCGGATGATGTAGTCGACATCATGCTGGAGGTTGGCGTTGATGCCGACGATCATGTCGACCGTGCCCTGGCCGGGTGTGAGGTCGAGTTTTTCCATATAGGCCTTCAGAAGCGGCCCCATCGGCTCCGGCGTGCGGTAGATCGACAGGTCCTCGCTGATCGCCTCGTCGTACTCGAAGGGGTATTTCGTCGCCTGTTCCTCGACGAAGAAGTCGAAGGGATTGTAGACCGACATGTCGGCGACCAGATCGACCTCGATCTTGAACTCCGTGACCGGCTCCGGGAACACGAAACGCGCCTGGTAATTGCCGTAGGGATCCTGCTGCAGATTGACGAAATGATTGTCCGGCGTGACCTTCAGCGAATGGCTGATCACCTTGGTCTTGGAATGCGAGGCGGGCTTCAGCCGGATGATCTGCGGGCCGAGATTGACCGGCTTGTCATATTTGTAGTGCGTGAGATGGTAAATCGCTGCTTTGATAGACATATGCGTCCTTGCCTGCCTCCGGGCGCGCGGCTTGAAGCCGCATTCGCCCTTCAGTATTCCCCTGTCTTTCAGGCGAGTGTGGGCAAAGCACGGCGATAAAGCAAGGCGGATTACCGGGCGCGCTTGAAAATCCGGAAACCGGCTTCTCAATCCAGCGTGGTGTTGAAGCGCGTCACCGCAATTGTGATGGCGACGAGGGCGATGGCGGCGAGCATGGCGCTGTCGAAGCCGAGCACGGTGATGTCGGCGCCCTTCAGCATGATGGCGCGCACGATCCGCAGATAATGCGTCAAGGGCAGGCCCTCGCCGATATACTGCGCCCATTTCGGCATGCCGTCGAAGGGGAACATGAAGCCGGACAGAAGGATGCTCGGCAGAAAGAACATCATCGACATCTGCACCGCCTGAAGCTGGTTCTTCGCGATCGTCGAGAAGGTGTAGCCGATCGAGAGATTGGTGACGACGAAAAGCAGGGTCAGGAGCGCAAGCGACCACGGGTCGCCAAGGATAGGGACGTCGAAGATGAACAGGCCCGAGACGATGATTAGCGCCGCCTGGAAACCGCCGACGAAGACATAGGGCATGATCTTGCCCATCATGATCTCGATCGGGCGGATCGGCATGGCAAGCAGGTTCTCCATCGTGCCGCGCTCGATCTCGCGGGTGACGGCGAGCGCGGTGAAGATCAGCAGCGTCATCGTCAGGATGGTGCCGAGCAGGCCCGGCACGATGTTGAGCGTCGACTTGCCCGCCGGATTGTAGCGGCGGTGCTGGACGATGGTGTAGGGCGGGTCCTGCGGCGCGTCGATGCGGATGTGCCGGAGGCCCGCAAGCGAGGTGTTGATGATGCCCGACAGCGCGCCGAGCGCGGATGACGCGGCGACCGGGTCGGTGGCGTCGGCGGCGACCAGCAGCGAGGGCGACAGGCCGCGGCGCAGATCGCGCTCGAAGTTCGGCGGGATCTCCACCACGAACAGCACCTCGCCGGATTCCAGCATCCGGTCCATGGCGTCGGGCGACGTCGCCACGCCGGTAATGTCGAAGAAGTCGGTGTTCCTCAACGCCGCCAGAATGGCGCGCGAGGCGTCGGTGCTCTCGCCCATCATCACCGCGGTCGGCAGGTGGTGCGGCGTGGTGTTGATGGCAAAGCCGAACAGGAGGAGCTGCATGATCGGCAGCGTGATCATCATGCCCATGGTCAGCCGATCACGGGTCATCTGGATGAATTCCTTGATCGTCATCGCCCAGAAACGCCTGAGCGGGGCGAAGCTCTGTGTCCGCTCAGCCGTCATCGAAATTGTCCTTCGATGAACCCATGAGATAGATGAAGGCATCCTCCAGCGTCGTCTCGCCCGGTTTGCAATGCGTGTCCGGCCGGTCGCGATAGGGCTGCAAGGCCCGTTCCAGCGCGTCGCGATCGCGGCCGCAGACGTGGAGCGAGGCGCCGAAGGGGGCGACGAGATCGACGCCCTCGGCCTTTTCCAGCTCCGCCTGCAGCGCGTGAACGTCGGCGCCGGTGATCAGGTAGCTCTTGAGGTTCGCCGAGGCGACCACCTCGTCGACCGTGCCCGTTACCATAAGCTTACCATAGGCCATGTAGGCGATCTCGTGGCAGCGTTCGGCCTCGTCCATGTAGTGGGTGGAGACCAGCACCGAGAGGCCGTCTGCGGCCAGCGCGTGGATCTCGGTCCAGAATTCGCGCCGCGCCTTGGGGTCGACGCCGGCGGTCGGCTCGTCGAGCAGCAGCAGGTCGGGATCGGGGAGCGTGCAGGCGCCGAGCGCGAGCCGCTGTTTCCAGCCGCCGGAGAGATTGCCGGCGAGCTGCTTTTCGCGCCCACCAAGCCCGAGCCGTTCGATGGCGTCGGAAACCCGTTTCCTCGGGTTACTAAGCCCGTGGATGCGGGCGACGAAATCGAGGTTTTCGCGGATGGTGAGGTCCTGATAGAGCGAAAACCGCTGGGTCATGTAGCCGACGCGGCGGCGCAGCTTCTCGCCGTCACGGGTGATGTCGTAGCCGAGGCAGGTGCCGGAGCCGCTGTCGGGCGTCAGCAACCCGCAGAGCATGCGGATGGTCGTGGTCTTGCCGGAGCCGTTGGGTCCCAGAAAGCCGTGGATCGCGCCCTTCTTCACGCTCATCGTCAGGTGGTCGACCACGGTGCGGCCGCTGAAGCTCTTGGTGAGGTTCTCGACCGAGATAACGTTTTCGTCCGTGTTCATGACCGGCCTTCCAGCGTGACTTCCACGGGCAGGCCGACCGGCAGGGTCGCAGGGTCGGAAGGACGGGCCCTGACCCGGTAGACCATCTTCGCGCGCTCCTCCCGCGAGAAGATTTCCGGCGGGGTGTATTCGGCATCCTCGGCGATGAAGCTGACGGTCGCTTCCCCGGTCTCGCAGCCGTCGCAGGTGAAGCTGATCCGGTCGCCGGTCGCGATCGCCGCGCGGCTCTGCTCCGGCACGAAGAATTCGATGTTGACGTTTTCCGGCGGCAGCAATGAAACAACCGGCCGCCCGGCGGGCGCCACTTCGCCGACGCGGTAATAGACCTGCTGGACCTTGCCGCTGGCTGGCGATGCCACGGTCTTCAGCGCGAGCGTGGCTTCGGCATTGGCGAGATCGCCTTCGGCCGCCGCGACCTGCTGCTCGGCCTCGGCAATCTGCTGGTCGCGTTGCGGCAATTTGCCGAGCGCGATCTGGGCGTTGACCTTGTCGAGCGCGGCCTTGGCCTTTGCATAATTGCTGACCGCGTCGTCGAGATTGGCTTCGGTGCCGCTTTGCTGCTTCACCAGCGCCTCAGCGCGGGTGAGCGCCTTGCGGGCGTAGTCGAAGGCGGCCTGGGCTTCCGCGCGGGAGGCCTCGAGCGCTTCAAGCTCCTGCTCCCGGTTCATGGGAGCTCTCGCCAGAGACAGCGCCGCCTTCGCCTTTTCCAGACTGGCGCTGGCGGTCTCGACAGCGGCCTTTTCGCTGTCGGCCTGCAGCGTGAACAGGGTCTGGCCCGCCTCCGCCTGATCGCCTTCGGACACGGTGAGTTCGGTCAGACGCGCGGTCGAGGTGGCGCCGACATAGACCATGTCCGCCTCCACCCAGCCGAGCCAGCCCTGATGGGCGTCCGGGCGGAAAAACACAAAGCCGGCGGCTGTCGCAATCGCGAGCGCAACCAGGATGAGGGCGAGCTTTTTCATGGCGTTTCCCTTTCCGGTGATAGGAACAGGTTGTCGAGGCTCACTTCGAAGGCGGCGCGCCGGTCGAATGCGCCGAAGGGGGAGAACAGCATTCCCCAGATCGCCGATATCAGGATCGGCGCCACCACCATCTGCGGCACCTCCAGCACCTTGGCGGAGCGCAGTTCGCCGCGATCATGCGCGATTGTCAGCAGCTTTTGAACCAGTTGCATGCCGGGGCGGATCAGGTTGGCGTGGTAGTAGGCGGCGACGTCGGGAAAGTTCGGCATTTCGGTGATCATCAGGCGCAAAAGGTCGGCGCGTTGGGTATCCAGAACCTCGGATTCCACGAGCGTATAGAAGGCCGAGAGGGCCTTGCGCGGAGACTGCGGCGAGGCTTCCAGGATACCGGCGCCGTGCGCAATCAGCGGCGCGAGATCATCGCTGATCAGCGATTTGAACAGGCTCTCCTTGTCGGGAAAGTAGAGATAGACCGTGCCCTTGCCGACCCCCGCGGCCTTGGCGATGTCCTCGATCCGGGCGCTGGCAAACCCCTTCGCGGCAAAAGTCGAGAGTGCGGCGTCGAGGATGATCCGTCGCCGTTCTTCCTGGCTCTTGCTCCGCACCGGCCGCTTTTGATCCGCCATCTCTCAACCTTCTAATATGACTGACCAGTCAGTCATATCTCTTGTCACATTATTTTGCAACCCGTAGGATGAGGAAGTGGGCAGGATAGAAGGGGGCCTGCCTTCCAGGCGATCCCAAGCGTTTGGGAATGCGCCGACGGTCGGTGCGCGGTGCCAATCGCTGGGCAAACCGGCTGGAAGCTATTCCGCTGCCGCTAGAGGACCATCGCCATCATCGCTGAAACCGGGAGCGGGGCTGATCGCCGTTGCCGGCGTCAGGGCGTAGTCCAGCAGCTTCTTCAGCAGAAAGGGCGGTTTCCGGTCTACCAGGACTGCGAGCGCATTCCTGACGCTTGCGAACTCGCGTTCGATTTCGCCTGGATAGTCCGGCAGTTCGGAAAGGCGGATCAGGGCGTTGATCCATTCCCCTTCCGCGACCGCAAGGCCGCCGCCGGCCTTGAGGACGGCATTGGCGGCCACCGCCATATCCTGCCCGCGATTGCCGAACACCGTCATGCCGCCGTCATTGCCGGTAGCGGCGAACGCGCCGCGCCAGCGGCCGAGGCCGGAAGCGCCGCAAAGTTCAAGAAGCGTGCCGTCGGCCGTGATCCTGGCCATCAGCGTCAGGCCTTCCGGCAATGCGGCGCGCGTGCCCGAAAGGGCAAGGGCGCCACGGCGCACGGCGTGCGGACCGCTGAAATCGATCATGGAGAGCGGTCGGCCGCCCGCAAACAGGCTCTCCGCGATGCAGCGCGGGGTCGCCTGCGTTTTGATGCCTTGGCTTCGAAAGCGATAGACGTGCATTGGGATCAGTCCCGGTGAGATAGAAAGTGAGCACAGAACTTTTCGAAGGACGAAAGGTTCCGCGAATCATCTGCTGTTTCGTCAGCGCTATAGCGCGGCCCAATGTCAAACGCACGACGGGCGGCTGCGAAACCGCGAAGCCCGGTGCCGGCCCCTCCAGGCTTGCAAGCCGGTGCAAAAGGGGCTAGGCCCCACCCGTAGTGATCGGCTGCCCTGCGGGTGCGCTTTGCAGGAGCGTCGACAAGCAAGAAAATTCTAGCAGGAAATACCTCCATGGATCGCCGTACATTCTTCAAGAAGGCGGGTGTCGCTTCGGCCGGCGCCCTTGCCCCGGCCGCGCTCGCCGCTCCCGCCATCGCCCAGGAAAATCCCAAGCTGAGCTGGCGTCTGTCGTCGGCCTTCCCGAAATCGCTCGACATTCTCTATTCGGGCGCGACCGGCATTGCCGAGCGCGTCAGCGCGGCGACCGACGGCAATTTCGAAATCCAGGTCTATGCCGGCGGCGAGATCGTTCCCCCGCTGCAGGTGCTGGACGCCGTGCGCGACGGCACGATCGAGATGTGCCACACCCCGTCCTACTACTATATCGGCCAGGACATGACCTATGGTCTCGGCACCGCGGTGCCCTTCGGCATGAATGCGCGCCTGAAGAATGCCTGGCTCTATCAGGGCGGCGGCAACGAGTTGTTCAACGACTTCTTCGCCGAAAAGGGCGTGTGGGGCCATCCGGCCGGCAATACCGGCGCGCAGATGGGCGGCTGGTTCTCCAAGGAGATCAATTCGGTCGAGGACCTGAAGGGCCTGAAGATGCGCATTGCCGGCCTAGCGGGCCAGGTCATGGCCAAGCTTGGCGTGACCCCGCAGCAGATCGCCGCCGGCGACGTCTACTCGGCACTGGAGCGCGGCACGATCGACGCCAGCGAATTCGTCGGCCCTTATGACGATCTGGCGCTCGGCCTCGTCAAGGTCGCGAAATACTACTACTACCCGGCATGGTGGGAAGGCGGCCCGGTCATCCACGCCTTCTCCAATCTCGACAAGTTCAACGAGCTGCCGGCAAGCTACCAGCAGATCCTGACGGACGCCTGCGACGCGGTGAACCTCGACATGCTGGCCCGCTATGATGCCGGCAATCCGAAGGCGCTGCGCCAGCTCGTTGCCGATGGCGCCGTGCTGAAACCGTTCAGCGAAGAGATTCTCGACGCCTGCTACGCGGCTTCGCAGGAGACCTTCGCCGAGATTTCCGCAGAGAATGAATGGTTCAAGACCATTTACGACAGCCAGCAGGAGTTCAAGAAGGACGCCTATCTCTGGATGCAGCTCGCCGAATTCTCGTTCGACAAGTATATGATGGTCCAGCAGCGCAAGGGCAATCTCTAAAGATTGCCGGGTCCAGAGACCTAATTCCAAACGGCCCGGGAGCAATCCCGGGCCTTTTTGCATGCGATTGACGCTGCGCGCGGGAGGCCGTAAGTCGTTTGTCGCAGTGCGAAAAAGAAAGGTCTTGGGAACAGTGACGGATCGGATTGTAATTGTCGGCGGTGGCCAGGGCGGGTTTGCGGTTGCCGCGAAATTGCGGGCGCTGAAGGACGAACGGGACATCACGATCATCGGCGCGGAGCAGGTTCCGCCCTATCAGCGGCCGCCGCTGTCCAAGAAATACCTTCTCGGCGAGATGAGTTTCGACCGGCTGCTTTTTCGTCCCGAAAGCTGGTACGGCGAAAACGCGATCGACCTGCGGCTGGCAAGCTTCGTGGAGCGCATTGACCGCGACGCGAGGCAGGTGGTGCTGCAGGATGGCTCGACCATCGAATACGGCACGCTGGTGCTGGCGACGGGGGCGACGCCGCGCGTGTTGCCGAAGGCGATCGGCGGCGATCTCGACGGCGTCTATGTGATGCGCGACAAGCGCGATGCCGATCGGCTTGCCGAGGCGATGCGGCCGGGTGCGAGGCTTCTGGTTGTCGGCGGCGGCTATGTCGGGCTCGAGGCCGCGGCGGTCGCCCGCAAATTCGATGTCGATGTCACCGTGATCGAGATGGCGGACCGGATATTGAAGCGGGTGGCGGCGCCCGAAACCGCCGATATCATGCGCGCCGTCCATCTGGCGCATGGCGTTCATATCCGTGAAAACTGCGGCCTTACCCGCCTTGAAGGCGAAAACCGCCGTGTCGTCCGCGCGGTGCTTGCGGATGGCACCACGCTGGATGTCGACATGGTCGTCGTCGGCATCGGCGTTGCGCCGAACGATCAACTGGCGAAGGATGCCGGTCTTGCGGTCGGAAACGGGATTACGGTGGACGAATTCGGACGGACTTCGGATCCGTCGATCTTCGCCGTCGGCGACTGCACCGAACTGCCGTTCGATGGCGGCCGCATCCGGCTCGAATCCGTTCCCAACGCCGTCGATCAGGGCGACGCGGTGGCCGCCGTGATCGCGGGGTCGGACGAGCCTTACGTGCCGGAGCCCTGGTTCTGGTCCGATCAGTATGATGTCAAGCTGCAGATTGCAGGCTATAATGGCGGTTATGACCATACCGTGGTGCGCCAGGGCGCGCGGGAGGGGGCGGCCTCGGTCTGGTATTTCCGCGGCGACAGGCTTCTGGCGGTCGATGCCGTCAACGATGCGAGGGCCTATGTCTGCGCCAAGAAGCTTCTGGCGGCCGGCGGCAACCCTTCGCCGGACGTTATCGCCGATCCCGCGACCGATCTGAAGGCGCTTGCCGCGCAGTGATGGTTTCAGGGCGAACGGCGGGACCTCGTCATATAACGTATTTGTATTTGCTGAAATCATGTGCAAAGTAAATTTAGTGGTTCGTGAAATGCAACCAGTTAGCAATAACAAAGGGATGCGTTCGCGATAGAGCAGGGGAACGGGGCATTGTCTTTACGGGTAAGAGGCGGACCAAGAGCGCGCACGACCTTGAGTGACGTAGCTCGTATTGCTGGCGTAAGTCCGATCACGGTATCGCGTGCGCTCAGAGAGCCGCACAAGGTCAGCGACAAGCTGCGCGAACAGATACTCGAAGTCATCGAGGACATCGGCTATGTGCCGAATTTCGCGGCGCGCGCGCTGGCAAGCCGCCACAGTGGAACGGTCGCCGTTCTGGCGCCGATCCTGGAAATGAGCGGCTTCTTCCATGCCGCCCACGGGATCGAGGACAGGTTCCATTCAAGCGACGTCACCACGCAGTTCGCCAATATCGGCCTTGATGCCGCCGAGGAAGCGAAGCTGATCAACCTTTTCGTCGCGCAGAATCCGGCGGGCATCATCCTCGAAAGCGTGGCCGAATTTCCGGTCAACAAGCCGTTGATCACCGAGCTTGGCTGCCCGGTCGTGCAGATGATGGACACCAGCATCACGCCGCTGGACATGGGGGTCGGCATTCGCAATCGCGCGGCCGCGAAGGCGGCGGTCGAGCATCTTCTTTCCAAGGGCTATCGCCGGATCGCCCTTCTGGGCGGCGGCAAGGATATCCGTTCGCGCCGTCGGTTCGAGGGCTATCAGGATGCGCTGGCCGAGGCCGGGCTCTACGATCCGAACTATGTTTTCGAGGCGAGCGGCAGCAGTCCGCTGGAACAGGGCATGAAGCTCGTTTTCGATCTCGGCAAACGCCTGCCGCAGATCGACGCGGTGTTCTGCCATAATGACCGGCTGGCGCTCGGCGTCTATTTCGGCGCGCAGCAGATCGGCCTCAAAGTGCCGGAGGATCTCGGCATTTGCGGATATAACGGCGTCGACTTCGCCGATGTGGAGGAGTCGCCGCTGACCTCCGTCTACGTGCCCCTCTATGATATGGGCTACAAGGCCGCCGAGATGATCATGCGCTACTTGAGCGAGGGCGAGCGCCCCAAGAAGGCGGTGGAACTGCCTTTCGAGATCATCGAGGGCGCGTCGACGCGGCGATAGAGCGCCCGAATTTCTCGGGCTCTAACTCGCCGCCTTGGCGACATGCAGGCCGCATTCGCGCTTGGCGTCGTTTTCCCACCACCACCGACCGGCGCGCTCCGGTTCGCCCGGCTTGATCGCGCGGGTGCAGGGCTCACAGCCGATCGAGGGATAGCCGCGCGCGTGGAGCGGATTGATCGGGATGGCGTTCCGATCGACATGGGCGCGGATATCCTCAAGGCTCCAGTCGGCAAGCGGGTTCACCTTGGTGAGGCCGCGGGCGGCATCCGCCTCGGCATAGGGCGTGGTCGCGCGGTTGCCGGACTGGCCGCGGCGCAAACCGGTGATCCAGTACGCCGCGCCATCCAGGGCCCGGGCCAGCGGCTCGAGCTTCCTCACCTGACAGCAGGCGTGGCGGGCTTCGACGCTTTCGTAAAATCCATTGCGGCCATAATTCTTGACATAGTCGTCGACCGCGGCGGTCTCGGGGCGGAAACGCTCGATGCGGATGTTGTAGCGCGTTTCCGTCTCGGTGATCAGTGCCTCTGTTTCGGGAAAGAGCCGGCCGGTATCGAGCGTGATGATCCGGATATCGAGGCCGGCGGTCGCGATCGCCTCTGTGATCACCTGGTCTTCGATGCCGAGGCTGGTGGTGAAGATCGCCGGCTGGCCGGTTTCAGCGATCAACCGCAGCCGTCCGGTCAGGTCGAGTTCGCCGAGTGTCTTGTCCAATTCAGTTACTGTATCGCTGTTTGTCATAAAACTTGCCTCTCGAAATAATTGCCTATCAAAAATTTCGCATAGTTTGACGACTATAATGGAGGCCGGCAAGGTACCTGTTTGCCGAAATGCGAGCCGGCTGGACAAAAGCTTCGCATATGAGCCGGCATCGTAGAAAGCCGGCACTTTTCCGTAGTCAGACGCCGCCCTTTTCGTCGTAGCGGCGGGTTTCCTCGCGCATTTCGCCGATCGAGGCGCGGTCCTGCTCATCGACCTCGCGGTTGCGGGCGCGCTGGAACTTGATGCTGTCGGCGAGATAGGCGCGCGAGAGACCGTGATAGAGCGGTTCGCGCGAGATCAGGCGCGAGGCGATATAGCCCAGCATCGAGGTTGCCATCAGCGTGATGATGCCGTCGTGATTGTCGGTCATTTCCAGAATGATGACGAAGGCCGTCATCGGCGATTGCACCACGCCCGCGAAATAGCCCGCCATGCCGAGGATCGCGCCAAGCCCGATGCTGACGCCGAGCACATCGGCAATCGTGGAGCCGAAGGCCGCGCCCACCGACAGCGACGGCGCGAACAGGCCGCCCGGAATGCCCGAAGCCATCGACAGGAAGGTGGCGGCCAGCTTGCCGATGAAGAAGACGGGACTGATCGACCCGCCCTCGATCACGGTCCGCGCCTGTTCGTAGCCCGTGCCGAAGGTCGCGCCGCCAAAGACGATGCCGATGACGGCAACGGCAAGGCCGCAGGCGCCGGCGAACAACGCCATGCGCTTGATTGGCGCCGCCTGCGCCCAGCGCTTGATCCGCCGGGCGGCCTTCAGCGAGTAAAGCGAGAACAGCGCGCCCAGAAAGCCGCCGCCGATGCCGCAGACGAACACAGCGACCCACTCCTCCGGCTTGATGGCGATGGCCGAGGCCTGGCCGAAATAGGTATAATTGCCGGCAAGCCCGATCGCGGCGAGGCCGGACAGGATGATGGCGGAGACCACCAGCCCGTTGGCGCGCGATTCATAGGCGCGGCTCATCTCCTCGATGGCGAACACGATGCCGGCAAGCGGCGTGTTGAACGCGGCCGAAATGCCGGCGGCCGAACCCGCGACGATCAGCCCCCGGGTCTGGATCATCTTTCCCCAACGCGCGGTCTGGATCATGATCGAGGCGCCGACCTGCGCGGTCGGTCCCTCGCGGCCGATCGAGGCGCCGCAGAACAGGCCGATAATGGTGATCAGCACCTTGCCGGTGGCAACCCTGAGATTGAGCAGCCTGTGCTGGCTTTCGACGTCGTGCAGATGGCGCGCGGCAATCGCCTGCGGAATGCCGGAGCCCTGCGTGTTGGGAAACCATCGCGTCGACAGATAGGAGCACAGCATGAAGCCGAGCGGGGTGAGCACCAGCGGCAGAAATGGCGACCAGGCGCTCGACTGGCGCATCGTCTCGAACAAGTGGTAGGCATGGTCGGAAGCGCGCGCGAACCCGACGCTCACCACCCCGATCATCACCGCGCCGATCCAGAACACCAGCCGCGGCTGCCAGATCCGCCATGATCCCCACATCACCCGTGTGCGGCGGACCATCTTGACGTTCTTGTAATAGGGGCGCATGGCTCGGCTTTCGCGGCAATGTCAGTGTTTCGGCAGTCCGCGGCCCGGCGGCATAAGGCATCAGGATACGGGGTGAAGCTGACCCGTTATCCTCTTGGCCTTGAAGGATTTCAAGGCTCTTTCCGGCAAAAAGAATTGATCATTCGCACTTTATGTTACCGCGCGTCCGAAGCGTGATCGGGCTTTGCCCGGCCCGGCGGATTGCGGGTAAACATGGCGCGTCGCCGCCCCGCCCTCATTGCGCGATCGGCAGCCGTCCGGTGTGCGGCGCTCTGCTGAGCGAAGAACAGTTGCTTATCATATCCTTCGTCACTATCGTCTCGACAATATTTGTAACTTTGGAAGGGGATATCCAATGACGATTCTTGAGCAGCAGGAACTGAATGCCGACAAGGTGCGGGGACGCTGGGGATGGGTGCTGGCCTTCGGCGTGTTGCTGATTGTTCTGAGCCTCGTCCTGCTTGGCAATCTGGTGGTCGCCACCGTGGCGTCGGTGGTGTTTTTCGGTGCGATGCTGATCGTCGCCGGCGTCATCCACCTGTCGCAGCTTTTCTACAATCGCCGCACCGGGCATGTCGCCTTCTGGCTGATTTCCGGCCTGCTTTACGTGCTGGCGGGCATCTTCGTGATGCGCAATCCGATGCTCGCCTCCGGCGTGTTCACCATCATGGTCGGCATCTCGCTTGCGATCGCCGGCGGCTTCCGCATCTATCTCGGCATGACGATGCGCCCCGTCAAAGGCTGGGGCTGGATTATCTTTTCGGGCCTGGTGCTGATCCTCGCCGCAGTGTTGATCGCTTCGAACTTCCCGCAGAACAGCCTGTGGCTGCTCGGCCTGTTCGTGGCTGCGGACTTCCTGGTCTACGGCTTTTCCCTGGTGGTCTTCGCGCTTGCGCTGAAGCCGCGCAAGGAAGCGTGATGGCTTCCGACGGCAGCATGCGCCACGTCGCGCTCGGCGGTTTCGGCGCGCCTGACGTCATGTCGATCGCATCCGGGCCGCGCCCGACGCCGGGCCCCGGCGAAGTGCTGGTCAAGGTGGCGGCTGCGGGCGTCAACCGCCCGGATGTCGCCCAGCGGCAGGGCAATTACCCCCCGCCGCCCGGCGCGAGCCCCATTCTTGGCCTCGAAGTGGCGGGAACGGTGGCCGCGCTTGGCGAAGGCGCGACCGGGTTCGCGGTCGGCGATCGGGTTTGCGGGCTTGCCAATGGCGGCGGCTATGCCGAATTCTGCATTCTGCCGGAAGGTCAGGTTCTGCCCGCGCCGGACGGCATGGACGATATCAGCGCCGCCGCGCTTCCCGAGACCTTCTTCACCGTCTGGGCGAACCTGTTCATGATGGCAGGCCTTGAGAAGGGCAAGAGCGTCCTGATCCATGGCGGCACCAGCGGGATCGGCACGACGGCGATCCAGCTTGCGAAGGCCTTCGGAGCGTCGACGATCTTCACCACCGCGGGCTCGGCCGAAAAATGCGCGGCGGCGGAGCGGCTCGGTGCCGATGTCGCGATCAATTACCGCGAGAAGGATTTCTCCGAGGTCATCAAGGAGACGTCCGGCGGCGTCGATATCATCCTCGACATGATCGGCGGGGCCTATTTCCAGCGCAATCTTTCGGCGCTTTCCAGGGATGGCTGCCTTTCGATCATCGCCTTTCTCGGCGGCCCCAAGGTGGAAAACGCCAACCTGATGCCGATCATGCTCAAGCGCCTCAAGGTGACCGGGTCGACCATGCGGCCGCGCACCGATGCGGAGAAGCGCGAGATCCGCGACGAATTGCTGGAAAAGGTCTGGCCGCTCATTGCTGCGGGCAAGGTCAAGCCGGTCATCGACCGGGTGTTTGCCTTCGAGGATGTCGTGGAGGCCCACCGTCGCATGGAGGGTGGCGACCACATCGGCAAGATCGTTCTCAGCTTCGATTGAGGGATAGAGGCATGACCAACCCGGTTCTGGTGGAAGTCACCCGCGGCGATGTCGTTGAAAGCCGGCATCGCGGCATGATCGCCGTGGTCGATGGCGGGGGCGCGGTTGCCTATGCGGTGGGCGATATCGAGGCGGCGGTGTTTCCGCGCTCGGCCTGCAAGGCGATCCAGGCGCTGCCTTTTGTCGAAAGCGGGGCGGCGGACGCGCTCGGCTTCGGCGACCGGGAGATCGCGTTCTCGGCCTCGTCCCATTCGGGCGAGGATGGCCATGCCGAGCTTGCCCGGCAGATGCTGGCAAAGGCCGGGCGCGGCGTCGACGATCTCGAATGCGGCGCGCACTGGTCGTTCCAGCAGAAGGTGCTGATCCATCAGGCCCGCACCCGCGAAAAGCCGGATGCGCTCTGCAACAATTGCTCGGGCAAGCATTCGGGCTTCATCTGCGCCTGCGTGCATCAGGGCATCGACCCCAAGGGCTATTCCGGCTACGACCACCCGCTGCAGGCCGAAATCCGCGCGGCGATGGAGGATGTCACCGGCGCGCCGGTCGGCCGCGATCTCTGCGGCATCGACGGCTGCAATATCCCGACCTATGCGGTGCCGCTCAAGGCGCTGGCGCAGGGCTTTGCGAAACTTGCGACCGGGGAGGGGCTGTCGCCCGCGCGCGCCAAGGCGGGAAGACGCATCCTGTCGGCCTGCATGGCCGAGCCCTGGTATGTGGCCGGCACGAAACGAGCGTGCACCGAACTGATGTCGCTCGCGCCCGGGAAAATCTTCGCCAAGACCGGCGCCGAGGGCGTGTTCTGCGCGGCGCTGCCGGAAAAGGGCCTCGGCATCGCGCTCAAATGCGAGGACGGGACGACCCGCGCGGCCGAAGCGATGGTGGCCGCCGTGCTCGCGCGTTTCATCGATGATGCGGCGATTGCGGCCAAGCTTTCGGACATGGCCGCCACAAAGCTGAAGAACTGGAACGGAACCGATGTCGGCGCGGTTCGGGCGGTTCTGCCGAACTAAGCTTACCCGGCAGGCGCGAGCAGCCGCTTGCGCAAAGCGTTCAACTCGGAAAGCAGCGACTGCGCCTGATCGAGACTGCATCCGGTCTTCAGCGCGATCGCCGCCGCGACATTGCGAGCCTTGGCCTGCGCGGCACGGCCCTTTTCGGTCAGGGCAAGGTCCACCCGCCGTTCATCCTCACGCCCGCGCTGGCGCCTGATATAGCCGGCGGCCTCAAGGCGCTTCAAAAGCGGCGACAGCGTGCCGGAATCGAGTCCCAGCCGTCGCCCCAACTCGTTGACGGTCAGCGGCTTGCCCTCCCACAGCACCATCATCGCCAGATATTGCGGATAGGTCAGGCCGAGCTCGGCAAGCAGCGGCTTATAGGCGCGTTGAAAGGCGTGCTCGGTCGCATAGACGGCGAAACAGAGCTGGTTGTCGAGGTTCAGAAGCGGTTCGGGACCGTCATGTTCATGGTGTTCCATGGGCCCAATATAATATGCGAAAAAGAGTTTGTAAAATTATATTGTGGGAAATTAAATTGTGTACTATATAAATAGCCGACGCTGAGCGGGGAACAGAACCCGTCGCTCGCGCGTCCTGTCAACAGGTTCGAACAGATGCGCCATCGGCGCGAAGGAGAACGAAGATGATCAAGACATTCTACACCACCAAAGCCACCTCCACCGGTGGCCGCGAAGGCACCGCCCGCACCGAGGATGGCTCGTTCGAGGTGAAGCTCACCCCGCCGAAGGAAATGGGCGGCCCGGGTGGTGAAGGCACTAATCCGGAGCAGCTTTTCGCCGCCGGCTATTCCGCCTGCTTCACCTCCGCTTTGTTCAACGTCGCTGGCAAGAAAAAGGTCAAGCTGCCGTCCGAAACGCGGGTGACGGCAACCGTTGGCGTTGGCCCGCGCGATGATGGCGAAGGCTTCGGCATCGAGGTTTCGCTCGCCGTCGCCATTCCCGGCATGGATCGCGCGGAGGCTGAAGAACTGGTTCACGCAGCCCACATCGTCTGCCCCTACAGCCATGCGCTGCGGGTCAACTTCGAAGTGCCGGTTTCGGTTACGGAATAGGCCGGGACGACTGTCGGCGCTAGAACCTTTCCGCATTTCACGGAAACGCGGAAAGGCCCTATCTCTTTGTTTTTACGCAATTCCGGACGGTGAACCGGTGTCCACTTCACCTGGAATTGCTATAGCATGAAAAAAAGCCGCGGCGTGCTGCCGCGGCTTTCGTGTTTCATATCAACGCCGAAAATCAGAAATCGCGTTCCAGACGCAGCCAGCCGAACCAGTTCTGCTGGTTCCAGTCCTCATCGAGGAAGGCGTAGTTGAGGTTGGCGCGGACGTGGAAATTGTCCACCACCTGCCAGTCCGCCGTGGCGCCCGCTTCCCAGAAGGCCTTGTCGTTGCTGGCGACATTGTACTGGGTCTGCGGTGCGAGGATCAGGTTTTCCGTGACATTGAAATAGTAGTTCGCGGCCACAGCGTATTTCATGTAGGTGCCGGCGATCGGGGAATCATTCCAGTTGTCGGCGGTGAAGTCCGGCGCGTAGGAAATGAAGCCGCTTTCATAAAGGCCGGCGATTTCAAACGTGCCCGGACCGATGCCGATACCGGCCCATGGGCGGATGGCGTAGTTTTCGCTGTCGGTGTCATAGGCGACATCAAGCTTGATATAGCGCGAGTCGGAGGGCGCCCAGGCAATGCGGCCAGACAGGCCGAGCTTCGGGTCGTCGCTATTGTCCTTGGTGAGCGCATCGAGTTCAAGCGCGATCTGGAAGCCGTCCGACGGGAAATAGCCAAGACGCACCGCGTTGTAGCGGCTGACATTGTCGATATTGTCCAGTTCGCCCCACAGGTCCTCGTTCCAGAAGCCCTTGATGTAACCGGCCCTGAACTGAACGGCGTCGCCAATGTCGATATAGGCCTGGTCGAATTTGAAGTCGTCCCCTGACCCGTTGGAATAATAGTAGAACTCAGGCGTCATCACCGAGGTCAGGGTGCCAAGCTCGGTGTCGGTCTTGGCGGTAATCTGGAGATTGGCCTTAACGTAGGGGGACCAGTCGCTGTCATCGGCGGAGCCGGTCTGGATGCCGCCGAACTGGGTTTCGAAGCGGACATATCCGCCGATATTGAGGCAGGTTTCGGTGCCCGGAATGTAGAAATAGCCTTTGCCGAAAGCATCGCAGACCTCGACATAATTGGCGGTCACCGGCTCGATCGCCATCACGGGATCGGCGGCCCGGGCTCCGGTGGCGGAAAGCGCCAGCAGCGAAGCGGAGCCGATGAGCAATACGTTGATCTTCATGAACGGAATCTCCAACAATTGGGACGTAATGTGAATGCAGGTCGCCACGACGCACTCTTTGTTGTTCGATCAACCGATTATTGGCGATTGCGTGCCCCACTATACGGTTACGAATTGTCAAGGCAACCGCCGACCGAGGAGAGTTCACACGGTTGACGCGTAATCGCTCCAGTTTCGCCTCGGGTGTGTTGATTGGGCAACTTCTTGAGGCCGGTTGCTTAACAAGCGATAATGATAGGAAGCGGAAACTTTAAAAAATATATATAAAACAGTAATTTGTCTGTCATCTTGCGCCGTCTTCGGAGGGCGGGGTTGCGGTGGCGCATCGCAAGGACGGGGCCGCCCAGGATGCAAGCAGGCGTTCGCCGTGCCACGGGGAGGGGCGCGGCTCAGGCGGAAGGCCCCGTTCAGCGCCCACCGGATTTGCAACCGTGAAATTCGCTTCGACGACGCTTGCCCCGCGCCCCGGATTGGAGTATCAGCGCTGATGTCAATGGGGCCGTAGCTCAGCTGGGAGAGCGCTGCAATCGCACTGCAGAGGTCGGCGGTTCGATCCCGCTCGGCTCCACCAATTTCCCCTGCGATTACGAAAATTTTCCGCTCAGTTCTTGTCGTCCGGCAGGATCGGCAGCGGCATGATCTCGATGCCTTCCTCCAGAAGGTCGCGCACCTCATCGGCATTGGCTTCGCCGATAATGCCGCGTTCCTCGCTCTCTCCGTAATGGATCTTGCGGGCTTCGTCTGGAAAGCGTTCGCCGACATCCTCGGCATTGGCGCGGATTTCGGCGACGGCCTTGCGCAGCTTGTCCATCGCCTCGCGTTGGGCCTTGTCGACCAGGGCTGCCTTTCGGCTTTCCTGCTTGCGGGCGGTGGTGACCTGCGGGGCCATCAGGCTTTTGGAAACCTTGGCGGAATTGCAGACAGGACAGGTCAGGAAACCGCTTTCGACCTGCTTGTCGAAATCGGCGCTGCCGCCAAACCAGCCATCGAAATCGTGGCCGTTGTCACATCTTAGCGAATAATGGATCACGGCTTTCAGACTTCCGTAAGAGCCCGGGCTTCTTCCAGGGCGAAGGCGCGGATATTCTTCAGGTTCGGCACCTTGCCGCGCGCCGCCGTCACGGCATTGGTATCGATCTCGGCGATGATTGCGGCCTCGCCCTCGTTTCCGGCCTCGGCGATGATCTTGCCCCAGGGATCGACGATCATCGAATGGCCGAAGGTTTCGCGGCCGTCTTCATGGGTGCCTGCCTGGGCTGCCGAAATCATGTAGGCGCCGTTTTCGATGGCGCGGGCGCGCTGCAGCACATGCCAGTGCGCCAGACCGGTCTGCTTCGTGAAGGCGGCCGGCGCGGTCAGAACCTCCGCGCCGGCGAGCCCGTAGGCGTTGTAGAGGTCGGGGAAGCGCACATCGTAGCAGATGCCGAGGCCGATGGCGGCGAAGGGCAGGCGGGCAAGCACGGCCTTCTCGCCGGGACGGTAGACCGCGCTCTCGCGCCAGCTTTCGCCATTGTCGAGATCGACATCGAACATGTGGATCTTGTCGTAGCGGGCAAGAATATCCCCCTGTGGGCCAAACAGCAGCGCGCGGTTGGCGATCATGCCATCGTCGACGGCGATCGCGGTCGATCCGATATGAAGGTGAATGCCGTGCTCGCGGGCGAGCTCGGCTGCCGTCTTCACGATGATATCGTCGGCTTCCGGCTTCAGCACGGCCATCAGTCCCTTGCGGTTCTTCTGCACCGCGCCGGTCATCTCGGGCGTCTGGATATAGGTCGCGCCATGGCCGGCGGCCTCGCGCACCAGGCGGGCAAGCGTTTCGGCGTTCTTTTCGGGATCGGTGCCCGAGCGCATCTGCAGGGCGGCGGCCTTGAAGCGGGTCATCGTGTTTTCCTATGCGGCAAGCAGCGGATCAAGCTGGCCCGCCGCGTCCAGAGCGTAAAGATCGTCGCAGCCGCCGATATGGCGATCGCCGATGAATATTTGCGGAAAGGTGGACCGGCCGCCGGCGCGGTCGATCATCTTGGCGCGGACATCCGGCGTCTCGGTGGCGTTGAATTCGGTATAGGCAACGCCCTTCTTGTCCAGCAGCGACTTGGCGCGGGCGCAGAAACCACAGAAATCGCGCGTATAGATGTCGATATTGGCCATGTTCGGTCGTGCCTCCTTGTTTCAGCCTGACTGGTATAACCGGCTGGCCTTCATATAGTTTCATCAAGCACGCGTGCAAAGGTCAAAATGCTGACATCGGCGGCGCCCTTGCGCTTCAAGAGCCGCGCCGCCGCCGAAACCGTGGCCCCGGTGGTATAAACGTCGTCGACCAGCAGGATGCGCCGGCCGAACACCAGATCCTCGCTGTGCGGGGCGAGCACGAAAGCCCCGCGCACATTGTCCTCGCGGGCCGTTCTGGTCAGGCCCACCTGTTGGATGGTGCGCTTCCTGCGCCGGATCAGCCCCGGCAGGAACGGCTTGCGGGAAAGGCGCGCGAGATGGCGGGCGAGCTCCGCCGACTGGTTGAAGCGGCGCGCCATCATCCGCGTCGGATGCAACGGCACGGCGGTGATCCCGTCGCATTCCTTGACCATGCCGTCCTCGGCGCGCAGCATCCAGTTCGCCATCATCACCGCCAGATGGGTGTTGTCGCGATATTTCAGCGCGTGGACCAGATTGCGCACCGTGCCGGAATAAAACGCCGCCGAGCGAAGCCGGTCGAATTCCGGCGGATGGGCGATGGCCTCGGCGCTCAAAATGCCTTCGCCGAGATCATGGGAAAACGGGGTGCCGAGCACCGCGCAGAACGGCCTCTCGATGAAGCGGATATCGCTCCAGCAGGTCATGCAGAGCGCGCTGTGTGAACCGGTATTGCGCCCGCAGGCAGCGCAGACCGGCGGATAGATCAGATTGCCGAGCGTGTTGAGCGCGCCGAGCGCGATCGCCTCGGAGCGGGCGGCAAGGTTTTTCAGAAGCGAGGGTTCGGGCGCGTCCATGTTCTTGACAGTACCGCGTTTCCGGGTGCATTTCGAGGCCGATTTGCGGGAAAGGACATTCAGCCATGGAACAGGTTTTCGATACCGAACGCGTGGCGAGAAACCGGCTGCGCGCTTTCCGGAAGGGGCAGAGGGGCGCGGATTTCCTGCTCAATATCGTGGCCGAGGAACTGGCGGACCGGCTGGCCGTGGTCGAACGTCGTTTCGACAAGGCGGTGGAACTGCACGGTGTCACCGGCGTGGTGGCCAATGCCGCTCAGGCGACCGGCAAGGTCGGCGAGATCGTGCGGATCGAGACCGATGCGGAATTTGCGGGCGAGGGGGAGGAGCTTTCGCTTGCGCCGCTCGAATTGCCGGGGCTGGACGACCAGTCGCTGAACCTCGTGCTCTCGCCGCTTGCCGCCCATCTGATCAATGACCTGCCCGGCTATTTCATCCAAATCCGCCGGGCTTTGAAACCCGATGGCCTGTTCCTGGCGGCCATTCCGGGCAGCGGCACGCTTGCCGAACTGCGCGACTGTCTGCTGGCGGCTGAAATCGAGCTTTATGGCGGCGCGAGCCCGCGGGTGATCCCGTTTGCCGATGTCCGCGATATCGGCGGCCTGCTCCAGCGCGCCGGCTTCACCCTGCCGGTGGTCGACCAGGAAACCTATACGGTGCGCTACGACACGCTGTTCTCGCTGATGGCGGATCTCAGGGCGATGGGCATGGTCAATCCGCTTCTGGGGCGGTCCAACAAACCGGTCAGCCGCCGGTTCTTCCTGCGCGCCGCCGAACTCTACGCCGAACGATACAGCGATCCCGACGGCCGAATCCGCGCCAGCTTCTCGGTGATCTACGTCTCCGGCTGGAGCCCGCATGAAAGCCAGCAGAAACCGTTGAAGCCGGGTTCCGCCAAGGCGCGGCTTGCCGATGCGCTGAATACCGAAGAGATCAAGCTGAAGCGGTGAAGCCGCCTCTCACTCGGCGTCATCCTCGGGCTTGACCCGAGGATCCAATCACCTTTGACGCGAGAGGAGCTTGTAGGTTGGTCGGGCCGCGCGCTTGTCCGCCCGCTCCGCTCGTGGGGAGGCGTGCTTAGATCCTCGGCACAAGGCCGAGGAAGACGCCGAATGGGGCGATAGGTCGGTGGTTTAAGTGATATGCCGCGACAAGTACCAAGCACGCGCCGATCAAAGCAAATCCTGCAGGATCGGGATCAGCGGTTCGTCGGCGGGGGGCATCGGGTAATCGCGCAGGTCCTTGGCGCGCACCCATTTGATCGCCTGTCCTTCCTGGCCTTCGGGAATGCCCTGGTAGCGGCGGCAGACAAAGAGCGGCATCAGCAGGTGGAAATCGTCATAGGTGTGGCTGGCGAAGGTCAGCGGCGCGAGGCAGGCGACCTTGGTGGTGATGCCGAGTTCCTCTTCCATTTCGCGGATCAGGCAGGCTTCGGGCGTTTCGCCCTGTTCGACCTTGCCGCCGGGAAACTCCCAGAGCCCGGCAAGCGTCTTTCCCTCCGGGCGCTGCGCCAACAATATCCGTCCGTCGGTGTCGATCAGCGCGCAGGCGGCGACCAGAAGCAGTCTTTTCGATCCATCCGTCATTGTTGTTCCCGCCAGTACCGGTAGCGATAGGCCTCGGCAAATCCGAGGCTCTTGTAAAGTGCGATTGCGGCCGCGTTTGTCGCCGTTACCTGAAGCCAGGCCATGCGCGCGCCGCGGCCCTTGGCCCAGCGCAGCATGGCGGCGGCGAGCTTGCGGCCATGGCCCTGTCTGCGGGCGTCCTCTGAAACGGCGAAGGCCTCGATGCCGGCCATGTCGAAATCATGCACCGCAAGGCCAACCGCATAGGGCTTGTCGTCCTCGCGGATGAACAGGCCGTGGGCAGGCTTGATGGCGGTCACCACCTCGGCAAGCCCGGCCTTGGTCAGACCCTCAACCGGGTTGATCGCGAGCGCGGCGTCGACGAACCGCCCGACGTCCTGGCTCGGCAGAAGTTCGATGGCGTCGGCGGCCTGAAATCCATTGAGATCGAGGGTCATCACCAAGCTCTCGTCGAAGGCTTCCGCGCCTTCGGCGGCGAGATATTCGCCGATCTCCGGCGGCGTCAGCGGGGTTTCGCGGATCAGCAGCGGGCGGCCGAAGGCCGCATAATGGCGCCTGGCCTTCTCCAGCCGGATTTCCATGTCGGCGATATCGGACCGGTCCAGCACGGCCAGGCTGTTGAGCCGTTTCGACGGGTGTCCCGCCGTGACCCGAAGCTGCCACGCACCGTCATAGAGCACGTTTTTCGCCGGCCAGGCGCGCAGGCCCATGGCTTCCAGTCTGCGGACAAGCGGAAGATCAACGTTCAAGACGATTCCGATTCAGTGACGATCCGTTGCGGTGGATGTAATGACGGAGGGCCGGGCTGTAAACACAAAAGCCTCTTGTCAGCCGATCTGTGTTGCCCTGCGGCAACGCTCCCTTAGCTGCGGTAATCGCCGTTGATCGCCACATATTCCTTGGTCAGGTCGCAGGTATAGACGGTTGCCTGACCGTCCCCGATGCCGAGATCGGCGCGGATCGTGATCTCGTCCTGCCGCATCACGGCGGAGGCGTGTTCTTCCGAATAGTCCGGATCGCGCTCGCCCTGAAAGGCGACGCGGATATCGCCGAACCAGATCGCAAGCCGGTCGCGGTCGGCCTTCTCGCCGGCCTTGCCGACGGCCATGACCACGCGGCCCCAATTGGCGTCCTCGCCGGCAACGGCGGTCTTGACCAGCGGCGAGTTGGCGATCGAACGCGCGATCTCGAAGGCGGCGCGGTCGCTCTCCGCGCCGGTGACGTTGACGGTCACCATCTTGCGCGCGCCCTCGCCATCGCGCACGATCTGGAGCGCGAGATCTTTCATCAGCGCGTGCAGCGCGGCGCGGAAGTCATCGAGGCGGGGATCGTCGGGTTCGGTGACGCGGTCCTGCCCCGGGGCCTTGCCGGTGGCGAACACCAGCACGGTGTCGGAGGTCGAGGTGTCGCTGTCGATGGTGATCGCGTTGAAGCTTTCGCCGACGCCTTCGGAAAGCATGGCCTGCAGGGCGGGGGCGGCAATCGCCGCGTCGGTGGCGATGAAGGAGAGCATGGTCGCCATGTCGGGCGCGATCATGCCGGCGCCCTTGGCCATGCCGTTCAACGTCACGGAAACGCCGTCGATCGTGGCGCCGCGGGTCGCGACTTTCGGATAGGTGTCGGTGGTCATGATCGCTTTTGCCGCGTCCTGCCAGAAATCCGGCTTCGCCTGTCCGGCCATGTCGGCCAGAACGCCGGCGAATTTGGAGGCATCGAGCGGCTCGCCGATCACGCCGGTGGAGGCGAGGTAGACGTCGCCCGTGCCGCAGCCGGCCGCCGCGGCGGCGGTTTCCGCTGTCAGCGTGGTCGCCTCCTTGCCCTTCTTGCCGGTAAAGGCGTTGGCATTGCCGGAATTGACCACCAGCACCTTCGCCGTGCCGTTCGACAGATTGGCGCGGCAGAAATCGACCGGGGCGGAGGGGCAGCGCGAGCGGGTGAACACGCCGGCAACGGCGGCGGGTTCATCGAAGATCATCATCATCACATCGGTGCGGCCCTTGTACTTGATCCCGGCGCTGGCGGTTGCCAGGCGCACGCCATCGATAACGGGCATGGGGGTAAGGGATTTGGGCGCGAGCGGAGATACGGCAGTCGACATGATGACCCTCTCTTGGGCCGGGCGGAGACCGCCGCGGCCGGATAAGAAACCGGCCCGCAATGGCGGGCCGGAAACTGGTTATTGCTGCTGCATTTTATTGACGGCGTCGTAGCTGTCTTGCAAGTCCTTATCTTCGATAACGACGGTATCGCCCTTCTTCAGCGCGTTGACGGCTTCATTGTATTTCTCGCCGGCGACGAGCTGCTGAAGCTGCGGCTTGATCTGTTCGAAGGGAACCGGCGCCTTCTCGCGCTTGTCCTCGACTTCGATGACGTGATAGCCGAAATCGGTCTTGACCGGGGTTTCGGTGTATTTGCCCGGTTCCAGCGCAAAGGCCGCTTCCTCGAACGGCGGAACCATCTGGCCCTTGGCGAAGTAGCCGAGATCGCCGCCATCGGGACCGCTCGGGCCAGTGGAGTGCTCCTTGGCGAGCTCCGCGAAATCAGCGCCGTTGTCGAGTTCCTTGATGATTTCCTTGGCCTCATCCTCGCTCTCGACGAGGATATGGCGGGCATGGACTTCTTCCTGCTTCGGCGCCTTGGCGATCTCCTCGTCATAGCGCGCCTTCAGCATCTCGTCGGTGATCTGGGAATTGATCACCTGGTCGAAATAGGCGTTATAGAGTTCCTGCTGCTGCAACTGCTCCATGCGGGTCTTGAACGCATCGGTCTGGTCGAGGCCTTCCTCCTTGGCGGCGTCCGCGATCAGCTTCATGTCCACAAGGCTCGACAGCGCGATCGCGCGCATCTGCTCTTCGGGCATCTGGCCGAATTGGCCCTTGAACTGATCGACGGTGCTCTGAAGCTCTTCCTCGGTGATCGGCGTGCCGTCGACGGTCGCGACCACGGTCTGGCCGGCATCGGTGTCCTGCGCGAACACCGGCGCGGCAAAGCTGACGGTCGTTGCGAGCAGCACTGCGGCTGCCAGGGTTCTTTTCTGCATAAGTTCACCTTTTCATTGTTTGAACGTAATCGTAGCGGCCCGTCGGGATGCGCCGATGATTGTGCGGGAATGTGGTCGTCGCATCTCTGTCCGTCAACGCAAAACGGCGTATTACGTTGCAACCTTTCCGCTTTTTAATCTGAAGAGAAGCTGAACGCGGACCGGTTTTCCTCCCGTTTGCGGTCATTGCCGCGCGGCCTTCGACGTTGACATGGCGTGCCCCCCCTCTTATCTGTCTGCCAAGCCAGCGTCGATAGACGTCCGGGCGCGCAATGGATGCGAACAGGGCGCTACGTAGAGTTTAAATATGACAACTTTCGGAAAGAGCTATTGAAATGGTCTCACTCGGTGGCGTAGCCCGCAAATTGTTCGGTTCGGCCAACGAGCGCCGCGTCCGTGCCTACAGACCCCGCGTCGTCGCGATCAATGCGATGGAAGAGCAGATTTCGGCGCTTTCGGATGAGGCGCTGAAAGCCAAGACCGACGAATTCAAGAAAAAGCTCGAAGACGGCAAGACGCTCGACGACATTCTTGTCGAGGCCTTCGCCGTGGTCCGCGAAGCCTCCAAGCGGGTTCTCGGCCTCAGGCCCTTCGACGTCCAGCTTATCGGCGGCATGATCCTGCATGAAAATGCGATCGCCGAAATGAAGACCGGCGAAGGCAAGACCCTGGTGGCGACCCTGCCGGTCTATCTCAACGCCCTTGCCGGCAAGGGCGTTCACGTCGTCACCGTCAATGATTATCTCGCCCGGCGCGACAGCGAGCACATGGGCAAGCTCTACGGCTTTCTCGGCATGACCACCGGCGTGATCCATCACGGGCTCGACGACCGCCAGCGTAAAGAGGCCTATACCGCCGACATCACCTACGCCACCAACAACGAACTCGGCTTCGATTATCTTCGCGACAACATGAAGATGCAGCGCGCCGAAATGGTGCAGCGCGGCCACAATTACGCGATCGTCGACGAAGTGGACTCGATCCTGGTCGACGAGGCGCGCACGCCGCTGATCATCTCCGGCCCGCTCGACGACCGCTCCGATCTTTACGTGTCGATCGACAAGATCATCCCGATGCTGGAAGAGGGCGATTACGAGCTCGATGAAAAGCAGCGCTCGGCCAATTTCTCCGAAGACGGCATGGAAAAGCTCGAAAAGCTGTTGACCGAAAACGGCATGATGAAGGGCGCCTCGCTCTACGATATCGAGAACGTTGCCATCGTCCATCACCTCAACAACGCGCTGAAGGCCCACAAGCTGTTTTCGCGCGACAAGGATTACATCGTCCGTGACGGCGAGGTCGTGATCATCGACGAATTCACCGGACGCATGATGCCGGGCCGGCGTTATTCCGATGGCCAGCACCAGGCGCTCGAGGCCAAGGAGAACGTCAAGATCCAGCCGGAAAACCAGACGCTCGCCTCGATCACCTTCCAGAACTATTTCCGCATGTACGACAAGCTCGCCGGCATGACCGGCACGGCGGCGACGGAAGCGGAGGAGTTCGCCAATATCTACGGTCTCGACGTGGTCGAGGTGCCGACCAATATGCCGATCGCGCGTATCGACGAAGACGACGAGGTCTACCTGACGGTGCAGGAGAAGTATCTTGCGATCGTCGAGGAGATCAAGGAGGCCAAGGCCAAGGGCCAGCCGGTTCTGGTGGGCACCACCTCGATCGAGAAATCCGAGCTTCTCGCCGCCGCTCTCAAGAAGGACGGCATTACCGATTTCAGCGTGCTCAATGCGCGCTACCACGAGCAGGAAGCCTTCATCATTTCGCAGGCCGGCGTGCCGGGCGCGCTGACGATCGCCACCAATATGGCCGGTCGCGGTACCGACATCCAGCTCGGCGGCAATCTGGAAATGCGCATCGAGGCCGAGCTTGGCGATACCGAGCCGGGCACCGATATCGTGACCAATGAGCAGGGCGAGCGGGTGGAAGTCGCCCGCAAGTTTACCCCGCCGGGTCCCGAACGCGACGCGAAGGAGCAGGCGATCCGCGAGGACGTCGCCCGGCTGAAGGCCGAGGCGCTGGCGGCCGGCGGTCTTTACGTGATTGCCACAGAACGCCATGAGAGCCGTCGCATCGACAACCAGCTGCGCGGTCGTTCCGGCCGTCAAGGCGACCCGGGCCGTTCCAAATTCTACCTGTCGCTTCAGGACGACCTGATGCGCATCTTCGGTTCCGACCGCATGGAGAGCATGCTCACCAAGCTTGGCCTGAAGGAAGGCGAGGCGATCGTCCATCCGTGGATCAACAAGGCGCTGGAGCGCGCGCAGAAGAAGGTCGAGGCCCGCAACTTCGACATCCGCAAGAACCTGCTGAAATACGATGACGTCATCAACGATCAGCGCAAGGTCGTGTTCGACCAGCGCAAGGAACTGATGGATTCGGAGGACATTTCCGAAATCGTCAGGGAAATGCGCGAGGACGTGGTCGAAAAGGCCGTCAAGGCCCGCATTCCCGAACGCGCCTATGCAGAGCAGTGGGACGTCGCCGGCCTCAAGGAAGATTGCCTGCGCATTCTCAATCTCGACCTGCCGATCGAGAAATGGGCAGAGGAAGACGGCATTGCCGAGCCTGAAATCGAGGAGCGCATCAACGAGGCGGCCAAGCAGATCGAGGAAAACCGCGCCAAGCAGGCCGAGCAGTTCGGCCCCGACGTGCTGAAATATGTCGAGCGGCAGGTGACGATGCAGGCGCTGGATCATCTCTGGCGCGAGCATATCGTGAACCTCGATCACCTGCGCTCGGTCATCGGCTTCCGCGGCTATGCCCAGCGCGACCCGCTGCAGGAATACAAGGCCGAGGCGTTCGAACTGTTCCAGGCGCTGCTCGGCAATATGCGCGAGGTCGCGGTCTCGCAGCTGTCCCGCGTCCAGCTCGTGCGCGAGGCTCCGCCGCCGCGCCCGGAAATCAACCCGGCGCAGGTGCGCGCCAGCCACATCGATCCGGCAACGGGCGAGGACGAGATGGCCGGCGAGCAGGTCGCTTCCGGCGACGCCGCCACCATGCCGGAAGAGTGGAAAAACACCGGCCGCAACGAGCCGTGCCCGTGCGGCTCCGGCAAGAAGTTCAAGCATTGCCATGGCCAGCTGTTCGCCTGAGCGCGCGGCGGCATCTTGCGGATGGGCGGCGCGGACCCCGGCCGCCCAATCCACGCTTGCCAGCGCTTTTGGGTTGCGCTACAAAACCAGCATGACGATCAAGACGAACAACATTGCAAACTGGTGGTGGGCTCGCTAACGGCGGCCGCGATCACGCATGTTCAGTTGATCTGACGAAGCCGCCCTCCAACGAGGCGGCTTTTTTGTTAGGGCCGTCTTTGCAAGGGTTGAGAATGACCAGCATGCGGCAGGGCCGCATCACCGAGGTGGAGCAAGGAATATGAGCCTTCATGAGCGGCCCGATGGCGGCGAGAGCTATCTGACCCGAGGCGGCGTGGAGATCACGCGGACGCGGCGTTTCGTGCCCTATGACGACGCGATCTCCAGCTATATCGAGCGGCTGGATTCGCGCCGCGGGGCGGTGCTTTCCTCCAACTACGAATATCCGGGCCGCTACACCCGCTGGGATACCGCCGTGATCGATCCGCCGATGGCGATCTCCTGCAATGGCCGCAATGTCTGGCTCGAGGCCTTCAATGGCCGGGGCGAGGCGTTGCTCGAACTGATCCTGCCGGCGCTGGAAGCCCTCGATGCCGTCACAATCCTTTCCCGCGAGGCCCGCCGGATCGATCTCAAGGTCGCCGAGCCCGACCGCCAGTTCACCGAGGAGGAGCGCTCCAAGGCTCCGACCGTCTTCACTGTGCTTCGGGCGATCACCGACCTGTTCTTCTCCGAGGAGGATGCCAGCCTCGGCCTTTACGGCGCGTTTGGCTATGACCTCGCCTTCCAGTTCGACGCGGTTGACCTGAAGCTTGAACGCCCGGCCGACCAGCGCGACATGGTGCTCTACCTCCCCGACGAGGTGCTGATGGTCGACAACCATGCCGCCAAGGCCTGGATCGACCGCTATGATTTCGAAAAGGACGGCATCGCGACCGAGGGCAGGGACGGGACGATCGAGCCCGAGCCGTTCCGTCCCTCCAACAGCGTTCCGCCGAAAGGCGATCACCACAAGGGCGAATATGCCGAACTGGTCACCCGCGCCAAGGAGAGTTTCGTGCGCGGCGACCTGTTCGAGGTGGTGCCGGGCCAGCAGTTCATGGAGCGCTGCGCAAGCCAACCATCGGCGATCTCCAAGCGGCTGAAGGCCACCAATCCCTCGCCCTATTCCTTCTTCATCAATCTCGGCAATCAGGAATATCTGATCGGCGCCTCGCCGGAAATGTTCGTGCGGGTCACCGGCCGCCGGGTCGAGACCTGCCCGATCTCCGGCACGATCAAGCGCGGCGAGGACCCGATCGCCGATAGCCAGCAGATCCTGAAACTGCTCAATTCGCAGAAGGATGAGTCGGAACTGACGATGTGTTCCGATGTCGACCGTAACGACAAGAGCCGCGTCTGCGAGCCGGGCTCCGTCAAGGTCATCGGACGGCGTCAGATCGAGATGTATTCGCGCCTGATCCACACCGTCGACCATATCGAGGGTCGGCTGCGGGCCGATATGGACGCCTTCGATGCGTTTCTGAGTCACGCCTGGGCGGTCACCGTCACCGGCGCGCCGAAGCTCTGGGCGATGCGCTTCATCGAGAACAACGAGAAGAGCCCGCGCGCCTGGTATGGCGGCGCGATCGGCATGGTCGGCTTCAACGGCGACATGAACACCGGGCTGACGCTGCGCACCATCCGGGTCAAGCAGGGCGTGGCCGAGGTGCGCGCAGGCGCGACGCTGCTTTATGATTCCGATCCCCATGAGGAAGAAGCGGAGACCGAATTGAAGGCTTCAGCCATGTTGGCCGCGATCCGCGAGGCGGATGCGCAAACCCGCGCGCCCGCCGTGCGAGCCGTCGAGAAGGTCGGTAAGGGGCTCAAGATCCTGCTGGTCGATCACGAGGACAGCTTCGTCCACACGCTCGCCAATTATTTCCGCCAGACCGGCGCGGAGGTCGCGACCGTGCGGTCCCCCGTGGCCGACGAGACGTTCGACCGCGTCGGGCCCGATCTCGTGGTGCTTTCGCCCGGTCCCGGAATGCCGAAGGATTTCGATTGCAAGGCGACGATCAAGAAGGCGCGCGAACGCGGCCTGCCGATCTTCGGCGTGTGCCTGGGACTTCAGGCGCTGGCGGAAGCCTATGGCGGCACGCTCAGGCAGTTGGCGGTGCCGATGCATGGCAAACCGTCGCGCATCCGCATTCTCGAGCATGGTCGGCTTTACGATGGCCTGCCCAACGAGATCACCGTCGGTCGCTATCATTCGATCTTCGCCGATGCGGTGGCGCTGCCGACCGAGTTCGCGATTTCGGCCGAGACCGATGACGGCATCGTCATGGGCATAGAACATGTCAGCGAGCCGGTCGCCGCCGTCCAGTTCCATCCCGAATCGATCATGACGCTCGGCGGCGATGCCGGCATGCGCATCATCGAGAATGTCGTCGGTAAGCTCGTCGGCCATGCCGATGTTTCAGGCAGGAAAGCTGTCGGCTGAGACTTGCGGACGGGGGCGTGATTGAGTAGCAATGCGATGCGGGCCTTCTCCGGCCCGCTCTGCATTTGACCTTGGTGGTCTCGGAAAAAGTCTGCATTTTCACATCGTCATCGTGGAAACCTCCCGGTTTCCCGAACGATCGTGAACGCTATGGGAGCGCGCAATGAGCACAGGCCATGCCCATGGATCAAGCATGCCCCGCAAGCTTGCCATCGCCACCATCCCCCTCTCGCTCCTGGTGCTCGCGATCAAGCTTGCCGCCTGGCATCTGACCGGCTCGGTCGCCCTTCTGTCGGATGCGCTGGAATCGATCGTCAACGTCGTCGCCTCGGTCGCGGCCCTCGTCGCCATCATCTACGCCTCCAAGCCCGCCGATCACGATCACCAGTTCGGGCACCACAAGGCGGAATATATCTCGGCCGTCATCGAGGGCGTCGCGATCGTCGTGGCGGCGCTGCTGATCTTCAAGGAAGCGGCGGGCGAACTGCTTCACCCCACAATGCCGACCGATATCTATATCGGCCTCGGCGTCAATGTTGTCGCAAGCCTGATCAACGGCGTCTGGGCCTATGTGCTGATCCGCGCCGGGCGCGCGGCGCGTTCGCCGGCGCTGGTCGCCGATGGCAAGCATATCCGCACGGACGTCGTGACCTCGATCGGCGTCGTGATCGGGCTCGGGCTGGCGCTCGCCACCGGCTATCCGATCTTCGATCCGCTGCTCGCGCTCGCGGTCGGCGCGCACATTCTCTATGCGGGCTGGGGGCTGATCAAGGAATCGCTCGGCGGGCTGATGGATACGGCGCTCACCCAGGAAGAATCCGAAATGATCCGTCAGGCGATCATGGACAACGCCGCCGGTTCTTCCGGCGTTCACGACCTGCGCACCCGCAGGGCGGGCTCGGCGGCCTTCATCGATTTCCATCTGGTGGTGAGCGAGGACATGCCGGTAGGCGAAGCCCATGACATTTGCGACCGGCTGGAGGCGGCGATCAAGAAGGCGATCCCCGGCGCCTCGCTTGCCATTCATGTCGAGCCGGAAGGTGTAAAGCCGCACGGGGTGAGGGTGCGGCTTTCATGATGCCCGGTTCTATTCTGGGGCGGCCTTTCGGCGACCGCCCCGCACGCAGAGACTATTTCAGCGAACGCGGCTCGGCCTCCACCTCGTTGCCGGACTGACGCTCCAGCATCCAGCCCGGATATTCGCGCGGTAGCGCCGAGACGGCGTTGAGGCGTTCCATCTCCTCGGCGGTGAATTCCACCGCGGTCGAGGCGATGTTGTCCTCAAGCTGTTCCCTGCGCTTGGCGCCGACGATGACGCTGGTGACGGCCGTCTGGTGAAGCAGCCAGGCAAGCGCGATCTGCGCCACCGAGACGCCCTTGACGTTCGCGATCTCGCGCATCACGTCGATCGTCGCGAAGCCGCGTTCCTTGTCGACGGGCGGGAAGTCGAAGGCGACGCGGCGGCCTTCGCCATCTGTCTGGTTGTCGCGGTCATACTTGCCCGACAGGAAACCGCCGGCAAGCGGCGACCAGACCATCAGCCCCACGCCTTCCGATTTCAGCATCGGCACGATCTCGCGCTCGAGGTCGCGGCCGGCAATCGTGTAATAGGCCTGCAGTGACTGGAACGAGGCGAGGCCCTTGCGTTCGGAGATGCCGAGCGCCTTGGCGATCTGCCATGCCGCCCAGTTGGAAACGCCGATATAGCGGACATGGCCGTGGCGGACGAGTGTGTCGAGCGCCTCCAGCGTTTCCTCGACCGGCGTCGTGTTGTCGAAACCGTGGAGCTGGTAGAGGTCTATATGGTCGGTCTGCAGCCGGGCGAGGCTCTTCTTGACCTGCTCCATGATGTGATAGCGCGACGAGCCCCGGCTGTTCGGCCCTTCGCCCATGCCGCCGAAGACCTTGGTGGCGATGACGATTTCGTCGCGGGGAACGTTCAGGGTCTTCAGCGCCTGACCGGTGATTTCCTCCGACAGGCCTTCGGAATAGACATTGGCGGTATCGAGAAAATTGATGCCGGCGTCGAGAGCTGCGGAGACGAGTTCTTCGGAGGCCTTCTGGTCGAGTTGGCCGATGGCTGTCCAGAAGCCTTTGCCGCCAAAGGTCATGGTGCCGAGGCAGAGTTCGGAGACCTTGAGGCCGGAATTTCCAAGTCGATTGTAACGCAAGGGAGTGTCCTTTCGCGTATGCAGAGTGCCGCGGATGAGGGCGCGATGCTCGTCATGCGGCAGAATGGTTCAATGATGATTGGATTTGACAATGATAGCGTGGCCGTCGCCAGCTACCCCTTTCATGTGGGGTCGCCGAGGCCATTTTTCAAGAGCCGTCGCCGAATACGGGCTTCATCGCGGCGTTTGAAGGCGGGGTCATTGTATTGCCGGTTCATTGGCATTAAGTCGGGAAGGAACAATCCTGATTCCCGGAGTTGCAGATGAACGACGAAGAAGACGACAAGAAGACCGAAATGCCCCTGGGCAAGGAAGCCGAAGCCAATCTGTTCAAGTCGCGGTCGATCTTCATTTACGGCCCGATCACCCAGGAACTGGCGCAGCGGGTCTGCTCGCAGCTTGTCGCGATGGCGGCGGTTTCCGACGAGGATATCCGCGTCTTCGTGAATTCGCCGGGCGGGCATGTGGAATCGGGCGATTCGATCCACGACCTGGTCAAGTTCATCAAGCCGAGGGTGATCATGATCGGCTCGGGCTGGGTCGCCTCCGCCGGCGCGCTGATCTATGCCGCCGCGCCGAAGGAAGATCGCATCTGCCTGCCGAACACCCGCTTTCTGCTGCACCAGCCCTCCGGCGGCACCCGCGGCCCGGCCTCCGATATCGAAATCCAGGCCCGTGAGATCATCAAGATGAACGAGCGGCTGATCAAGATCTTCTCGAAGGCCACCGGCCAGCCCGAGGAAAAGATCGCCAAGGATATCGACCGCGATTACTGGCTGTCGGCCGAGGAAGCGATCGAATACGGCCTAGTCTCGCGTATCGTGACGAGCCAGAGCGACATCTGAGCATTTTGCCAGTGATGACAAAAGAGCGGGTCCGCATTTGACCGAAATGCGGACCCGCTCTTTTTTGTGCTGACGCCGCTTGTTCTATGCAGCAGGCGTCTCGGGTTTCTGCTCCGCCCACGTCAAAAGCGCGTCGAGCGCCGGACAGAGCGCCTGTCCCCAATCGGTAAGGCGATATTCCACCTTGGGCGGCACCTCCGGGTACACGACCCGGCGCACGATGCCGTCATTCTCCAGCGCGCGTAGCTGCTGGATCAGCATTTTCTGCGAGATGTCCGGGATCGCCCGTTCCAGCTCCGAAAACCGCATCACCCTGCCGCCGAACAGGTGGAACAGGATCACCAGTTTCCATCGCCCCTCCAGAAAGCGCAGCGCCGTTTCCACGCCTGCGGCGGCGGTCTGGCTCGTGTACTTACTTTTAGGTTCGTACCCCACTTTTTCGTCCGTACTTGTCATTCTTTCAGATTAGCCCACATTTTGCCGGTCCGCAACGAAACCAAGGAAAACCATCATGCGCGATTTACCCAAGGCGATCGCAACCTATCTGGCTACCGATCCCGGCGATACCGATACGGTCGCCCACTGCTTCACGGAAGATGCCACTGTGCGTGACGAAGGCAAGACCCATACGGGACGGGCCGCGATTAGCACATGGCGGGCGAAGACCGCGACGGAATATCAATATACCAGCACGCCGATTGCCGCCAGAAGCGAAGACGGCAGGCTTATCGTCACCGCCCATGTCGAAGGCAATTTCCCGGGCAGCCCGGTCGATCTGGATTATGCCTTTACCCTCAGGAATGATCTCATTCACACGCTGGAGATCAGCTGATGGGCGTGTTTGAGGGAAAGCGCGCGCTCGTGACCGGCGGCACGCGCGGGCTCGGCGCGGCGGTGGTCGCTCATCTCGCCGCGCGCGGCGCTGATGTGGTGACGACGGCCCGGTCGAAGCCGGAGGATGCGCCGGAAGGCGTCGCCTTTATCGCGGCCGATATTGCCACTGCCGAGGGCTGTGCGAGAGTGGCCGCCGAGACCATACGCCTTCTCGGCGGCCTCGATATCATCGTGCATGTCGCCGGCGGTTCGTCGGCGCCGGGCGGCGGTTTCGCCGCGTTGACCGACGACTTCTGGAGAAGCGAAATCGACCTGAACCTGATGCCCGCGGTGCGGCTCGACCGGCAGCTTGCCCCGCAACTCAGCCAGGGCGGCGTCATCGTGCACGTCACCTCGATCCAGCGACAACTGCCGCTGCCGGAATCGACCACGGCCTATGCCAGCGCCAAGGCCGCGCTTTCGACCTACAGCAAGAGCCTGTCGAAGGAATTGGCGCCCAAGGGTGTCCGGGTCGTGCGGGTTTCACCGGGCTGGATCGAGACCGAGGCCTCGGTGGCGCTCGCCGAGCGCATCGCCGAGAGTTCCGGCACGGACTACGAGGGCGCGAAGGCGATCATCATGAACGCGCTGGGCGGCATTCCACTCGGCCGGCCGGCCAAGCCCGAGGAGGTCGCCGGCGTTATCGGCTTTCTTGCTTCTCCCGCAGCCTCGGCGGTCACAGGCGTCGAATACGTCGTGGATGGCGGCACGGTGCCCACGGTCTGACACGAGGCCTGCCGGCGCATTTTTTTGAACCTCCTGCATATTTCGCGCGTTTAGAGAAACCTAAACAAGCCGTTAATCCTGAGTTCAGGTGACAGGATTTATGGTCGTCACATAGCGTACGAGGCCAATCCGGGCTTCGGCTTTAAAGAAAGAACGGGAGATGCAGATGTTAGATCGGGCAAAGAAAATGGTGGCCGCAGCGCTCGCCTCGATTGTCGTGGCGACAAGCGCCATCCCTGCTCAGTCCATGCCGATTTCCGTAAATCCGGCCGGCGCGGATGCACGAATCGAACGCGTCGATGGTCGGAACTGGAACGGCAATCGGGGCGACCGCAATTGGGATCGCCGTCATGGCTATGATCGCCGACCCGGCTATGATCGTCGCCATCAGGCCTATAATGGCAGGGGCGGTTACTATAACAGCAACCGCTACGACCGCTATCCGCCGGGCTACCGCCCGCCGCGCCCGGGTCCGGACTACCGCTGGGACAATAACGACAATGCCTGGGTTCCGCTCGCGGTCCTTGGCGCCGGCGCATTGATCATCGGCGGCGCGATCGCGGCGGGAAACAACAACCGTCCGCAGCAGACCAATGGGCTGAACCCCAAGCATTATGCCTGGTGCGAGAACCGTTATCGTTCCTACCGTACTTACGATAACACCTTCCAGCCCTATAACGGGCCGCGCCAGCAGTGCCTGTCGCCCTACTACTGAGTGCGGGTGATGGCGTGATTTCGAACCCCGGCGGGTTTCCGCCGGGGTTTTATTTTGCCCGGCTGAGAAGCGCGATCGCTTCCACGTGATGGGACCAGAGGAACTGGTCGATCGGAATGACCCGCTCGATCCGGTAGCCGCCATCCACGAGAAGCCGGAGATCCCGGGCAAGCGTGGCGGGGTTGCAGGAGACCGCGGCGATCTTGGAGACTTTCGAGCGGGCCAGTTCCTCGGCCTGTTCGCCCGCGCCGGCGCGCGGCGGGTCGAACACCGCGCCGTCGAAGCCCGCCAGTTCGCGTGCAAGCAAAGGGCGGCGGAAGAGGTCGCGCCGTTCGCTCGTCACCGTCTTCAGCCCCTGGCGGTTGCGCACCGCGATATCGAGCGCGGCGAGCGCCTTCGCGTCGAACTCGACGGCATGAACCTTCGATCTCGCGGCCAGCCGCAGGGCAAATGTGCCAAACCCGCTGAAGAGATCGGCGACATGTTTGGCGCTTTTCAGATGCGTTGCCACCAGCCCCGCCATCACCTCCTCGGCCTCTCGCGTCGCTTGGGCGAAACCGGAGGGCTGCGGGTTGACCGTGGTTCCGGCGATATTGAGGGCAGGGCGGACCGGTTCGACGATAATCTCGTCCTCATAGGTCAGGCGGGCGATGCCCTTTAACGCCATCACCGCGCGGGTTGCCGCCTGCCGGCGCTTTTCCGATGGCGGCTTGAGGCCCGAGAAACTGATGTCGAGGCCTGTTTCGGTTTCCAGGACGGCGATCCGGAACGGGTCGCTACCGCTTGCCAGAATGCCGGCCAGAAGGCGCAGGGCGGGCAGGCGGGAAAACAGCGCCGGCGACAGCACCGGACATTCCTCGATCTCCACGATGTGATGGCTTTCCGGGCTCGAAAAGCCGAGCACGATGCCGGCTTCGGTCTTGCGCGCCGAAAAGGTCGCCCGGCGGCGCTGGCCAGGGGCGGCCGTGACCAGCGGTTCGACCGGACAGTCGAGGCCGTGGGCGGAAAGCGCGTCGATCACGACCTGTCGCTTGAAGGCGTGGTAGGGCGCAGGTGCCAGATGCTGGAGCGAACATCCCCCGCAGGTGCCGTTCTTGCCGTCCGGCCCGAAATGCCGACAGGCGGGCTCGACGCGCTCGGCCGCAGGCTCCAGAAGCGCAAGCATCGCGCCAGAGGATTTCTGCCGGGCGATCGTGATGCGCTCTCCGGGCAGGACGAACGGCACGAAGACCGGGCCCGCAGGCGTCTGCGCTACGCCATCGCCCTTCGCGCCCAGCTTTTCAATGGTCACGGTTTCGGCCGCCATGGGATTTTATTCCTCTTTTATGCCGGGTTTGCGCCCGGCGAGCAGAAATTCGCGATTGCCGTCACCGCCCTCGATTGGCGAGGGCGCGATACCGAGACTGCGCCAGCCCATCTCCCCAGTGAGCCATTGCTCAAGCCGGGCGGCGATAACAGGTCCGAGCGCCGGGTCCTTCAGCAGGCCCTTCTTGCCGATATTGTCCTTGCCCGCCTCGAATTGCGGTTTCACCAGCAGGACGCAGATCGCGCCGGGGTCGGCAAGTTCCAACGCCGGCGGCAAGGCGAGCCTCAGCGAGATGAAGGAGACATCGGAGACGACCCAGTGCACCGGCCCGCCTGCGATATCCTCGCGGCTGAGGTTGCGGGCGTTCAAGCCCTCGATATTGGTGACGCGCGGATCGTCAGCGATCCGGCTCGCCATCTGGCCGTGGCCGACATCGATGGCGGTGACATGACGCGCGCCGCGCTCCAGCAGAACCTGCGTGAACCCGCCGGTCGAAGCGCCGATATCGAGCGCATGCGCGCCTTCCGGCGACAATGCGAAATGATCGAGCGCCGCCGAAAGCTTCAGCGCGGCGCGGGAGACATAATGTTCGGCCGGGTCGTCAATCGCGATCACGGCATCCGGACTTACCATTGCGCCGGGCTTTGTTACCGTTTTGCCGTTGACCGTCACCGCCCCGCGCGCGATCGCGTCGCGGGCCCGCGAACGGGTCTCGAAACGGTTCAGCGCGACCAGCAACTGGTCAAGGCGCATGGGGGTAGCGGGAGCGGTCATGGCCGCTCCATGGACGCTTTTGGCGGCCGGCGCAAGATAATCTCTTGAAACGACGCATCGTGCTTTCCGAAAAACGCAATCGATTTTCGGGCCGATGCGCTCAGCCGACCGTGCCGGTGGAAACGCCGTGGCGGCCGAGCGCGCGGAACACGGTTTCCACGATGCCATCGCGATCAAGGCCGGCCTTGGCATACATATCCTCGGGCTTGGCCTGTTCCATCCAGATATCCGGCAGCACCATCTGGCGAACGCGCAGGCCGTGATCGAGCAGACCCTCATTGGCCAGGAACTGGACCACATGAGCGCCGAACCCGCCGACCGCGCCTTCCTCGATCGTCACCAGCACTTCGTGATGGGCGGCAAGCTGGCGGATCAGGTCGTGGTCGAGGGGTTTGGCGAAACGGGCGTCGGCAACCGTGGTTGAAAGGCCGGCGGCGTTCAGAACCGTCGCCGCCTCGCGACATTCGCCCAATCTGGTGCCGAAGGACAGCAGCGCCACCTTCGAGCCTTCGGAAATGATCCGGCCCTTGCCGATTTCGAGTATCTCGCCGCGTTCCGGCAGCACCACGCCGGTGCCTTCGCCGCGGGGATAGCGGAACGAGATCGGGCCCTCGTCATAGGCGGCGGCGGTGCGCACCATATGCATCAGCTCGGCCTCGTCGCCGGCGGCCATCACCACGAAGCCGGGCAGGGTGGCGAGATAGGTCGTGTCGAAGGAGCCTGCATGGGTCGGCCCGTCTGCGCCGACGAAGCCGGCGCGGTCGATCGGGAAGCGCACCGGCAGGCCCTGGATCGCGACATCGTGGACCACCTGGTCGTAGCCGCGCTGCAGGAAGGTCGAATAGAGCGCGCAGAACGGCTTGATGCCCTCGCTTGCAAGCCCTGCCGCAAAGGTCACGGCGTGCTGTTCGGCGATGCCGACATCGAAAATCCGGTTCGGATAGATTTCCTCGAACTTGTCGAGTCCGGTGCCGGACGGCATGGCGGCGGTGATCGCCACCACATCCTTGTCGTTGCGGGCTTCCTCGATCAGCGCCTTGGCGAATACGGAAGTATAGCTCGGGGCATTCGGCTTGGCTTTCGCCTGATGGCCGGTGACCACATCGAAACGGCTCACGGCGTGCAGCTTGTCGGACGCAGCTTCGGCCGGCGCATAGCCCTTGCCCTTCTGGGTCACGACATGGATCAGCACCGGGCCGCGGGCATTGTCGCGGGCATTGCGCAGCACCGGCAGGAGGTGATCAAAGGAGTGACCGTCGATCGGGCCGATGTGGTAGAAGCCGAGTTCCTCGAACATGGTGCCGCCGGTGACATAGCCGCGGGCATGGCCGACGGCGCGCGAGATCGCGCTTTCGATCGACTTGCCGAGATAGGAGGTCAGCCGCTTGCCGAAATCGCGGACCTCAAGATAGGTCTTGCCGGAGGCGAGCCGCGCCAGATAGGCGCTCATCGCCCCGGTCGGCCGCGCAATCGACATGTCGTTGTCGTTCAAGATCACGATCTGGCGCGCGCCGAGCGCGCCGGCATTGTTGAGCGCCTCATAGGCCATGCCGGCCGACATCGCGCCGTCGCCGATGACGGAGATCACGTTGCGCGGCCTGTCCTGAAGCTTGGAGGCGACCGCCATGCCGAGACCGGCGGAAATCGAGGTGGAGGAGTGGCCCGCGCCGAAGGGGTCGTATTCGCTTTCGGCGCGGCGGGTGAAGCCGGAAATGCCGTTTTCCTGCCGCAGCGTCGACATCCGCTCGCGCCGTCCGGTCAGGATCTTGTGGGGGTAGCACTGGTGGCCGACATCGAAGATCAGCCGGTCATCGGGCGTGTTGAACACCTTGTGGATCGCGATCGTCAGTTCGACCACACCAAGGCCTGCACCAAGATGCCCGCCGGTGCGCGAGACGGACGAAATCATCTCAGCGCGGACTTCCTCGGCAAGCTGCGGCAGGTCGCGGTCGTGGATTGCGCGAAGGTCCTCGGGCAGCCTGATCCGGTCGAGAATGGAGGTTTTTGACGGTAGCGTCACTGTGGAGCCTCATACGCCCTGAAAGACGTTGTTCCTGCCTGAAGCATCTGCGGCACAAGCCGGAAATGTTCTCTTTTCTTGTCTTCACGCGTGACGGGCCGGAAAACCGGCAGCCATCTGGACGCGCCCTAAATCGTTTCTAGCGAATTTCAGCGTTCGGGCAAAGGAACAAATTCCTTCTCGTCTCCCGGCACCAGTCCGAACCGGCCCTGCCGCCAGTCTTCCTTTGCCTGTTCTATCCGTTCCTTCGAGGAGGACACGAAATTCCACCAGATATGGCGCGGCTTTTCCAACGCCTCTCCGCCAAAAAGCATGAGGCGGCATCCGTGTTCCCCCGCTCCCTCGATTGTGATCGGGTCATTGGGGGCAAGCACCAGCAATTGCTCGGCATCAAACACGTCGCCGGCAACGCCCAACTGGCCTTCAAGGATATAGATCGCGCGTTCCTCATGCTCTGCCGGAAACGAGAGCCGGGCGCCGGGGCGCAGTGCGATATCGGCCAGAAGCGTATCAGTGTGGGTCTTCACATCGGCCTTCATCCCGCAGAAATGGCCGAGCACGAGGCGTCCGCTGACGCCGGTCTCCGAAATGGTCGGAAGCGCGTTCTTCTCGGTGTGGCCGAAGCTCGGATCAATCTCCTCGTCGCGTTCCGGAAGGGCGAGCCAGGTCTGGACGCCGGACAGCGCATGCGGGCGCAGGCGCAGGTCGTCGGGCGTGCGCTCGGAGTGGACAATGCCGCGCCCCGCCGTCATCAGGTTGACGTCGCCGGGGCGGATGACGGTGTGGTTGCCGAGCGTGTCGCGGTGGCCGATCTCGCCGGAGGTCAGGTAGGTGACGGTCGAAAGCCCGATATGGGGATGCGGCTTGACGTCCAACGCCTCGCCATGACCGCCGAAACGGGCCGGGCCCATGCGATCGAAGAAGATGAAAGGGCCGACGAGCCGGCGCTTGATTGTCGGCAGCGCGCGCCGCACCTCGAAGCCGCCGATATCGCTGGTGCGAGGAATTATGAGCTGTGTGACGGCATTGCAGCTTTCGGCATCTCCGAATTCGGGGTCCTTGCCGGGAAAAAACGACATGTCCGATACTCCGGGCGCCGGTGTGCGCCGATCTCTATTGTGGGTCCAGCGGTTCCGTTCCTGCCGGCTTGCCATCGCGGTCAAGGCGGATCTTCTCGACCCGGGCCTCGGCCGCGCTCAGCAGCTTTTCGCAATGCTTCTTCAGGGCCTCGCCGCGTTCATAGATCTTGATGGATTCTTCCAGCGCGACGTCGCCGCGTTCCAGCCGCGCAACGATCGATTCGAGTTCCTCGACGGCGCGCTCGAAGCTGAGGCCGGTCACATCGGTCGGTTTCGTTGCTTCCGTCATGGTCTGGCCTCTCCGATCATCGCGTTTCGTTCCGGCAAGGTAATGCGCCCCGGCGCGATTGCAAGTCAAGCGGGGCGCTTGCTAACCATTATACCAAGGACCGATGATTAGGACCCATATGATGCGCGCTGGAATGGCCATCCGAGTAGGAAAACACCGCAGAGCGATGCTTGAGCATCGCGCGAGGATTTTGACGCTCTCGGGGGCCATTCCAGCCGCACCCTGAAAGGGCCGGGCGCTTTTGAAAGCCCGCGTCGTTGAAAGTCCTCGCCGTAGCTATGGCTACGACTGCGGTTTTCGCCTAGCCGGCTTTCAAAATCGCTCCGGTCATATGGGTTCTAATCATCGGTCCTTGGTATTAGATAACCATATCATGGCGTTTGACTTGGAAAGGTTCTATAGAGTGCTGAGCTTTTTCGCATTGCAGCGCATTTGCGTGCTTGCGAGAAGCCGGTGAAAACGTGCGTAACGGCGCCTCTTGCGCCGGGAAGGTGTGGCCGATGGATGAGCTTCATCCTGAAAGAACGGAACTTCGCGTTCCCTATCGCGATATCGACATGCACGGGCGCATGCACACCGCCGCCTATATCGAGCATGCCGAGGAAGCTCTTGCGCGGTTCTGGCAGTATCGTCCGGAAGTGGAGAACGAGCCCGCCTATGTGGTCCGCAAGGTCGGCTGCACGTTTTACCGCGGGCTGAAGAACGGCGAGACCGCGGATCTGGTTGTGCGCGCGGCCAAGATCGGCGGCAAGTCGATCGGCTTCAATGTCGCGGTGCAGTCCGGCAATCACATCGCCGCCGAGGTCGAACTGCTGTGGACGGCGGTCAATCGGGTGAACGGCGAACCGGCCCCGCTGCCGGAAGCGACGCGGGACTGGCTGTTTTCGTTTCTCGATTAGCGCGAGACCGGCTGACACCTCCGCGCTTGAGAAATCAGGCCTCGTTCGAGAGGCTCTTCGGCAGCAGCGGATAACCGACCATCACCGCGCGCGCTGCCAGCGCCGCCAGTACCGCCTTGATGATATCGCCCGGAATGAAGCCCATGGAGCCTGCGACTGCGGGGGAAATGCCCATGCCGATGCCATAGGCAAGCCAGGCGATCCCGAAGAAATAGACGACCACGATGCCGCCGGCGAAGGCCGCGATGAAGAAGCCGAAGGTCTGGCGCAGCGCATGATCGGTTTCGGCCGCATATTCGGCAAGCGCGCCTGCGACATAGGCCGCCGGCAGCCAGCCGATGAGGAAGCCCGCCGTCGGAGCGGCGAAACTGCCGAGGCCGCCGCGCCCGCCGGCAAGCACGGGAAGGCCGATCGCGACCAGCACGAACACCACCAGCACCGCCGCCGCGCCGCGCCTGCGCCCGAGGATCAGACCGGCGAGCATCACGCCGAGCGTCTGCGCGGTGATCGGCACGGGAATGAAGGCGAGCGGTATGGCCGGCAGCAGGCCGAGCGCCACGATGATGGCCGCGAAAAGCGACACCAGAACCAGATCACGCGAGTTCATTTGACGTTCCTTCTGTCTTCTCCGCGAATGCCGCGGGCATCGATGGCGTCGGCGATACTGTCGGCATCGCGCAGGGTCAAGATGATCAGCGGGACAATCGCGCCCCGCGGGCGAAACCGTATCCCCCGGGCCCGGTGGGCATCGCGGATCGCGCCATAGCGGGAGAGAATATCCGGCACGAAGCGGATGACAAGCCCGACCGCCAGCCCGATATCGGCCGCGCGCACCAGCCCGGTCTTCTCGAGCGGCCGGGCGGCGCGCGTGATCGTGTCGATAAAGTCCGGCACGGAGGTCGCTGCCGTGATGGCGGCGGCCGCCAGCATCAGCGCCGAAAGCCTGAGCACGGAGACCAGCGCCTGCTCCCAGGGATTGAAGATCAGGCTGAAGCCGCCGACGAGCAGGACGGCGAGCGCCATCGGCACCAGCCGGGCCAGAGCCGGACGCAGTCTGATCGGCAAAGTGAAATAGGCAAATGCCGCGACGGCGGCGAAACCGGCCAGCCCCCAAAGGTTTGCCGTGAAGAACACGGCGAGCGAAAAGATGACCAGCCCGCCAAGCTTCACGCCCGGGGCCATGCGGTGGAGAATACTGTCTGCTTCGACATAGAGCGATTGCATCAGCGGTTCATCGCCTCGTATCGCACGATCACATCTTCCGGCGCGCCGTCTCCGGCAAGTCGCCCCTCGTGAAACAGCAGGACCCGCTCGAAACCACCCAGAATGGATAGATCGTGGGAGATGATGATGACATCCTCGTCAAGCGCCGCGATCGTATCGGCGACGCGGCGGCGGTTCTTGAGGTCGAGCTGGTTGGTCGGCTCGTCGAGGATCACCAGCGAGGGGCAGGTGGCGAGCACGGCGGCAAGGGCGGCAAGCTGAAGTTCCCCGCCGGAAAGCTCATGGGAGCGGCGTCTGGCGAGGTGGGCGATGCCGAGGCGAGCGAGCGCCTCCTGCGCACGTTCGGCGATCTCCGCCTTGGCAACGCCGCGCGCCTTCAGCCCCAGTTCGATATCGTCCTGAAGGATCGGCAGGATGATCTGGTTCTGCGGCGACTGGAACACGAAGCCCGCATCCGCCATCACCGCTTGCGTTTCGGAAACAGTATCGCGGCCGTTGACCGCGACAGCGCCGGTCGTGGGCTGGGTCAGGCCGTTGATCAACCGCGCGAAGGTGGTCTTGCCGGAGCCGTTGAGGCCGATCACGCCGACCCTGCGGCCGGTCAGCGTCAGCGTCAGCGGATGAAGCGCCACCCGGCCTTCATGCGTGACACCGGCCTCAATGAATTCGATCTGCAATCTCGCCCCCGGACATTTTTTCCTCTTATAGGCATGAAAGTCCGGTTCCGGAAGGGTCGTTCCCGCTGCTGCACAGGTTGCCGGGACGTCGCGTCAGGGCGGCGCAGATAGGATGTTCTTATTTTGTCCGAATCGGATTAGCCTCGCGCCATGACCATCACGATCTCCAACGCCGATGCCCGGCGCATCTTCCTCGCCCGACAGGGGCTCTCCATTCCGCCCGGCAGGGCGATGGACAAGGCCGGGCTTCTCGATCTGATCGAGACGATCGGCTTCGTGCAGGTGGACTCGATCCGCACGGTCGAGCGCGCCCATGACCTGATCCTGTTTTCGCGCAACCAGACCTTTCGCCGCGAGCATCTCACGGCGCTTCTGGAACGCGACCGGGCGTTGTTCGAGCACTGGACCCATGATGCCTCCATCATTCCGACGACGTTCTATCCCTATTGGAAACACCGTTTCCGGCGCGAGGAGGAGCGTCTGCAGGAGCGCTGGCGCAAATGGCACGGGGAGGACTTTGCCGCCGCGTTCGAGCACACCTATGAACAGGTGCGGGCGAACGGCCCGATCTTCGCCCGAGAGCTGAAGCAGGAGGATCACGTCTCCGGCGGCTGGTGGAACTGGCATCCAGCCAAGACCGCGCTGGAATATCACTGGCGCACCGGCCATTTCGCGATCTGCCACAGGCATAATTTCCAGAAGGCCTACGATCTGGCCGAGCGGGTGGTCCCGGACCAATACCGTTTGGACGAGGTCGATCACGCGGAATTCGTCGACTGGGCCTGCCGTGCCGCGCTTTCTCGCCTCGGCTTTGCGACCTCCGGCGAGATCGCCGCCTTTTTCGCGGTCATCACGCCGCAGGAGGCCAAGGCTTGGGTGGATGCCAATGCGGGCCAACTCGTCGAGGTGCAGGTGGAAACCGTCGACGGCGGCAGGCCGCGCGCGGCGGTGGCGCTTGCCGAGGAGATGCCGGTTCTGTTCGACGTGCCGGAACCGCCCTCGCGGGTGCGCGTCTTGAGCCCGTTCGATCCGCTGCTGCGCGACCGGGCGCGGGCGGAACGGCTGTTCGGCTTTTCCTATCGCATCGAGGTCTTCGTGCCGGAGCCGAAGCGGCAATACGGCTATTACGTCTTTCCGCTGATCGAGGGCGACCGCATGATCGGACGGATCGACATGAAGGCCGATCGCAAGCGTTCCTCGCTCGATGTCCGCAGGTTGTGGCTGGAGCCGGGCGTGCGCGCCTCCTCGGGCCGTCTGGAAAAGCTGGACGCCGAGCTTGCGCGCCTCGCCCGTTTCACCGGTGTCGATAAGGTCGACTACCTGCCGGGTTGGCGGGACGAGGCTATCTGATCTCGACCGTCGCGGTGAAGCTGGTGCCGACGAGGCGAATCGTCTTGATCGGCAGGTCCATGTCGATCGCGCCGGCCTTGTGCTTCAGCCTTTGAATGATAGCGTCGATGCCGCGCGCCTCCGGCCGGTCGTCATAGCCAAGCTCGGCGGACAGAACCGCGCGGCTGACCGGATTGCCGCCGCCATCGGCAAGCAGTTTCAGGAAATCGAGCTCCCGGCCGGTAAGCTCGATCCGGGTGCCATTGGGCGCGGTCAGCGTGTAGCCGACCGTATCGAGCTTCCAGGGGGCTAACGCAACGGAGGTCTTTTCGGAGAGGCGACGCGCCAGATTGTTGACCGCCAGAAGCAGTTCATCGCCATCAACCGGTTTCGTCAGATAGAGATCGGCGCCGGCGCTATAGCCGCTGATACGGTCCTCGCGGCCGGCACGGGCCGTCAGCATGACGATGCCCACGCCTTCGGTTTCCTTGGCAAGTTCCTCGGCAAGTTCGAAACCGCTGATATCGGGCAGGTTGACGTCGATGATGGCGACATCGAACTTCTGTTTTCGCAACGCCCGGTAAAATTCGAGCCCGGAACTCGCTTCCGTCACCGTGTTGCCCCGCATCGTCAGGTAGTCGGCGAAGCTCTGCCGCAAATCCCGCTCATCCTCCACGAGAAGAATGCGGATTCCGTGTGCGTCGTCTTCTGCCTGTTGTGTCTGGCCAGCCATTGTGTGATGGGGCTCCCCTTGAGCGAGATGTGATGAGGCATGCGTCGGGACATATTTAATGTACGGCTTTGCTGACATGTCAAAGCCTGCCGTCAGGATCAAGCGGCCCGCAGTTGGATTTGCTTCAGTTTCCAGATCGGTGCGTCATGTTTCGTTACATTGTATTACTTTATTTCCTGGATCGTGGGCAGCATTGGCGTTGTTTATATTTGATGCGGGTAAATATTTATTTTAGCATGAACAAAGTGCCGGGGACGCTGCCGGCGGTTTCAGCGGTTTCGGATCGGGGGTCACATGAAAAAGTTTCTGGAAATGGTCGTCGTCGCGGCAATATGGGCGCTGCCGGCTGCGGCATTCGCGGGCTCCAATGTTGCGGTTGCCTATAGCAGCTCCACCCAGGATGTCGGCTTTGCCGAAGCGGACTCCGAATCGGCGGCCAGCGACAAGGCGATGTCGGAATGCGGCAAGGGCGGCGCCGGCGACTGCGAGATTGCCTTTTCGGGAGCGGATATGTGCGTTTCGCTCGCGCGGGCGACGAGCAGGGCCGCGATGGGAATCGGCGCCGGTTCCAGCAGGCAGGCCTCCCAGGATGAGGCCATGGCAAAATGCGCCGAGGGTGGCGCGGAAGGCTGCAACATTCACGACACCTACTGCGCGCCGTCGAACCTCGAATAACAGCGGTGATCAGGTTTTCGTCCGGCGCTCGGGGCGATTTCGCCTTGACGCAACGCGCCTCATCATTGCTTGGCTATAATGGCCACAACGGCAGCGAGGCCGGGGCGCATGCCGCCTTCGCTGCGCCGCCGGCGTCTCGTTGAGGCGATGCTCCGGCGAAGCCGGATATGAGGGAGAAAATCGCGTTTGCGCAATCAATGCCGTCTTCTGTTCTGCGTGCTTCCGGTGCTTGTCGCCGCGATGCTTGCGGCCGTCGGTCCGGCGCGCGCCGATGTGATATCCGAACCGGAGTTCGCGATTTTTACCGATCCTTCAGCGACTTTGACGCTGGCTGATATTATCGGAGGCGACGCCGACTTCAGACCGGTGAAAGACAGCGGGATACCGGCTCAGTTTACCAGGGATGCGGTTTGGCTGCGCATCACGGTCACCTCGCAAAAGGCGATGCCGGCGGTCATGGCGCTGACTCCGACCTTCGTCGAGTTCGTGGACGTCTATGCAGCCGATGAACGCCCCCGCCTGTCGGTGGTGGATTTCGCCCATTTCGGTCTGGGCGCGGGCCGGCCGCTCTCCGATGACGCCTTGTCCGGTTTCGAGGATGCGGTGGCGCTCGAATTCGGCGCCGGCATTGCGAAGGTGATCTATATCCGCGCTGCCTCTCCCAATGTCATGATGATGTTGAATGTGCGGTTCTATCAGCCCAGGGACTATCTGATGCACAAGGCGCTGGTCTCCACGGTCGGTGGCGCCGTGATCGGATGCATGGCGCTGCTGCTTGTCACCCAGCTCATGCTCTATCGCTCTGATCCCGATCCGCTCTATCTGTTTCTGGCGCTCAGCACGATCTCGGCGGCAGCCTATCATATCGGCAGTCTCGGTTATGCGCGGCTGCTGTTTTCCGAGGGCGGCAGAGGCAATGATCTGTTTCTGGCCTTCTTTTCGTCCTTCGGCCTGTTGGCCGGCGCGATGACGACGATGCGGGCGTTCGACCTCACCAGTCCGCGCCACTGGATGTATTGGGTCTGCGTCATCTCCGGCGCAGTCGGCCTTGTTTCCACACTTTCGATTTTCGTCGGACTCAACCTCTACACAGCGCCGGTGCGCAATATCTTCATACTGGCCTGCGTCACGCTTGCGGCCATCTACGGGTTGGTGACGATCAGGCCGGGAGACTGGGCAAGTTATCTGCGCGCCGCCGCCTTCCTGGTGCTGTGGGTCGGAATGACGGTGATGCTGCTCTATTACTGGAATGTGCCGGGCCTGCCGGACTGGGCCTCCAAGGGCTACGCCATAGCCTGCCTGCTGGAGGCGCTGCTCCTCACTGCCATGCTGAGCTGGCGTCTCAGAGCCGCCCATCGCCTCAATTCGGCCCTGCAGGAAGAAGCGCTCCAGGCCGCCCGCAGCGCCGGGCAGCGGGCGGCTGAAATGGTCCAAATACGCACCGCCGAACTCGCAGAGGCAAAACGCACCGCCGAGGCCGCGCTTGAAGCCGAGCTTCAGCAGCAGAAAAACCAGGTCCGTTTCATGGAGGTGATCTCGCACCAGTATCGCACGCCGCTCGCCTCGATCCGGTCCAGCGTCGATACGATGGAGCTCGGGCTCAGGGACGATGACAAGGCCAACCATCTGCGGATCGCGCGGATACGGCGCGGCATCGCCCGTCTGGTCGAAGTGCTGGAAATCAATCTGGAGCGCAGCCGGGTGCAAGGCCTGGCGCTGGAGCCTGAGGCAACCCCCACGCCTGTCAGCACGATCGTGCTCGATGCCGCCCGCAGAAGCCGGGACCTGATGCCGGATGCCACCATTACCGTGGATATCATGGAGGATGCGGTCGGGGCGGAGATCTGCGTCGATGCCGATATGGTCAATCTGGCGCTGGTCAATCTTCTCGAAAATGCGGTGAAGTATTCGGGGCCGACCGGCAATGGATCGGTCATGCTGTCCGTCGAGATTGTCGGCGGCAATGTCCGGATCGCCGTTGAGGATCAGGGAATAGGCATTCCGAGCGACGAAATCGGCAAGGTGCTGCAGGCCAGGGTGCGCGGTTCCAATACAAGCAGGATAAAGGGCACCGGCATGGGGCTGTCGCTGGTGTCGCGCATCGCCACCGCCCACGCCGCCGCCATTGATATCGAAAGCGTGGAAGGCGGGGGAACGATCGTTATGCTTTCCTTTCCGGTCGCTCAGGCCGGAGAGAGCCTGGAAAGCCGCGCGTAGTAATTCTCCAGTCGTTCGCCGAGCGGCACCTGGTATCGGGGTTGCCAGCTCAGCACGTAATAGGCGGCGGCATCGGGCAGGCTGAAGCGATCGCCCATCAGGAATTTCTTATCGCCCAGTTCCCTGTCAAGCTGCGAAAGCCCCCGCTCGATGGCCTGGCGACCCATCGCCTTGACCTCGTCCTGCGCCTCGGGCGAGCCCGCGAAAGCCGTTGGCCGCTGCACCAACGCCGTGCCGCGCATATGGATCGACGAGACGATGAAATCGAGCAGCTCCAGCGCTCTTGCCTCGCCATCGGGGTCCGTCGGCAGCAGTTCGGCCTCGGGATATTTGCGGGCGAGCCAGAAGGCGATCGCCGGAAACTCGGTCAGAAGCCTGCCGTCGTCGCGCAGGAGCGCGGGAACCTTGCCCTTCGGATTGATCGCGAGATAGTCGGGCTGGCGCTGATCGCCTTTCCTCACGTCGAGCTCGTGAATTTCGTAAGGTACGCCGATGATGTCGAGGAGCAGAACGATCCCGTCGGAACAGGCGCCGGGCGCGTGGAACAGCTTCATGGATATCTCCCGAAAGGCTCAGTGATCGTGATGATCATGGCTGCAATATTCGTGATGCACCGGCGGCTTGCCAAGGCTTTCGCGCATGTCCTTCATCTGTTCGAAGAAGGGGATGGGCACGCGGGTGGGCCGGACCGGGGCATTGTCGAAATCGTCATACAGCGTTCGCAGCGTCACGACAACGCGTTCCGCGTCGTTCCAGTCGCGATATTCGCCGAGATCGATCTTGTAGGCGGCATCGAGATAGTCCACGCCCTGCTCGTAGAACGGCCGGGCCTTCTCTGTGATGTCGAGCAGGTAATCGCGCATCTTGCGCACGTCTTCCTTGGTGGACAGCGGGCCGTGGCCGGCGACGATGATCTCGACGTCCATGTCGAGCACCATGTTGCAGACATTGATCCAGCGGGCGATCGGGCCGTACCAGGCGATCGGCGTGCCGGCGGAAAACAGGATGTCGCCGGTGTAGAGAACCTTGTCCTCCGGCACGTAGATCAGCGCGTCGCCCAGCGAATGGGAGGGGCCGACCTCGATCAACTCCACCGTCTTGTTGCCGACCTTGATCGTCATCCGATCCTTGAAGGTCTCGGTCGGCGGCGTCAGTTCGATGCCGGAGAAATCGAACGGGCGGAAGCATTCGGCCATGAACTCCCCGGAGCGGCCGAACTTCTTCGGATCGTTTTGCACCGCAAGCAGAACCTTGGGGTCGAAGCGGTTGAAATCGCTGACCGTGCCCTCGGTGCCGATGATGCGCGCACCCTTGACCAACTGGTTGCCGAAGGTGTGGTCGCCATCGGCATGGGTGTTGACCAGGATGCCGATCTTTTCCGACGCCGGCACGGCGTTGCGCATCTCGGCCAGCATGTCGCCGGTACACTTCAGGTCGAACAGCGTATCGACAAGCAGGGTGGCCTCGCCGTCGGCGATCAGACCGGCATTGGACCAGCCCCACGAACCGTCCGGCACCAGATAGCCCCAGCAGCCATTGCCGAGATCGTGCAGTCCCTTGGTGTATTTCCATTTGGTCATAGGTCTTCTCCCTAAAGCAGTGCGGTGGCGATGGCCGGGAACAGGAACACCAGCGCGAGCACGAACAGCATCATCAGCGCGAACGGGGCCGCGCCGCGGAAGATCTGCCCGAGCGTGATGTCGCTGTCCGGACCGAGCGTTGATTTGATGACGTAGACGGCGATGCCGAAGGGCGGCGTCAGGAGGCCGATTTCGACGGCAAGGATGGCGATCACGCCGAGCCAGATCAGGTCGACGCCGAGCCCGTTCAGGATCGGGACCGCGATCGGCAGCACCAGAAGCATGATCGAGGAACTGTCGAGAATGGTGCCGAGCAGCACCATGACAACGACCATGGCCAGCACCACGCCCTCGGTCGAGAACCCGGCTTCCAGCACCGTGCGGCCCAGCCAGCCCGGCATGCCGGTAAAGGCGAGCATGCGCGAATAGAGGCTGGCGCCGATGATCAGGAAACAGATCGAGGCCGTGGTGTGGCCGGTCTGGACCAGAACCTGCCAGAAATCGCGCCAGTTGAGGCGGCGCTTGACGATCGCGATCGCCAGCGCGCCGGCAGCGCCCGCGCCGCCCGCCTCCGTCGGCGTGAACAGGCCGCCATAGATGCCGCCGAGCACGAGGGCCACAAGGGCTGCGATCGGCAGCAGCTTGGCGGCGATCTCGCCCCAGCCCATATGCGGCGCGTCGAATTCCTGCGCCATCTGGCCGCCGACGAAACCGGGTCTCAGATGCGCCATGGCGACGATGCCGATGCTGTAGGTGACAGCCAGCAGCAGACCGGGCAGGACGCCGGCGATGAACAGCGAGCCGACCGATTGCTCCGTCAGGATGCCGTAGAGGATGAACAGCAGCGATGGCGGGATCAGCATGCCAAGCACCGAGGAGCCGGCCACCACGCCGACCGAGAATTCGGGCGTATAGCCTCTGGCGCGCATCTCCGGCACGGCGACCTTCGTGAACACGGCAGCCGACGCGATCGATATGCCGGTGATGGCCGCGAACACGGCGTTTGCCGCCACGGTCGCAACCCCGAGCCCGCCGCGAATGCGCCGGAAGGCCTGTTGCGCGACATCGAACGTGTCGCGGCCCATGCCGGAGATCGAGACCACCAGCCCCATCAGTACGAACAGCGGCACCACGCCGAAAAGTTGGTCGGTGATCGAATCCTTGAAGGCGACCACCAGCATGTTGGCGGCAAGATCGAAATTGTCCTTCAGCACCCACACGCCGATGAAGCTGACGAGGATCAGCGCGATCGCGACATGCAGCCCGGCATAGATCAGCACCAGCATCAGGGCGGCCGAGCCGAGTGCGATTTCCACGCCGCTCATACGGCCTCTCCCCTCAGCGCGGCGACCGAGTTCGCCAGGAATTGCAGGATGGTCGCCGCCATGCCGATGCTCATCAGCCCGTAAAGCGGCCATGTCGGTATCTGGAAGAAGCCGGGATTGCCCATGAAATGCCGCTCCGGCCTGTCCCAGGCGCTGAGGAATGACGGCAGGAAATGCCAGAGCGCGATCGCCAGAATGGCAGCGCCGGCGAAATTGTAGAGCGCCAGCAGGAAGCCTTTCAGCCGAGGGCTGTGGCGCTCTGCGACGATCAGCAGCAGATCGGACCGGGTCAGCGATCCGCTGCGCAGCGTGTGGGCCAATTGCAGGAACACGATGCCGACGATGGAAAAGGCCACCATTTCGGCAACGCCCGCGATCGGTGCGTTGAAGACACCGCGCATGATGATGTCGGCGCAGATCAGCAACATCAGGCCGAGGATCCAGACCGAGCCGAGGGCGTTGAGCCCGGCGACAACGGGGCCAAGCAGCTGGCCCGGCCGGCCGCGTGCATTTGCCATGATTTTCTCCAGATTGGTCTTTGGACGGGCCCGGCAATGCATGCCGGGCCGCGCCGGACTATTCGGCGAGATAATCGCGCGGGAAGGTGAAGCCGTCTTCGGCAAGCGTGTCGCGGTAGATTTCGAGCATCTCGTCCACCGGCTCGCCGCGGGCAAGTGCTGCCTCGCGCCATGCCGTCACCGGGTTGTCCATGTCGTCGATCCAGGCCTGGCGTTCGGCGGGCTCCATCATTATTTCCTCGCCGCCGCCCTCAAGCATGGTCTTTTCATTGGCGGCGTATTTTGCCGACTGTTCCTCGAAAAACGCCTTGGAATAGGCTTCCGCGCCCTTGCGGAAGGCATCCTTGGTGTCGTCGGAGAATTCCTCCCACAGCCGTTCGGCGACGCCGAGCCCGCCGATATACATCGCGCCGAAATCGGTGCGGTTCCAGTAGGGCGCGACTTCGTAGATGCGGGCAGGCACATTTGCGGTCATCCAGCCGATATTGCCGTCGTACACCCCGGTCGAAATGTCGTTGTAGAAGGTGACGTAGCTGCCCTGAACGCCGACGGCGCCGGTGGAATTCAGCCAGGCAAGGTTGGGCCCGGCGCCGCCGATGCGCATGCCGTCCATGTCCGCGCGGGTTCGGATCGGGCGCTTGGCGGCAATGTTATAACCGTCGATCGCCACGCCGCCGCCGATATAGACGACGCCGGTTTCATCCGTGAGCTGGTCGATCAGGCCCTCGGTGCCGTAAAGCGCGTCTTCGACCGCCGAGGTGACCATTTCCGGATCGATCGGGCCGAAGGGCATGGCGTAGGTGATATTGAGGATGCCCATGCCGGCGGGATCGAACACCCCGGATGCCATCGCGACATCGGCAATGCCGGTCTCAAGCGCCTCCGCTTCCGAGCCGAGCTTCATCAGCGTGCCGCCATAGGCCTCGGTCCATTCGATCTGCAGGTCGCCCTTTTCGGCGAGCGCCGCATTGACCGTGGGAATGAAGGTCTCGTGCATGTGCTTGACCCAGAGAAATACCTCCGGATGGCCGGACGCAATGGTGAGACGCAGCGTCTCCTGGGCCATCGCCGGCGAGAGCGCGGCGAGCGCGACGCCGCCTGAAAGCGCAAGTGTGGTGATAATTCGGTTCATGAAATCCTCCCTGATTGTCACCGTTGCCGGTGCCTCCACAAAAAAGGATAATAGGACTTGAACAACTGTTCAACCTTTTTTATTGTTTGTTCAATTCAGGACGGGAAAGCAGAGTGAACGAGCCAAAAAATCAAGAAAAACAGGGTGCGACGTCGAAGGAGAAAATCCTTTCGGCCGGCGAGGCCGTGTTCGGCAAATACGGCTATGACGCGACGACGGTGCGCAAGATCGCCGCTCGCGCCGACGTGCCGGTGGCCCTGATCAACTATCATTTCGGCTCCAAGGAAGGGCTCTACCGCGCCATTTTCGAAACCCGGTCGCCGGCGATCCGCGGCCAGCGCGTTGTCGGGCTCCAGCTTGCCCGTTCGGAGGCCGATTGGGACAAGCGCGTGGAACTCGTCGTCAAGGCTCTGATCGTGCCGATGTTCGGCCTGCGCGATAACGCCAATGACGGCGCCTTCGGCCGTATCCTTGCTCGCGAGCTTTCCGATCCGAGTTCGGAGGGGCGCGGGATTTTCCGCGAAACCTTCGATCCGGTGGCCGAGATGATGCTCGACGCGCTTGCGGAATGTTTTCCGGACTGGACAAGGGCCGAGGTGAACTGGGCCTACCAGACCATGCTCGGCGCGATGATGATCGTAATGATGGACAATGGCCGCATGGCGCGCCTTTCCGGAGGCACCGCGGACTCGGCCGATACCGCCGCGGCGGCGACCCATATCGTCGCGATGCTGACCGCCGGTCTCAAGCACCGCGACCGGAGCCAGACAGCCAATAGCTAAATCATGTTTTCTTGGGAGGAAATGCAATGAAACTGGTGACTTATGATCGCGGCGACGGCGTCGGCCGCCCCGGCGTGCTTCTCGGCGATGGCGAACGCATCCTCGATCTCGCCGCCGCCACCGACGGGGCCATCGCCTCGATCCAGGGGTTGATCGAGGGCGGTGACGCGGCACTCGAACGCGCCCGGCAGGCGGAAGCCTCTGCCGCGAACGGCCATATGCTGGAACGGAGCGCCGTCAGGCTGATGGCGCCGATCGAACCGCCGATCCAGATGCGCGATTGCCTGTGCTTCGAGACCCATCTGAAACAGGCCTTCCAGCAGGCCCGCAAGCTGCGCGCCCGGCAGTTCGACAATCCGGAAGAGGCGGAGGCGGAGATGGCCCGCAAGGGCATTCTCTCGGTGCCGGAAACCTTTTACGAGCAGCCGATCTACTACAAGGCCAATCGGTTCTCCGTGGTCGGCCACGAAACCGATGTGATCTGGCCCAGCTACTCCAAATTCATGGATTTCGAGCTGGAATTCGGGATTTACATCGGCAAGACCGCCAAGGACATCAAGGCCGCCGACGCCCGTCCCTATATCTTCGGCTATACGATCTTCAACGATTTCACCGCCCGCGATGCCCAGACCGCCGAAATGGGCGGCCAGCTTGGTCCCGCCAAGGGCAAGGATTTCGACACCGCCAACCCGATGGGCCCGTGCCTGGTGACGGCGGATGAATTCGGCAACCCCAATGACAAGACCATGATCTGCCGCGTCAATGGCGAGGAATGGGGTCGCGGAAATACCGGCACGATGTTCTGGAGCTTCGAACAGGTGATCGAACATGTCTCGGCCTCCGAAACGCTGCGGCCGGGTGAGTTTCTGGGCTCGGGCACCGTCGGCAATGGCTGCGGGCTGGAGCATATGCGCTTCCTGTCGCCGGGCGATGTCGTCGAGCTCGAGGTCGAGGGCATCGGCATCCTTCGCAACAGGCTGGTCAAGGTCGACTGAGATGGCGCGCATCATCGGTTGGGGGCATACGCCCTTTGGAAGGCTAGCCGAAACGCTGCCCGAACTCGTGGTTGCCGCCGGGCGGGAGGCGCTGGAGCATTCCGGCGTTCCCGCTTCAGAAATCGGCGGCATCTGGCTCGGGCACTTCAATTCCGGCATGGTCGGCGATGCCTTCGCCTCCTCGCTGGCGCTCGACATTGATCCCGATCTGCGCTTCACGCCCGCGACCCGGCTTGAAAACGCCTGCGCCTCCGGCTCGGCGGCGCTCTGGGGCGCCATCGATGCGGTGGAGGCGGGCAGGGTGGATGCGGCGCTGGTGATCGGCGTGGAGAAGATGACCCATCTGACCACGCCGGAGGTGACCGCCGGGCTCGCCGGTGCGTCCGACCAGCGGGAGGAGGCCGGCGTCTCCTTCCCCGAAATCTTCGCCCGCTTCGCCAGGGCCTATGCCGCCGAATATGGCGACATGACCGATGCGCTGGCCCGGATCGCGGTCAAGAACCACGCCAATGCCATGGCGAACCCGCTGGCGCAGATGCACAAGCCGCTCGACTTCGACTTCTGCCGGGAGGTTTCCAATCGCAACCCGATGATCGCCGATCCGCTGAAGGTCACCGATTGCTCGCTGATTTCCGATGGCGCGGCGGCGCTCGTGATCACCCGCGACGAGGCGGCGCGGGGTGCGGCGCGGGCCGTCGCCATCCGGGCGCGGTCCCAGGTCAGCGATTTTCTGCCGATGTCGCGCAGATCGTCGACGGAACTCACCGGGGCGGCGATCGCGATCCGGCAGGCGCTTGAGGCGGCTGGGCTCGGCATTCGCGATATCGACGCGGCGGAGGTGCATGACTGCTTCACCATAGCCGAACTGATGGTCTACGAGGCGATGGGGCTTGCCGCACCGGGCGAGGGTCACCGGGCGATCGAGGAAGGCTGGGTCGCGCGGGACGGCATCTTGCCCGTCAACCTGTCCGGCGGGCTGAAGGCCAAGGGCCACCCGGTCGGCGCCACCGGCGTTTCGATGCATGTCATGGCCGCCCGGCAGGTTCTGGGCGAGGCGGGCGACATGCAGCGCGCCGGCGCCGAGCGCGCGCTGGTCTTCAACATGGGCGGTTCGGGCGTTGCCAATTACGCCTCGGTGCTTGAGGCGGCGGCGACATGAACATCGCCCACTGGCTGGACCGCGCGGCCAAGCGCTGGCCCGCAGCGCCCGCCTTGCTGCTGGGCTCGGAAATGGTGGCCGATTACGCCGCGTTCAACGCGCGCGCCGGCGGCTTCGCGCGCTTTCTTGCCGAGGAAGCGGGTGTTGCGCCGGGCGATCGGGTCGTGCTTTTCATGAAGAACAGTCTGGAATATCTGATCGCGCTGTTCGGCATCTGGAAGGCGGGAGCGGTCGCGGTGCCGGTCAACGCCAAGCTCCACCCGAAGGAGGCGAACTGGATCATCGACAATTCCGGCGCTCGGCTGGCGCTGGTCTCCGAAAGCCTGGCCGCAGGCATCAAGGCTCCAGCGATACTGACGGTGCCGGGCGAAACCTTTGCCCGCGCAACACAGATGCAGCCGATGACGACGGAGGAGCGCGGACCGCGCGAACTGGCCTGGCTGTTCTACACCTCCGGCACCACCGGCAGGCCCAAGGGCGTGATCATAACCCACGCCATGCTTGCTGACATGTCGCTCAGCTACCTCGCCGATGTCGACTATGTGACGGAAAGGGATGCCGCGCTTTACGCCGCGCCGATGAGCCACGGCGCGGGTCTCTACGCGCTGGTACACGTGCTGCGCGGCGCGGGCCATATCTGCCCGCCCTCCGGCGGCTATGATGCCGATGAATTTCTGGCAATCGCCGCTGCCCACGGCTCCGTCAGCGCGTTCCTTGCCCCGACCATGGTGCACCGGCTCACCCACGCCGCCCGGGCATCCGGCAGCAGGGGGGAGGGGTTGCGCACCGTGGTTTATGGCGGCGGGCCGATGTACCGCGCCGATATCGAGGCGGCGCTTGATCATTTCGGCCCGAAATTCGTGCAGATCTACGGTCAGGGCGAATGTCCGATGGGCATCACCGCGCTGTCGCGCGCCGAGATCGCCGACCGGGATCATCCCGACTGGCCATTGCGAATCACATCGGTCGGACGGGCGCAATCGGCGGTGACGGTGCAAATCCTGCGCGACGACGGCATGCCCGCCGAACCGGGCGAGATCGGCGAGATCGTGGTGCAGGGCGCGCTCGTCATGCCAGGCTACTGGAACGCGCCGGAGGCGAGCGCGGAGGCCCTTGCCGGCGGCTGGCTCAGGACCGGTGATCGCGGCGCGATGTCGGCCGATGGCTACGTCACCATGCATGACCGGTCCAAGGACGTGATCATCTCCGGCGGCACCAACATCTATCCGCGCGAGGTCGAGGAGGCGCTTCTGACCCACCCCGCCGTGGACGAGGTCGCGGTGATCGGCCGGCCGTCTGTCGAATGGGGCGAGGACGTGGTTGCCTTCGTGGTGACGGCGCGCGGTGCTGCCTGCGACGAGGCGGAGCTCGACGCCCACTGCCTCGCCTCGATCGCCCGCTTCAAGCGCCCCAAGGCCTATCGTTTCCTCGACACCCTGCCGAAGAATGCCTATGGCAAGGTTCTGAAAACCGAACTGCGTCTGCGCGAGAGCGGGCAGGGCTGATCAGGGCCGTCTGGCCCCTCCCGGCGAAAACCCGATCAGCCCTTGCGGGCGGCATCGATCGCGGCGACGTCGATTTTCCGCATCTGCATCATGGCCTCAAAAGCCCGTTTCGCCTCATCGCCGCCTGCCGCCAGCGCCTCCATCAGCGTGCGGGGCGTGATCTGCCAGGACAGGCCCCATCTGTCCTTGCACCAACCGCAGGCGCTTTCCTCGCCGCCATTGCCCACGATCGCGTCCCAATAACGGTCGGTTTCCGCTTGGTCTTCGGTCGAGATCTGAAACGAGAAGGCCTCGCTGTGGCTGAAGGCCGGACCGCCATTGAGCCCCAGGCAGGGAATGCCGCAGACGGTGAATTCGACGGTGAGCACGTCCCCTTTCTGGCCGGAGGGGTAATCGCCCGGCGCGTGGGTGACTCGCGTCACCGCGCTGTCTGGAAACAGGTCCGCGTAAAACCGCGCGGCCGCCTCGGCGTCCTTGTCATACCAGATGCAGATCGTGTTCTTGTGCAATGCCCTTCCTCCCGCAATCGATATAGGTTGATATCATCCTATTGTGAGATTGCCTAGACCCGGTCCTCATGGCAATACTGTCGTCGTGGAAATTCGGTGGCGCGGGGGACAGCGACATGCAGGCCGGTATCTTTCGTATTCTCTTCGTTCTGACGATTGTTTTCCAGGCCGGCGCGGCATGGCCGAACTGGCTGGATTATCGCGAAGAACACGCGATCGTGCCCTATGGCGAGGTCAAGGGCTGGCGGGTTTATGCCATCGATCATTCGATGTCGGGTTTTCTGGGTTGCGGCGCGGTGAAGGCGGAGCCCGCCGGGCCGCTGGTGCTCGAAAATTATCAGGATAACTGGCAACTCGTCGTGCCGACGGGGCGCAGCGATGCGGACCGCTATGACGGCGCGCTGATTTCCTTCGACGACCGCGATATCGACTCGCAGTTCGGCTTCGAGGGCGGACACGCGGTTTCCCATCTGACGCGTGACGAGATCGGATTCCTGATGCAGGCGGCTTCGCTGACGGTCGCGATCAACGATGAAAAACCGCTCCGCTTCAACCTTTCCGGCTCCACCGCCGCGGTGCTGAAGATCCGGGAATGCCTCGAAGGACAGGGTAAATCGCCATCCACCGGCGCGATGCCGGCCGCTGCGGACGACGAGACCATCTACGTGCCCTCGGTCGAAGCCTGTCTCGGCGGCATCGCCACGGAAACCACCGGCGCGACGCGCAAGATCCGGTTCGCCGCCGACCGCTCGCTCGATTTCCCCTTCGAACTCTACTGGATCGATTTCGACGGCAAACGGCAGCCCTACGGCCGTCTCGCGCCCGGCCAGTCCATCGACATGGAAACCTATATCGGCCACCAATGGGTCGCGGAACTGGACGATGATGCCTGCGCCTACGCCGAGATCACGCCCGGCCTGAAGACAGTGATCTTCAAATACGAGGATTTCTGAGGCCAGGCGCAAGCGCTTAGTCCAGCATGGTGAGAACGATCTTTCCGCGGGCGCGACCGGCCTCGGACAAGGCCAGCGCCTGTCTGATCTCGGCAAGGGGGAGCACGGTGTCTATGTGCGGCGTCACCTTGCCGGCCTCGACTAGGTCCGCGATCGCGCTCAGGCTTGGCGCGCTCGGCACTGTGAAGCTGCGCTTCACGCCAACCTCGAAGCGTTCGGCTTCGTCACCCGGAAAGGCCACGACGGTGACCATGAAACCGCCTTTCCTCAGCGTCTTGAACGCGCGCTGAAAGCTTTCGCCGCCCACCGTGTCTAGGACGACGTCGATATCGCTGGCCGCCTCTTCAAAAGGACCGCTGGTGTAATCGATGAAGGCGTCGGCGCCGAGATCGCGGACGAACTGCGCGTTGCGGGCGGAAGCGACCGCCGTGACATGCGCGCCCTTGGCTTTGGCGAACTGGACCGCGAGAGAGCCGACGCCGCCGGAGCCGCCGGTAACCAGAAGCCTTTGTCCGGCGGACAGTCCGGCCTCATCGAAAAGGGCCTGCCATGCCGTGGTGCCGGCGAGCGGCAGCGCGGCTGCCTGAATGAAGTCCAGGCCGGAGGGCTTGCGCACGATATTGTCCGCTTTCGCCAGCGCGTATTCCGCAAAGGCGCCGGTGTGCACCATGCCGAATACGGCTTCACCGTGACCGAAGCTATGGACGCCCGGCCCAAGCGCCTCGATCGTGCCCACGAACTCGCCGCCAAGGCGGATGGGAAGGGGCATGCCCATGCGTTCGCCCGCGCCGCCGCGTATTTTCCAGTCGATCGGATTCACGCCTGCGGCGTGAACTTTCACCAGGACTTCGCCGGCTCCGGGGCTGGGTTTGTCTATGTCGACGAGGTGCACGACATCGTTTGACCCGTATTCTGTGATGACCACTGCTTTCATGGTTTGAATTCCCTTCGATATTGACCCGCTCAGGGATAGCGAAGTATTTCTTCGATGTAACGCCAATCAACATCGCCAAGAGGCCAATTCCGTGCATACGCTTCTCACGGTTCACCGCGTAAGCAAGCCCAAGGGCGTAGCCTTGCCGCTTCACGCCCACGAACACGCGCAATTGACCTTTGCGGCATCGGGTATGGTCCAGGTCCATACGGACGCGGGTATATGGCTGGTGCCCCCTCAATTGACGGCATGGATACCGTCAGGCATTTCGCACCGTCTTGATATTCTGACCGATGCCGAGCTTTGGATGATGCATTGGCAACCGGCTGCCATTGAAGCATGGGCTCCCTCGACCTTTCCTCATCGCGCATTCGTATCCAA